>JBHLPW010000041.1:0-50532 GCA_048939015.1 Promethearchaeota archaeon
TACGAAATAAAACCTTGTAAAATTAATACTTAATATAAGATTACAGAATTAATATTTAAAATTTTTTTGACTCCTTATCTATTTTACAATATATTATATAATGTGAATTGTATATAGATACAAAAAAAGATACATCAATTTGATTAAATTCTGATCCAATCATTTTACGACATTTCTAAAGCATTTTAAAAGATTTTACAATTTTTTTTCTTTTTCAACTAATCCTATGATTTTAAGTCTGAAAATTTTTAAATAGTCAAAAGTATATTCATAAAAAAGTATTTGAAAAGCTCTTAATTAAGAAATTTATAACTTTGATGGGAAAAAAATTGGATTCAACAAACTCTGACCAAAAAACCCAACCTGAAAACAATGTCATTAAAGAAGAAATTAGTTTAAATTTACGCTTATGGTTACCTTTATTCTATGTCATTTATTATTGCTCTTTTCTAATACCTGGTATTATTTTTATGCTATTTATAATGTTTTTTTATTTGCCATATTTCTTAGAAATAAGAAATTTTTTTTCCCTTTTTACGAATATACCGTCCCTTATAGCTTCTTTAACGTTACCTATTGTGATAATAGTATGTTATTTAATCCATTTGTTTATTGTTGCTTTAATTACTCGATTGTTTTGGAGCTACTCAGAAAAAAAGTCTCCCTCTAAATCGGGCATCATTCCAAGAAATATCCCAAGCAAAACACTAAATTTTTATCATTTTCGGAGTTTTATTATTAAATATCCTAAAAACGCATTTTCTCGTGGGCCTTTTCCCTGGTTATTAAAATGGATGTATAATTTTGTAGGTACTAATCAAATAGGAAAAGGATCTGTAATAGAAGAACAGGTTGCGGGAGATAGATTTGTAGAAGTAGGAGAAAATTCTTATATCGGGACAAATCCTGGGATTAGTTCGCATTCAGTAGATGGAATATTCGGGAATATCTCATTTGCAAAAGTAAAAATTGGAAATAATGTCACTGCTGCAGGATTTAACTGTTTTGCTCCAGGTATGGATTCTGGAGATAACTCATGGTGGCTACCGATGACAGGTGCAACAAAATATAATATTATGAAAGGAGATAATTACTATTACGGTACACCTCTTAGAAAGATTTTTAAGAAACGTGTAATGGAATATCTTCAAATTTCAGAAGAGGATTTAAAGAAAGGAGAAGAATTATCTAATACTTTGGAATTGTCAAAAAAGAAAAAAAAGGAGAAAAAGTTAAGATAATGGAACTCAATGTAAGAAATGATAAGGCTGTGGATTATACTATTGATTTTGTAACCACTAGTGCGATTAGTAAAATTGGTTATAAATTTCTAGCATTATATATACCAATTTTATGGGTTTCTGGATATATGGCTGCAACCGTATTTTTCGATGTATCACGTTATATCCCATGGTATATTAATATGTTTTTAATACCTGTCTGGTTATTCATTTTATATTTTATTTTTGTATTTGGTATCGCCATTTTTACAAAAGCCTTTTTGCTCATTATAAATATGGTGCATAAGCCTAAGGAAGGTGTATTTAGAGCAGAAGAAGGTGATAAAGACTACGAATTCTGGAGGGTAAGAGTAGAACTTAAAAAGCTTGTCTTTTGGTTTATGAATAATGGTCCCATAACTTGGATAGTAATGTGGGGTTTTAGATGGATGGGTATTAAAGTGGATTTTTCAAGTCATATGCAAGATGCTTGGGCGGATGGAGGATTTATAGAATTCGGTAGAAACGTTACCGTAGGTCAAGGTGCTGTAGTAATGAGCTCAATGGTAATAGGTAAATATTTAATAATTAAAAAAGTAGATCTTGGGGATTACAATGTTGTTGGAGGTTTATCACTTATTTCCCCTGGTACTATTATGGGCAAAGAAACTATCATTGGGGCTTTTTCTGGTACAATTCCAAATCAAAAATTAGAGTCTGGATGGGTATATCTAGGTCCAAACAATGCTAGGAAATTAAAACCAAATAAATTTGCTGAACAGAGAAGAGATTTAATATATGAAAAGCATGTTGATGATGAAGTGAAAATTAAAGTCACACAAGAAGTGAATATTGAAGATGAAAAGAAAGATCTTTTAAATAACCATGGTGAGGATGAATAATCATGTCAGTACCTTCAAGTTTAAAAGTAGGACCTAATACAACTCTCCTTTTAGCAAAAAAGAGATATCTTGTCTTCTATATTTTTCTTATCTGGATTAGTCTTTTTTCAATTCAATTTGAATTCTGGGTACTGTGGATCCTGTATGAATCAAAATTTATTCACTTTTTATTGCTCCTCCCTTTAGTTGTTTTTATAATGTATTTAACTTCAATTTTAGTATCTTTAATCTTCGCTAAAATCATTCTTATTATTGTAAATCTTATTCATAAACCCCGTGAAGGGGTATTTTTAAGGCATCATTCAAATAAAGATTATAAATATTGGAGTTTAAGAAACACAATAAAAAAATGGCCAATTTGGTTATCACATAAGTTTCCTTTTCCTTTTATAGATAATTTATGTTTTAAAATGTTTGGCGTACGAACTAAATTGTCCAGTTCCTTATTTGAAGGATGGGTAGATACTGAATTTATCGAATTCGGAAAAAATGTAGTTGTGGGACAAGGAGCTATTGTTCAGTCTGCAATCATAGTTGGAAATCTATTTATCATAAGAAAAACAATCATAGAGGATAATGTTGTTATTGGAGCTCAGAGTGTTATTATGCCTGGAACACATATGAAAAAGAATTCAATTTTAGGAGGTCATTCTCTAACCACGGTAGGTCAAGAAATTGAAGAGGGTTGGATTTATTTAGGGGCTCCAGCAAAAAAATTTAAAAAGAATGTATTTCTTGAAGACGATTTGGAAGAAATTATACGCAAACAAGGAGAGAAACAAGTTAAAGCAAAAATCAGTGTTGAAGAATTATATACGGTACGTAAAGATAAAGAAACCAAGCTTGAATAAAAAAAATCTTTGCTTATAAATATTATATTCTTAAGGTAAACTAAATATGAAAGTTGGTTATATTCAGTCATCTCCAGTATTTGGAGATAAAAAGAAGAATTTTGAAGAAATTGAAAAGCTTATATCAAATTTAAGAGCAGATTTAATTGTTTTGCCAGAATTATTTGCAACGGGATATACTTTTACGTCTAAAAAAGAAGCAGAATCTTTAGCAGAAGATCTTGAAGGTGAAACAGCTCATTTTTTAATTAAAATCTCCCAATCAACAGGAGCTATTGTTGTTGGAGGATATATTGAAAAAGATCACCAGAAGATCTATAATTCTGCAATGATTGCATCAAAAAATGGAGTCATTGACTCTTATAGAAAAATACATTTATATTTCAAGGAAAAAATGTGGTTCTCCCCCGGAGATAGACCATTAAAAGTATATGATATTAATGGAGTTAAAATAGGTATTATGATTTGTTTCGATTGGATTTTTCCAGAAACAGCACGTATTCTAGCAATCTTAGATGCTGATATCATTGCTCATCCAGCAAATTTAGTACTTCCTTATTGTCAAAAGGCTATGGTCACGAGAAGTTTAGAAAATCGGGTATTTAGTATAACTTCAAATAGAATTGGAGAAGAAAAAAGAGGAAGGGATTATTTTAGATTTACAGGAAGTAGTCAGATAACTTCTTTTAATGGTGAAATTTTATCATCTGCTCCTAATGATAAAACCTATGTTGATATCATAGATATTGATATTCAGAAAGCTCGAAATAAAAAACTAAATGAATTTAATGATTTATTTAAGGATCGTCGAGTAGAGTTATATAAGACCATTGTTAAGTAAAAATAAACAATCCTTTTAATTGTATGAAAATTGGATATCCTTGTATAAATTTATCTTTAGAATGCAGAAGTAGTAGAACTTTTCGGTTAAAAAATTATTCCGAAGAAAAGCTCATAGATACCATTGAAGGCAATTTAAACTGCTTACTGAAAATATTAGAATTTAACTTTAACAATAGTCTTTTGTTTTTTCGAATTACTTCAGATTTAATTCCATTTGCTTCTCATCCAATTATGAAATTTAATTGGCAAGATCATTTTAAATCTAAATTTCGGGAAATTGGTACTTATATAAAGAAGAACTCCATGCGTATTACTATGCATCCGGGTCAATATACTGTTCTTAATTCTAAGAATGAGAAAGTGGTCCAAAATAGTATAAAAGAATTGAAATACCACGTTGATGTTTTAGAACTATTAGGTTTAGACTCAACAGCGAAGGTAATGACCCATGTGGGAGGTGTCTATGGAGATAAGAACAATAGTATTAAACGTTTTCTCCAAATATATACAACTCTCAGTGATACCATAAAGGAGCACTATATAATTGAGAATGATGATAAGAGTTACAATATAAAGGATTGCTTAAAAATCAATGAGAAGATAGGAATTCCAATTGTTTTCGATTCATATCATCATTTTTGTTATAATCTAGGAGAATCTTTAGAAATAGCTATGGAACTTATCAATAAAACTTGGAAAAAGTCAGATGGGATTCCTATTATACATTACAGCTCTGAACACCCAAATAAAGGTAAATATAGTCATGCTGATGAAGTAAACCTAAACCATTTTAGTGAATTCTTAAAATTAACAAAAAAATTCAATTTTGATCTAATGTTCGAAATTAAAAATAAAGAAAAGAGTGCTTTACTTGCATTAAAATATCTAATTAATGATAATCGCTTTAATAAATAATGGATATGTATTAGATTTAATTTACGATAAATTTTTAAAAAAAAAAGTTTGATGTTATTGATGAAAATTGTTAAATTACCAAGAATGGATAATAGGGAAATAAAAGAAACAATTAATTCGCAAAAATTATGTAGAATTGCATTCATAGATGATAAATATCCTTATATTGCACCATTTCAGTATGTCTGTATAAATGATGAGCTATATTTTCATTTTACTAATTATGGCAAGAAGAAGAAGATCCTCTCAAAAAATACAAATGTGTGCGTTTCTATAGAAAATTTCGAACCGGATCTTAGTAGATATTATTTTATATCGATGCAAGGCAATTTAGAAGTAGTTGAAAATATCGATTTAAAAGCGAAAGTCATTTATCAAATGAAAAATTCTGCCGGTAGTAATTATTCAGAAAATTTCCTTTCAGTGCATGGTTTTGATAAGAAACTTGGATGGGAAGGATTTGTAACGGAAGACCAACTGATATATAAATTCATTCAGTCAAAAGATACAATTGGATTAAAGTCTATTTAAAAATCTAATAACTTTTTAGTTTAATATTTCATAAAAATTTATTTTAAAAGAATAATTTGATTTGGACAAGTGTGGCCAACTTTGAAGAATAAAATCTCATTTTTATTATTTTATTCCCTCCAAATCATTATTTATTAATTTTTTTTAGAACTTCTAAAATTTCCTCGTTTTCAGGAATATCATGCATATTTTTACCATAGTATGCATATTGAATTATCCCTTGCTTGTCAATTACCAATAAACCAGGCATCCGTCCCAATTTGATTAACCTTATTTCTTGTTTTAACATTTCAGCTACCTTCTTTGATTCGTCATAAAAAACAGGATACTTTCGTGCATATTTTTGTTCCATTTTTTTTGCGTTATTTTCGTTATCTACTAGTATCGGATATAAATACCCATCCAATTCTTCAAATTTTTCTAGATCTTTTCTTAATCTAGCAGCATGCCACCGACAGTAAGGTCAATTAATGTCTCTAAATAACACAATTATTACATTTTTTTTATTTTCAAACTCTCTGATGTTGATTGTTTCGCCTCTAGAGTTTGGTAAACTAAACTCAGCAATTTTAGTACCAACTAAATTGAATTTATCTTTCAATTTGACGTCACTTTGGTTTTTATTTATATTTTAAATAAAGAATAAATAAATATTGTTTAATTATATATTCCTTTAAAATTATAAATTTAAATCCAAGTTTACCTAGTAGGATTTTTAATAATAGGATTAATACTGGCTGTTTGTTATATATATATAATTTTTTTTATATTTTATTAATAATTTTTACTTTTTTTTCTAGATTTTTAAGAATATAGTCTTGTTATTTTATAATTTCGAGAAGTATTAGTTATAATCTAATTTTCAATATTTTTAATTATGAACTCTATTGATAAAAATGAAGAAGGTTGGTTAATACCAAAATCTCCAATCACATTTGAATACTTAAAAAGATTCAATCGTAATATGGGTATTTTACATTTAATACAGGGGTTACTTATGGTTCTATTTGGTTTTTTGCCTCAGCTTGCCTTTTCCAGAGACATATACACATTTTATCTTAAATTTGAACTCGTAGGTCCAGATTTTATTATCTCACCTAACCCAACTGTACTCTTTGTCTTTAGCGCTTTAGGAGCATTTGTTGGTTCCTTTTTATTGATGTCTGCTATTGCTCATCTATTAATTGCTTACCCACTAAATAAAAGTTATGTTAGAAATTTAAAAAAGGGAATAAACAAAGTACGTTGGTTTGAATATGCACTTTCAAGTTCAGTGATGATATTCTTAATAGCTATTTTTTTTGGAGTCTGGGATTTCTGGTCATTGTTTATGATTTTTGTCTCGAATGCTCTGATGAATATGTTTGGCTTGATGATGGAATTATATAACGTATATACGAGAGAGAAAGGTGAAAAAGTTAAATGGACCCCATATTATTTAGGCGTCATAGCCGGAGCTGTTCCCTGGATCGTTATTACCGCTTATTTTATAAGTACTGAAACAATTGGAGGAGAAGTGCCATTATTTGTATATTGGATTTACGGTATCGAATTGTTTTTCTTTAATACATTTGCAATCAACATGATCCTACAATATAAAGGAGTAGGTAAATGGAAAGATTATCTATACGGTGAAAGAGTATATCAAATTCTAAGTCTTGTATCTAAAACATTTCTAGCGTGGCTTGTATTTGGTGGAGTATTTAGTCCAACATAAAATAATAACTAAAATTTTTTTCTTTTTTTTTTTTATAAAAATTTAAAGTTCCAAAACATATATTGGCCATTTTTTCAAAATACCTTTAGGGTTTTTCCCGTTTCTTACTTTATTTAAAATATCGGATCGTGTTGCTAAGAAATCTATTGGATAAGATTTGATTAATTCTATTTGAATTTCTTTAGTTAAAATAGCTTGTTGAAAATTTTCATTTTTAATACAATTCACCAATATATCACTATAATTTTGTGAATTTGAACATTTTGTATTCTCTTGTGAATAAAGATATAATATTGATTTGGTATTCGCAGAAGCATTATGATTTACTAAAAGAAGTGAGTCAATATCTATAGCACAGTTCTCTTTCAAACAATTTAGTAGCAATCTTGGATTTAAAATTTCGAAATTCGGAAAAGTAAAAAAATCTCCTACATATACTTTATAATTTGAGGGTATAAGAACCTCTTTTGAAAAATTTATTGGATATTTTAATTCAAAACTCGATCTTAATATTTGACCATCAATTTGTGGAAGCCCTTCTTGGTCTTTAATTGATATAACATCCCCTAAATCTATATTTATTAATACTTCTGAATTATGAAGACGAGAAACATAAAGCTCACCAATGCTATTTTTTGTTCTAGAAACTGCTTCTTTCTTTCCTTTATGTTCTAACACTGGTAATGTTAAGGGAAAGATGTACATTCGATTCGAACGTGATATTTCAAAATCTCCTTTATTAATGCTTGCCGCAAATGGTCCAATCTCAGATGCCACATAAAGGTTGGTAAATTTCTCTTTCCCTTCCTCCCATTTCATAAATTTGCGAATTAAGTTCCAATCTAATTTTGATAAAGAACTAATACTAAAAATTAAAGTTGCCCCTGATAATTTTTGGGATAGTTCATTCTGAATTTGTTTTGTAGCATCAAGTAATCCATTTTTTTCTATTTTCAACAAGAAATCTTCAAGTTCAGAGTTTTGATTTTTATTTATCAAATCAAGTGATCTTCTTATTCCCTCTTGGAGTCTATTAATATCTGCCCATCCTAAAATTGTTATAGCGGGAGCGGAAATAACTGAGATATCATCCATTGTAAGAATTTTAGCTATAATCTCTAAATTCCTAGAATTTTTATATTCATAGAACGAATATGATCTTGGTTTAATAATAGAAAGCATGATCCGTTGAGAAAATTCTGAAGAATAGAGTGATACGTACTTATTACCATCGAAAGTATTAATTCCATCAAATTTTAGTCTCGAAGGTACAAAAATTATAGCAGATGATTTTGAATCTAAACCGCTGGATTCAAATATTGCTTGCATACCAGGAGCCCATTGTCTCTTTACAACATCCTCTCCCATATAAAACCATTTAAGCATAGATAGCTTACTGTTTGTAGTCCCTGAAGAATGACAAAAAATTAACGAGTTATTACCTTCCTGACTTTTCAAAAAGTCCTCTAAATTTATTGAAAAACTTCTTGATTCAGTGGTTTCAGACCTTAATCTTTCGAAGATATCTTCAACAGATGATAAACCCGATAGTTTCAGAGTCATTTCCTCATATTCTTCTCGAGAACTAATATCAAGCCACTTTCTCCATTTCGTTTTTTGAATGTTGGAGAAATTCTTATCGAAAATTTTTTGAGTCTCTAAATCAAAATCGAACGTATTCAATTCAAAACCAATATAAATTTATGTAAGAAAGAAGGAAAAAAAAAATAAATAATTATGTTAAAATCATATAGAATGCGTTATAATACCATAAAGACCAGACTCAGAATCTAGAAATAATTGTATTGGTGGAGGAAAATATGTGAATATCGCAAATATTACGCCAAATCCAATAAATATCACCCAAGATACATAATTATACCATTTTGATAATTGTTCTCTTGTCATGATTTTATAACTTACAAATTGACCAATTATCACACCAATTACAAAACTTAAAATATCTATAATAAGTAATTCTGTTCCTAATATCGCTGTATAAGAATAAAAAACAATCAATATCGTACTAATAGCCAATATAAATGAAATAGTTATTCCTAGAATGAAATTCTTCGCTTCTTCTTTAATAAAATTATATTCTATTAATGAAAATATGATTAATGGCCAATATGGCAGTTTAAGATGCTCCCACACACTTTCATTAACTGGAAAGAATGGTGCTATTGGTATCCAGTAATTTAAGATCTCAAACATAAAATGAAATAAAGCCCCAACTACAACAACAAATACAATTCCTAGTAATTCCCATGTTAAAATTTTATTCTTCATAATTTTGCTCCTTCATTTTAGATTCGATATTATATAACTAAAGAATGTCTTTTAAAGTAGGAGTTCTGATGATCTATATCCGTATAATAATAAAAAAAGTGTTGTTTACATTATATAAACTTTATAGGAAAATGGATTAATTATAAACTATACTGATACAATTTTAATTATAATTTCTAAACGAAAAATTAAGATAAAATGATGAAGGCTGCTATATTTAATGGTAAAGAAATCAAAATTGAAATGACCAATGAACCTAATATTAATGATTCTCAAGTATTAGTTCATGTAAAAGCAGTTGGTATATGTGGAACAGATATTGCTATTATACAAGGAGATTTACCAACAAGTACCCCGATTATCTTAGGTCATGAATTTGCGGGGGATGTGGTAAAATTGGGTAAAAATATTGAGGAATCTTGGCTTGGTAAACGAGTTACTTCCGAAATTAATGCCAATATTGATTTTAATTGTTATTATTGTAGACAAGCTCAATATACACAATGTGTATCTCGAAAGGCAATTGGTATTGACATCGATGGTGCTCTTGCAGAATATATCGCATTAGATACTTATTTATTACATGAGATACCAGTTGCAATGAGTTATGAAGAGGCTACCTTTATTGAGCCTCTCGCTGCTGCATATCAAACTTTTGAAATGATGCCTCTTGATGAAAATGACCAAACAATGGTAGTATTTGGACTTGGAAAATTGGGATTACTGATTACTCAAGTAGCTTTTTCAAAAGGATTAAAATTAATTGTAGTGGATGGTTCAGATAAAAAACTTCAATTAGCAAAAAAATTTGGAGCATATCAGATCCTGAATAGACTTAAAATTAAAGACATTCCAAAGGAAGTTAAGAATCTCACTGATGGACTAGGAGCGGATATAGTGGTCGATGCAACCGGTAACCCTAATGTTCTCAATGATGTTATTGCATGTTGTAGAACTCGTGGAAAAATTCATATAAAGAGCACTCATGGTCTTGAAACTCCTATTAATCTAACTGAAATTGTAGTGAGAGAGCTCACTCTTTATAGTAGTCGATGCGGACCTTTTGACAAGGCAATCGATGGGTTAAGATCTGGAAATATAAAAGTTAAGGATTTAATCTCAAAAAAATATAATTTAGATGAGATACATGAAGCCTTTAATTCTTATAGTATAAGTCGTGATCACATTAAAACGCTCGTTCTATTATAGCGCAAGAATACCATTTATAAACGACGAAATTACATGATCATAAATAAAACATTTAATTTTTTAGAAAATTTTAATTAATGCATAAATAATTAAAAGCAGAAAATAATATACTAAAGAAAGGGAAATTATGGATAGCAGAGAAGAAACATCGAGTGAGAGTATTCCTAGGAAGCGCTCCATTCGAGAGGAAATTGAAACCCAATATTTTTGGTATCTTTTTGTGCTTTTTTCAATTTTTTTAGCATCATTACTTATTCCTGCTATTATCTTCATAGTATATGTTGTATTCTTTTTTCTGCCTTACTTTCTAGAAGCTACTAACTTTTTCGCTATTTTTACACAGTTTAAGCCATTTATAGCTTTAATCTCCATGCCATTAGTTCTTATTGGTTGCTATCTTATTCGATTATTTTTTATAGGATTGATAACCCGTGGTTTTTGGAGATTAGCCGAAAAAAGATCTCCAAGTAAAGAAGGGATAATTCCAAGAAATTTTCCAAGCAAAACTTTAAGCTATTATCAACTTAAAGGTTTTATGATAAAATATGGAAAGAATGCGTTCATGAAAGGCCCTTTTGCATGGCTAGGAAATTGGTTTTTTAATTTTATAGGCGCTAGCAATATCGGGAAAGGTACTACTTTTGAAGAATCCCCTAGTAATGATAAATTTATTGAAGTGGGAGAGAATTCCTATATCGGAGTTAATTCTGCTTTAGCTAGTCATATTGTTGATGGTGTATTTGGTAATATTAACTACTTTAAAGTAAAGACAGGAGATAATTTTACTGCTTCGGCTAGTGTTGTATTAGCACCTGGATCTGAGGCTTATGAAAATTCTTACCTACTTCCTTTAGCAGCTACCCCTAAACATAGTGTAATAAAAGGAAATAATTATTATTGGGGAATGCCGCTAAGAAAAATATTCAAAAAAAAGATTATGAATTATTTAAGAATAAAAGAAAAGGATTTAGAGAAAAATAAAAATATTAGTAGTTATCGAGACAAAAAATTATTAAAGAAATTAAAAGTCAAGAAGTTTTTAGAACAACAGGAGTCTAAGACAAAAAAACAAGAAATAATCGAGAAAAGTGAAAGATATTATAATCAAAATAATATAGATGAAGAAAATCTAAGAATTGACTTTACCACAAGTAGCGCAATTTCAAGAGTAAACATGAAGTTTTTAGCTATATATGTCCCAATTTTTTGGTTATCTGGGATGCTAGATACAGCAATCTTCTATGCTTTCACTTCCTCTGTCCACAATTGGCTTTTAATGGCTTTCTTCTTACCTGCTATATTAATCATTATGTGGTTTGTTTTCATTTTTGGCTGTTTTATCTTTAGTAAACTTATACTGATATTAATTAATTTGATACATAAACCCAAAGAAGGAATATTCAAGGCAGAAAAAGGGAACTCTGATTTTGAATTTTGGTGTGCTCGAAAAGAATTAAAAAAAATAGCTTTTTGGCTAATTAGAAATTGGCCACTTCCTTGGATGGATATTTTAGCGTTCAAATGGTTTGGAATTAAAATGAGCTTATCAAGTACTCTATGGGACTCCTGGACTGATGGTGAATTTATTCAATTTGGGCGCAGAGTAATTGTTGGGCAAGCCGCTACTGTTATGAGCAGTTCAATCATCGGTAAATATTTAATAATAAAAAAAATCATTCTTGGCGATTATGTAGTTATTGGGGGGCAAGCTATCGTTTCTCCTGGTACTATAATAGGTAAGGATTCGGTTGTTGGGGCTTTAAGCACGACAAACTATGATCAAGTTCTCGAACCAGAATGGATTTATTTTGGAATTCCGGTAATTAAAATGAAACCAAATAAATATGCTGAAGGAAGACGTAACATTCTTGTGAAAAGGAATGTTGATGAAGAAATAAAGTTTGAAGTTGAACATGAAGTAAATATCGATGAAGATAAGAAAGAATTGGTTTAATCTTTTGATTAATTATTATCTTAACTCTAAATTCAATTCCTCCTTCAAGAATTTCCTTAGATTTTTGCAGGTTCTATTGAAAGTACCTTTTCTTTTATAAAATAGATGAGTTCGAGGACACTCCTTATCATAAATGCATTTTTTTCTTTCGAAATCAAAAATGAGAGGATAAAACTTACAACCTTGCGGACGGTATTTATAAATATTGCATGTTTTCGAATTTTTTTCAAAAAAGACACAATAACCTGCAATATTTTTTAATTGAAGAAGATTATCTTCATTTTTGAAATAAAATTTTTGTTTAGGTATATGATTTTGGCATTCTTTCTTTATTAAATTAATATCATCCTCGGAAACAACCATTTCTGTCTCTATACAGCACTTTCCACAATCCTTACAGTTATCTGGCATTATTACTTGTTCTTTTTATCTGAGACTAATAGTTTTAAAAGAAAAAAAAATAACTATTAAATTATAATAAGTATCAATTGTTTTTTAATGAAGAAAAAATTACTGAAACCTACTGAAGAAGTTATAAAGGAAGAAGTAAGTCTTCAATTTCACTTATATATTATCATTTTCGCAGTAATCTATTATTTTTCTTGGTTAGTCCCAGGATTTGTCTTTTGGCTTTACTTTTTTTTCCCATTTCGAATATTTTTTTTAGAAAATCCGGGAATTTTTCATCTATTTACTAATTTAAGTTCTCTTATAACTTTACTTGTTATGCCTTTGGTTATTATCATTTGCTATTTACTTCATTTACTTCTAATTGGATTGATGACAAGATTATTATGGGGAATTACTGAGAGAATTTCTCCATCCAAGTCAGGAATTATCCCGAGAAACATTAAAAGTAGAGTTGCCAATTATTACCATATTAGAAGTTTTATGATAAAATATGGAAAGAATACATTTACAAAAGGAATATTTCCTTGGTTATCAAATTGGTTTTTTAATTTTGTAGGATCGAACAAAATTGGTAAGGGAACGACCTTTGAGGAATCCGTAGGCAATGATAAATTTATTGAAGCGGGAGACAATTGCTACTTTGGAGTAAATTCAACCTTAGCAAGTCATCTTATTCAAGGCGTTTTTGGAAATATATCATATTTTAAAATTAAGGTTGGCAATAATGTCACTTTTGCGGCAATGTGCGGAGTTGGTCCCGGTTCAGAGCTTGATGATAATGCTTACTTATTACCATTAGCGGCTACTCCAAAACATAGCATAATGAAAGGAAATAATTATTATTTTGGAATGCCAATGCGGAAAATCTTTAGAAAAAAAATTATGAATTATCTTGATGTAGTTCCTAAAGATTTGGAAATGAGTGAAAATATTCAAGGCTATTCTAATAAAAAATTACTTAAAGAAATTAAAGAGAAAAAAGGAGTTTTAAAAACTTTTGACGAAAAATTTGATATAGAGCCAATTTTAGGTAAACCCCCTGAAGAAGAAAAAATAGATATAGATGATTTGACTGATCAAGACTTAATGCTTGATTTCACTACCAGTTCAGCAATAAGTCGAGTCAATACAAAATTTCTACTTGTCTATATACCAATATTTTGGCTTTCAGGATTAGTGGTAACTATAATTTGGTATTGGTATTCTCGAAGCCAAGTTGCCACCAATTTTCAATGGGCTTTTTTCTTTTTCTTTCCACTTGTGCTTTTTGGACTTACATATATTTTTATTATAGGATGTCTCGCATTTAGTAAGCTTTTTTTAATACTGGTTAACCTCTTTCATAGACCTAAAGAAGGGGTTTTTAAAGCTGAGATTGGGGATACTGATTTCGAATTTTGGATGTTAAGGACTGAATTAAAGAAGATTCCACTATGGTTTTTTCGTAATTCACCTTTTCCATGGACTGATGTTTTAGCTTTCAAACAATTAGGTGCTAATATGGATTTTTCAAGTCATTTAGCAGATACTTGGTGTGATTCTGAATTTATTAAATTTGGGCGCAAGGTTATGATTGGACAAGGAGCTACCTTAATGTCCTCAATGGTCGTAGGTAGATACTTATTGATAAAGAAAGTATTTTTTGAAGACTATGTAATGGTTGGAGGACATACTACTATTTCACCAGGGACTGTCATAGGGAAAGAATCCATCATTGGTGCTTTAAGTACAAGTACTTACGACCAGTATTTAAAACCTGCTTGGATTTATTTTGGAATACCTGCTATTGAAATGAAAGAAAATAAATATGCTGAAGAAAGACGAGATATAATAATAAAACGTGAAGTAGCTGATGCTATGAAAATGGAAGTGACCCATGAAGTTAATATCGATGAGGACAAAAAAGACTTAATTAAAACCAAAAGTGAGAGTGAAGAAAAATGAGTGTACCAAATACAATGAGAGTTGGACCTTTTACAACAAACGTACTTGTCAAGAAAAGTTATTTGATTTTATATATTTTTATTATATGGGCGAGTTTCATTCCGATACTTTTGGAATTTTGGATTTATTGGCGCTTTTTATGGAATGCAGTAAGGCCTGTTCATTTCTATACATTTCTTCCACTCTTTGCTTTTCTAATGTATTTTACTCTTGTGTTTTCAGCGATTATTATTGCGAAAATATTATTAATTATTGTCAACGTGGTTCATAAACCTCGAGAAGGTGTTTTTCTACGAATTCCTGAAGATCAAGATTATCGCTATTGGAGTCTTAGGAGTGTTGTAAAAAGATGGCCTATTTGGCTCGCTCACAGATTTCCATTCCCTGGATTTATGGATAATATTTGTTTCAAAATGTTTGGCGTAAAGACAAGAATTTCGAATTCTTTATTCGAAGGCTGGGTTGATGCAGAGTTCGTGAAATTTGGCAAAGATGTGGTTGTGGGACAGGGCGCAATTGTCCAGTCAGCTGTAATTGTAGGCAATCTATTGATAATCAGGAAAACTATAATTGAAGATGATGTAAGAATAGGTTCCCATGCGATAATTATGCCAGGTACTCATATTGGGAATAAATGCATTTTAGCAGCAAATTCGGTGACTACGGTGGGTCAAGTTTTAGAAAGAGGACACATTTATGCAGGAGTTCCTGCCAAAAAGTTCAAGAAAAACTATTTTTTTGAAGATGGTTTAGAAGATAGAATCGGACATGTAGAAGACGTTGAGTCGTTAAGAGAGAAATACGAAGAAATATATACAAAAAGACATGATCAAATCACCCGTAAAGATCGCAGAGAAATCAAGAGAGAAAAGAAAGAAGATGAGAAGAAGAGATTCGATCAAGCGGCTGAAGAATGGGAAGAATTTGATGATGGTTTCAATATTTAGTGGAGAAGTTAATAATTAATTTATTATATTTCATACTCTTTGTTTACCTGTTTTAAATAGTAATTTAATTAGTTTTATAATAGTAATTTTCTTTATATATTACTTAAGTATAGAAAGTTAGAATCCAAGTTTTTAATCCGATCATCTATGGAAAACCATATTACCTATATAGAACCTAAGGAATTAATTCGAGCGAAAAAGCTTGTAAATAAAGGTAAATTTGATGATGTACTCCTATTAATAAGGAAAGTTGAACAAATGAGAGATATTTCTCTTCATGATTTAGTCTCATGGCATTTACTCAAATGTGATATTTTATTCCAGCAATATTTACTTAAAGAGCTTAATTCTCTAGCTGAAAAAACATATAAGGAGAGTTTAAGATTAAGAAAAAGTCTCTTATCTATAGATGCTTTATATTATTGGGGTTGGGCTTTAATATGGTTAAGAAATCCGGAAAAGGTTGAAGAAATAATAATACATGGAGAAAAACTCTTAAAAACCCTAATACATGAATTACCAAGAAATTACAGGCAAAGAGAGGGTTCTCTAGCGTATCTTAAAGGATGGCTTTACAGATTATCCTTTTTTTCAAAGCATGATCTCGATTTGGCATTAAAGCACTTTAAGCACAGTTTAACATTGAGAGAACAATTTGGTTCCAAACATGAGATCGCTGAAAGCTTTTTATCTATTGGTTCAATATTTTTGATTAACAACGGGGAACTGAACCATGCATTTAAGTATATAGAACGTGCTTTAACTATTGCTAAGGAAAGTAACAAAAAGTTTACTATAGCATGGAGTTTTTATTATAAGGCGATCTATCATTCTTATAAAGGGGAATTAGACCGTAGTATTATAATTAATGAGTACATTTTGTCATTATTTAAGGAACTTAACAGTAAAGGTATTATTGGGCACATTCTTAACAACTTAGCGGAAGATTATAGAAAGAAAGGAGAATTGGATCGTGCTTTAAAGTACTCAGAACAATCTTTGGCACATTATGAGGAGATTGGAATTTTAAAAGACACTGCTAATGCCTATGATTATTTAATTCAAATACTAATTGATAAAGGCGATCTTGAGCGGGCACAGAATTCTCTTCGTGATTTAGAACAAATAACCATTCAATTAAATGACAAACAAATTAATTTGATGTACCTTTTTGATAAGGCTTTAGTGTTGAAAACTAGTACTCGAGCCATCAATAGGGGTAAAGCTGAAGAAATATTAAAGGAACTTCTTGAAGAGAAAAATATAATTTATGAAAGTCATTTAATGGTATTACTTCACTTATGCGATTTACTCATAGTTGATTTACGGATGACAGGTGATTTAGATGTATTAAATGACATAAATTCTTGTATTACTCAAATATTGGATATAACTGAAAAATCGCGCTCCTATTGGGTTTTAGGGGAAGCTTATCTTTTGCAAGCTAAACTAGCTTTATTTACATTGGATTTGAAAAAAGCACGACGGTTATTGACAAAAGGGCAGCAAATTACTGAAAATTATGAGCTGAATTTGCTAGCCCAGAGAATTTCAAATGAACATGATGAATTGCTAAAAAAATTAGATATGTGGAAGAATTTAAAAAAAACAGAAATATCTTTGACTAAACGTATGGAATTATCCCAATTAAATGAACAAATGGGGTTAATGGTCCGAAAACGAGTAGTAGTCGTTCCTGAACTTTCAGATGAAGACCCAGTACTTCTTCTAATAGTCTCAGAAGGAGGGAGACCAATATTTTCACAATCGTTTATAAAGGACCAGATTATTGAAGACCATCTTTTTGGAGGGTTTTTAAGTGCTATTGATTCTTTTGTGAATGAAATGTTTTCTGAAGGACTTGATCGTGTTAGTTTTGGTGAACATACACTCCTTATGAACTCTGTATCACCTTTTTTTATGTGTTATGTATATAAGGGTCAGTCTTATTTAGCTCAGCGGAGAATTAGTTATTTTCTAGATAAAATACAGAACGATGAGGAAATTTGGAAAACTTTTAATAACTTTAATCAATTTAATAAGGAGATCCAATTAAAAGATATCCCTTCACTTGAAACATTGATAAAGGAAATATTTATAGATAAAAAAATTTTAATTAAAAGGTAAATTCGTATTTTTAAATTTTAAGTATATTCAAACGGTATAGGATGGTAGCACATATAATCATGGTCTCTCATGCATTAGTTTGTTATCCAAACTTTAACACATCTAAAATAGAAGCTTTTAGGAAAAAATATGATCCTCATTATAATCTGATAAAACCACATATAACGCTTATTTTTCCAATTGATAACACATCACTTTCAAGGAACTCACTTTTAGAACACATAAAATCGGTCATTAATAATTGGGGGTCCTTTAACATTGAACTTGGCGGTTTAACAAAATCTTGGGATCATTGGTTATTTCTCTTAGTGAAAGAGGGAAAAAAGGAAATTATTGAATTACACGAGGACCTATATCAAGGAATTTTATTACCTTATTTCAGAAATGATCTTGAATATATTCCTCATATAACTATCGGACGTTTTATAAAGAAAACACTTCAAAATAGTCCACAAAGTACAGAGGGCATTTTATTTGACGAGATTAGTTATAATATAGCACTAGAAGAAGCCCAAGCTCTCAACTTAATATATCAAACTGAGGTAAAGGTTGTTCACTTAATACAAATTAATGAGGAATTTACCCAAACTAAGAACCTTAAGGAATTTAATTTAAAATAGTTTATTTTAGAATGAAGTACATTCTTCTATTGTTTTTTCCTTTATTGACAGTTTTAGTTACCTCAATTTTACCAATCTCATTAAGGTGCTTAATATGAGTGCCTCCGTCGACTTGTTCGTCGATATCTCCTATTCTAATGATGCGAAATTCTTTAATGTTCTTAGGCAATCCTATTGCTAAGCGTGCTAATTCAGGTTTTCCTAAAACCTCATCTCTATTCATATAGTCAATTGTTATTGGTAAGTCTTGTTCAATGATATTATTAGCCTCATCCACAAAAACTTTTAATTTTTCAGGAGAATAATCTTGCATTGAAAAATCCATTCTAGTTTTATCCATTTCGATTTGATTCCCAGTAATTTTAGCATCGGCTCTCTTGTAGAGAATATTGCTAATTAAATGAGACGCTGTATGATATCTCATAAAGGTATACCTACGTTCCCAATCAAGTTCACAATGAACTTCATCACCTTCCTTTAAGCCCGGTTCATCGACTTCATGACTGATATTTCCAGAAAACTTGCCAACATAAACCACTTTATATTCTTGATCGTCCTTTATGATTAAACCTTCGTCCCACGGTTGACCTCCTCCTTTTGGATAAAAGGCGGTATTATCAAGTACGGCATATTTCTCATCTGTGACACTTACAACTTTCGCATTCCAGCTTTTAAGGTAAGAATCATCCATATAGAGTGCTCTAGCCATAAAAAGAAAAATAATCCTTTACCTTATAACTTTAATCCTTTTCATGGATTTCAGAAGGTTTTACGCCATCAAATAATTCAAGTTTCAAAAATTTAACTTCTTTTTCACATTGAGGGCAATAGTAAAATCCAGGTTCCTTATTTTCAAAATGAAAGCCACATTCTTTACAAACAGCGTAAAACATATATTAAGAAAAAGTAAAATGGTATTTAATTTATTTCATTAAGTTCATTAGGTTTAGCACCATGATTATTTGATAAATAAATAGTGTTTTATATGTTGTTTATTCCTCATTGCTATTTAACTGGTTTGTCAAATCGATAAAAATCTATAAATAAAATAATATAAATACAATTTATTATTAAAAATTATTTTAAAAAAAAATGACAGAAATGAGAAAATCCAAAATATATATACTATTTCTCTTGATTGTTCTACTTATTTCAATCTCGCCATTTTTTGAATTCCAATCATCTTATACTTATAGTATTGCAAAAAATGTTCCTAAACCTTCAAATTTTTGGGTAATGGGACCACTTCATATAGATGATACTGGAGGTGGAGACTATACATGGGCAGAAGCAGCGTTGGAAGATTGGTGTAGCGGAGATGGTTCATTTAATAATCCATACATTTTAGAAAATATTACCATCGATGCGAATTGGCTGGATAATTGTATTCTAATCGAAGATTCAAACAATAAATATTTCACTATTAGAAATTGTACAGTTATAAATTCGGGAACATTATTCCAGGCACATGCCGGAATTGAATTACTTAGATCGTCTAATGGGACAATTGAGGATAATATATGTTTGAACAACTTAAAATGGGGGATATATCTTCAAACGGATTGTTATAATAATACAGTTCAGAATAATTATATTCAAAACAGTTCGGCAGCGGGTATTAGAGTTTTCGAGTCAACTCATAATATTATTTTTAATAATACAATTTTAGAAGGTGGTCCAAATGACTCAGACGGCATAACAGTGGATTTCAACAGTGAATTTAACACGATTATGAATAATACAATAACTAGTCATGATTATGGTATTTATATTGCTGTTTCTTCGCATAACAATACAGTTATTAGCAATAAAATTAACGGTGTAAATGAGACGGGGATTTATTGTTATACTGATAATTGTATTATAAAGATGAATAAAGTGAACGGCTCATTACGAGGAATTTGGTTGAGTGGGGACGATTCAATTATCTATGGAAACAGATTAACTAATAATAATGAGAATGGAAGGGATAACGGAAATAATAATGTATGGTATAATGGAACATTAGGGAACTATTGGGACGATTATACTGGATTTGATTGGGATGAAGATGGAATTGGAAATACTCCTTATGATATTCCTGGATCTAGCAATTCAAGAGATTATTACCCTATTTGGGATATTGGACTTGATCCGATATATATTATCGGAGATGCAACTGGAGTTGGCGCACATAATTGGACATGGGCTAGTAATCAACCGTGGTGTACAGGTTCTGGAACTGTTAATGATCCTTACACGATAAAAGAATTAGTAATTAATGATGGAGGTACAGGAGGTTGTATCTGGATTAAAAATTCCAATGTATTTTTCCAAATTTTGAATTGTACTTTACGGAATGGAGGAAATTCTGGTTATGAAATTCTACTGAATAACACTAATAATGGGATTATCAGGAATAATACTTGTCAACAGGGATATTGTGGTATTTTTTTAACCTCTAATTCTGATCATAATAATATTTCTGAAAATATCGTTATAAACGGATATCGTCGAGGAATTTGTGTCTCTAGCTATTCGGATTATAATAATATAGTAGACAATATTATAATTGAAAGTTATGTGGGCATTCTAGTAACTGCTTCTTGTCATGATAATGTAATTGAAGAAAATTATGCTGATGGAAATAATATCGCGGGAATTTATCTAAGTAGTAATTGTACCGAAAATCTCATCCTAAAAAATGATATTATAAATTCAACGAGTTGCGATAATGGAATAGTTATTGTTTATAATTGTGATAATAACAAGTTCTATCAAAATTACATTGCAAATAACTGGCGTGGAATTTACATGTATGATGGATGTGATGATAACATATTCTGGGATAATGAATTCATTGATTTAAGAGATTATGGACTCTGGATAAGAAATCTAACATCACCTAGTTCTGGGAATATCATCTTTGGTAATACTTTCTCCACTCGGGGTCAAAATGGTAACGACGGATGTTTTGGAAACTATTGGTATAATGGGACAACAGGAAATTATTGGGCAGATTATAATGGTGTCGATGCTAATGATGATAGAAGAGGCGATATTCCATATAATATAACAGGAGATGGAAATCGTCAGGACCTCTATCCAATTTGGGATGATGGTGATGATGTTAACCCAACGCTTTCAGTTATTTCACCATCGGCAGGATCTATTTTCGGAGCTAACCCTCCTACATGCGATCTAGATATCGTTGACACATACCTAAATACAACTTGGTATACTTTAAATAATTCTTTTACAACATTTTTCCCAGGTAGTAATGGAGTGAATGTAGTTCCTATTGATGAAGTAACATGGAATTCTTTTTCTGATGGCTCAATATTGATGACATTTTACGTGAATGATTCTGCTGGGCATCCTGCCAGCATTTCATTTGTAATCATAAAAGACATTACAAATCCCTCAATCATTGTGAATTCACCTCTTGGAGGTATGACCTTTGGTGCTGATGCTCCTGAATTTAATGTAACAATATACGATCTACATTTACAAGATGCATGGTATACTATCGGGTCTTCTTCAACAATATACTCTTTTACGCCTATTAATGGTATAAACATATTCCCAATTGATGAAAGTAGCTGGGATGCTCTCGCTGAAGGTGATATCACAATCAATATTTTTGTCAATGATTCTGCGGGTAACACACACAGTATTCAGGTAATTGTTAATAGGGATTTACCTTCTGGTGGAGGAAACATTCCCTTTGGAAACTACCATCTTATATTTCTTGGATTAGGAATTGTCTCATTATTAATAATCGAGATTAAAAAAAAGAACAAATAAACAAAAAATCTCTTTTTTTTTTTTAATTTTTAAATCTTTTACATAAAGGTCTCTTTAATTTGTAAAGAAATAAAACAAAGAAAATTTGATAAATCCCTACTATACCATTGCAGGTTGTCATCCACCAACAACAATTTATTTGAAGGAGTCATTCATAATGGGATCCATCATTTTTTTTTGATTTTATTTATCACTTAAAGCTTAAGAGCATAAAATAGGTTAATTTTCCACAAGTCGAACAGAAATAATATCCTTCTTTATTTCCATTTTCTTGATTTCCACATGTTAAACAGAAAATCATTCTACATCAATTGGTTAATGAGAAGCAGGATTTAAAATATTTGAGTTATAAGATAAAAGTAGGTTTTAAGAATTATAAATAAATAATAAGTCTTATATAATTATACATACGGATTTAGTATAATTTCGTTTATTTTCAAAGATTAATAAGGTATTATACATGAAATTTGTTGAAGTACTTGGTTCTAAATTTGAGGTTAAAAAGGGATTTCTAGATTTAAGTCTTTTAGACATAAAAAATATTGACGAAATACAAGGGTTATCAAAAATAAAAGATCTTAAAAATTTAGAATTGAGTTCTAATGATATTGGAACAATAGAAGGCTTAGATGATTTAACTGAGTTAGAGATCTTAAATTTAGGTAATAATAAGATAATCGACATAAAAGGATTAGATCAATTACAAAATCTCAACATTCTACATCTTATAAGCAACCAAATAAGTGAGATCAAAGGATTAGAGAATTTAACAAATCTAGAAGAGTTATATTTGAGGGGAAATCAGATATCTGAATTAAAAGGATTAGAAAAACTAAGTTCTCTTGTACGATTGGATCTCTCCTGGAATGAAATCACAGAAATCAATGGTCTTGAAACATTAACAAAGCTAGAAGTTTTATGGATTGCAGGTAATAAATTAGAAATAATCAAAAATTTAGATAACTTGGACAATTTAGAAGTATTAAATTTAGCAGGTAATCAGATTAAAAGTATCCAAGGATTAGAGAATCTAAAAAATCTAAAGAGTCTTTATCTAAATAATAATTCGATACAAGAAATTCAAGGTTTAGATTCTTTAGAAAGTATAGAGACATTATGGCTTAATACAAACCAAATATCAAATATTAGAGGATTAGACAATTTAAAGACTTTAAAAATTCTAAACTTAAAACAGAACAATCTAACTCAAATTAGAGGTTTGTATTCCTTGACTGAATTAGAAACATTATTTCTTTCTGAGAATAGCATTGGTGAAATTAAAGGTCTTGAAGCATTAGCTAACTTGGAAACTCTTGATTTAGGTCAAAATCGTATAATTCAAATAAAAGGATTAGAGTCGTTAATGCATTTAAAGGATTTATGGTTGGCGGATAATCTCATCCCTCAAAAAATATTAGATGAATTGGGAGGATTAGATTCAGGAGGTTGCGCTAACGATCCTATGCAATTTGTGAAATATTCTCTTATCAATTTATGAATTTTTTTTAGTAATTTTTTAAATATTAGATTATAATAATACAGATCATATATCACAAATCTAAATGGTAGAAATTTATGGAATTAACTGCGTTTGATGTTGCAAAAAAACAAATTGATATTGTAGCTGAAGAAATGGGATTAGATCCTAATATAGCTAATTATCTTAAGAGAGTTGAAAGAGCTTTAATAGTTACTATCCCTATTATGATGGATGATGGATCTCTTCAGATTTTCGAAGGGTATAGAGTTCATCATAGTACTGTTAGAGGTCCAGGAAAAGGAGGTATAAGATTTTCACCAGAAGTTAATTTAGACGAAGTTAAAGCGTTGGCAACTTGGATGACTTGGAAGAGTAGTCTCCTTAATTTACCACTAGGAGGAGCGAAGGGAGGAGTATGTGTGGATCCTCGAAAATTATCTAAAGGTGAATTAGAACGACTCACGAGGAGGTACACATCTGAAATAATCAATATTATTGGCCCAGATATCGACATTCCTGCTCCAGATGTTAATACTAATTCTCAAGTTATGGCTTGGATTATGGATACTTACTCTATGAATAAAGGAAGGTCCGTACCTGGTGTGGTTACCGGTAAACCTATTGAGATTGGTGGATCAGTTGGTCGAGAGCCAGCCACTGGAATGGGGTTATATTATGTACTTGAAGCCATGTGTGAGAAATTAAATTTAGATATGAAATCACAAAGAATAATAGTTCAAGGATTTGGAAATGTGGGAGGCACAATAGCTGAGCTATTATATAGAGATGGATGCAAAGTAATGGCGGTTTCAGATATATCTGGAGCTCTATATTTCTCAGAAGGATTAGAAATTGACAAATTGTTAGATTGGACCCACCAAGGAAATTATTTAAAAGATTATGAGGATAAAAGGTACAAATTAATCACAAACGAGGAATTGCTCTCATCAGATTGCGATGTATTGATTCCAGCTGCTCTTGAAAATCAAATCACACATAAAAATGTTAAAAATATAAAGTGTAAAATTATATTAGAAGGTGCTAATGGTCCAGTCACTCCGGAAGCAGATAGAATCTTATTTGAAAAGGGAATTAATGTCCTTCCTGATATTCTTGCTAATGCTGGTGGAGTATGTGTTTCATATTTTGAATATGTCCAGGACATTCGTGCTTATTTTTGGGAACTAGATAGAATTAATAAAGAATTAAAGAAAATAATTCTGAAAGCGTTCGAAGAAGTATTTAAGGTTGCAAAAGAAAGAAATATTGCGCTTCGTACAGCAGCATATATAATTGCAGTTTCTAGGATTGCTAAAGCAATAGAATTAAGGGGTTTTTTTCCTTAATATTTATATTATTTTTACTTTGTCAAATTTGAAGGTGTTCTTATGAAAATTAGATTACTATTAATTTTACTCATTTCTATTATTGAAGGACTTATAATTACTTATATAACAGGATTTTTTATTTATCCTATGAATGGATTGATAGGAAGTGAAAGATGGGGTTTTCCTTTCTATTGGATAACTCAAGCTGTTGTTCCGGGGGCTGAAAAAGTCATTAATTGGTCTAATTTTGCAATTAATACTATGTTCTGGGGGTCCTTAGTCTTTATAGTGAATTATATGATACAATATTTATTATTCAAATATAAGAATAGAAAGAGCAATAAAAAAAGTTAGAATTTTATGTTTAAGAAGGTTATCAATGAATCTATGGAGTTATTATTCTTAAAGTTCTTTTAAAACATCTCCAACCATTCCATTAATTTCTCCATATGCTATTGCATCTTGGAGATTACCTTCAATTTGCAAATCTCCAGCCATATAAGCACTAGTAGCGTCAAGCTCACCAGATCCTAGGGCGCCCCAAGTCGTACTAGTCGCTATCATGGTTACAGATGGATCTTCTGCTTCTCCTTCAGCGTATTCAACTTGACCTTCCCCAAATTTCACCCAATATTTATAACCAACATCTGACCATTCAAACTGAACAACGGTAAGGTCCATATCTTCAACTTCTTCTTTGATATCTTCATTTTCAGCAGCAAGTTGTTTAAAAGCTTCACATAATAAAAGAGCATCAGAAGGTTTTCTTTCACCTTCTCCAGCTCTCATAGCTGCTAATTTTTTTAATAAATCTTCACTAACCATATTTTACACCACTTCTTTTTTGTTTTTAATTCTATCTTTTATTAAAAGATAATTTAATTTATATTGTATATTATAAAAAGATTTTATTTGAATAGAGTTAGCATTTATACAGAATTTAATATTACCATTTAAACAAAATAATAGTTTTAAACTTTCTAAAAGTTAAATTAATAACGAATGAGAATTAATAAAAAAAAGAGAAATTTAAGATTAAATTTTTATAAACTTTGTCCTAATATATCTATACTTCCAGTTGATGTAGAAACACCAAATGTATACTTATTAGTTGCAGAATTATAATCCATTGTAGATATCAGGCCACCAACTTTATTTAATCCCCCTATCCCTAGTGGATTATATGAGATAGAACCTGTACTTACAGAACATGAAAATTCTGCTCCAATTGTACTTAATGAATCATCGTATAATAAATCTATACTACCCGTAGAAGATCCAATAGTTCCTGTAATGCTAGCATTCATTTCGATATATTGTCGGATTTGAATATTTACACTTCCCGTACTTGTGTGGATATACCAAATAGAATCTTTCATATAAATCATATTATAGCTTTTAAGTGATACCGAGCCTGTAGATACCGTTCCAATTAAATCGCCTCCAAGAATACATTGAGAAAAATTCAATATAAGAGACCCTGTAGATGAATCTGCATTTATTCCATGAGAAAAATTAGTATGTTTAGCAAACACGCTTACTTTTCCTGTACTAGTACTTACTCCTAATGAACCTTGAAAAGTAGTATTCTTTGCAGAATATAATGCAACGGAACCAGTAGATGTACTTAGAGATGTATTATTAATTACAATATTTTCTGGAACATTCATGTTTATTCCCCCTGTACCACAGTAAGTATTTACATCATAAATTACATCTGTTCTAAGGGTTAAATCAATAGTTATTCTATGAGATAATCCAAATATAAATACTGGATTGGTTTTTGCATCAAGTTTGAATGTTACAATATTACTTGAATTAGTCCATTCAATTGGATGGAAGAAATCAGAAAAAGTCTTTTCTTCAACAAAACCACCAACAATTTTTATATCTAAATCTACTTGAGCGACAAGATTCGTTGGCGTTGCATTATATTTGATATTCACTTGCCCAATATCACTAATAATGTTTAATTTCTCTATTAGTGAAACATTACTAGGTGCATAATGATAAGAATCAGCATATTCATATTCTCCCCACGTGGTAGCTATAACAATTCCAAATGATGTTCCTCCAAGAACAATGCAGGATGCCACTATCATTAGAATGATACTTGATTTTTTTTTCACTTAGATCACACTTTTAAAATACTTTTTACTTAAGAAAGAGCAATTGTTATAGGTATTTAAATAAATTTTAGACTAATTTTTGATTTTCAAAAATATTTTTAAAAGAAAATAACAAATTAAAATAATTCAAAAGTTAAAGAAAAAAAATTTTGGGTTAGAAGATTATATTAACTAGCTGCTTTGACCATCTACATTAATATTACCTGTAGTAGTAGTGAGAGAAAACACAAAAGTATAATTTGCAGTTGAAAAATCTGTTGTTCTAAAATTATCAAACGTTGGAGTATCAAATCCACCTGAATTTATGGGATTAAAGCTACCTGTAGTTGTAGATGCTGTAAATGAAGCACCTACTGTAGAAAGCCCATCAATATAATCCAAATTAATATTTCCCGTAGTTACATCCCATATACCATCAACATTTGCACCCATATCTACATACTGGATGATATCACTATTCAAAACCCCTGTAGTAGTTGTTAAATCCCAACTGACAGCACTACTACATCTGGTATTATATGAATTAAATGTGAGTCCTCCTGTTGTTACTTCCGCGGTAATATCACCATTAAGAAAACAATTTGAAAAATTTAATCTAAGATTTCCCGTAGTTGCCTCAGCCGTTATTGATGTAAAATTAGATTTCTTGCCATATATAGATAGTCCCCCAGTTGTTGCATCTACTCTGAAACTTCCTACTGAAGCCTCTTCTAAACGAGTAACTGAATTTCCGGTGGTTGTTTCTATAGTTAAATCATAAATATTTACATCTTTTGGAATTTCGTTACCAATATTACCAGTAGTTGCATATTCTTCAATTTGATAAATAATATCGGTTCTAAGAGTTACATTTATTTCAATCCTCTTTATTGCGAACCAATTTGTTGGATCCAGATTCACTCCTGGTTTGGTACTCAATGTAAAACTTGTCTTTTCCGTTGGTTGTGAGGTTATGTTATCCCATTCTAAAAGAAAAAAGCTAGATATGGATTTTCCAATCATATAGGTACCACTTATCTTAATGTCATAATCTACTTTCATTACATTTTGCATAGCAGAAGTATTATATCTTACATTAATATCTCCAATATCAGTACGTATATAAATTGGTTCTGGAGATCTAGTTATTAATGGCGCATAAACTCGAGATCCAGAAGATTCAATAGTACCATAAGTTAAAAACCCCACTAAGAAAAATATTCCAACACCAGATGCAACTATGATAGCTATAATAATACCTATTATTTTATGACTTCTTGCCATTTTTGTAAACACTCAATTTCTAATTAGATTTCATTATTTGAATATTTATGTGCTTTCGCATAAAAAGTCGTCTGTTTTACACTAAACGTATGAAAAAAAGATAAAGAATTAATAAAAAAAACTCTTACAGCTTTTCTATTACGGAAAGAGCAAATTTCTTTGCATTTTCTAGATCTTCTTCGTTTGGATGTCCTTTTACATATTTTAGATATGTTTCTTCCGCTTCCTTCCTTTCTTCAGGCGAAAGTCTAGAATACATTGCCTCTCTCTGCTCCTGCGCTTTAGGAACTAAATTTTCACCACAACAATCAAACTCACCTAATACCTCACAATTCTGTTTAAAAATTACATCATTTACAGAGTTAAACGCTTTCGGCCAGGGAGTTGAGCTTTCATGTGTGTAAAAATAGGCAAATTTTGAGGGAAGTTGTGGAGTCTTTTTTATCAGGCTAGTAATTTTTCGGCTTACATTAAAACCATAAGTACCTGATCCCAAAAAGGTCAGATCATAGGATGAAAGTGTATTTGGATCTACCTCTTTTACCGGGAAAAGATCAACTTCATGTTTTTTTAATGCCTCTTTAATTGCTTTTGCAACTTTTTCTGTATTGCCAGTTCCAGTATAATAAGTTACTAAAATTTTCATATAAAATACCATTATTGAGATTTTTTTATTAAGAAATGAACTTTCATAAAAGAATATTATTCAAAAATTTATTTTGCGATTTCAAGATTAAAAAATTGTATAGCATTCTCTACAGTTTTTTCGCTAACAGTTTTTTGAGAAATTTCATGGGTGTGAGCAATAGCTGCTATTGAATATCTTACATTTGAAGGTACATTTATAGGCCCTCTCTTATAAGGATGTTGATAATAAGAATCAGTTTCAGTTAACAATGATTCTAAAGGTGAAAATTTGGTAACCTTTCGCCATCTATTGAAACCATATGCAGAACTTGGTACAGAAAGCTTAAATCCTTGATTTGGTAAAGTTTTTCCATATTCTTCTGGTCCTGAGAAGCAATGCCATAAAACTCGATGAGGATCTATTTTAAATTCATTTAAAATGTTGAGAATTTCTTTATTTACTCCATCACTTTTATTGAACCTATGTTTTGGATTTTCCCTATCTAATTCGTGTTCAGCGGCATTACGAACATGTAAAATATATGGTTTATCTAAGTCCTTTGTCAATTCGAATATTTTTCTTAAAACTTCAATTTGCTTATTTCGTTTGTCTAAGGTTTTAGCATGATGAAAATCTAATCCAATCTCTCCAATTCCAAGGTATTTCTTAGGGTTGTTTAGGATAAAATCAATCCATTTTTTCCATTCTAATTCATATTTTTGTTTTGGTGTGTAAGTAACTGTTTGTGGAGCCCAACCGCATGTAAAACCAAAGTTTTTATCAAACTTTTTCATAAAATTTAACGTCAAATTTAAGGTCTGCATGTCTATAGTACTGGTGATTAAATATAGACCCCCCATTTTAAAATAATCAAAATATTGGTCTTTATCAGTTGGTAATTGATCATTCTTTGGACGAAAAAAAGGTAAATGACAATGAGCATCAATGAAATTTAAGCCAGATTGTGGTTCTGGAACAATTAATTTTTTAGTCATTGCTAAGTTAGGGGAGATTTGGTTAACCAAAATTTTGATTAGTTAAATTTTTAAATAAATTGTGGTATTAAGATTTTATCAAATCACTAAATTTTGAACTTAAAATGACATTGAATACCGAAAAAGGAGGAAATAAAAAATTTTTAAGTATTATTATTGGATTTGCAGTTTCACTAACAATTTTCATTGTAATCTACATATTATCACTACTGCAAAAGGGTTGGGTATATGAAAATTTAATACCTCGCGAATATGTTAAATATTTCGTATTTATATTACCTGGCGAGTTATGGACAGATACTATTTTGCTATATTTATTCCCATTGGCAATCTATGGTTTATTTCATATAATAGCTCCCTATACAACATTATTCTTCCTAAAATTACATCGAATCTTCTATAGGTCAAAAAAGCGTTTTCACTATGGCATTGTAAAATTAGGACATCAAGTAAAACCATTTATGCTATTTCGTAGATCTGTTATTGTTAGTCTATTTGCCTTTAGTGTTAGTGCCCTTATTGTCCAAGCAGGGTTAGGATCACTATTTAGAGTAGGGATGATGGAAGATTCTGCTTTAAATGAAGCAGAAGCAATATTTTTAGGAACATTTATTATAATACCTATTGTATTATTGATATTTCTGCCATTATGGTTATTAGAAGATTCTGGTATTGTAATCTGTAAATTATATGCGGATAGACGTAGACCACCTCTTATAGAAGGGACTCACGCGCCTTTTGTTAATGTCCTCCAAGGTTATGCTGGAATTTCGACAGTTATAATTCTTGTAACTTATATCGTACGAACGCTTGCTGAATCTGTAGGTCCATCAATATTGACTCCAATTATTATGATAGTACTCCCGTTTTTTATAACAGGGCTTATCTCATTCGCTGTTTATGCATATGAAAAAAATATCCCTAAGCTTATCGGAAAAATTCAACCCCATTTAACCAAGTTAAATATATATGAGATAGAAATCCCTACATTCGATGAAATGAAAAGAAATTAGGAACAAAACCAATTTAAATCTTTTTTTTTTAATTTTAAACCTAATATGAAATATACTGAATTGTATCTAACTCTTTAAATAAAGTCCTTTATTACTGACTATTATGAGTAATCAATTAAAAGATAGATTGAAAGAATTAGAATCAAAAAAGAAGGAATTGCAGCCCAAAATCGATGAAATTAATGCAAAAAGGGAAAAAGAAATCCAAACTATTAATAAGAAATATGATCATTTGATATATGATGTCAATTACACAGCTCAACAATTAGAGGATGAATTTTATAACGATTTAATTAAATCCTTTGCGCAAATTGTTACAAGAGAATTCGATTTAAAACGAAGTTCAGATATTTATGAGGTTTCAGATGAATTCAAGGATTATAGAGAGTCTATTGCTCAATTTGATATATTTCCAGAAGAATTAGTAAATAAATTACATAGAGTAATAAATGGAGACCCAATTGAAAACATTATGTACGAACTTGATAATATTCAAAAAAAATATAGAAGACCTTAGATTTTACTACTTTCTAAAATAATATTAAAATTTTTACAATTTTTTAAGGTAATATTTAGATAATACTCAGATAAATATGTATTATTTACCCTTTTGGAGTATAGTGGAACTATAACTAAAGTAAGTTTAAAATGGAATTATTCGAAGAGGAAGTAGAGATATATAACTCTAAAATGCGGCAATTAAATTGGCTATATGATGAGTTAAGACTCCAACCAGAGATTTTAAAAGATATCCTCAACGAAAAAGGTCAAAAATTACCATTGAATTTATAGTTTTTTTTAAAATGTGCTTTAATTATTGCCATAATTATAACTTTTATCAATTTGATACTTTCTATTACATTACCTTCCGCAGGAATGTGAATAAAAATAACAGGATACTCTCCTTTTGAAATAGATAAAGCCCAATAATATAGATAATTACATATGTATGATCCAGCATAATTGGAGATAATTAATCGTGATTTATCTTTTACTGCAGAATAAACTTCATGTGTGTTTATAATTGTTTTAATCAATGGGCGAGAACATAATTTTATAAATCCAAATTTAAATTTTCCTTCAATATCTTCTCCAATTTTAAAATTCCACCCAAATTTTTCTAAAGCATATTTTTTATCATCATGAATACCAAGTAAAACCACTAAATCAGGTTTAGAATTTGTTTCTATTAGTAAATTTTGATACAAATCTATACTGCGTTTCCAACTTACAGGTAATATTTCTTTCTTGAGTTGGACGTTTTGAATTCCTAAAGATAAATCTTTAACAATTTCACTGGTTAAATTCACAAGATGTCCCTTAAACGGTCCAAAACCAGTTAATAGTATCAAATTTTAATAAAGTAAATTAATTTTCAATAAAAAATTAAAAAAATATTTAGAAAGAATTATACATAGTAATTTGATTTAATCTTCTGCTGCGGCTGCTGCGGCTGCTTTAGCTTGCTCTTTCTCAATAGCAGCGATCTGTTTTTCTAAACCTTTGATTTCACTTTGGATTTGTTTAATCGTAGATTTTTTATCATTCTCGATTTCTTTTAACTTGCTATTTAAAGCCTTTTCTTTTTCACTTTTTAATTGAGAAAGAGTTTTACTAGCAGTTTTAGCAGCAGCTATTTTTTCTTTCTTTTTCGCGGTCCATTCTTCAGCTTTTTGTATCGCTTCATCACGTAATTTTTCTTCCTCCTCAAGTTTTGCTTGAGTTTCTTCTATTTTAGGATCATATTCCTCCTCAACCTCTGCTTCTGCTGAAGCTTCCTTTTTTGAAGCATCTTCCTCTATACGAGTGATTTCATCTTCCTTGGCACTAATTTGGCCTCTTATATTTTCTATAGACATATTTTATCAAATCTTAATACTTTTAGTTACTTTTTTTGTTTAATATTTTTGTAAAATTTTCAAATCTTTTAAATTTTAAGCTTGTTAAAGTAGTTTTAAGATAATTAACTTTTTAAACTTTATATAACGCATCCTACAAGAAGAGTAGAAGCGTTTTCTTCGTATTTAATTTAGAAAACTATTACAGAAATTAGCTTTCTACTAAAGTAAATTCCCAAGCACACCAGTAATCTTCTGGATGTTTACCTGGAGGACATGCAATGCATTTAGTTTCTATTCGTGGATCTACAGCTTTAGCAAATAAACCATATTCTACTACGCCAACTTGTTTGCAAGGAAAATCTGGAAGGCCTCTACGTTTTCTAGCAGATTGTACACGGCAATCATTCATCCTGAAAATACATCTATTATCCGAGACCTCAATAACTTCTTGCTTGTTTAAATTTGCATACACTCTATACTTTAAAGCCTTTATAAGAGCTGGAATACCTCCATTTTCCGGAATTTTGAAACGATTCATGATTCTTTTTGCTTCTATAACTGTAAACCTTACCCATTGTTTTACATCTAAATCTATAGCTTTATCAAGCCCATATTCTTTTTCAACAACTTGAAACCATGTACCATCAATAGCTAACCAGTTCTTAGAAAGATCTTCGATATAATTTAATAATTCTTTTCTTGTGAGTGATTCCAAGTCTTCTCTCATATCCTAGTCTCCCTAAGTATTTTCTGATTTTAAATAGAGAAAGAATTTTTCGATTATATCTTTTATTGATTTTTTTTGAGGAAATTTGCCTAACTACACGAAAGTTAATGAAACATTCGGCGAGTTTTAAAAATAATTATTATTTTTTTTATGAAATATTTATATATAAAGTTAATAAATTGTAATTTAAAGAAAGTTTAAGAAAACCAATGAGAATCTTTAAAAATCAATAGAAAGATGTCTTTTGATAAGAAGCATTTACTTAAATTCACTTTCCTATGTTTCTTAATTGTTTTAACCAATTTTAATCTAGTGTTAAATCATTATTTTAATAAATGTCATAATCGAAGTGTGGAAAACCAAGATAAAATTAATGTGTTTATTTCAGATTTTTTTAGAATTAATCCAATTAGAATCAATGAATTAGGAGTGTATACTTGGGCAGATGCGGTAAGTGAATCTTGGTGTACTGGTTTAGGAACTAAGAGTGACCCGTATATTATTAAAAATTTGGTAATTGATGGTGATAACCAAGATAGCTGCATTAGTATAATGAATTCTAATGTTTTTTTTAGGATTGAAAACTGTACTCTTTTTAATTCTGCTAAAGGGGTTAATGCAGGGATCTTTTTAACTAATGTAAATAATGGAGAGTTGAAAAACAATAACTGTTCTTTTAATAATGGGGAAGGAATTATTCTTTTAACAAGTAACAAAATTAGTGTTTCACGAAACATCATCAATTCCAATAAGGGTCATGGTATGTCTTTAACCATGAGCCATAGTAATACTATATTCAGAAATAATGTAAGTAATAATTATTTTGGTATTTGGATTGAATTGAGTAATAATAACTCTGTTTTTGATGATAATTTTAATGGCAATAGTAAATCTGGCATAATATTAACAGATTGTATTAATAACAATATTTCAGGGAATGGTGTTCACAATAATATTCAACAAGGGCTTTATATTATTAATTCTAATAAAAATTTAATAATTGGTAATAACATAGCTAATAATCTTAATGATGGAATATATTTAGAGAAAAGTAATAACCAATCAATATTTAAAAATACATTAGATAATTGTACATATGGGATCTCGTTAATGAATAGTTATAATAATAGTCTTGGGGAGAACTTTATTTACAGATGCGGATTAAGGATCTCTGAATCCTCAATTGAAAAAATGTCTTCTAATAATATTGGAATTACAAATTTAGTTAATGAGAAAAAAATATACTTTTATAAAAATGAAAACAACCTACGTACCAAGAATTTTTCAAATGCAGGACAGATTTTATTGGTCAATTGTAATAATACATTGATTTCAAATACCAATACTTCTCAGGTTTCAATAGGAATTTCATTATACTATTGTAATAACAATACGATTTTAGATTCTGTTGTTTCAAATAACATTGAATTTGGAATTTATTTATTCCATAGTAACCAGATTGCAATTTTGGCAAATAATTTAAGCAGCAATAAAATAGGAATCTGTTTATTGAAGTGTAAAAATATTTCACTTTATTCAAATTCAATGAGATATTGCGGAATCAAATTACTTGAATCTTCGATCGAAGAAATGACTTCTCATAATATTGATAATACTAACCTAATTAACCAAAAACCTGTATATTATTTTAGTAGTATATCTAATTTGCAACCAAATAACTTTTTGAACGCAGGTCAAATAATTTTAATCAATTGTTCTAATTCATGGGTATCAAATGTTAATATTTCTTTTAGTTCGATTGGAATTTCTTTATTTTATTGTACTAATGGTTTGATATCAAATTGCATCGCTACATATAACAATGATAATGGTATTTATGTATCAATTTGCCAGAACATCACAATATCTAGAAATGAAATAATTCATAATGGTAAGTTAGGAATTGGATTGATTAATAGTAGTGATAATATAGTTGTAGATAATTTGATAACAAATAATACTCTATACGGACTCTTTTTAACTAATTCAGAATCAACTAATAATTTAATCTATAAAAATAAATTTATTGGGAATCATATGAACGCTAGAGATGATGGAATTGGTAATAGATGGGATAATGATATAATTGGTAACTATTGGGACGACTATCAAGGTATGGACGCGAATGATAATGGTATTGGAGATATTCCATATTTTATTGAGGGTACAGCTGAAAGTCAAGATAATTTTCCAATCTGGAATGATGGACCTGACCCTAATATCTTTTTTTTTATTATAGTAGGAATGATCATTTCAGTTGTAAGTTTATCAACAATTTCAGTGGGTTTCGTAATTCGGAAAAGAATTTTGAAAGCAAGACAAAAGGGTACACGAATTTGTATAGTATGTAGAGGTTTAATCTCAGGTAATATTTATTTATGCCCAAAATGTCAAGCTTTTTATTGTGAAAGATGTGCTTCAGTTCTAAAGGAGAATGATGATAAGTGTTGGTCATGTGATAGTGAAATAAATTTTTAGGTTTTTATCTACTAAACATTTAATTAAATTCTAAAAAATTATTGAAGATAAGGTTTAAGTAAGCGATACACATAATTTATTAATAAGAAAACCAATCTTTACAGATATGTGAAAAAATCATTGAGATTACATAATAGACTTGCAATCTACTTTATGCTCATTATTTCAATTTTCATAATCTTACATATTACTCATCATCTCAATAGCTTCTCGCTAAAAGAAATTACAAAATATGAATTATATGATGATAGAAAAGATGATGATCTACAACCAATCATATCTCAATATACACCTCTTTTTCCATTTGTAATTGATGATCATGGGGGAGGAGATTATACATGGACACAAGTCGTTCAAGAAGCATGGTGTAATGGTTCTGGAACTTTCTATGACCCTTATATAATTAAAGAAATACAGATTAATGGCTTTGGTATGGCTAGTTGTATTACAATCAAAAATTCTGATGTATATTTCAAGATAGAAAAGAGTATATTTTATAATTCTGGAACAAGTTTGGAAGCAGGAATCTATTTGATTAACACTAATAAAGGAGAAATATTGAAAAACAATATTACTGATAATAACGGCTATGGAATATATGTAGAGCATAGTAATAATATTACAATATCAGAAAATAAAATTATTAGAACAACGCAGGACGGGATTAAATTGTATAATAGTTCACTAAATTCAATTCTAAGAAATAATATAGCTCAGAGTAAAGGAAGTGGAATATATCTTATTCTTACATGTAGTCATAATCTAATAGATAGAAACATTTTGTATAATAATACATACAGAGGGATTAAAATATTAGGTAGCTGTAATTATAATAATGTAACAAGAAATTCAGTAGTTAAAAATCAATGGTCTGGTATGGATTTTTGGGGCAGTAATTATAATATAATATCAGAAAACAATGTCACTCAAAACATAGATACTGGATTGATAATATCGTATTGCCCTTATAATAATCTTTCCTATAACCTTGTAGAAAATAATAGTCAATGGGGAATTTTTTTATCCCAATGTGATGATCTTTGCATAAAAGGAAATGAAGTTAGAAATCACAATATGGGGGGTATAGTATTACTTCAATGCAATAATGATACCATTTATGACAATACTATTTTTAATTCAAATATCGGAATCGGTGTTTTAGATTGTGAAGACATGGTGGTTTCTAGGAATATTGCAGCAAATAATAGTCTTAATGGTATAGAATTAGAAGAATCTAATTATACCATCATTTCTAAGAATATTGCAATAAATAATAGTGGTATAGGTATATCTCTAAAAAATTCTTATAATAATCATATCTCCGAAAATTCTTTGAATTATAACGGAGACATTGGTTTAAAATTAGAAAATTGTAAAAAAAATGAAATTTTAGATAATCGAGTAAATTTCAACTTCATTGGAATAGTTTTAGAGATGTGTACTAACCAATTGATTACAGAGAATAATGCATCTCATAATTATGGAGGTTTAGGTCTAATGACCTCTGATAATAATATCATTTCCAATAATAATTTTAATAAGAATGAAGCGGGGATAAGCTTAGGTAATAACAGCGACTATAACGAAATATATGGAAACCACATGGAGTTCAATTCATATGCTGGTATAACAGTGTCTGAAAGCTTTTATAATATTATCTCAGATAATTTTTTAGAATCCAATGATTATGGAATAAGTTCAATTTATAGTGAAAGAAATGAATTCTCAGAAAACTATATTAGAGCTAATAATAATTCAGGGGTATTTTTTACATGGAGTCACAATAATAAAGTATTCCATAATTTAATAATGCAAAATGAGATTTGTGGAATAAAAATCCTAATAAGTAATAATAATACTGTAAAACTCAATCTTGTGAATAATAATTCCAATAAAGGTTTGATACTAGACTGTAGCGATTTTAATAAAATTTTAGATAATAATATAACCAACAACAAAAATGATGGATTGATATTATTTAATTCTCAAAATAGTACAATCTACCACAATAATTTTCATAATAATACTCATATTGGTTTATCATTGGATAATTCGTCAGGATCAAACCTTATTTATGATAATTGTTTTATAGGGAATGGGGTAAATGCCTGGGATGATGGCATAAATAACTTATGGAATAATGAAACTGTTGGTAACTATTGGGATGATTATCTAGGTGTTGATGCAAATAATAATAATATTGGAGATCAGCCTTATTTAATTCCAGGATTAGCGGAAAGCCAAGATAATTTTCCTCTTGTATTCTGTAGAGCAAGACCCCTCAAGGTTCCCCATCCCTTTAATTATTTACCACTTATTATTACAATAATTTTATCAGTAATTATTGGATCCTTGGTTACCTATGGTTCTACAATAACAATTAGAAGAAGAATCCTTAAAACCAAATATAAAAAAATCTTTCATGAGGAAGTTGATGAGATAGATGATGATGTTTTTGAGATTTCAGAATCAGAATTAACAGTTCCTCCAACTCCTACTATTGACGATCAATCACAGAAATTTACAAGTTTACCTCCTACAGAGGAAATTGTAAGCCCGCAAGAAGTTGAAGAAGTTGAACAAATTGAATCTGAAGTGCAAGTTGAGATAGAAAAGTTCACTTGTATCATACATAAAGGAAAAATAACGGGTTCCCTATATCTATGTCCTAAATGTAAGACTTATTATTGCATGAATTGTGCTACAGATTTGAAGAAAAAAGGTCAAAAATGTATTAAATGTAATAAGAAAATAAAAATATAGGATTTCACTTTATAACTGACAAAAATGTTTAAAAGAGTTTTATGATAATAATAACTCGTTTTAAAATATGAAAATTTTGGTTGAAAAAGTTGTTAAAATCCAATAAAATTAGGAAATTCAAATTTTATGTACTAATAGCTTCAACTATATTTATGGTCTTTTCTGGTTATACTTTCATGGATGAAAGGGTTTATAATAATTTTGCAAGAAAATTAAGAATTTCAGGATTTTGGGTTCTTAATCCGTTTATTATTGATGATAATGGATTTGGAAATTATACTTGGGCAGAAGCAGCTCTGGAGCCTTGGTGTGATGGCTCTGGTACATGGAATGACCCTTATATTATAGAAAATATTACAATTGATGCAGGATTTTCAGGTGATTGTATCGGGATTGAAAATTCAAATGTATTTTTTATAATTAGAAATTGCACATTAATTAATGCAGGATATCTTAATACAGGAGGAATTTATTTATATAGGGTAAACAATGGAGCTCTAATTGATAATATCATTTCATTTAATTATTTTATTGGAATCGCTTTATTCCAGAGTAACAATATCACGATTCAAGAGAATACTGGTAATTTTAATGGATATTGGGGGATTTTTCTAAATGATAGTCATAATAACATCCTTATAGGAAATACATTTAACAATAATTATGAGGGTATCTACTTATTATATTGTAGTAATAATACTATAATAGATAACACAGCAAATTCTAATGAAGATGACGGGATAGATATTGATTATTGTTGTTATACTAATATCTCTAAAAATACTATGAATGGTAATGGTGACACTGAATATCACAGAGGATTAGAAATGAATTATTGTAATTTTAGCTATATTTCAGAAAACATTTTAAATTATAATGGAGAAATTGGGATAATGTTGCATTATTGTGATTATAATAATGTTTTAAATAATACTGTAGAATATAATGGAGTTCATGGGATTCTTGTTCAACATGGTGATAATCATAATATTTCTAATAATATTGCTAAAAATAATGGAGATATCGGTATATTTTCAAGCAATTGTCATTATGTTAATGTTTTAAATAATTCTGCCAAAAATAATGGACGTTATGGGATTCTTGTTCAACATGGTGATAATAATATTATTTATAATAATATTGCTGAGAATAACGGAGGTACCGGTTTATACATATATAACTGTAATGAGAATTCTGTAATAAACAATACAATAAATTTTAATTTAAGTGGAATTTCCCTTGGATCTTGTACAAACAACACATTATCCGTAAATAGGGAAATCTCTAATGTTAACTATGGGATTTCTTTCTCCGAGTGTGAAAATATTGAAATCCTTAGCAATATTATAGAAAATAGTGGGTATAATGGGATAACCCTTAGGGATTGTAATAGTAGTAACATTTCATTTAATTATTTAAATAAGAGTGGTAATAATGGGATAAATATCTGGGATTCTAATATTAGTAATGTATCTTCAAATTATATACATAATAGTGGTATTAATGGGATATACATCCAGGATTCTAATTTTAATAATTTATCTTCAAATTATATAAATAATAGCGGTAATAATGGTATTGAAACTTTTCGCTGCGACAATAATACAATTATACAAAACATTATGATTGACAATAATTCTACAGGAATTTATGTTTTTTCTGGTAAACACCATGAAATCTCTGAAAATCTCGTGAATTATAACAAGGAGAATGGAATATACTTACATCGCTGTAATTATATTAATGTAAAAAAAAATATAGCAGATTTTAATGGACATTCCGGGATTATTGCCAGTGATGGGGATTTTTTTAATATATCATATAATACTGCTACCTCCAATGAGGATTATGGAACCGATATATATGAAACTCGATATTCTAACGTTTTAAAAAATAAGTTGGACTTTAATAAATTTGGACTTCGTCTTTGGAGTTGTAATGAGAGTAGTTTTCTTGAAAATTCTCTGTGTGGAAACAATTACTCTGGACTAGTTTCATATTTTTGTTATTTTAATAAAATTTCTAGAAACACCGCAAACTACAATGGAGGGGACGGAATTGATTTTAATAGCGGTAATTACAATAATGTTACAGATAACTCAGTAAGTTATAATGGAGAAACCGGGATTGATATGTATCAGAGTTATTATAACGAAATAGCAGGGAATAATATATTTCGAAATAATGATAGTGGTATCTGGTTGTACGGTTGTAATGATAATATAATCTCAGAAAATAAAATTATTAATAATAAAGTTTATGGAGTATGGCTTTCTTATACCAGTTTTGATAATCTATTCTATTCTAATTACTTTATATGCAATACCAGACATGTAATTGATTATAATACTAATAACTACTGGAATAATACAAATATAGGTAATTTTTGGGATAACTATACTGGAGAGGATATAAGCCCTGTAGATGGTATTGGTGACACTCCACATGTTATGAGTAGTGGTATAGATTATCTTCCGATTATTGATTTAAATATTCCTGTAATTGAAGTTATTTCTCCTTTTTCCACCAGTGTGTTTTCTCATAATGCACCTGATTTTACAGTTTGGGTTAGTGGAAATAATCTTGATTCAAGATGGTACACTTTTGGCAATGGAAAAACCATTTATACATTTCCAGGACTTACTGGAACTATCAACCAATCAGCATGGGATCAATTAGGAGATGGTTCTGTGACTATTATGTTTTACATTAATAATACAGCAGGAAATATTACATGTACTAGTAGTATTGAACTTATTAAAGATACTGTCGCTCCTACTGTTACTATAATCTCACCATCTCCAAATCAATTCTGTGGAATATCTTCTCCTAGTTTTAATGTCCAAGTTTTGGATAATTATCTTCTTGAAAAAAGTTATTCCATTAACGGAAGACCTAATATTACCTTTACTTGGGAAACCCAATTTAATCAATCAGAATGGGACAATATAGGTAATGGAACGGTCTCAATAACTTTTTATGGGATAGATAAAGCTGGAAACCTAGACTCGAGTCAAATTGTAGTTCGAAAAGACGCAATTGTCCCACAGATTTATCTCAATTCTCCCTTTCAGAACGAAGAATTCGCAGGTATAGCTCCACATTTCAATCTTACAATCATTGAGGATCACCTCACATCTACTTGGTACAAAATAGAGGGTATTACAGGTAATTTCTTTTTCACAGGACTTAATGGTACTATCGACCAAACAGCATGGGATCTTTTACTTGAAGGTTCTGTTACTTTAACTTTTTATGCTGAAGATGCTGGTGGTAATTTTAATTCATATTCAGTAGAAGTTATAAAAAGAATTCCTTCCCAATCACTAACATTTCCTTGGCAAATGGTAATCATTATCATAGCTGTTATAGCTGGTGTGGCTACAGCATTAATCTATTACAGCATTCGCAGGAAAGCAAGAGTAGAACCTTAATAATCTATTAAATAAAAGTATTGTTGTTCTTCTACTGAATTAAAATTTTTAATAAAATTTATTTTAATTATAGTTTGTTTAGACTTATACAATATTATTTTAAATGATAAAAATGGGAAAAACTTTAACTGAAAAAATCTTGGAACTACATTTAATTGAAGGAACATTAGAAAAAGGTAGTGATATTGCTATTAGAATAGACCAAACATTAACCCAAGATGCTACTGGCACTATGGCTTACTTACAATTTGAGGCAATGGGAGTTCCTCGCGTTCAAACTGAATTATCTGTGAGCTATGTTGATCATAATATGTTACAAACTGATTTTAAGAATCCCGATGATCATCGTTATCTACAAAGTATCGCAGCAAAATATGGTTTATATTTTTCAAGACCCGGAAATGGTATCTGCCATCAGCTCCATTTAGAAAGATTTGCTCGCCCTGGTAGAACATTATTAGGTAGTGATAGTCATACTCCAACAGGAGGTGGTGTAGGGTCAATTGCAATTGGAGCTGGAGGCTTGGATGTTGCAGCAGCAATGGCGGGAGAATCTTTCCGTCTCAAAATGCCAAAAATCGTTAAAGTTCACCTTACAGGAGAATTATCAGCATTTGTTTCCGCAAAAGATGTTATATTAGAAGTCTTAAGAAGAATAGGAGTGAAAGGGGCTGTTAATAAGGTCTTAGAATATGTTGGCCCAGGGATAAAAACACTTACAGTTCCTGAAAGAGGAACTATTACTAATATGGGGACTGAAACAGGTGCTACTACCTCAATTTTTCCATCAGACGAAATAACAAAAGATTTCTTAGAAGCTCAAGAAAGAGGGGATCAATGGGTTCATTTAGAACCAGATCAAGATGCTAATTATGATGAAACTATAGAAATTAATTTAAGTGAGTTAGAGCCATTAATAGCTGAACCACATAGTCCTGGTAATGTGAAAACTGTTAAAGAGCTAGAAGGATTAAATGTAGATCAAGTATGTATAGGTAGTTGTACGAACTCATCATTAAGAGATTTAAAAATTGCTGCAAATATGCTAAAAGGGAAGACTATAAATCTCAATACAGTTTTAACAGTATCTCCTGGATCTCGTCAAGTAGTAGATCATATGATTGAATCCGGTGAAATGGGTTATTTAATAAAAGCTGGGGCAAGGATTTTAGAAAATGCTTGTGGACCGTGCCTAGGTCAAGGCTTAGCCCCAAAAAGTCATGCTGTATCTTTAAGGACGTTTAATAGAAACTTTCTTGGAAGATCAGGCACCAAAAGTGCTAATGCTTACTTAGTAAGTCCCGAAACTGCTGTTATAGCTGCAATTAAAGGGAAAATTACAGATCCTCGAAAATTTGGTGATTTACCCAAAATAGAAATGCCTAAGAAGTTTAATGTTAATGACAATTTGATAGTACCACCATTACCACCTGAAGAAGCTGAAAAAGTTGAAATCATCAGAGGTCCTAATATTAAACCTTTACCAGAATTTAATCCTGTACCAGAAAAATTAGAAGGAGAAGTTCTTCTTAAGGTAGAGGATGATATAACTACAGATCATATATTACCAGCGGGAGCAAAAATCTTACCACTTAGGAGTAATATTCCTGAAATTAGCAAATTTACTTTTAATGTAATTGATGAATCATTCCATGATAGATCCCTAGAAAAAGGAGGGGGCTTTATTGTTGGAGGCGAGAACTATGGTCAAGGTTCCAGTCGTGAACATGCCGCAATAGCACCTAAATACCTTGGTATTAAAGCTGTAATAGTAAAAAGTTTCGCTCGTATTCATTTAGCCAATTTATTAAATTTTGGGATAGTTCCACTAACCTTTGTCAATAAAGAGGATTATGATAAAATTGATCTTGCGGATCAATTTGAAGTTGATTTAACAACAATCAAATCAGGAAAGATTTTAATGAAAAATAAGACAAAAAACATAGATATTGAATTAACTCATTCTCTTAGTGAACAAGGTTTAGAAGAATTAATGGCAGGTGGAAAATTAACACTAATAAAGCAAAAACACACCTAAATAAAGATTTTGTTTTTCTTTTTTTTTTTACTTTTTTTATTGAAATTTATTATAATCTACCGGGATAATCTACAGTTTTGAAAGGCCAATGAGTTTTGATCCAATCTTTTACAGTATCAAATAGGATATCATCCAACCCTTTATCGTATTCAGACTGGCGAACCCACATATGTACAACTGCATCTAGATTAGTTGCTTCCGATGGATTGATGTAAACACAGCCTAGAACTTTTGATTCATCCAATGATATAACAGTATAGGCAAACGCCTCGCGAGTAAGAAATTCTTGTTGATGTCTTTTCAGATCAACAAGATTTTCCTTGAGGGTAAAATCTTTCCTCGGCCATGGACCACCAAACATTCTATGTAATAAATCTTGGCTTTCCATGACCGCTTCATAGTCTTTTTCAACGTCATTAGCTGACAACATCCGAAGACGAAAATATTTTGTATCAAGCTTTAAGGGGATATCGAAATTATCAGGAACGAATTGGTTTTTAGACATTGACAAATCAACTTTAGAATATATATTGGATAAATTATATAGAATGCCTTGTTTTATAATTATAAGTTATTTTTATTTATAAGATATCATGTTCGATAAAAAATTTAAACAGGATCCGAAAAAAAGGTTCAGTTCAAGAGTAGAAAATTATATCAAATATAGACCTAACTATCCTAAAGAGATAATGGAGTTCTTGAAGGAAAAAGAAATTTTGTCTACTCGTTCAGTTATCGCAGATATTGGATCAGGGACCGGTATTTTGAGTAAACTTTTTCTAATGGAAGGTAATCTAGTTTATGGAGTAGAACCAAATATTGATATGAGAAATGCAGGTGATATGTTTTTGAAAGAGTTTTCAAACTTTGTGAGTATTGATGGTTCTGCAGAAAATACTACTCTTGATCAAAATACTATTGATATTATAATTGCAGGACAAGCTTTTCATTGGTTTAATCTAGAGAAAGCTAAATTAGAATTTCTTCGTGTTCTTAAACCAAACGGCTGGGTTGTTTTGATTTGGAATCGTAGAAGAAAAAAAACTAATGCATTTTTAATAAAGTATGAAAAATTTCTTTTGAAGTATGGAACAGACTATAAAGCGATTGAAAAGAGTAAATTAGATTTTAATAAATTTTTTGGAGACAGGAATTATAAATATATAAAATTCGATAATTACCAGATTTTTGATTATGAAGGCTTAGAGGGAAGATTACTCTCTACATCATATATACCTTTGGAAGATCATCCTGAATATAACAATATGTTATTTGATTTAAAACAGTTATTTGAAAAATACCAAGAAAAAGGACAACTTAGATTTGAATATGACACTGAAGTTATTTACGGACAGTTACTATAACTTTCGTGAGAATTAAGCTTCTTTTAAATAAAAATCTATTGTTCCCTTTATCATTTTAAACTTCTCAAGTGAAGGCTGTATTTCTCCTTTTCTTAATAAGATTAGTCCTTCTTCATTTAATTTCTTCACAGATTCTTTAAGCTCTTCAAAACTAAGATCTCGTTTAAGCTTTACTAATATTTGAGAGTATTTTTCAACTAAATCAGTTTTTTTAATAGATTCAGCAAGTTTGAGAAGATTTTCACAATGAGAAATTGCATTTTTAAATTTTCTATTTTTTTGATATAATTCTATTTCATTTATCATTCCATCTATCGATTTTACAACATTCAAATAGGTTTTTTCAGCATTTAAAATATCTGTTTGAATATACTCTAATTCTTGGAGATGAGTGTCTATATTATTTTTCTTTAATTCATTTATGATATTAGATAACTTTGGTTTTACTACATCAAATTGGAATTCTTCTTTTGATACAATACTTTGTTCAATTATTTCTCGTGCTTTAGTTATTATTTCATTTCTAATTTTTGCTTTATTATGTTTTTCTTCAAAAATATCCCATTTATTCCTGAGATTATCATCTTCAAGTTTAGAGAGTATTTTTTTTGCTTTTTCTAAAGTTTGTTCTGTTTTCAAAAAATCTTCTACATTAAAACCAGCGTTGAAACTATATTCTAAATGGCTAAGTTCAGTTTTTAACTTCTTTATCTTTTCTAAGCGTAATCTTGCTTGTTCAAGCCTTAATTTTTCTTTTTCTTTTTCCTCTCTTTCTTGCTGAATCTTTTTGATTCGAGTAATTAGAGTTTCTTGTTCCTTAATAAATGATTGTAAGTCTTCAGGTTCTGCTAATTCAATAATTTCATAAGCAAACGCTAACGCTGTTTTCAGGTCGCCCCTCATATATGCCTGTCCTTGTATTCCAATACGATCATCAATTTCTGAGATAACTTTAATTTTTCTTTTTTCTTCTTTTTCTTCTACTTCCTCAATTTGTTCTAATTGATCCTCAGCCATTTCTATCTTTTCTGCTTAATTAATTCTTATATTCTTGTAATTGATTAATAATTTGTTCAAATAAGTTTAAAGATTCTGAGCAGGATTCTTTTTCTAAAGCTTCAATACCATTTTGACTTAGTGCTTCTATATCCTCAATTAATTTTTTTGCTACATGAAATTTGTTCTTATATTCGTCCCATTTGTTTTTGATATCGTCATCTATTAGTTCAAATAAATTTATTTCAGCTTTCTTAAAAATGATAACGATTTTCTCCATTTTCATAGTTTGTAATTGCAATTTGAAGTCATTTTCTAGCTTTTCGAGTGCTTGTCTTAAATTTTTTTGCTTCTCTTCAAATTCCTTTCTTCTCTTAATTTCTCCTTTCGTTTGTTCTAAAATAGCTTGATATTTAGAACTTAATTCGGGTTTTTTTAATATTGTTGTAAGTTCGATAATTTTTTCACATTCTTTTAAAATCTCATTAAGATTATCATTTTTTTGATAATTTTTAATTAGTTTTTCTAATTTTCCAACTTCAGATATTTGATTTTTAAATAATCTTTCTGCATCGTCAACTTCAGATTTTACCAATTCTAATTTACTACGATATTCTGGAAGATCTAAAACGTTTAATTCTCTTTCTAAGCTTTTTATCCGAGATTTCAGTTCAGGATAAAAATGGTTTTCCTTTAAGTCTTTACTTTTAGTAATGAATTGTTCAAATCTTTCAATAAAATTGACTTTTTCTTTTACTTCTTGAATTTTTTTGTTTAGATTAGTCCATCTACTTCTAATTTTTTCATCTAATAATTGAGAAAGTAATGTTTCTGCTTTTTCAAACAAATCAATTAAATTTGGCACATCTAGCGTGTTTATTGCCGCATTAAAATCTTTCTCTAAGATACTTAGGGAATTTCTTAATTTTTCCTGTTCTGCATTCCATTTGTTTTTCTCTTCAGATATTAATTCTTTAGCTTTTGGTATTAGATTTAAATCATATATATCTTCAAATTTTTTGATAAAGTCTCCGACAACATTATGGGCACCAATAAAATCCTTTGTTTTAATTAGTTCACTATATCTTTTCTCTACAATAATCGCGTCTCCTTCGATTTCGGAAATAATTTGTTGATTTTCATATTTTTCTTTTATTTCAGATATCATCTTTTTATGTTCTGTTATCAACGCATCATCTTGAATTTTTTGTGCTAATTCGATTATTTTTTTTAATTTCTCGATTCCCTCTTTATATTCTTCAGACTTTATTAATTTTTCAGATTCTTCTTTTAATTCATCTACTTTTTTCAAAATTGGGAGTACAATTTTTTCTTGATAATCAATAATTTCATATAATTCATCTTTTTTAATCTCCAAATTCTTAAAGAAATCGTATGGTTCCGATCTCATATCAAAAGTTTGATTCCTTATAATTCTAAATTGAGGGAATTCTTCTTTCAAAATCACACGTATGTTGGGGATATGGTTTTTTAAAGCTTGAGTGGCGTTTTTTCCAATCCAAATATACATTGTTTTGATTTTTGTGATATAAATAGCTAATATATTAACAATTGTGAAAACATCCTTTATGTTCTCATAAGCTATCTCATCGAATGTCCCATCAAAATTCAACTTGAAGGTTTTTATTACATTCTCAACCATAAAGAATCAAAATTATCCCTAGTAATAATTTAGTCAAAATATTTGTTTTTAAACATTTGGCAATAGAAAAGCAAAATATGGTTAAAATTACACATTTTAAGGCCATAAGATTTCTTTTGTTCAAATTCACAAAATCTTGCTTCAACTTTTGGTTTTAAATTGATCTAACTACCAGATAAAATTGTATTAATTTATCTTGTGCTTAAGTTCTTCTTCTATATAATCTTCACATGCAAAAGTATTTGGTGTCTCACAGACTTTGATTCTCTATTCATTTTAATTATCAACTTGCAGGAAACAGTAGATTACCTTAATGTAAATGAAGTTGGTATTTAATTGCTAGTCTTTTAAATCATTAATAAAATTCTGATTAGAATCTAATTTTAAACTTAATTTTTTTCCCTGATTTTCATTAATGACCTTATAGGATTTAGCTTCCAAATTTTATATGATTCTAACACAAAAATAATTGTCCCTAAAATTAAAAAGAATAACATTAGTAAATTAATCGGGTCTAGAAAAAAAGTTATACCTTGGATTAAAGCGAGAATTAAATATAAAATAAAACCTGATAAATAGATTATTAAATAGAGTGATATTCTAGGGATTGCTCGATTACCAATTCGTATAAAAAATTTTAATATTCCTACTTTAACATCTTTCTTAAGTGAATATTTTCCTTCTTCTTCATCTTTAGATATAATTCCTGCTTTTAATAATTTGTTTAATTGATAAGCAACAGTCCCAGAAGATGAAATACTCGATGCCTTTTGTATCTCTCTTACTCCAGCATGCCTTCTAACGAAGAAAAACCAATAAACTTGGAGTGTCTTACCTTGTAATAAATCTTCTATATTTAATGGTTTTGAATCATCTATTTCTTCTACAATCTCAGTCAGTTCAGTCTTAATTTTTTCAGTTAAAGGTTTTTCTAAGAAGTAAATTCCAATAATTAAAAAACTGTAAGATACGAACATTATAAAAGAGAAATATAGATAAAACACTATTATCTTAATATTGATATTTCGTTGAGAATAGAAAACTAGGAAACAAATTGTCATTATCGCTTGGAGAATAAATAAGGAATGAATTACTTTTCTTAAATAAAAGTATAATAAAGGTTTATTACTATTTTTTCTTGATTTGAATCCCATCATACCTTCTAGTACTTTTCTTATACATTAATTTTTGTTAAAATTAATATAAATAATTTCTTTTCTCAATATGGTTGAGAATTTTACGCTTCTTTTATATTATTGAAATTAACAAAATAAATTTTATTACTATAACTCATTGTTCAGAAATTTGAACAAATAAATGTATTTAACGCTAGAAATTATATGTTTTTGTGAAGGCTACAAAATTTTCTAGTCTAAAAATTACGATAAAATAAGAAAAAGTAATAAAAGTGATTATATGAGTCTTATAAAATTCATAATAAAAAGATTAATTGTTATCGTACCGGTAATTTTTGGAGTTTTAACCCTTACTTTTATTCTATCTAGAATGATGCCTGGTGATCCAGTTATAGCATTATTACGTGCACGCGGTATTACCCGACCAAACCCAGAAAGAATAGCAGCGGTTCGACATGAATTAGGATTAGATTTACCCATAGTATTACAGTATTTCAAATATCTAGCAGAATTATTTACAGGTAATTGGGGTACTTCTGTTTCAGTTGCAACTGGAACACCAGTATGGGTCCTTATCGCAAGGCGTCTTCCAAGAACTTTCGATCTTACATTATTTTCTATCATTATTGCTTCTTATATTGGAATCAAGGTTGGTGTGATTTCTGCTACTCACAGAAATAAAGCAAGAGATACAATTTTTCGAGGAATGGCGTTAATAGGGGTGTCGATTCCGATTTTCTTTTTAGGAATGTTAATGCAATTTTTCCTAGGCTACAAAGTCGAAATCTTTCCTACGGTCGGCTATAAACAAGTGCAATACCCTGACCCTGAATTTATAACAGGGTTCTTCTTAATTGACTCATTATTCGGCGGATATTTCTATTTGGTTATCGATTATCTGTGGCATATTACCATGCCCGTGTTTTGTTTAGCATTTGTAACTATTGCAGGAATTGTGAGACAGACACGCTCAAGTATGCTAGAAGTATT
>JBHLPW010000042.1:0-49677 GCA_048939015.1 Promethearchaeota archaeon
TTAAAACTAAAAATTCTAAATTCGAGTAAGTGGAATATTATGGAGAAAAAGGAGATTTTTAGGATAATTAAAACGCTATCATCGGCTAGAGCACCAAGTGGGTTAGAGAAAGCACGTGGAGAACTTTTTAAAAAAGAATTAGAAAAGATCTCTATTAATAGGGATATTAAAGTTAATACTGATTCGCTTGGTAATTATTATATCAAATTCAATGGAAAATCTAGTAAAAAAGCTATTGCCATACTAGCACATATGGATGAAATTGGGGGGACTATTAGAAGAATAAAAAAAGAAGGTACATTAGAGTTTTCTGAAAGAGGTGGATATGAAGGAAGATGGTTAGTCTCTAAGAAAATTTCAATTTTAAATATGGAAGGAAAATGGATAAATGGTGTGATTGCAGGTAGATCTGCTCATACAGCTCCACCGAAATTAAGAGAAGAAGAAAAAATTGAACCACTTCAAATGGAGATCTTTATTGGAGCTCAAGATAAACAAGAGGTAATAGAGAAATTTAAAATACATGTTGGTGCTCCATTTGTATTCTCAGGAGAGTTTGGACTATTGAATGAAGCCTTTAATGATGACATTATTTCTGGATATTCAATGGATAACTTGGTTGCTTTAACCGGTTTAGTCTTATTAGCACAAAAAATATCTAACAATTTACTAAATGAGGATGGAGATCTAATAAAGCAATTTGATCTGTATATTGTTGCAACAACAAGAGAAGAAATTGGTACAGAAGGAGCACTATTTTTTGCTAGAAATAATTCTATAGATGAAATTATCGCATTAGATATTGGAATTGTTGAAGATTTACCTGGAATGGTAAGTTCAGATATAAAATTGAATGATGGACCTGTAATTGTGTGGCAAGAAGCAGGTGGATCAGGTGTTTTTGACTATAAATTATGTAAAAACCTAGTGGAAGTAGCTGATCAAAATAATTTAAAATATCAAAATGGTATTTTAGAATTTTATGGTTCTGATGCAGGGAAAGCTCAAAAATGGCTGGGTATCCCTTCAGTATTAATTGGAATTCCAATCATGTATTCTCATAATGTACCAGAAATAAGTACATTAAGTGGTATCGAAGAAGCGGCTAAATTGATTTTTCAATATTTAAAAAATCAAAATTAGAAATTCCCATAATTCTTTAGATTACAAATCTGTCATCAAAGAATTTATTTATTAATTTTAATAATAATTACTATCGATTTTTTTAATAAATCTTAAAATTTTATAATCTATATTAATATGGAATTAGGGATTGGTTCAATAGCTTTTATCTATACCGCAATTAAAAAAAAGCAATTTAGCAACTCAATCGATTTATTACTTCATTCTATTGAAGATACGCTCATTTTTACTGAGAAGAACGGTCTTCGGGTATGTGAAATAATTCTAGATCCTCCCGAAATTTTATTAAGCGAAAGAAAAAGAGAAATCATCGATATATGTAGAAATTTTCCTTCTATTAAAAAACAATTTCATGCACCTTATTCAGATTTAAGCTTATGCACTCATAATCCATGGATTGTCCAAGCAACTATTGACTGTTATGACCAATCAGCAAAATTCTGTAAACAAATTAATGCCCAAGTACTAACCATCCACCCTGGTGATGCAAAATTTCTCCATCATTATTATAATGGAATTAAAAATAGATTAATTGATTCAGTAAATATTTTATCAGAAAGAATTAAGATGCATAATCCTGCTTTAATCACATGTTTAGAGAATATGCCAAAAATGGCAGGCTTATTCCTTGAGTACAAAGAGATTACAAATTTTTTTTCTGAAGTAAAATGTAATGATATTTACTTCACATGGGACATTGGGCATTCCTGGTCTTGTGATGACAATATAGAAAGGTTATGGGGAGAAATCAATAAAAAAATTAAAAATATTCACTTAGTTGATAGTTTAGGAGAAAATTCTGACATTCATCCCGCCTTAGGAGAAGGTAATGTAAATTTTAAGCAGGTATTTGAACTTACAGAAAATTATGATTATGATGGATCAATGATAATAGAATTGCATAAACATGAAGATTTACCTAAGAGTATTGATTATGTAAAGAAATTCTTTTAATATAATTTTGTGGCTTAAAATTTTTGCTAAAAAAATAATGGAGCCCCCGGTGGGACTTGAACCCACGACCGGCAGATTACAATTGCAGAACGGATTAAAATATAAACCACTGTCTGCTGCTCTACCACTAAGCCACGGAGGCATTTTTTCTAAAAAGCTAATTTATAAGTAACTATTATAAATTTTTAATTTTGTGGTTTTAAACGCTCAAAAAAGTCAACACAAATAGTTAAAAGTTTATTTATCTTTTTGTTAATCAATTACTTATTTATCGTTTATTTAGAGTATCAGACTTCTGTTTGAGAAAAATGTTTACAAAAGAAGATGTTACTAAATTGGCGTTCAAAATTTATAAGGAGAACCAAAGTTTAGAGAAATCTGTTTGGAAACTTGCCGAATTATGTGTTACCATTAATAATAATATCAAAGATGGATATGATATCAAACCATTGGAAACTGATAATTTAATACTTTTAATAAGAGAGGATGTTAATGGACAATTGATTCCTCCGTCAGAAGATGAAATTAGAAACGTCGCGGAAATTATATATTATGAAAATCCTAGTCGAAGCCAAATTGATTGGTATATCGCTGAAAAACAACTTCTTTTAGAAGAAATAAAGAAACTTATTGGTCATAATAGTTAATAACAGAATTTTATAGTTGAAAACAAACACAATTTCTTTTCTGTGTGAAATCATTAAACTTTTTTATAGTTCTTCAAATATTAAAGAAGGAATAGTGGGTATTATAATAAATATAATAATAATTATTTATATTAGACAGTAAAAATATTAGCTTAATTGATAAAAATGCCACCAGCGAAAAAGAAAAAACCAGACGATAAGTCTCAAACCTCACTTTTCACTTTTGTAGAAAAAAAAGGCAAAGTAAAAAAAGAAACAGCAGAAAAACCGAAAAAACTTCCGGTTGAAAAAGAAAAAGAAGAAAAACCAAAAGTAGAATCTAAACCTGCAAAAGATGAAATAGTTGAGGAACCAACACCCCATGTGGAAGAGATTCCAAAAGAAATACCTTCAAAAATGTTTTTTGAAGGAAATGAAAGACCATTTGGTTTAAAAGAGGGAAATATAAAATTACCAACGGTTAAACGTGAAACGGTAACTTCAAAATATATTCGATACTTAATTGAAAAGGGAGAACTAGTGGAGGATATGGAACGAGGATTATTACTTGATGTGGATTATGATGGTGGTCTAAATAAAGCCTATTGTAAATTTTATGATTTAGAAACCGATGATATTAAGCTTTGGGTCGATACTACAGATCATGAACCTTATTGTTTAAGTAAAAAATCCATTTCAGAATTGGAGACTATATCTGAATTAAAAGATTGTGAAGGATTTACTAGATTTGAAGAAATAGAAAAATTCGATTTATTACTAGATAAAAAAATACCGATAACAAAAATTTTTGGTAAAACTCCATCGGATATTGGTGGTTCCGGGACCAACATCAGAAATATTTTAGGCTCAAATGATATTAAAGCATGGGAAGCAGACATTAGATACCATCTAAACTATATTTTTGACAGACAACTTATTCCTGGTTTGATTTATAGCGTTCAAGGAGGACAAATTAAAAAATTAAGTTTTGAGGAAGGTTCCGAAGAGTCTAAAAGAATGGCAAAAGAATTACGCAATCTATTTATTGGTGAATCAAAAGAAATTCAAGAGTTTTCAGAAAAGTTTTTAGATATTTTTCTAACTCCGATTCCAGATGTGAAACGCTTAGCTATGGATATTGAGGTAAGTCTAGGATCAGAAGACTTTATTATTCCAGATCCCCGTCAAGCAAAACAAGAAATTATTAGCATCTCATTTGTAGCTTCAGATGGATTAAAATTAGTATATGTATTAGAACGAGAAGGTTTTTCATATCGTGGATTATATAAAAAATTTCCTTCAGACGCTAAAGTATATTTCTTTAAAAGCGAGAAAGAGTTATTAATAGAAACTTTCCGTCTTCTGTGGGAATATCCCGTGATTATTACATTCAATGGTGATAATTTTGATTTAAATTATATGTTTCATAGAGCAAATCAGTTAAAAATAGACAAAGACTTGAATCCTATTCATATTAAAAGAGGTTTTGGGTTTTTATCTACATCAGATTGTGACTTAAGAAAAGGGATCCATATCGATCTATTTAATTTCTTCTTTAATAGGAGTATTTCAGGATATGCATTTGGAGGCGCATATGAAAGTAGTTCATTAAACGCAATTAGTGACGCTCTACTTGGAAAAAAAAAATATGAGCATGAAGAAGAAATACACGAGATGGAATACGATATTCTAACTTGGTATAATTTGAAGGATTCAATACTTACCTTGGAATTAACTAAATTTAATAATTCCCTTGTGTGGAACTTAATAATATTATTATGTCGGATAACCAAGTTGCCTATTCATGAAACAGTAAGGCGCCAGATTTCAACATGGATCCAGAATATCTTTTATTTTGAACATAGAAGAAATAATTTTCTTATTCCTCGAAGATCTGAAATAAAAGAATTAAAAACAGGGGGATATTCAAAAGCTGTTATTGAAGGAAAAACATTTGCAGGAGCCTATGTTGTTCCACCAGTTCCAGGTATTCATTTCGATGTAGTGGTTATGGATTTTGCTTGTTTTTCGGATGACACAGAAATTTTATCTAAAAATGGATGGATGGTGTATAATGATCTTAAAAATCATAAGACCAATCATGTAAAAGTAGCTACAATCAACCCTAATGACAACCAAATTGAATTTAATCCAATAAACGAGCTATTTGAATATGATTATGGTGGTAGGATGATAAACTTCAAACAACATGGTGTTGATATTTTAGTTACACCTAATCATCGAATGATCTATAATAAAAGAACTAATGAAAGAGAAATAACAAATTTTGAAAATAAAATCTGTATTAAAACAGCGGATGAGTTAAAAGAAGACTATATTTATGCTATTCCATACACTGGTGAATGGAAGGGTGAAGAGTATAATATACTCATAAGTGATGCAAAATATGATCCCTCTGATTTTTTACCCTTTCTGGGATGGTTCATTACTGACGGAGGTATTTCTGGAAGAAGTGTAAATATTTATCAATCAAAGGAACAAAATTTCGAGCATATAAGAAATTCCTTAGAAAAATTAGGTTTATCATATAGTGAATATGATAGAAATAGACCTGGAAAGAAACCAGAAAAAATTTTCAGTATTCATAATGTTTCATTTAGAGATGGTTTGAAAAAATGGTTTGAAAAAAACCTTGGTAAATATGAAAGAAATAGAATTCCAATAGAAGTATTTAAATCAAAAAAGGAAGATTTAAAATTACTTTTTGAATCAATGCTATTAGGGGATGGAAGATGGTCTGGAGATAAATGCTATACTTTTGATAGTTTAAATCAAAATCTTGCAAATGATTTTCAAATTTTATGCTTAAAAATAGGTTATGGATGTAATATAAAAAAAGAAAATATTGTTACTAAATTTGGAAATAAAAATTATAGAAGAACAAATTATCGATGCAGAATTTCTTATGAAAGGAAAAATATCATAAGGAAACACCATTGTAAATCATTAGATTATCAAGGAAAAGTATGGTGTGTATCGGTTAATAATGGTACAGTTATAGTTAGAAGAAAAGGAAAACCTTTTGTTTCAGGTAATAGCCTATATCCTTCTATTATTAAGGAATATAATCTTTCTTATGAAACTGTTCAATGTCCTCACAAAGATGATGAAGATAATCTTGTTAAAGGAACTCCTTATCATATTTGTTCTAAAAAGATGGGTATTTTTGCATATGTAGTGGGGTTTTTCCGAGACATAAGAGTAAAATATTTTAAACCTAAATCGGGTGATAAAAGTCTAACAGAAAAACAAAGAAGTTATTATCATACAATTCAACAAGCGCTTAAAGTGTTTATTAACGGAAGCTATGGTGTTTTTGGATCTCAGAATTTTCCTCTTTTTTGCTTACCTGTTGCTGAAAGTACAACTTCGATCGGACAATATTCCATAAAGCAAACTATTAAAAAATCAGAAGAAATTGGTGTGAAAGTCTTATATGGGGATACAGATTCTGTTTTTCTATTAAATCCTTCAAAGAATCAAATGAAAGAAATTTCAGATTGGAGTAAGGAAGAATTAGATCTTGATTTAGAAGAGGAAAAGACATATCAATTTCTTGCTCTCTCGGATAGGAAGAAAAACTATGTTGGTATTTATAAGGATACTAAATATGTGGATATAAAAGGACTTGTAGCCAAAAAGAAAAATACACCTGATTTCATAAAGAAAGTTTTTAATGAAATGATTGAAATTTTAAAAAATATTACAACAACTGAACAGTTTCTAAAGGCAAAAGACAATATAATTGAAATTGTCAAAAGTAATCTTAAAAAAATTGGTAAACCTGATACTTTCAGATTAGATGATTATGCAATTAATATCTCATTACAAAAAGATCTTAAAAGCTATATAAAAGTTATACCTCAACATGTCAGAGCTGCAATTGAATTAAAAGAAGTAACAGGAAAAGAATTTCAGAAAGGGGAAACAATAAGCTTCATCAAGAGTAAAGGAACAATTGGTGCTAAGGCAATTGAATTAGCCAAACTTCAAGATGTTGATACAAAAAAATACAAAGAACTTTTGATGTCTGCCTTAGAACAAGTATTAGATGCACTAGGTATTACTTATGATGAAATTAAAGGTATTAAAAAAATGGATGCTTTCTTCTAAAACTTTTAAGAGAATTAGATTCTATTATTCCTTATTAATATCTAACATTTCTCTCCCATTTTCTATTCCCTCCACTAAAATTGGCTTAACTTCTGTTTTAATATAATTCTTTATCTCTCTGAACTAATAATAATTAAAAGAAAAAATAAGAAAAGATAAAAGTTTTATTTATATAATTTTATGGCCACAAGCATCGCAGAATTCTCCCCCCTCTTTCAATGGTGTCCCACAACTTGGACAAAACTTTTTTTCATCGGTTTGAGTAGAGATGGGTTGAATTGGTTCAGGTTCAGTAAATTCTCTGGAAGAAATGTCAGTATAGATAGTACTCCATATTTTTTGAACAGGTAATTTATCTCCATCAGTTGGGCAAGCACATTTTACTAGCATCCAAGGTCCTGACGTTTTAGCACTTTTCACAGTAGCTACTTCCCCACATGTATAGCAACGAAAAATTCCATTGCTAAATTGAGAAATATAAAGGTCTTTTTGTAATAAAGGGACTTTAAAAGTTCTTTCACCATGAAATGGACATCTTTGCTTTACGATAATTTTATCTCCATCAGCTTTTAAAAATGTAATAGTACCAGTTTTCCCACATTTAGGACAGCTGAAATTTTTAATATCTTCTGACTCTGTCATTAAATATCAACTTAATTTTTTATATTTAAAAACAAAACAACACTTGCTTAAATTTTTATTGTATCTCATAAATAAAAGAAAAACAAACCCATTCCTAAAGCACAGAACAATGGATTTAAAATATTATCATCTATTTTAAAATTTAGAATATCAATTATTAAAAAGATAGTAGCTCCAACTAATCCAGTAATAGTGATTTTTAGAGTATTTAAGGATTGTTGTTCAAAAATCCATAAAATTAGTAAACTAATCCCGAAAGACACGATAAATCCAGATAGATAACCTATTAATGTTTTATTTGAAGATTTAGGGATATGGATTTTACCAAATTTGAGACCAAATATTGACGCTGCTCCATCACCCAAAGTTGAAATAAGAGCTATAGCAGTAAATAATCCAAATGGTAGAAACAAAGTAGGTATAAGTGATAAAACTAAGGCAACAGGTCTAGTAAATTCATATAATTCATTTTTTTTCAAACTTTTACCTAATGTATTAAAAATACAAGTAGGAAGCAAATGATAATAATTATTTCTATTGAAAATATGTGATAATCGAATATAATCTAAAGCGGCAAATATGATAATTCCAGTATAACCAACCGTTAATATTAAGAAATTCCCGTATTCTGTCCCTGAGATTCCCCAAAATTGATCAGCATTCCACAAGCCTTCCCAAATATAAACAGCAAAAAGCCATAAAAAAATTATAATTACAGCTGGTAATAGATGGAATGTTTTTCTATGAATATCTGTTCTTAAGGCGTTTTTTCTATCATTAAGATTTCTTACATCCATTAATGAAAACTGTTCCATAAATTTCTCTATAGTTCTATTATCTCTTAATTGTGGTACTTTCTTTAAGACAACGTTCCGTTGATAATATAAAATAAAAAAAACTAACAATGGAGCATAAATACATATGATTTGAAAAGCTAATCCTTCAAACCATCTCACTTGACTTGAATCTCTTATAAAAAATAAAGGATAAACAAGACCAGCAGCAATCCATAATAAAAATATCAAAAATGAATTAGTAAAGTTATGATCTGGATAAATTTTTTTCAACTTAAGAGCATAATAGAGATGGGCAAATCCATTACAAATATAAAAAATTGTAACTGGTATGGTGAGGAAGTTATAAACCATGATATAACTAAACTATGATTTTAAAAATAGGTTTTGAAAAAAGGAATTAAAAAAAAATGGTTTGTTTATACTTTCGTTTGTTAATGTTTATACTTTTAATTTCTTAAAACAAAAATTGTTTGGTAAATTTAGCATAAAATGGTATAAATTAGAAAGTAAATAAAAATAAAATTAAAGCCCTAATAATAAGATATCATCAATAGCTTTATGAAGCTTTTTTAAATTATCTTTTCCAAGTGCTTTGTCAACCTGAACTTTCAAATCTAATGCAGTACTTAATGCTTTAAAAAATGTGTTTTGAAGAACATCGTTAAACTGAGATTTTTCTTGTTTTTTCTCTTTAAATTCGTCTACTCGTTTAAGCATAGCGTCTTCATAATCCTTATTCGTAACTGTTCTCAGCTCAGCCAATTTACGAATTTTCATTCCATCTTTATCTTCAACGAATTCTTCAGACATTATGATTCCTCCTTCTTATTAATTCCACCATTAGGAGCTATTTCTTGTTGAATTTCTTCTGCAAGTTGGCCAGTTGAGGTATTAAATTCATTCTTTACTTTTGCTGTCAACTTTTTGGCAATTTGCTTTTCAATAAGAGGTCTATGGAGTGTGTTCATGGTGCAAAAAGAACATTCTTTTACACTACCGTCAGGCATTGCAATACCAAAGTGGACAATACATCTTTTCGTCCTTTCAATATCCATATTATATGCATCTTGAAAATGCATGCTAGAGAGTAAAAGTGCACCATAGCTAAAGGAACTCACGCTCTCCCAATCCCCTCTCATTAAAAGTCTTGAAAACATCTCCATAAGCTTTCCTGGCTTTTTCATATATTGTAATACCCCTAAAAGGAACCTAGCACGTAGCTGAGTCTTATCTAAAAAATTTAAGCCTTTATCGAGTGTTGCACCAAAATCTCCTAATAAATCCTCAAACAATCTAAGTTGTTTTTTTTCTTTATGTTTAATTTTTGCCCAAAAACGATTAGCAAAATCAATAACTTTAAGAGGATCGAAATATTCCATTATCGGCATCATTTCACCGGAATCAGGATCTACGACCATATAACTGGCAAAACCACAATCTGGATGACAAGTAAATTCTATAGGCTCAACATCCGCTAAGTAAGCAATAACTCTACCAAATTCCACTATGGTTGAAAGTGGATACCATGAATTTTCCATACCGATCTTTCCAGCAGTTTGTTCCTCTACAATTTTTAGAACATCTGCATTAGTAATTCTTAAATCTTGTCTTTCCTCAAATGCTATTCGTCCACATAGCGAAACAGGTTGAAATGTTATTCCTCGTACTACATCCACATTATCAATTGCATATTGAATAATATTACCAACTTCAATATCAGTAACTCCCTTCGCAATCGTTGCAACTAAAACGATTGAATCAAGACCTGCTTTTCGACAATTATCAACAACTCTTTGTTTATATGCCATAAGGTTCTTGATTCCACGAGTTTTTTCATAAGTAATATCGTTAATTCCATCGAATTGGAAATATAATGTATCTAAACCTGCTTCTTTTACTTTTTTAGTCCATTCAAGACCTCCGTTTTTCTTTTGGAACCCATAGCCGTTTGTTGCAACAATTACTTCTTTAAATCCATTATCTTTTGCCATTTTACAAATTTCAGGAAAATCTTTTCTAACTGTTGGCTCTCCTCCAGTAAACATTATAGCAATCGCAGGAATAGGCTTACTTCTGAAATGTTTCATAATTCTATCAATTTCTTCCAATGAGGGTTCGACCAAATAGCCAGATTTTTGTACATTTGCATAACAGAAATTACAATTAAAATTACAGCGGTTTGTAAGATCAATTAATGCTAATGAGCAAGTTGATAAGTGTTCTGGACATAAACCACAGTTATAAGGGCACCCTCTTGGGTCTTCCGTTGCACAATCTGGAGGATTTGCTTCTCCATTTTTTTCAAATTGCCATATAACTTTTCCATCCTTGTCTTTTATAGCCCAATGAGTCCATTTATAATATTTAGCACTACTACTAATTTTATCCTTGAATTGTCCATGTTCTTCACAAGATTTTCTCATCCATATTTCATCATTTTCTTCATAAACTTCAGCAGCAATTGGTTCTAAACATTCTGGGCAAATACTCCTAGTTTTTCTATAATAAGGTTCATTTAAATATTCATCATCGTCTAAATGATACATTTTTGGTGTACTCCAAATTTTAATGTTTTATTAAAATAAGTATTTATACAAAGATCAATTTGAAGGTTTTTAAACATTTTTCTACTTTTCCTACTTTTGATAATATTATTTGTAAATAAACTTATAAACTAATTACTCTTAACTTCTACTATCATTCTGTGGAGAGTGTAAGTTTTTTTAAATTAAATTTGCAGGTGAAATAATTCAGATCAATTAGAAATTAATTAGTCTTTTTCTGAAAATTATTGAATTTCTGGAAATAATAAAATGAACTTACTTCCCTGGGTATAATCACCAATAACTTTATCTTCTACCCAAATTTGACCCTTGAACTTTTCCATAATTTGTTTTACTAAGGATAATCCTAATCCTCCAATATATTTGGTTGAATTTGGCGTTCTAACAAAAATTAATTCCTTCATTTCATTGATTATCCCAATACCATTATCCATAAATTCACATTTAAAATAATTAATTTGATGCACTTTTTCTTTTGAGATGTTAATAGAAATGTCTATAATTGGGTTATTATTATGTCTTATGGCATTAATTAGAAGATTTTCAAAAACATTATTTAATAATTCGTTGGCTAAAACAATCATTTTATCAAAACTATGATTTATTCGAATATTTAAATTTCTACTTCTATAGGATTTTCTTATAACTTTTATTGTATTATTTAATACTGCTAATCCATCAATATTTTTTAGAATAATTACTTCTTCTTCTAATTCAGATAGTTTTTTTATATTTGAGACTAAAAATGCTCCTCTTGTAACCTCTTCATCTAATATCTTTAATACTTCTTTGTATTTTTCCTCTTTCTTAGGGTAATTTATATATTGAGAAAGGAGTTGAGATGAACTAAGTATATTTTGAAGAATATTATTAATATCATGCGAAAAAATATCTTTATAAAAATTAGAGCGATTATAAGCTTCTTCTGAATGTGAAAGAGATTGCTGTAAATGTTTTGCGTAGAACCACATGATTAACCCTACAATTAAAAATGTTCCAATTGCTAAGATATTCGGTGTGGAATTACTAATGAAGCATAGAATTAAGCTAATAAAACTAATAAATAATGCAATAAGAAAACTCGAGAGTGGTTTTAATAAAATTCCCGCTAAAAAAATTGGGAGATAGAAATATATTGTACTTCTTCCTTCTACTAATTCCTTTGGACTATCGGCAAGAATTATAAGAACAATAAATAAAATAAGAAAAATTTGATTTGCTAACAAACTAGCGATATAATTATTTATAATGAAAAGAACAACAAGAATAAAAAGAAATATTGGTGTAATTGTAAATATAGACAACGTTCCTTTTTGTTCACCAATATCTACACCAATTAATAGAAGAATGAAGATTCCAATCATAACCATTATATCTACAATTGCTAATCCGAATAAAATAAAGTTTAGAATTTTTTTTTTTCTTACTTCTTCTGGATCACTAGGTGTAATTTTAAATATGGTAATAATTGATTGCTTCATGTATTAAGCTCCCAACTAAAATAATAATCAAATAAAATAGTAATAGATTTGATATTTAATTGTTTTTAAACCAAATAAATAAGGTTTAAAATTTAGAAAATAAAGTAAATACATAATTGATGATGAAAATTGATGATGAAAAAGACATGTTCGAAATAAACTCCGGTTTTATTGATGATTTTAACATGATATTAGCAACAGATTTCTATCAATTAACTATGGGAGCAGCATATTACCAATATAATCATGAGAATGAAGTTAGTGAAGAGGATGATATCGCTACTTTTGAAATGTTTATTAGAAAATTTCCGAGAAATCGTAATTATTTAATATTTGCTGGGTTAGAACAGGCAATATATTATTTATTGAATGCTAAATTTACAGAGGCTACAATCAATTTTTTACGAAAGAAACCAGTATTCAAGAATATTGATCCAAGTTTTTTTGAGGATTACTTACCTAACTTTAAATTCAAAATAAATCTGTGGGCTATGAGGGAAGGAAATTTCTTCTTTCCAAACGAACCAATATTAAGGATACAAGGTCCAATTTTCCATGCTCAAATCGCAGAAACTTATCTGCTAAACGTAATTAATTTTCAAACTTTAATCGCTTCTAAGGCATCTAGAATTAAGAACATTGCTTCGGATAAAATTCTTCTTGAATTTGGGACAAGAAGATCACATAGTCCACTTGCAGGGATATACGCAGCAAGAGCAAGTTATATAGCGGGATTCAACGGGACTAGTAATGTGGTAGCGGATTTCAATTTAGGTATTAGCTCTACTGGTACTATGGCTCATAGTTTTGTCCAGAAATTCGAAAATGAGTTAGATAGTTTTAAATCATACTATAAAATTTATGATGAAAACTCAATCCTCTTAATTGATACCTACGATACAGAAAAAGGAGCTGAAATTTCTAGTGAATTTGGGAATAAAATAAGAGGAGTTAGGATAGATTCTGGTGATCTTATCGAACATGCCAAAAAGGTTCGTAAAATTTTAGATGATAAAGGGTGTGAAAAGGTAATAATTGTAGCAAGTTCGGATTTAAATGAGTTTAAAATAAAGAAGATTATTGATGAGAATGCTCCAATTGATGCGTTTGGTGTTGGAACAGAACTAGCAACTTCAAGAGATGATCCAACAATCTCGGGAGTATATAAATTAATTGAATATAATAAAATACCGAAGATAAAAATCAGTGAAGAAAAAATAACATATCCAGGAATAAAACAAGTTTACAGAATTTTCGATAACAACGGTATTTTTAAAGAAGATATTCTTTCACTTGAAGATGAACCGCCTCCTTCCAATTCTGAGCCTTTATTAATCCCATTCATGAAATATGGTAAACTAATTATAGATTTACCAAAAATAGATAATATACGAAATTATTATTTGACTAATATAAAGAAATTGCCTACTGACTATAAAAAACTAGAAGTACAAGAAAAGTTTGCATTAAAAATATCAAAGAAATTACAAAAACTTACAGATTCATTAAAATATAAATTTACTTAATTTTTAAAATCAACATTGGTTAATTGAACACTAACATACCACAATTGTTTAGCAGTATCTTTATCATATGAAATTTTCACAGATTCTGCTTCTTTTTTCCTTTTGAAGTATTTCCCACTTATACCATCAATCTCAGGAGAGGAAGCAAGGTATATAGATGTTTTTGCACCCTTTTTTGGAGTCAACATAAATAGACCAACTATATGATAAAAATATTTTACAAATGGTCGAAAATTGCGTATCATTTTTGTTTTTACATATCCAGGGTGAAGACAATTTACTGAAACTCCAGTTCCTTTAATTTTTCTTGCAAATTCATATGTAAAGAGTACCACTGCTAACTTTGACTGTGCATATGCTTTTAATTGGCGATAATGATTATCTCCATTTAAATGATCGAAATCAAAAGATTTTGCTTGAACACTTGATGCTACATTAATGATGCGAGATGGCGCGCTATTCTGTAAAGTATCGAATAGTAAATTACATAGCATAAAATGAGTTAAGTAATTTACAGCAAATGTTGTCTCTATATCATCCTCTGTTAAAGTATGCTTGTGTAAATTCACTCCAGCATTATTTATTAAAACATGTAATTTGTTATATTTATTTTTAAATTCAGCTACGAGGTGGCGAATTTCTTTCTGCGAAGATAAATCCGCAATTATATAATCTATTGACTCATTTCCTGATTTTTCCTTTATTTCTTCTATTGCATTTTCTGCGCGAGTCTGATCTCGACATACTAATACTAATGATGCCCCTCTTTTTGCTAATCCAATAGCAGTTGCTTTACCAATACCAGAATTAGCTCCTGTAATCATACAAATTTTACCATTAAGCAGCTTAGATTTATTATTCAACATTGTAACAATGACCGATATCCCGTAGGTTACTCAATTTCCTACTCATCAAGTAGTGAGTAAATAGGAAAATAATGTAATATTAATAAAGACACGTTCTGATTCTAAATATATCAGATTAGAATATATATCTCAAAGTTTTTTTACATCTAACAAAAAGAAGTATCCTTAATTTGTCATTGTTCCACGTACAAGAACATCTGTTAAATTTCTAATAAGTTCTTCCTCTTCAAGTTTAAAATCACTCCGAATCCACCAAATAAAGACTCCAAGTACTGTGGATGTCCAAACTCTAGCAGTTACCTCAGAATTTTGGACACGCGCTCCATATTCTATTAATTTTGTGATGATCTTTTCAACCTCATGAGTAAAATTATCGAGAATCTCATTTCTTTTAGTACGGTATTTTTGATCCATCCCTCCCATTTGCTCAAAGAAAATAATGAAAGTCTCCTTTTTTTCTCTAAACATCTTTGCATATCCCCGAAAAAGATTTCTAACCGCAGAGATTGGTGGAATTCTATTTTCTTTGAAATAAACAAATAATTCTCTAAATTTGCTTATCATGAGTTCAGCCAATCCACTAATTAACACTTCAATTACTTCCTCTTTTGAATTAAAGTAGTTATAAAAGTTTCCAACACTCGTATTAGCCTTTCTTGTGATATCTTTTATACGAGTATTATTAAATCCTTTTTCTTCAAAAACAGAGAGAGCTGACATTATAAATAGGTTTTTTTTTTCCCTTTTTATAATCTCAGACTTTTTTTCTCGTAAAGACACTTATAATCAACTCATAACACAATGAATGATATATAAAATATCAAAATTCATTAAAAATATTATTACATGTTAAGAAATCAAGTTAAAATTTATTACTTTTTAATTTTCAAATTCCAATAGATCGATTGTGTTTTAAGGGATTCTAGAATCTCATTATGGAAGTTCAAAAATCTTAATATGAAAACAATGGTAAGAGTGAAAAATGGGAAAATAATGGAAATCTTTAAAAAAGCGCTTTTTTATGGCAAAATCTTATTTTTCGTTGAATTATAAATATAATAAAAAAATAAATGAACGTTCATTCAGTGAATGAGGATTCGGTAAAACTCAAGAAGTTTTACCCCTTGCAAGTGTAGGAAAAAGTTTATATATTTGACTAACTTCTTTATTAAAAAATAAAAAAAGTACTTATTTAATTAAAAAAACATTTGAATAAAAAATTATTTTTCGAGGTGAAAAATTAGTTGAGTATTATAAACCCGGATTTTCTACTAAAATTTGGCGAGATAAAATTCGCAGAAGAAAATAGTTTGCCTATAAACGATTTTGAACTTGCACTAAAGCGTTACTTTTCAATTCGGGAAAAGAAGATGCCACATGGAAGATACAAATTCGGTGAAATCGATAATTCTTTGGTAAAAGATTTTACTCGTTCTTTTATGAATTATTTTGAATGAATTCATAAACAAAATTTTTTTAGATTGTTAAAATATATTTCTTGTTTTTATTTGTTTCTAACCATTAATCGCTGTCTTTTGATTTTTATTATCATTAAAATTCCTAAAATTTATAATATATTTTTTTTTTTCAAGATTAAAATTGTTGGTGTATAAGTCTGGAATTAACAAATGAAATTGAAGAGGTTTTTGTTGAGACAAATAGAATAAAGCTTCATACTGTTATTATTGGATCGGGAGAACCTTTAATCCTCCTTCATGGATTTCCAGAATTTTGGTATTGTTGGTCAAAGATAATACCTCTACTTAAAGATGATTTTAAGTTAATTATACCTGATATGAGAGGATATAATCTATCTGATAAACCGAAAGGTGTTGAAAACTATAAGATAGAACTTTTAATAGAAGATATTAAAGGTCTAAGTGAAGAATTAAAATTGGGTGAATTTTATCTTGCTGGGCACGATTGGGGTGGTGTTGTAGCTTGGAAATTTGCTGAAAAATACCCTGAATTTTTAAAGAAATTAATAATTTTAAACGCTCCTCATCATAAAATTTTCAATGAATCATTAAGGACAGATAAGGAACAACAAAAAGCTAGTTTTTATATTTTTGAGTTTTTAAAACCTAATGGTGAGGAGTTTATTATCGAAGATAATTATAAATGGCTTAAAAAAGCAGTTTTTACAAAAAACTTTAGTGCTACTGATAAGGAAAAATACATTGAAGCATGGTCTCAACCTGGAGCAATAGTAGGAGGCGTGAACTATTATAGAGCCAATACTAGCTTTAAAGATTGGAATGGAATCATAAATGTTCCTACCTTAGTAATTTGGGGAATGCAAGATGTTGCACTGAAGCCTCAACTATTAGAAGGCTTATCCGTTTATGTTAAGGATTTAAGAATAGAACGCCATGAAAAATCGTCACATTGGATAACTCATGATGCACCAGAATTTGTATCGTCTAAAATTCGAGAATTCATTCAAAGTTAGGTTCTTTCTAAAATTTCATTTTTAACCTTATAATTTTTTATTTTATTTTAAAAGTTCTTTAAGTTGGTTAAATATCTGATATTATTAGGTTATACTGAATATTATAGAACAAAATAATTAAATTTATAAGGTTCATATATTGGTTATAATATAAGAATTAAAGAAAAAATTTTATTTCGAGCAATAATTTTATCAAATAGATAAAAAAATTTTACTGAAAATGGAAGAAGATAATAAAGACTACTCTTGGTCTACCAAACTTGATTGGTTAAACATTTTATCAATGTTGAATCTTGAGAGTATTAGTCAGGTTCCAGAATATAAAAAAGATAAAGCAATCAAAAAAATTACTAAGTCCTATGGATCAGAAGCTCTAATGGAATTTGAACCTAGTTATTTGGATAAACTAGTTGTAAATGAATTGCAGGAATTGATGAAGAAAGAATTACTCTTAAATGCGAGAAGACAGGAAAAATTAGAAAAAGACTTGCGTGATAAAGTAATCCCACTAAAAAGAGGTGGTATTATTAAAATAGATCCTAGAGATCTGAAAGATTTTAAAGGAGATCCACAAGATATGCTAAAATATTTCTACAAAAAATTTCTTGGAGAAGACGATGACGACAAAGATGACGAAAAAGATAATTATAAGGAAGATAATACAGGTTATTATATTTAAAATTTTGATTTGAACTTTATTCCGTTTTATAGATTTTATTTTTTATAACCTTTAAATTAGTATATTTAATCTTTCGATAAGTTAGAACGATTAATAAATAAACTAAACCTGACCATATTATCCAAGATAATCCCTGATTTATATCTATACTTAAAACATAGTTAAGAAAATCTTCCAAAATATAAAATCCGAAATCATTCAAATCACTTGGAAAATCTACAACTTTTGGATGGAAACATATCGCTATTACTTCATGCTCATTTTTTTTTAATGTTTCAAAGATATTGTTAATAGTGAGATTTGTTGGGTCATCCAACTTTAATTTTATAAAAGTATTTAAATCTTCATTTGAATGAATATCACTTCCACCAATACAAGTAAGATTATTAGCTAAGCAGTAATTCCTTATTTGTATATATTTTCCTCCATAGCTACCACCATTAGTAATCTCAAAACCATCAACTCCCCAATCCTTTAATTGATTCAAGCTATATGGAACACCATAACCACCACTTGGATTTGGATCGTAATTGTAATGATTAACAGTAATATAACCACCATGCGCTTTTACATAATTTATTGTATCAGAAGCATTCATCGCCAATGGCCCACTTGGGCTGTATGATTCTAGAGGCACAATTTCTTCTGCCAATCCAAAATAGTTCATATGGATTTCTCCAGGGTTTTCAGCATTTTGTGTCCATTCTTCTGCTATAAATACTATAAAATTTAAATCATGGTCCTCAACATATTTCTGAGCCATAGTCGCTCCTCTTATATTATCATGGTCAGAAAAAGCAGCTCCGGAGATACCTTGTTGCATATACCAGTTGATCCTCTCTTCAACTGTCAGCCATCCATCACTAAAGGTTGTATGGACATGAAAATCGAATAAGAACTCATCATCTTCGAGTGGCACTGTCGGAATTATTTCATGAGGAGGGAATGGTGTTGAGATAAGCACGATATTAACACCTAGTAATATGACACCTATTCCAACATAGAAAATGGTTTCTCGTTTAATTGTTTGCACTTTTTTTCTTCTTTTTCCTTTATTTTTTTGAAATTTTCTTGACAAGTCAAGTGATAGTTTTGGATGAAATAATTTAAGTACAACAAAACTAATTTTGAAGAAAATAAGGATCATGCTTAAATGGACAGCCAGTTGGATTGGAATCATAAAATATCTGCCTACAAAGAAATAACCTTGAATTATATAGCCAATAAGTATATAGATAGCAACGATTAAAATAGAGAGACACAATACTTTAAAACAAAAGTATAATATATCAACTATAGGATAAGTTATATAGATATATTTTTTCGAACTGAATCTGCCTTTTTTCTTTAAAATTAAATAAATCCCTCTTAAAATGGGATAAAAAATCAAAAAAAGGAACATCCATGTAAATTCATACTCTAAAATGTTAGCTATAGCCATAAAAGGCTCTACAAAATATCTTAAAAGTGGCATTTTGCTTGTGAATTCAGATGTCGCATCTTCTTGACCAAGAGTATCATAAAAGATTACAGTTCTTTGTCCCGTAATTGATAAAATAATAAGAAAAACAATCCATATTAAAAAAGAAACGGATATTATAGTGAAAAATTTATTTTTTCTTATAAAAGATCGAATTTTCATAATTATGATCTTCTATAAACTTACTAATAAACATTAAATTAATACGAAAGAAAATAGTATTATTAAAAAATTTTAAGTTAAAATATAATTATCTAACGTTCTTAGCGGGATTTGAAATTTTTTGTAAATTTGAACATCTACAATAGGAAATTTTTCACTAATTTTTATTCTTAAATCTTTTTCATTTACCTTACATGATTTAGAAGGTTTTTTTCCTTTTAATATCAAATATAATGTGGGCATTTGAAGATTAGATGGTTCTATCTCATAATTCAGATATTTTAATGAAGAATTTAACGCATTAATTATATATTCTTCAAATTTTTTTTTAGTTTTTATCTCAACATTCAATTTAATTGTTTCCCATAGATATTTACGATTCATTAAATGCAGAACTTTTACTTTTTTAACAAATTTATCTGAAATTTTTGAAATTTCTACTAAAAATATACCTCGTTTAAATGAATTATCCACAGAACAGACGGCTTCTGATGATCCTGGATTATATATCCAATTTTGAATTATGTATTGTTTATGAAAATGACCTAAAGCTAAATAATCAATTCGGTGTTGAAGATGTTGAATATCTTCCAATTTGACTCCAGGAACATTTTCCATCTGGCCTTCAATACCAAAATGCTGCAACAGAATATTAAATAAACTCTTGTTATTTCTAATTCCCTTCCTTATCTTTGAAAGAATTGAAATAGGTTTTTCGCCAAGATAACGTGTACCATAAATCATTACATTCTTGATTTGTATTTTCCCACCCATTTTAGTCTGAAAATTATATAAACTAAACATCTCTTTTGGAGGTGCTTCTAAATTAGCATCAAGAAGAATTATTAATCCTAAACTATTTAATAATTTCAACCATGATTGGCCTCGATGTTTGAATCTAAATCCTCTTGAAAACTTTCGGATGTCATGATTTCCTTCTATAGCGATTATTAAAATTGATCTATTTGAAAAAGCTCTAAAGTCATTTAATATCTTTATAATCTTAGTTAATTTTCCAGGTAAAATTTCTAATGAAGTAAAAATATCACCAGCTAGTAATATAAAATTAACCCGATGGATTATTGCCAATTCTAAAATTTCTTGGAAAGCATTAATAAAGTCATTAGATCTGTTTTCATTACGAAATTGAACTGCTCCAAGATGAATATCGCTAGCATGAATAAATTTTACCATATCCTGAGTTTCTTTATTATAAACTGAAAAGCTGCCAAATTTTTTTTCAAAATAATTCATGACTGTCATAGTAAATGTACTGTATCATATTTATTTGTAAACTTAATATTTATAGCAAAACCAGCTTTTTAAGCAAAGTAAGTCTTAAAAAATAGTGAAGAAGAATTTAATAAATCTTTAAATAAAATTATTAAGATTTTCTGAATTATTCGACTTACTGAATTATACAATTGGTTAAAAGTTAATATGAGCGATAAAGAATCTAAATATGAGATGGGAGTTATTCATGGAAGGTTTCAGATATTACATAATGATCATATTAAATATCTTTTAGCAGGTAAACAATTTTGTAACCATCTCATAGTGGGTATCACCAATCCAGATCCTTCATTGACAAGAGATTCGAAAACAAATCCCCATAGAAGTACTTCAATAGCTAATCCATTAAACTATTTTGAACGCTATTTTATGGTACAAGCTGCACTATTGGAGCAAGACTTAAAATATTCGGAATTTTCTATTGTTCCTTTTCCCATAAACTTTCCAGAATTATTAAAATATTATGTCCCTTTAGATGCTATCTTCTTTTTAACAATTTATGATGACTGGGGCAGACAAAAAAGAAAGTATTTTGAATCTCTAGGATTAAATATTCATGTTCTATGGGAACGTAAACTGGAAAATAAAGGACTTAGCTCAAGTGATATTCGTGAAGATATGATTAAAAATAAAGAATGGGAACAATATGTTCCTAAAAGTGCGGCACAATTTATTAAGGATTGGGGTATAATTCGCAGGCTTAAAAAGTTAAGTCGAGAAGAACGATAAAATCTAACTTACAATTTTACTGTAATTATTAAGCCAGAAAGTCTTACTGATAAATAACTGTTAATATAACTCCGACCATATAATTATTAAATTAACATTTTTTGCAATTTTTTGTAATGATATACTTATAATTATTCGCTCTTAAAGCAATAAGAATATAGTTATAATAAATAGCAAATAATACATTATATAACAACATAGAAAATATTAAATTTGGTGAAAAAAACGTTTTTTCAAATTAATCCCGAGCTCAGTAGATTCATAATAATTTTTGCGCTTGGAATTTTGGCGTTGTTTTTTTCAATAATCGCTTTTCAAATTTTGAGGAGAAAAAGGCAACGGTTTCATATTATTACTAGTGGGTTTTATATTAGTCTATCAATTGGCTTTGTTTTGAATATGGTTTATGCCGCAATAAGCGACAATTTAGCTATTTTAATTCTCAATTTTTTGACGAATTTCTTCATATTTTTTGGGGTAGTTTTTCTTTTTATTGTAAACAATATCATCTTAGAATCTACTCTCATTTATTCAATAAAAAGACAAAATAGGTATATTTTGTTATATGGAATTTTGCTTTTCATAGGTATGTTAATCTTAGTTTTAGTTGGATTAAAATTTGATCACCCTGATGAACCATTTTTAGGAGTGCAAATAATAAATGGTGCACCACAATGGGGATTGATTTTTTTTTCCTATATTGTGTTAATGATGACCAGCTTTACAATTGTTCCAATTATTTATACTAATTTCAAAATCTATTCTCGTTTTGAAACAAAAGCCCTGAAAAGAAAATGGATCGCACACTTAATAGGTTTTTTAGGATTATCTGTTGATTTCTATATATTAATTATATATAATCTTTTAGATTCTGAGGTATTTAAAACTATTAGATCTATAATTAGTATATTTTCTATTTCAGTTATAATTTGGGGTTATTTAATGTATCGTGGTATCGGTATTAAACTAAAAGCATAATTTAATATCTAAATTTATTTTCCTTTTTTTCCTATGAAAGAATAGAAAATTTTATATATTGTTTTGAAAAGAATTAATTAGAATATTAAAAAAATTGATAAGGATTAGGGAAATAGGATGGCATCTTTAAGTAAAAGTCAATTAAAACTTCAAAAAGAGGATGCTTACTTTCAAAAAATAGTATTTCGAGATGGACAAGAATATGGATTACGGTTAGCTACTCCAAAAGATGCTAAAAATGTTTCCCAAATGTTTAGAGAAATTTATAATTACAAATACATTAATCCAACAGTCTATGATATTGAACTTTTAAAGAAAGATATTTCAAAACCTAATAAGTTATGGGTTCTAAGCGATTTCTTGGAAAAAAAGTTGACTGTTGGTTGTGCTCTAGTTGAAAAGGAAAGATATATTGCCCATGCTGGCAGTTTAATTGTAAAAAAAGATTTTCAAAATAGAGGAATTACTTCGAAAATGGCTGCAGCAGGACTAATACAAGTAACAAAAATGCCTCAATTTAAAGACGTGTTAAGACTTAATATTGAAGTGCGTAGTCCAAAGACTAGAGTACAAACTGCTGCTCAAAATGCAGGAGCCATACCATATAGTATTATACCAGCTTATATTAATTTTGGAGATAAAAGAAATCTTGAATTTACTGATAAAAACCCTTGCCCCCCCCAACGGGAAGAATCAGCAATACTTTTTTCGATGATATTCAGAAATCTATGGAAGAAAAGAGATAAAAATGTTTATCTATTGGATAATGAAGATCTAATATTCTTATATAAATTTGTTCGAAGCCAAACCAAAAAAATGTCAGATGATATAATAATTCTCAAAGAAGACAAAAAAAGTAAGGGATATGAACTTTATGGTGTTTCTAAGGATTATTATATGGCAAACGTGAAACTGTATGGCTATATTAGAGAAAAATCTCTTAAAAATTTATTAAATTTATATAATAATTGGCGTATAGTTCTCTGGAAAATTCCTACAACTGAAAATGGAATTTCTTCGATGGCCCTTGCCTTAAAGAAAGGATTTAAAATAGTGGGATATGATATTGGTTTTAATAATGTGAATTGGACTTTGTTTGATTCAATTATATTCGCTTATTATCCAAATGGTAACTGGAACCTTTCAGATGTGAATTGTATTGATACTATTAAACCGCTATTTAATAGAATAAAACAACAATTTATTCACTAATACTTTAAACGTTATAATTAGGTTAATAAAGATATTACTCTTTCTTCGAAAGTCTGAGTACCTGTACCGAAAATTTTGTTAATTATTGCACTAAAAGGTTCAAATTGACCAACCTTTGTAAGATTACAACCATCAAACTGAGAAATAAATTTTTTTAATAATTTTTCCAATAATGGTAGAATAGTTTTATGTAGATATTTCTCTAGTCTATAATCTTTATCCATAACTATAAAAGCAACAATTTCTTGAACGTTTCTAAAGAAATCTGTTATTATACCTTTCTTAAAAACTATGGAGTATTTATCACTTTCAAAATATTCTACTGGCTCCATTAAACATTCCGCAAAACCCAATAGTCCACTAAGCAAACCACTTGAACAAATCAAATTTGTTTGTTTTTTACTAGCTCTATGATAGCTAGTGAATATAATGGGGATTCCATGGAAGAGTATACCAGCTTCTCGAATCATTTTGGTGAACTTGCTGTATTATGATGTAAATTAAGCCAAATCGCAATTGCATAATATTCTTATAAGAATACCACTAATAACCGACGAAATTTTCATATTTAAATATAAGGGTTTTTAAAATTATTCCGTCTCGATAGCACAACAAGAAGATAAATGAATTAAATATCGAAGATTTCGGGTTTTGTTAAATAATTTTTACTTTATAAAATTAAAAAATGTAAAAAAAAGTAAAATAAAAAAGGGTTATTTTTTCTTTCTGCCTTTAGGTTCAATTTTTTTAATGACTATAGATTCAGCATGTATTTTACAGTTTTTGAGTATTACTTTAAAACCACCCGCTCCACCGACGCCAGGAATTGTCATTCCAATAGTTCCCATTGGGACCATGGCTCCTTCTTCTTCCCATTCTTCCTCTTCTTCCACTCCACCCACAGCAGCTTTGAATTCTTCAGTTTCAATAATTGGATGACCTATTTTTTCCAACCAAGCTGGTAATTCACTTAAATCAGCAACATCTTCTTCAGTAGCAATTTTATCTCTCAAATCTTCTGGAAGAAATTCATATACTCGATCTTTAACAGTTTTTCCCATCCATACGATTGTATAAATGCCTCCTTTCAGTCCTGAGTTAATACCATCATATTTTTGGTATTTTGGTGATATAATATATTGTATGCTTATACCATTAAAGCCGGGCATTTGTTTACCTCCTCCTGTCTGATTAGCCATCGCACTAAATGGTAACCCGTTGATTGCTACACCATCAAAACTTCTATCAATAATTCCATGACCCGCACCTGTTTCGGGGATAAAGAAATCAATTGCTTCAAAACAACCACATGAGGTGTGGGGATACTCCATTCCCGAGTAAAGATAAATTCTATCTATTTCTCCGAGTGATCTTTTTTTTATCATTTCATTTACACCTTCAAATTCACCTGCTAATTCGTTTATGCACTTACCCATAGGAACTTCAAAAAGAGGTCCTTTTGGATCTACTCTCGCTGCAGCTCTTGCATCAAACCATGAGATAGAACCACATAAACTCATCCGATTTGGTGTTATACAACATGCATGAGTTGGAGCAAAACTCTGGCATAAAACGCATCCATAAAACATATCTACATCTTCATCATTTATACTACGGGCTCTTTCATCTCTTTTATTATATATATCTAAGGCATAATCATATGGCTTTTTGATTTTTTCAGCATCTGTATAGATGGTTACTTGTGCTTTTTTAATGATTGGTAATTCTGCTTTATATAACCTTATAAGAATGGTACCAAGCATATTGAAGGAATTAAACCCTTTCTCAAAAGCACCTTTAGAAATACGCATCCAATTAGTATATCTCTGATTTAAGTGCATGATTCCATTTACAAAATTACAAAATTCATGGACCCTTCTTTCGAATACGGCTTCTAAATCTTCTTCAAGCTCAGGGCCCGCTACCTCCACTAGGATCCCTATAGGATATCTAGAGCCTTCTTCCATATCTTTAAGGTCAGGTCCTATAATCATCACTTTTCCATCTTCAATTTCTTTGTCTGGTTTAACCCTTACGAGCTCAAAATGTTGTTCTATTTTCGGACCACCAAGTTCGACATACATTTGATTTCCTCGAATTCTCTCACCCTCATAGACAGGGCCAACATCTACAGGCATATCAGCAAAACTCATTTCACTAATCTCCTCATATTTTTTTAATATCCTTTTATAATAATTCAATTAATTTTTCTAAAAATAATTTCCAATCTTCATCACTCAGATTTGGTAGACTAAATCTGGCATTAGGATGAGAATACTTATCTAATTCAATTGTTTTTACCCAGTTTGTAAAGTTTTTAATACGAGATAGTGCCTGAGAGACATAGAATACTAGGTGTCCGCCGAAAATTGCCATTGAATATTGACCCTCTCCGTCTAAACCAGTCCAGTCTTTATCACATAATCGATTAGTGATGTTAATTAAAGACATATCATATAAATTTCTATTAACAATTTTGTCCTTTAAATAACTGTAGGTATGACCTGTACTTACGACATGACAATCAATTTTGTTTGCGATATCTACCAAATAGTCGGCAACTTTTTTCTCGTCGAGTTTCCAACTTAAAGATTCAGCACCAATAATAAGTACTTTTTTTTTAGGGGTCTTAAGTAAATTCGCCATTACTGAAGGATCTGAGACTGAAGTTCCCATCTCAGGGCCAGGAATGTTAGCTTTTTGATATGGACGTGCCATTTCACTCAATTTCCTCTAGTTTTATTTTTAGCTGTAACTTTTAAAATAATTGTTATACTTAGAATTATTAAGGACAATTTAAAAAAATTGTTTTTATTAAGTTTAACCTTAAAAAAAAGGATTTTTGAATAAATTAAAAGTGTAAATTCAATCATGTGTGAATTTAAAATAATTAATGGAACTGATGGTTCTCAAATAGGAGAGGATATTCTAGTATTGTCATATACAGATGATAATGAACTAGTTTTTAAAGATGTCCTTGGAATGGGTGAAAAATTAGAATCTGCCCTAATTTTAGATGTTAATACCTTAAATCAGAAGTGTATTGTCCTTCAACACCCGATAGTTAAAGATTTTATTAGTTTATTAAGGGGACTCAATGATAATAAAGTTAATTTAGAACAAATTGAAAATTTTCAAAAAAAAATTGAAGAAATAAAAGAAAATATTTAGGAATAAGAAGACTTTAATTGAATTTTCTTTTGCCTAGAAAATATTTATAATAAATTGAAATAATACCTATAAAATTTATGATAATAAGCATCATTCCGATGATGTTGTATCCAGGAATACCTCTCCGATCATCATTTTCAGGCATTCCCACTTGATATGGAAGAAATCCATTTTTGCTAATTGTGAAAACTTTATTCTCTAATTCTATATCAGGAAATGGTACTGCAATAGTTCCATTTTCATTTGTTTTTCCCATCCAAATAAGTTGATTATTTTCGGTGTAAGTTACAGTCGCACCCGGAACTGGTTTTTGATTTGCAGTTACATTAAGGATCATTTCATTCGTATTGTTGTTATATGGTTGATTAATACTAACATTAAGTTGTTTAGGGATTGAAAGCCATATAGGAACTTCAGGATCACCAAGCAAATTAAACTGTTTGAGTGTTTTATTTCCCCATTCTGGATATTCTTTAGGATCTGACAAATTAATTCTATCGAATGCATAATCTGCCTTTGCTAAAGCTAAAGCTTTACCAGGTTGATTATGTTGAAAAAGTTGTTCAAAAAAGCGGTAACCTAGTCCATCAACGAACCATCCTCCATGTTCACGTTCATACCATTGATCTTCACCCCAAACTACGTAACTTCCTGCCACGCATCCAATTGCCGTATTTTTTAGAAAAAATTCTGCAATACAATCTACTGGGTAATCAAAAGTACCAACAGAACAGCTACCAAAATAATACAAACCCAACTTATCTCCTTCTATTAAATCAGTTGTAGATGAATTGAAGAGATGATACCAAGTATTTACATCAATCATACTCCCTCCTCCAGTAAAGGGATTCGCAGTATAATCAAATAGCATGTCTCCATCATAGTCTGTAAGCCATTTACAAATAGACATTGCTAAAGGATTACCATGAGCGAAGATAGTACCTATACTACAACCTTGATTTATGGCATATTTCAGATTTGAATAAGTTAATTCCGCATCAGTATGATAATCAGAACCTTTGATACCTTGAGTTTGAGCTAGGAATGTACTTGTCCAATTATCTGGGAGTAAAGTTTTGTTTACATAATGATTAAACCGATTCGAATCACATTCTCCGTAATCTACAGCATCATCATGATTCCAATCTAAATCAAATTGAAGTATAGCACCAGCTAATATAGCATGAGACATCCATTCTCCAACAGGGGGGTTTTTCTCATAATTCAATATTCGTTGAACTAAATTAGTCATTTCAAAATTATTATTAGCAGTTAAACGTCCAATATAAATCTCAGCTTCATAATCAAAATTTAATTGAGTCCAATCGTTATCAATATCTCCGTAATAGGAATCACAACAAACTACATCACCATCATAAGAATAACCATCATTACAAGTTATATATTTAGTTGGGACATGGTTATGATCTCCAGCTAGAAGAACCCATTGAGTCTTGTTATTTGATCTGTAATCTAATATGCAATTTTTAATTTTTTCAGGCAGACTTCCTCCTGAGTATTGTATTTCTATATCTCCAATAATCTCAATGTTTGAAATTACTCCTTTCTGTGTTTTCCATTCAGCTAAAGGTTTAAGAATAGACTTAAAATCTTGTGTTGTAATGATTAAATAATCTACGGTCCTATTTGCTGCTGAAATAGCAAGTGAAGTAGATTTTCTGTCATTCATTTGAGTATTATTTTCTATAATACTAAAATTCACTGTGCAACCAATAATTAAAATGGCTATAACTAATAGTATGGATTTTCTTGATGTCATTTAGGTTATGATTACTTTCAATTATTTATATTTTTGCTAACTTTCCAAAGCAATTCTTTAAATTAGGACTTAATTTGTCGAAACAATAGGGTAAAAATAATTGAAGGACTAACCTTTTTTAACTAAATATACTTCATAAATGAATATGGAAGCAATATTTTATGATGATATAAATATATTTCATGATTTTGTATTCCCCTTTTTAATTAAACATGAGGTTGAAAATGGTATTCTATTGGCCATTCTCAATAATCTTAAGAAAGATTTTCATAGGTATGGTCATGAGAAACCAACTTTATGTGTAATTGAAGAAGAAAGCGAAATTAAACTTGTCTCTATAAGAACACCACCTTACAATCAACTATTGTCTTATACTAAGGATTTAGATTCAATTAATATTCTAGTTGAAACCTTATTTAAAAGAGGGGAAAAATTACCCGGAGCTTTAGGATTTAAAAAAGGAGTGAATTATTTCGTCAATTTGTGGTGTAAAAAGAATGCTTTAAACTCTGAGATAATAAGAAACGAAAGAATTTATAAATTAGAAACTGTAAAAGAGGATACCATAGGAGATCATGATTTTATTAAGGTAACAAAAATGCATGAAAAAATTGTGCTTCAGTGGACACGGGAGTTCATGATAGAGGCTCTTAATGAAAGAAATCCGCAGATGATAGAAAGATCGTTGAAAAGACTCAGAATTGATATGAATGGGGGAAGATTATTTTTATTAATCGATAAGGGAGAGCCTGTTTCATTAGTACGTAAAGCAGGTAACTCTCCTAATGGTATTGCCGTTAATAATGTTTATACTCCACCTAATTTAAGAAGAAAAGGATATGCAACTGAATGTGTAGCAAAGTTAAGTAAACGTTTGTTGGGGGAAGGGTATAAATTTTGCTTTCTTTTTACAGATTTGAGTAACCCAACTTCTAATAGCATATATCAAAAAATTGGGTATCGTCCAATTATTGATGTTGACGAATATAAATTTGAACCAACATAACGGACTTAAAATATTAAAAGAAAAAAAAGAAGCGAGAAAGTCTCCTGATTTTCTCCTGTATTAATTTAGAATTCTTTACTTTTTAGGCGGCAGAATTTCAATTTCAATTGATGAAACATTACTATTTGTGCCATCGGTGTTTGTAATTGTTTCAGTTCCAATCAGTATTTCTCCGTATTTACTTCCTGAAACAAATTTATTTATCAAAATTTCAGCTACATCTACTGCACGAGAAATGGATCGACCTCGAGCTAATAGTTTCACTGGTTTCTCATTTAACACAACCATGGCTGCCATCACATAGCTCATTGATTTCTTTCTACCAATAAAAACTTTTGAATCATCAGCTTTTTTAGCCAACTTCTATCACCTTATCACTAGTATTTTTAACTTATTCTTTTTTTTTAAGTCAGGTTCTTTTGTTTTCCTTATTACAGTATATCTTAGGTTAATTACCTATAGATAACTAATAGAAAACTAATTTTCAATTAGATTTTAATGTTATGCAATTTCAAATTTAGATTTGGAATATGCCGAATAAAAAATTTATGAAAAATATGAAATTGACGGATAGAAGATCTATTAATAAAATTTCTTTCTGAATTCATTGATATACTTTTCTTTATCCTTATACTCATACCAAGCTGAACCAAATTTCTCTAATTCATAAGCTTCATTATATGACTTATCAGCTAGATGATTGCTACATAGTTTAATTGCATTTAAGACAGTTTGATTCTTAGTGAATAGAAATTTTGCTTTCCCCAATGCGACTTCCATTAATTCTTCTTGATTCTCTACAAGGTGATCTACTAAACCAATTTCTAATGCTTTTTCAGCACTCACTTTCTCTGCAAACATTAAAATTTTCTTTGTCCAAGGAATTCCAATGACCCTTGACATCAGTAAAATAATACCCGTGCCAGGAAAAACACCTATGTTTATCTCTGGCATCCTAAAATAGCAATTTTTTACAGCAATCCTATAATCAGAAGATATTGCATATGCTACACCATCACCCATTGCTTTACCATTGATTGCACATATCGTAGGTTTTCCATAATAGATCATATCCTGGATAGATGCTGCTGTATCTTCGTATTCCTTTACAGTTTTATGATCACTACCATCTATCTCATCGATATCCATTCCTGTAGTAAAGGAAGATCCATTTCCAGTTAAAATAATTCCTCTAATTTTTTCTGAACTTTGGCAAAAATGTAAAGCGCTTTTAAGATCCATCGCCATTTCGATAGTTATTGCATTTCCTCTATGTATTCTGTTCAATTTTATAATTCCAAACTTTTTTTTAATTGAAAATTCAATAGACTTTCCGAACTTTGTATTCTCTGACGAAATATTTTACCAGCTCAAATTGTTTATTCAAATTTCTTTCTAAAATCTATTATATATTGTTTTTTGTCTTCAAATTGATACCATGATGATCCTATTTTTTCTAATTCATATGCATCATAATAAGATTTATCTGCTAAATGATTAGCGCATAATTTTATAGCATTTAAAACAGTTTGATTTTTAGTAAATAGGAACTTGGCTTTATCTAATGCAAATTTCATTAATTCATCTTTTGTCTTTACAATCTGATCTATTAAACCGATTTGTAATGCTTTTTGAGCATTGATTTTCTCAGCAAACATGCAAAGTTTTTTTGTCCAAGGAATCCCGATTAATCTAGAAAATAGCACTAGACAGCCAGTACCAGTAAAGATTCCAGAAAAAATTTCAGGCATTTGAAAAAAACTATCCACAGAAGCAATACGATAATCACAACATGCTAAAAAAACAACCCCTTCACCCATAGTTCTTCCATTAACAGCACAAATCGCAGGTTTTCCATTATAAATCAATTTACAAATAGCAGCAGCAGTACCTTCCAAATATTCTACTGATTCATGATCACTTCCATCAATAGCTCCTAAATCTACACCAGTGCTAAATGAATTACCATTATTAGTTAATATTAATCCTCGAATTTTTTCCTCATTTTGGCAATATTGGACTGCTTTTTTTAAATTTTCAAATTGCTTAATGTCAAACGCATTCGATCTATGAACTCTATTGAGAGTAATAATTCCAAATTTCTTTTTTACTGTGAAATCAATATATTCTCCAAATTGCATATTATTCGAAGACATAATTTACTTTAATTTTCAATTAATAAAAAACAATAATAAATTGGTTTATTATAAATGATTTATAAAGAAATTAAAGTTAATAGAAAGCATAAAAACTTTTAGTTAATCATAAATGCCCGTTGATATTACCGATTTTATAGAGGAAAAATCTGAGATACTAAGGAAAAAAGATTTAAAAAAATACACAAACTTAAAACAGGTATTTAAATCAATAAATCAACATCTCTATGGAAAATTAAAGTACACCGATACAGATACTAGGACACGTTCGAAAGAAATCGTTAATCTTTTGTTATGTAAACTAGTTGATGAAAAATTTAAAAAACCCGAAGAGAAAGTAGAATTTTGTATAAAACTTGGAGAATCCAAAAAAGATTTACTTAGACGCATTAGAACTTTGTTCAATGAAAATGTAAGGGATAAATTTAAGAATGTAATGAATGCCAATGAACAAATAACATTAACAGAAGAACTTGTTTATTTAGTCGTCGAAGAATTACAGGAGATTTCATTACTTGAGTCATCTAAAGATATTTTTAGTGATGCTTTTGAAATTTTTGTTAGCAAAATTTTAAAAGACGAAGGTGGACAGTTCTTTACTCCTCCCAATATTATAGAATTTATGGTTAACTATCTCAATCCTAATACTAATTCAAAAGTATTAGATCCTGCTTGTGGCCATGGCGGATTTCTCCTTGAAACAAAAAATCTTTTATGGTCAAAAATAGAATCCAATGAAAGCAGAATTAAATCAATATCTAATTTATTTGGTATTGATAAGGATTTATTCTTAGCTAAAATTAGTAAGCTATACTTGGAAATATTAAGTAATGGAAATTCTAATATTTTTTGCGAAGATTCATTGGATCCAGAGAGTTATAGATCTCCCGCAAAACAATTGATTAAAAATGATGAATTTGATTATATTTTAACTAATCCTCCATTTGGAGCTAAGATCCCTATAAGCGATAAAAAAATTTTAAAAAAATATGAATTAGCACATGTTTGGAAAAACGTCAATAGTAAATGGGAAGTACAAGATAAGTTAGTAAAACAACAATCTCCTCAAGTTTTATTTATTGAAAGATGTGTTCAATTACTCAAAAATGGTGGAAAACTTGGTATTGTTTTACCAGAGGGAATATTTGGAAATGTGACAGATCACTATATCTGGGAATACTTAATTTTGAAAGGTAAAATTTTAGGGATTATTTCTCTAGATCAAAATACATTTCAACCTTATACCTGTAACAAAACAAGTATTTTGTTTTTTCAAAAATTAAATAATACTCCAGAAAATTATATGATTGACTTTGCGATTGTAGAAAATGTTGGACACGATAAAGATGGAAAAGTTTTATATAAATTGAATAAAGATGGAAGTAAAAAATTTGATAATAGCGGAAATTTAATAGTTAATGATGATCTCAGAGATTTAAATATAAAAATAGAAGCGTCTGAGGAATTTAATTATTTAAAAGAGCAAAAAATCTTTAAGATGAAATTTAATCAAATTAAGAATAAAATTTTCATCCCACTCTATTATGCTGGTGTAGAAAAAACTTTGAAAAAACTTTCAGATGATAATAATTTCATACTTCTAACTATAAAGGATCTAATAGAAAATAATATCATCTTTTCAAACAAAGGTGGTTATCTCCCACGAGGAGATGAAGTAGGATCTCATGTATATGGTTTAGGGGATATCCCATTTATTAGGACAAGTGAAATAAATAACTGGGAAATAAATCTGGATTCATATAAGAAGACAAGTATGGAAGTGTATGAACAATATAAAAAAAAACAAAATATTGAAGTTGGAGATATTCTTTTGGTAAAGGATGGTGGTCCTAATTTAATAGGAAAAACTGCTTATATCACAGAACTTGATACAAAGATAATCATCCAAAGTCATATTTTCCAAATAAAAATATTAGAAAATGAGAAGAATATTGATTCTTTCCTACTTTTATATTTACTTAATTTAGACGTTGTACAAAAGCAGATTCAAGCAATTACTTTTGTTCAAGGCACAATTGCTACAATTGGAAATCGTATTATGGAAATTGTATTACCATTTCCTTCTGATAATAAAAAAAGAGAGGAAATTTCAATTTATATTAAGAAAATAATAAAAGATAAAACTGAAATCAGAAAAAGAATAAATAGATTATCAATAGACATATAATAAATCAATTGATCAATCTAATTATAGAAATCTATTAATTTTTATTTTCAAGTTGTTTGATTCGTTCTTCTAAGGCATCCATTTTTCTTTTAATATCACTTAGACTTTCATCTAACATTAACCGAAATCGTTCATATATGTCTATAATGCCTAATCGACGTTCCTCTTTTTCCATTAGGTTTATTTCCCGTTTGAAATTTTCTATGTACTTGTATACATCAGAGCAAAATTGGTTGAAGTTATCAATATCATATTCTAATCCTAATTCCCGAGAGAGGTTTATCTCCGCCAAATCTGACCAGTCTATATCTTTACCTTTTAGGGGAATGACCGGAATAGAGAATTTATCTGCGAGCTGCAGTTCATTGGCACAATCTACGGAATTAAAAACTGATTTATTAGTTCCAATAAATAAAATTAGTTGACACTTTTGTACAGCATTTAGCATCCATTCATCAATATTACCAGCAAGATCTGACTCACAAAAATATACTTGAGATATTTCCTTTTGCTTTTCCAAGTAATTCACAAGTTCTTCTATGCGATAAGGCTCAAAATCGATAACAGCATGAGATATAAAAACTACAATTGTAGCTTTCACTCTAAGGTATTCTCTAATTAAATCTGGAACTTTCTGTGAAATAACTATCTCTTCAGGATTAAGAGGATTGTTGGATAAATCTAAATCAGTAAGCTCTTTAAGTGCCCATAGCTGTGTAGGGATCTCACTAAATTGGTTATTATTAAGATTAAGATTATTAATCGATGTTAAATTAACAAAAGATTCTGGTAAAGTGGTTAATCCATTACTAGATAAATCGAGGATCTCTAAGTCCTTTAATTCTCCAAAAGACTCGGGTAACTTTTCGATTCGATTACGTGAAATGATCAAGGATTTTAGATTATTAAAAATTCCAAAATTTTCTGGTAAGGAATTTATGCCATACCCAACGAATTTCCACTCCGTGACTTTACCATCCTCTACATTTATAGCGAATTTAGATATTCTACGCTTTTTCCTTTCATCTTCAATGGTATCCTTTTCAATTTCACGTATGATCTCAATCTTTTCTTTAGGGAGTTCATGTGTTGCTTGAAACTGAAGTATAGTCGGTGCAAGTATACTACCTCCTCTTTTAACTACCCTATTTAATACATTGAGACTTACATCATTCCATTCGAGATCATTAAAAACCACATCTAAAAATTTTAGATTTTCTAAATTTCCTAGCCAATCTGGTAAAAATGTTAAATTATTTTTTTGCATATTAAGATGAGATAAATTGTTAAGTTCTTTCATCCATTCGGGGATAGATGCTATATTATTATTTTCTAGATTAAGACGACTCAAATTCTTAAGTTCTCCCATCCATTCAGGTAATGATTTTAATTGGTTGCCTGATAGGTTTAATGATTCTAAATCTTTGAAATTTCTAATAAAATCTGGAACTTTATCAATGGCTTTATATTTGAGACTTAAACCCTTTAATGATTTAAGATTGCTTATAGAGTCGTAAACTTTTTGTAGATCTTTCTCAGATAAATCTAAATAATAGAAATTAATACCTATATATATTATATTATCTCCTTGAAGATAGTAAGCAAATTCAGCATTATCTAAATTACTTTCATAAAAATCGTCATGAATTTTTTTTAATTCCTTTCCTGTAAGTTTTGAGATTTCTTTAATTGTTCTTAGATCATCACTCATTTAATTCACCGTTTTTTGTTTAAAAAGTTTAATATATTCTAAGATTATTCAAGAAAGTAATAAAGGCTGATTTTTATTTTTTTCGGATAATTCTTTAATTTTAACTAAATTTATTGTGAAAAATCTTCTCTAAAATGTTTTAAATCTTAAATTTAATATGATAAATTAACTGAAAATTAATACTTAATATTATTCAAAATGAAGATTGAAAAATTTTCTATAGATTATTATGAGGAAATTGTTGCACTCTGGAGAAAAGCAGGAATAAATGTAGGTTCTTCTGACACATTAGAAGAAATAGAAAAAATAGTCCGACAAAATCCAGATATTTTCTTAATCGGAAAGATTAAAAATAAAATTATTAGTGTTGTAATCGGAGGATTCGATGGGAGGAGAGGTTATGTCCACCATCTGGCTGTGGATCCAGATTATCAACAAAAAGGATACGGTAAAATGATAATGGATGAATTAATGGAGAAATTTCGTAAAATGGGTGTACATAAAATCCATCTATTTATTGAAAAATATAATAAAAAAGTTGTTAATTTTTACCAGAATTTAGGTTGGGAAATTCGAGACGATTTAATCATGATGAGTTATATTCCAGATAAAGATTTATACAAAATGCGAATTTAGGAATAAAGCATCTGTATTTAATATATAATATTGGATTTTTCTGATATTGTTTTATTAAAAATTTTAAATAATATCGAAATGAATAATAATACATATTTCTATTAAATCAATTTTGAAAAAAAATGAGTAATGAAGATTTAATCGAATTTTATGGAATAAATAAAAATTGGCCTGAAGAAGTACCCCGAAATGTTGACTATGATATAGCTCCTTTAGGAGAACTTTTAAGTAGAACCGCTATGCAATACCCTGATTCTCAAGCAATATATTTTGAAGGTTTTCGAATGACTTATTTAGAATTAGACACACTTGTTGATCAATTTGCAACAAGTTTAGCTAAATTGGGAATAAAAAAAGGAGACGTTGTATGCATCGACTTACCAAATGTACCGCAATATGTAATTGCACATTGGGCTACAGTTAGAATTGGAGCAGTGTCTAATCCTATACTTCCTGTTAACAGGTTTGTTGAAATTGTCCATCAAGTCAACGATTCAAAAGCAAAACTCTTGGTAATTTTAGATTTTTTGTATGAAGAATATCTACTTGGAAAAGATCTGAGTAAAATACCTACACTTGAAAATATAATTCTAACAGGAACAGCAGAATATTTACCATCATTAAAAGCTAAACTTGGATCGGCTCTTGGGAAAATCCCACGAATGAAAGAATGGCCTGAAAAAATAAGTAATATTATTTTCCATAAATTTCAAGAAGTTTTAAAGAACGGTCTTCCAATTAATGTCCCAAAAGTTGATATAGATCTTGAAAAAGATATATCAGTTTTAATATATACAGGTGGAACTACTGGTGTACCAAAAGGAGTAATGACATCTCACCATTCAATGGTTATTAACGCGCTCCAAACGGATATATGGGCGACAAATCAATTGCCAGAAATGAAGAATTTGAAAGGTAAGGGCGGTATGCTTATAGTTGTCCCACTAGCACATTCATTTGGTAATATAGGAATGACAGTCTCTGTTTTAGAAGGATGGAAAATGATCTTACTTCCCCGACCCCCAGAAAAAATATCAAAAATCTTAAATTATATAAGTAAAGAAAAAGCAACTTATATGCCAGGAGTTCCTACTCTTTACATTAAAATTAATCAGGATCCCGACTCTAAAAAATATAAAGGGAAATTAGATTCACTTATTGCTTGTATCTCTGCAGCGAGTGCTTTACCTGAAGAGGTGAAGAGGGAATTTGAAGAAATTACCGGAGCTAGTATTGTTGAGGGGTATGGGATGTCAGAATTCTCTCCAGTTGTGGCTCTAAATCCTTTCAAAAAAGAGCTTCAAAAAACAAATACAGTTGGATTTCCAATATCAGATACTTATGTGAAGATTGTTGATGCAGATGAAGGTGTAAAAATGTTACCACGATGTCCTAATGAAAGTTGTGAAAATTGTGGTTCTGATGAATTTCAATATATTGGTGAAATATGTAGTACTGGTCCTCAAATTATGCTGGGATATTTAGGACGGAAAGAAGATTCAGAATATGCATTAAAAAAAGATTCAAAGGGGACAATATGGTATTATACAGCGGATATTGGGTGTATAGATAAAGACGGTTATCTCCGTATTAAAGACCGAAAACGTGATATGATCAAATACAAAGGACATGGTGTGTTTCCAAGAGAAGTCGAGGATCTCATGTACATGCACGAGGCTATTAATGAAGTAGGAGTCATTGGAGTATCTGATCCTGAAACAGGGCAAAATATCAAAGCTTTTGTTTCATTAAAGCCAGAATATCAAGGTAAAATAAATGAACAAGATTTAATGACATGGTGTAAGGAGAATATTTCCCCATTTAAATATCCTAGAATTGTTGAGATAGTTCCAGAATTACCGAAATCAGTAATTGGAAAAATTCTTAGAAGGGAATTACGAAAGCAAGATAATTAAAGAATAATTTACATAACACTCTTTCTTTTTAATTAAATCATATGAAAAAAATATTTTCATGATATCTTTGAACAAATTTAAAGTCAAATTACTCAATTTTCATAGGTAATAATGTGATTGCCTGGTTGGGACACCTATGAAGACATACTGAGCATCCACCACAAGACCTATTAGATGAGATTGTAATTGCCTTTCCATGTTCTCCAAAAATTCTTAAATTCAAAGGACAAAAGGTCACACAAGTTCCACAAGATTTACATTTTTCTAATATTGTAACTGCTTTATACTTTATTTCCATTAATTCCTCTATTTTTTTCTGTAATTTCTTTGATGCTGAATCCATATGTTTCATTTTCTACTAAATATAAAAGTATAAAGCTTAGAAAAATTAGGATATATAAAAAAAAGGAGGGATATTAATAAAGAATTCTTATATTTTTCATGAGATCCTAGAACATAGATCTTTTAATATCTTCTCAGCTTGATGAGTAAAACTTGAAATGATATCATCCACACCTAAGATAGAATCTATTAATCCACATGTTTGTCCTACTGGTATCGCTCCATTTTCAACATCACCTTCTGTATATACAATCTCATAAGCATGCAAATCTTTAAGATATTCATCCATTTCATATGCTAATTCTTGCTTAATTTTATCCTCTTTTGCTAAAACTTCACCATGTTCTAAGCAATATTTATTTTTTAGTAATCGAATTGGCCCAAATCCACCTGTTGTAAGCAATGTGTCTCTTGCTGTTGCAGGTGGAATAAGATTTTTATAATTTTCATGAAATTCACTTTCTTTTGAAGCAATAAATCGAGTACCCATAGCAACAGCATCAGCACCCATCGCTAATCCTGCAGCGATTCCTTCAGGACTCGCAAACCCTCCACAAGCAACTAACAGTTTATCAGGATATTTTTGAGCCGCTTGTTGCACTAGTACTAATGTAGAAATTCCTTCATAACTCTGATGTCCTCCTCCTTCTGTACCAGTTGCTACTGTTCCGTCACAACCTGATTCAATTATTTTATCTATTAACCATAATGCTGGTCCAACATGGAAATGATACATATCAGAAGCTTTTTCTTTCCATAATTTTCCAGCAACACGAGGACTTCCCGCACTAGTTAAACCATATATTAATTGTTCTCTAAGTTTTTGATTTTCCTTCCGCCATTGTGGTATTTTTCTTAAAAGGACTCGGTGATCTGTTTGTATACGAGCAGTTCTTACATTAAACCCAAAAGGTTTATCTGTATGTTCTATTACATAATCTAATTGATCCTTAAAGTCTTTTATTGAATTTCTTCCTCTTAGTGTAGCATGACTCACTACACCTAACCCTCCAGCTTCAGAAACAGCAACAGCTAATTCAGTTGTATAAAAAGGGCCCATTGGTGCACTAATAATAGGATATTTAATGCCAAATTTTTCAGTTATTCTTGTTTTAATCACTTTTTATTTCACTCTAAAAACTAAAATTATGATAGTTTATTTTTGCTTTTTAGAAGTAAAAAAGTTATCTAAATTGGATTAGTCTATTGATTGAATTTATATAGCATTATAAAAAATATAAATAAAATAAATAAAAATGGATGGACTAGAATTTATAGCCACATTTTTTACAAACATTAATTTTAGCATAAAGAGGAGTATGACCAATATACCCAAGCACTTTACTTTTATCCTCTTCAACCTTTAAATCCTTTCCTTTAGCACCACAATTAAGACAAACTAAGCGTTCTTCACTCGTGTAAACAGTTGGTTCAGCTGGTTTTAATTCCGATAACTCAGTTTCAACTTTTTCTAATTTATTTTTTTGCTCATTGTAAGCTTTTTCTTTTTCATTAAGATTTTCAGTTAATTCATTTATTTTGGCTTCCTTTTCCTCGAGCAAATTTTTAAACTCTTCCTTACTTTTAGTTAATTCTGCAAGTTTTGGCTTTAAATCATCCAATTCAGCACCTTTAGCTTTAAGATCATCAAAATCAGTTAAATTTGATTTAATTTCATCCAATTCTTTTTGTAATTTATCTAATTGATCATCCTTTATAGAAACAGTTTTTTTTAAGTCATAAATATCAAGATTTAATTTATCCAATTCTGTTGTCTTACCTTCCAATTCAGATAATTTATCTTTAGCTTCCTCCAATTTAGAATTTAAATCATCCTTAGAATTTGCTATAGATGCAATTTCTTCATCTTTTTTTGTTAAAATATCTTTAAGTTCACCAATCTCCGCTTCATACATATCAATCTTGTGTTGAAGCGCTTTAACAACTTTATCATCTAAATTTGAGGTAAGATCCTTCATATCATCCTGAGAAATAATTATAACACCTCTTTCTTATCTCCTATTTCATTATTATAAAAACTCAAAAGTTGATAATTGCATTTATTGACAATTTTCTATGAATTCTTACAAAAATCTTATAATAGCAATAATATTTAAGCTTTTTTTTTATGGTTTTTTTGAATATATGAAATATAACTGCATATTTATCATGAAATAAAACAGATATTAAATGAAAAAAAAAAATTGATTAAAAATTGATCTATCATTAATTATTTCTATAGCAATTCCTTGAGAGCTTAGTTTAAAGCTAGATTAAACTCTTGTAATGATTATGTAATACTCTAATGATTTTCTGGAACGCCTCAGTTACTCCTTGGCCAGTTTTCGCAGAAGTTCGATAAACCCCTATTAAATTATTTTCCTTAACCAATTTCTGGATCTCTGAATCATTTATATTAATTTCATCAATTAAATCAACTTTATTTGCGAAAATAATAACAGGGATTTCTCCGCAATGTTTTTTTATATCTTCATGCCAATCTTTCAAGTGACTAAAGCTTTTTGTTCCCCGATTATTTTCTTCAAGAGAATAGACAAGGATAGCCGCTTTACTATCCATATAAAATTGAGACCGTAAAAATTTGAATTCTTTTTCGCCTGCTATGTCCCAGATAAATAAATTACATTTATCTCCATCTATCTCTTCATTATAATTAGAGAATTGAGCTCCAATCGTAGAAATATAATCATCTTCAAATGATCCTTGAGTATATTGTTTAATTAATGATGTTTTTCCAACAGCACTATCTCCTACTACTGTAATTTTAAAGACGAATTTTAGTTGTCTACCTTTCATTATGATAAATCCTACCTTTTTTTATTTTACAAAATTAATTTATTCCAATTTCTTAAATCATTTACTTAATTGTTCAATTTGAAGTCTTAATTTCATATTTTCAGACTGGCATTGATTCAATTGATCCTGCAACTTTTGAATTTTGTTTACTGTCTTATTTGCATTTATTAAAGTATGATATAATTGACTTTTAACCTTCTTTAAGTCTTTTTCTAAATTCATAACATATTGATCTTTATCAGATACATAAGGCCATTCTTCTGCCATTAAATTTCACTTCTGTAATCATAAATTAAAATAATTTTTCTAAACTATTTGATTAATCACTTAATTATATTATAAAATCATATTTTTTATTGAGAGACTTTTTTAGCTTCAGGTTGCAAAGTAAAATACCCCGTTGTCCCACAATTCTTACATTTTTGAGTATTATCGTCTAAAAAGACCATTGTTTTGTTGAAACAATTAGGACATATAAAGACCGCCTCTTCTTTACTCTTCTCTGGAAGATCAACTATCATTTCGATTTTAGGAACTATTGGTGTAGTGATGCAATACATACAAAAACATCTATTTTTTGTATGCTCCAACACTTTATTTAATTCTTCCACGCTTGCATCGCTCTCAACAAAGATTTCAAGTTTATAGTCATCAACAGCAGGAACCCCATCCTCAATTCCGAATCCAGTAGTTAAATCTATATCTGCAACTATTCTGATATCAAGCTTTTTTAATTCAATTCCCGCCATAGCAGCCCATTTAGCAAATGCAGCAGAAAAACAACCACAAAAACCTGCCATACAGTAATGAACAGGGTGTACCGCAGTTCCGCCTCCACCAAGGATAATTGTTTCATCTGTTTGTACTGTAATATCCCCTGCTCTTTCTGTCCTCATTTTTGTCTCAAATTGTGGGCCATATTCCACGTCTAGTCTCCATCTTCCCTTGACTTCTAAAGTCTTTTTACATTTGGATAAGTCTTTCTTATATTCATCTTGAACTTTTTTGAAACCTTTAAGGTCTATTCGATTTAGCAAATTAGTATTCCCCTAATTTCAAGTATAAATGTGTTATTTAAAATGATAAGATAATTTCCTATAAGAAACTTTAGGTTTATGTTATTTAGTAAAAAGATTTTTACTTTTCTGTAAAAATTCTTATTTGAATTAGATATTCTATAACATAATTCATATCCAATATTAAAGGACAAAACTTTTAAGGCTTACAATAACATTCTTCTATTAAATCAATACATTAAAAAATGTTATCAAACACTTTAATTATCGACGGCGAATTTAATGGATGATTTATTTATAATTAATGATGGTGGACAACTCCTATATAGTTGGCATCAAGCTACACAAGATGAAGCTAGTGATGATGATTTACTTAGTGGATTTTTAACAGCAATGAATACTTTTGCAAGTATAGAAAGAGGAGAAGACATAAAATCATTAAAATTAAAGGAAACTAATATAATATTTGAGAAATTCTCAGATTATTTTCAACAAATCACTTTTGTAGCAACCACAAAAAATGATGAATTGATAGAATTATTGCATTCAGTAATTCATGAAATAATGGATAAATTTACTGAAAAATTTCGAGAAATTCTTGATAGAGAATTTTCAGGCGAAGTCTCTAAATTCCGTGTATTTGATGAAAATATAAAATTTATCATAAATTCTTACGGATTAGATTCGTTACAAGAATCCATTGATTTAATTGATAAAGGGGGTAATTTCAAATCGATTGTTTATCTTGAACCTAAAGCTGGACATGTGTTCTATATTCATGCAAAACAATTTGTAAATAAGGATAAATTAGGGTTTCTTATTCCCTTGATTGTTAATTCTTCCCAATTTCTATATCAAACTAGTCTTAGTGAGAGATTAAATTGGATTTTATTGACCACAGTTAGAAATGAGAATATATTAGTTGAGATTAGAAATAAAATAATAATAGTAAAACAATATCAATTACCAGATAATATAGAGAACGATTATCTATCTTTAGAATTCTTTAAGAGCAAAGATAAATATATTAAAAAACCAAAAAAAATCGTCCAAATCTTTGAGAAAATAATCTGGGATAAGAGAATTAAACAGATTTTTTTGGTAGATTTACTAGGAAAGATATTATATTCTAAAATTATGGATGAAAAATATGATTGTACAGATTATATACCGGAAACTATAGGTGTTTTAACGTCAGCCAAGAAATTAAGTGAAGAAACGTACAATAGAGTATTATTTAACATCTCTCTGGGAGGAGAGAAATTAACAACGATTTGTGTTAATTTTAATAATTTTGTTTTAACAATGATTGGAAAAGTTGAAGAATTACATTCTTTTCAGACAATACAAGAGATTTGTTATAATATATTTCTTCAAGTAAAGTAAAAAATTCTACTTTTTATAGACATTAATTTTAAATATTGGGTTAGGATATTAGAGATTATTCCTGCACTTATATTAGAAAATAAAAACATAAATTACTAGATTTTGGAGTAAATTTAGAATGATTTTTCAATTAACATTTGATCAGATGATTTTTCTTAATCATTTCATGTTGTATATCTCTACTATTGGATTTAGTTTCGCCCTAGCGAATTGTTTCATAGGACTTTCTCATATTAAGAATCTAAGTGAATTGACTTTATTAGAAGTAAAAGCACATAAGAGATTTGGGTGGATTGGAGCCTCTTCATTTTATTTATTATCTATTCTTTGCATTTATTTTGCTGTAATCCCTAGATTAAATCCAAGTGCGTTTAGTGAGTTTTTTATTATAACAATATTCTGGCACACATTTCTAGGGGGATTAATTGCATTTACTTTATTTACTATCAAATTTATTATTGCTAGATTTAAAAAAGACTTTATATATAAATATGGAAAAATTATAGGACCTATTGGATTTACAGGGTGGGCATTAGCTTATTTCACTAGCAATATTGATTTCTATTTTTATGTAAATCCAACAGTTGGGCTTCCTAACCCCTATATAATGCCAAATTATTTGATTTCATTCATCCTATCACTTTTTCTTGGTTTTTGTCTTTTGTTATTTGTAAAGATGCTAAAATTTAAGAAATATGGAGAAGCAACTAAGAGACAAAATCTACATGGAGTTGCTATGATATTACATGGAATAACTTTTGGGTATGAAGGAAGTGCTAAAGAATTAGTGGGAACTCCTGTTTTATATAAATATGTCTTCCCTAAAACATATGAATTCTTAGAGAGATATTCTAAACAAATTGGTCTTGATTTAAACGAATTAAAAAAATATAATCTAAATGAAGCTCTCGAAATTGCTATGAAAAAGTTTACTGAAATAGGAATGGCTGAAAAACTTAAATTAGATTGGATATCTGAAAATGAATTTATTGTGGAATCTGTTAATTGTTCTACTGCTGTAGTTCGTTCTTACATGAAATCAGAAGAATTAATTAATTCAATCTGTCCATGGGGCATATTAACTGCAACAATAGTTAATGCTCTGACAGGAAAAGACATAGAAATCAAACCTAGCGAATTTAATAAAATAGGAGCAAAAAGTAGATTAAAAATTATAGAAGATAAATCATAATATAAGTATTAACTACTGATATTTTCCATATTCTTTTTTTTAAATTCGCTAAAATCAAGATAGGAATTACTCTGTTTAGAGCAAGATATTTGGAAAAAATTTATTTTGAATTTGATTAAAACAATAATAATGCATTTTCTAATACTTTAACATAAAGGACTTTTTATGTTTAAGATAAATTTTCCAAGGCTGTTCTTTTAAATAATGTATTGATGAAAATAATATAAAGAGTAAAATTCAAAAATGCAATTTAATCATTAGGTATTTAGTATTAAATGAAAAATTGATGAATTATGAGTGAGAGAGTATTTGGTGAGATTGAAGGTGTTAAAGAAGGTGATGAATTTAGAGACCGAAGAGAACTTCATGAGAGAGGTGTTCATAAACCTACTCAAGCAGGAATTTCAGGGAGTGAAAAAGAAGGGGCTGATTCAATTGTAATTTCTGGGGGGTATGAAGATGATGAGGATTATGGTGATATTATAATATACACTGGTCACGGCGGAAGAGATGAAAATACCGAGAAACAAAATAAAGATCAAGAACTCGAAAGAGGTAATTTAGCGCTTGTAAAAACATTTCAATACGAATTACCTGTGAGAGTTATTCGAGCGAAAGAAGATGGATCTGGATATGTATATTCAGGATTATACGAAGTTATAGATTATTGGTCCCAAATAGGAAGATCTGGTTATAAAATATGGAGATATAAACTACAAAAATTACCGAGTAATATTACTTATTTAGATAAGAAACAGGATGAAAAAGCTAAGGATTTAGAAACTTTACCTAACAGAATTGAAGTATTGATAAAAAAGATAATTAGAGATTCATCAATAGTAAGAGAGATAAAGGAATTGTATAAATTCAAATGTCAAATCTGTGGTACAATTCTGAAACTTAAAGAAGAAGGTATTTATTATGCAGAGGGTGTACACATAAAACCATTAGGAAATCCTCATAATGGTCCTGATAAGATTAAAAATATGTTATGTTTATGTCCTAATCATCATATCTTATTTGATAATGGTGCAATATCTATAAATGATGATTTTAGCTTAAATGGATTAGAGGGGATATTATATGTGAGTCCTCGACATAATATAGATAAACAATACACAAAATATCATCGGGAGAATATTGCAGGAAAAAATTAGCATAATGCATTAATTCCATAAGTTAGATTCTAAATCAATAACTAATTTCTTTGCAGTAAAGAAATTTCCTTAATAAAGAGTTAGAAAAACGATTGGCTATTTTTATTCTTAAAATATTTAACCTTTGCAACCTGTCCAAAACTTTCGGACTAATTTATTTTCAATAGCAAATTTAAGATCTTCAGCTATTACTTTTCCCTTCATCTTTACTTTTCCAAAAAATCCTTCCTTATCTAAAATTTGAAGAAGTCTCTGATTTCTATTCTCCAGTTTTTCTATTTCTATTTTATTTGGTATCATATTTGATTTGGTTGAATTACATTTCTTATGAACATAAACGAGATTCCAAAGGTTATCTTCAAAGAGATAAGACCACGGTATGACATGGTCAAGAGATAGTTCTTTATCTAATATTTCCTTATCGCAAATAAAACAACTATGGTCTATATTCTCTTTATCAAGCCATGTATGGAATTTCTTTAAGGGAGATCTAACATAATCTTTATCATCAAGAAATTTTACTTTCTTATTGATTCTTGGGCTATAATCAAATGATTCGACGATCTGTGCCCAGCGAGAATTAATCAGTGGATAAAGAATTTCACAATTTTCTTTTAATATTTTAAGATATCTTTTTTTAATTAACAAATAGTCACTATTTTTCTGATAATCATACATCCATTTCAGATTTTCTCCTCTTAATTCGAGAAATCTATAACTAACATCCTTCTTTAAAATTGGAACAATTTCACTAATTACTCTGTAAATATCGTTTTCAATTGCTAAATGTACTTTCTTTTTCTCATAGCGAATTGGCTGATTAGATTTTGTTGATTCAATATATGTATTTATTAATTCTTCAGTGATATTAACAATCGTTGGTTTAACAGGTCCCTGTTTAAGATTAAAATAGAAACTATGATTCCAATAATAATTTAAAAATCTTTCAGCAATTTTTTTTAACTCAATTTTGATTAGGTCATCATCCTCATCCAAATCATTTACGTCGGAAGAGATATCAACAAGTGCTCTTGCCCAGGCCATTTTATAAGTATTTGTTATATTTGATCTTAAAATTAACTTATAAAAGCTCTTAAAGAAATTCATAAATGCTTCTTACTTTTATCCACTTTAATGAATTTATTCAACTAAATATTTTTTTAAAAAATACAAAAATCGATAATTAGTTTGCATTACTTCTTTTTTTCTATTTTCGATGTATTCAAGTTCGATTGGTTGTTTTCCAGATTCTAATCTAACTTTATATATGTATGTTCCATCTTCAAGTTGTACTCTCAATTCTTTCTTAGTTTGTGCAATAATCAATAAAAGACAAGTTTTAAGGATTCCACTATTATCCTCAATAGATACAGATTTGATGCGAAAAAAGTCTGCCTTTGGTCTAATCCATCTTAAAATTTTTTCAGTACAATCATTGATTTTTGTTTCTTCATCTTCTACTCCAATAATTTTTCTCGGTATTTCATTTGTAATTCCAATTATAATAACACCACCATTTGCATTTGCAAACGCAACAACATTTTCACAAAATTCAATTTGTTTTTTCTTTTTAAGGCTAAAATCAGCCTTCCACATATCTAATGTCTGTTTAAAATCCCAAAACCTAGATTCTACTTGATCATCTTCTTTCGCTGTATTAATAAATTTTTTCCAGAATGTATTATCTTCAATTATAAGTAGTTCTTCTTCTCGTTCTGTAAAACTAAATTTTAAATTTTTTATAAGATCGGGAAACAAATCTTTGGGAACATAATATACATCTGTTTTATCATCTACTTTTTCAATTGAAAAAACAGCACACTGATTTTCATCATCATATAGAAATTTATTTGAATGGGTTGTAATAAACACTTGATTGTCTCTGGAAAATTCTAAGATCATATCTCTAATTTTTGCTTGAAGTCCAGGATATAAAAACAATTCAGGTTCTTCAATTAATAAGATTTTATCCCTATTTAATAACTTCATACTAGCAATAAAAAGAGCAATGTTTAATATTCCTGAACCCATATTTTCCAATGTAAATTTCATTGTAACCCCTTTTTCTTTCAAAATTAGAACAGTCATATCGTTATTGTCTACAATTTGAGTAATTTCATCAGCGTTAGTAAAAAAATGCTTCAGTTGTTTATTAAAGTCATCTAACCACGGTTTTTTATCAGTTACAAGCAATTTATGTATATATTTTACGAAAGTATAGCCTGTGAAATCAAATTCAGTCTCTAAAACATTTGAGGTCGAAGCATCCTTTCCGAATCTCCGCTTGTCGGGAATAATGACTATTGATTTAAAGAATGATCTTAAGTAATCTTTAATTATTATAGCTAAAACTGGATTTAGCTTTTGTTCTAATTCAATATAATCCCTTTTGAAGAATTCTTGTAAGGAATAATTTACAACAATCCCTTCTTCTTTAAAATTGGTATGCGTAAAAAAATTTTTAAAATTGTCTAACATCCCCGCTAAATTCGTTAATGTTTGAACAAAACCTTTATAATTATTTTTTTCATCAATTTCTAATTTAAGTAGTGGTTGAGAAACATTCCACTTTCCACTGATTATTTCGATCTTGCTTACAATAATACGTTTATTAAAGAAACTAATCTTAATTTTAAGAAAATTAATAAATTCTTGATTAACCAACCATTTTAACGCAAATTCCTTATTATTCCAATTATCTACATGAATATTTGGTTTAAGTTCTTTTCCTTCTGGAGTTTCCATATTGATTTTTACTTTTTTAATATAATTACCATCATAGAGAATTCGAAAAATTTTCTCTCGAAATTCGTCGTAGAGCTCAAATGTTATTGAAATTTCAGTTACATCTTGTTCTTCATCATTAAAAATAATTGAATCTGTGAAAAGTCCTTCATGTGCGTTTAAAACCAAAGCCTTGAATATTTTGAATAAATTTGATTTTCCAGCATTATTCTTTCCTATAAGAACATTATAATTCTTAATATCAGGGAAATTGGCTTTTTTATAACTTAATAAATTCCTAATCTGTATCTCTTTTATTTTAAATTTCAAAGTATCACCATCATCAATGATAAACAAAATGCAATTGACTAATAAAAGAAAAATTTTCCTTAAATACTAGATGGGTATTTAGGATTTTGGGCTTCTTTTAAAGATCTATAAAGGAATTGGGTTTTTAAATTTTTAGATTAGAAATATTATTATTCAGCAATTTTTAAAGAATTTTATGCAATGAAATCAAATTCTAATTTTATAAAAAAATATCAGGCACATAGAATTTCTTGGAATTATACTCTTATATCAACAGCTTTAGAATTTACTTTACCCTAAATGGAATTTTATAAGGAATCATTAATATATTGTATTTAATAATTCTTAAAATCCCAGCTTTTCACCTATTAACAACAAAGTTATTGAAAAATCTTATAGATTTATAAAAACAAAATTATGATAAATATTGAGAAACTAAAATACTCTTTTCT
>JBHLPW010000101.1:0-11253 GCA_048939015.1 Promethearchaeota archaeon
CATTAATCGCAGCACAAGCCCATTCGGAACAGACCATTTTTCCCATAGCAACAATCTTACTTGTTTCAAATCTAGTTGCTTTCCCTTCTTGTTCTAAGTCAATAGTTTTAAGTGCTCTATAACCCCAATCTCGTAACATATTTAATTTAGTGTAATGTTCAGCAAGTCTAAAGTTAATTCCTTGATATTGTGATAATGGTTTTCCAAAAGATTTTCTTTCCTGGATATAATTAATTCCGTTTTCTAATGACTTTAACCCAGCAGAAGCACAAATAACGGTAATTAAAGCTCTCGCATATTCGTAACCTTCATGTAAAATATAGAAACCTTTGTTTTCTTCACCGAGTATATAATGTTTAGGAATTTTCACATTATCTATTGAAAATCCTCCACATGATATACCCTCTCGTCCTAAATCAGCAACATAAGTAGGTGTGATCCCTTCAACTGTTAAAGGTAGATAAAATACTGTCATACCTCTCGTTCCAAGTTCTGGAGTTTGATGGGCAATTGTAATGTGACCACCACCATATTTAACCGCTTCTCGTACTCCACTTATATACATTTTTTCACCATTAACTACAAATCCATCACCATCAGGTTTTATAGTTGTCTTGGTGCCACCTACATCAGAACCAGCATCGCTTTCGGTTGTGGCTATCCCAAGAAACCATTCACCGGAAACAGTTTTCGGAAATATCTCTTGCTTTGCTTCTTCAGTCCCATATTTATTCAAAAGAAATCCCCAAGATGCGGGAACTAAATAATAGACACATGTAGAACCTGTGCAATCTGCTCTTGCTAATTCTTCTGCTATTACGCCAGCACTCACAGCATTTAATCCAGGTCCGCCATATTTTTCATCAGCTGTGCATGTCATAAGACCTAATTCTGCCATTCCTTTAACAACGTCTTGAGGAATTTCCTTAGTTTCTTCCATTTGAAGAGCTATTGGTGCTATTTTACTTTGAGCAAATTCACGAACACTTTCCCTTATCATGTCTTGTTCTTCTGTAAATTTAAAACTCATAATTCTTACCATATAGATAATTGATATACAGTATTACTTCTAATTACTAAAAATTCTTAAGGTTTATTATTCAATTAAAACTTCAAGATATTTAGGGAAAAAAGTGGGAGGATATATCAAAGAGGTGATAATTTTGTACTATTTCTCTACTATGGTAAATCCCGCCTTTTCCAAAATATTTTCAGCTTCTTCTAATATTGTATCTTCAACTCTCAAAATAAGCATCGATTCATCTTTTACTAAAGTACTATAGAAATAGTCGATGTTTATGTCATTATCACCTAAGGTTTTCGGGATCTCATATAATGCCATGGGATGATCATTTAGTCTGACTGCAATCACACTTGTTGTGGATATAAGAAAGTCATGTTCCTCTAATAAATTAATACATTCTTCTGGTTTATCAACTAATATTAATATCAAACCATATTCACTTGTTTTTGCTACTGTCAAAGCTCGAATAAAGATTTTATTATCCATAAGAAGTTTTATGAAATTAGCAAGTTCACCAGGTTTATCTTCTAAAAACACCGAGAGTTGAATCATTTTTATCAAATTTATATTAGATGAATATATTGATGTTAAAGTTTAATACAACATTTTTTTTAAATGTAGTAAAAACTCTATATTTATTCAAAAAGATACTTTAGAATTCGAATTTAAGATTCTTACATAAATGTAGATTGAGTTAGAAATCAGTTAAATTTAAATCCTAATCTATGATTCAATAAGCTCACTCATAAAATTTTTGAAAAAATTTTATTATACGTGATTTTAAATGGCACTTGGAGTAATAGGTTTTCTTGATGGTATAACAGCTTTAATAGTGGTTTTAACAGGAAGTTCTTTCGGTTTATTCAGCCTTTATAAATCGATTAAATTAAAAGCAAAACTTCTCGGTATATCAGGATTATGTATGTTCTGTATTGGCTTTTTGTTGTTAGGACCATCCGTTGATTTTCTCACTATTCTCTCTACCGGAAATAATATAGAACAATTGGAGTTGTATGGATTTCTGAGTTATATTTGGGCTGCTCCTTTAACTATTCTTGGACTTTATATTGGTGGTGAATTAATGTTACCATCAAAAAAGTGGATAATTGTTTCTATTTACCTCGTCTTGGCTGTAATTTACGAAGTCCTCATAATATATTTTACATTAACAAATCCACAAGCTGTTTTTGATTTTCCAAGTCCACTTCCAAATGGAACGGCTTTACTAAATACAGGTATTCAATTAAGAAGTATTGTATTCATATTAATGGTCTTCTTTCTGGTTTCAGGTCTAGTTTTTAATGGATTTGGATTTTTGAACAAAAGTATAAAAGCATCAGGGGATTTACGGAAACGATTCTTATATCTTTCATTAGGCTGGATTATTTTTATTATTTGTGGAACATTTGATGGTCTTTTTGATCCCGGAATTATTACGGTTTTTGTGAGAATAGCGTGGGCCGTAAGCATAGTTTTCATGCAATTAGGTATTCGTTTATAATCAATTTTTTTTATTTTTTTTTTGTTTAATCGAAAATTTTATCTCGCACCAAAATTTTATAAATAAAATTTACTGATTTAAGCTATGTAGAAGATTAAAATAATTAGATGTATCACATGACTAAGTACTTTTATGATACGCATAAAAACTTTTCTTTGAGAACATTATCGGAATATTATATCTCTCCAGGTATCAAATGTAAGTTTGATTTATTGAAGAAAAATGTTATCAAAAGAAGAATTTATTCATATGGTATCGATCTCGGTTCATCTGGAAATTCTATTCTTTCTTTTTTAGACAATATTAAACATAAATTTTTCTTCGATATAGCATATGTTCCACTACAACAATATATAAAAGAAGATAAATGGCATCCTTTATGTGGTGATCTGATCAGCTTACCTTATAGAGATGGAATATTTGATTTTGTTAGTGCTCTTGATGTTTTAGAGCATATCAATGATGATGAGCTTGCAATTTCAGAAATAAGCAGGATTTTAAAGAAAAATGGAATTGCAGTAATTACAGTTCCTCACAGAATGAAATATTATACGACTCAAGATAAAATAATAGGACACTATAGACGGTATGAAATTAATCGAATATTATCTCTTTTTAAAAAATTCAATCTTAAAAATGCAAAAATTTTTGGAGTTTATGGCATATTAATGATTATTTCTGACATTCAATCAATAAATCCTAAGAAATTAGAAGACAATTTAATAAAATTAAGGAAAAAATATGAATCAAGTGTTGGTTTTCGAACCTTTTGGAATGTTATTGTTAGAGTTCTCTCGATGTTGATGAAATTAGATGCTAAATATCAACCTAATAAAAGAATTAGAAACATTGGGTTAATTTTTACAAAGAAATGAGTATATTGTATAGAAACTCAAGAAGCCTGCTTTTTCAGTTTTTCGAATAATTTCTTGTATTCTTCAATATATTTTTCATCATTAGTTTCCTCAATTTTCTTTAAGAGTTCTAATGATTTTGTTAATATTTCAGATTGCCTTTTAATTTTTTCATAAAATGTATTCTTTATATCTTGTGTAGGAGCTGTTTCTATTTTGTTTTTAATTTCTTTTATAGAGATTTCGATTTCCTTTTGAGATTCGATCACAGATGAAGTTAATAATTTTTTTCTTTCTTCTAATTTAATACAATTTTCACAAACAATTTCTTCATTATTTTGTTTTTTCCTTAATTTTTCTCCTTTTGGTATCATAAAAGGATTTTTACAACGATCACATGCAATGAGTTCAAGATCTGTTAATTTATTGCTGTTAGAATCAGGCATGCTTAGAAGAGTATTAAATCTTATTTTAAAAAAACTTAACTATTATTATAATCATAAATTTCCAATATATTATTATTCTTGATGGTCCTTACATTTTAGAAAACTATTTTTTAAGAAAACTATTTCACATTATATGGATATAATCCTTATTATCGTTTTACTCATTTTAGGATTTTTTTTTGGTATACTCAGTTCTCTTGCCGGAATTGGGGGTGGAGTTTTTTTTGTTAGCACAATGGTCCTGCTTTTTTTAATACCTATTAATGTAGCTGTAGATACTTCTACGTTTATAATACTAATTTCTTCGGGAGCAGGGTTTTTTACATATTTCAGAGAAGAAAAATTGCATGTTAAACAGGTTGTTATATTTTCTACTTTTTCAATTTTAGGAAGTCTTGCAAGTACTGTACTATTTACATTTATTGAAATTGATAGTACTTTACTAAAAATGTTATTTGCTACTATAATTTTAATAGCAGGAGTAAATATGATATATAAGGCCATAAAATCTAGAAAATTCAATTCTACTCAAGAGGAAATTGAAAATAATTTTAGTCTCCATACTCACGATTATCTAACTAATTTAAAAAAGTCGATACCTTTATTTCTTTTAGCAGGATTTACGGCTAACTTATTAGGGATTGGAGGTGGAATTATTAATACACCCTCACTTCATATGGTACTACATTATCCAATTCATAATGCTACAGCAATATCTACCGGTATTATATTCATTACAGCAATATATAATACTATTGTTAAGAGTATTATAGGTCAAATTGATTATTTAATTGGATTAATAATCGGAATAGGCGCTATATTAGGTTCTATTTTTGGTGCAAAACTCTCTGGGAAAATTCCTAAAAGCTATCTACAATTTATTGTTGCTGCGGTGTTGATGGGATTAGCAATAAGGATGTACTTTTAGGAGATCAATATAAAAACTTTATAAATTTTAAAATCAAAACTTTAATTGAATGTCTTTAAATATAACTTCTTTAAACTAAATTAAAACATATAAAAGGAGAAAGGAATGGTAAGAGTTAAAGACCTTGAGAAACTTATGGATGATTTCATGTTTGAACAAGATGATAAATTTATTGATATAAAGCGTTATCTTCTGAGTGAATTTGAATGGAAAATCGATCCTCTAAAGAAATCTCAATTTGTAATTAGAGGGATACCAATCGAAGATAATAGAAAAATGGGTGATATTTTGAAATCATTTTTACCAGATGAAGTTATAACTCTTAAAGAAATTTAACTCTGGTGGGATTAATTAAAACTGAAAATAATAACAATACTGAAATTTCTATTGGCAATCAAATTAAAAAATTTGCTATAAATGGTTTATATGGATTTAATACAATTTTATTAATTGGTATGGGTAGGCGTTTAGGTATTTTCAATTACCTATATGAGAAAGCAAAAACATCAATTAGTTCAAATAATTTTACGGAAGTGATTTTTACCCCATTAGATCTATCTGAAAACCTAAAACTGGATTCAAAGTATTTAGATGGCTGGATTCATTTAGCACTTGAATGTGATATTTTAGAAATAGCCGATTCAGAAAAGAAACTTTTGAAAACAGCTCCTTATATATATGAACTACTTATTGACCGAGAGAGTAAGTCTTATATAGGAGGGACTCTTGGAGCATTCTATTACATGGCTCCCGCTCAGGATATACTAATAGAGAATTTTAAAACAGGAAAGGATTGGAGTATTTTGGAGTCATCTGAAGAAGTTTTGAAAGATCTACAAGAACGGGGAGCTAGATTTGGTAAATTGGTAGAAAGATTATTTTTCAAAAAGTTTGAAAATTTTTGTAATAATCTACAAAAGCAAGGTAAAATACTTGAACTTGGATGTGGTTATGGATTCAATCTCGAAACCTGGGCAAAGAAGTATAAAAATGTAAGTTTTACAGGAATTGATATTGACCCAATTGCATTATCACATGCTAAGAAAATAATAGATAAACATAAATGGAATGATCGATTTGAGATTTTAAAAATAGAAATTGATGAATTTGCTCGTTCTTGCGATAAGAAATTTGATTTAATAATATTAAATCAAGTACTTCATGAAATGAACACTGATGAAAATTATCGAAGAAGTGTATTTGAAAAACTTTATTCCTTGTTAAAAAATGATGGAATTTTACTTATTGGAGAGAGTATGGTTCCTGATACATTTGCTCCAAAAAAAGGATTTCAACTTTTTGATATTACACATAAATTTACAGAAGTAAAAACATCACTATTTTATGATGAAAAAACCTTTCGAGAGTTTATCGCCTCAACACCCTTTACAAGATCGGAATTTATCAAAGAGGGTGGGAGTAGTATATGGGTAATTCGAAAGTGAAAGTTTAACTCAGAAATCTCATCAGTTTAACCTTTATTTGCTTTTTGTGCCCTTATAAATAAATTTATTAAGAATAAAATGAAAAGTTTGATTAATAAAAAAATAAATTAAATTAGGGCAAATTAAATAGATCCCTTCTAAGTGAATAAATTCATCTCTAGAGTTCTCATATGGCAAGAATAACACAGGAAGAAGATTTATTAGAAAAGGTAGTAGTGGAAGAAAACAGCTATAATTGGAAAGAAGCGGCTAGACTATATGAACAAATTGCTCAATCTTATTTAGAAAAAGAAGATAAGAAAAAAGCTGCTGAATTTTACTATAAATCGGGTTCATCATTTCAAGATGCTGTATATTCATCTAAAAATACGGGGGAATTAGAAGAACATTCTAGTAATATACTTAGAACCCTGATAAAAGCCACTAATATTTATAAAAATATAGATAACTTATCTGATGAATTAGAATGTAAAGGAATGGTATCATTGACAAATGCAGTATATTTTATGAAATCCAAGCAAGAAATAATGAGTTCAGCTAGAGAATCTGTAGAAACTCTTAATAGAGCTATTGAACTTCATGATAAAGATAACCCAAATAAAAATAATCTAGCCAGAAAATTGTATAATTATTCATTAGCTACAGCTTTCTTAGTATATTATATTAATGATGTCCGAAAGGTAAATGAGACCTTACAAAAAGGTTTTGATTTTGCATATAAAGCATGGAATATATCAAAGGAAATTAAAAATTTTAGAATGTTAGCGGATTCATTAAACATGGAAGCTTTTTTATGGTTCTTCCTGGTTGGAGTAATAGATTTTAAGAAAGATAACAGCTGGAAAGAAAGTTTAAAAAACTTCCTTCTTAGATGTGATGAAAGTCAAAAAATAATAGGAGAGTGTAAAAATTCTCAAATTCTTAGCTCGTTATATTTTGCTAGTGGTTCAGCCTATATAAATTTTGGTTTTCATTATATCGAAGACGAAGTGGAGCAGAGAAAATATTTTGATAAATGTATAAAACTTTTTGAGAAAAGCGTAAAATATGTAAGAAATACCGGAAATAATTTCATTCTAATTGAAGGTTTGTATTATATTAACTATGTAGCTCTATTTGCTGGGAGAATAAATTACTTACAAAAAAGAATTAGTAAAGATATTGATGAAATCATTAAAAAAGGGATTGTATTTAAGAATACAAATTTGCCAACATATATCGTCGCAAATTATTTACCTGCACTTTATTATTCGAATGTTTCGCAGTGGAGCTTTTTTACCGCAACCTATAGGAAATCTTATGCTAAGAAAGGTATTGAGTATGCTGAAAAAGCTTTAGAACATTCATTATGCGATGTTTGGGATTGTACATCACATCAGGCAGCATCTTGGTCATATTCACAATTAATAATTTTAACAACCGTAAAAGAAGAACGTCAAAAATTTATAGAGAAAATGATAAAACATGCCAGTCGAGCTAAAGAAATTGCTGAAAAGTTTAAAGGTGGCATACTTCAAGCAGTGGGTTTTTCTTCTATATATCGAACCTATAGAACATTGGCAGATATTGCTGACAATAAGCAAGAAAAAATCAAGATGCTGACTATTGCTATTGATGCCAGTAACAACTATGTAGAACATGCAATGGAGTCCCGAACGGGTAATATATCGGCTAGATTACGATTAGGGCTTTTATATGAAGAAATAGGAATTTTAACATTAGATAATGATAAACTCAATCAAGCTAAAGAATTATTTGATAAAGTGATTGATGAATGCATTAATAGAAGATATTATTCGTATGCTGCTGCTGCCTGCGAATATTGTGCCCGGATTGAAGACAGATTGGGCAATTATCCTGTATCATCAGACTATTACAAAAGAGCTAAGAATGCTTATTCAGATTCTCTGAAAAATGTCGATTATAAACTACTTAAAAATAGAATTAATGAAAAATTAAATTATGTGGATGCTTGGACGTTTATAGAAAATGCAAGAGCGTCTCATAAAAAAGAGAATCATGTTAGCGCTAAGGAAAACTATGAAAGAGCTATTGAAATTTTGAAGGATCTACCAAATTTTAAGTTTGAATCTAATTATTATTCTGCTTGGGCGGAACAGGAAGAGGCTGAAAGACTCAGCAAACTTGAGAAACATAAGGAAGCTACGGAACAGTATGAAAAAACCAAAATTGTGTTTGATGATTCAATAAAAGCCATGGACGATGCGTTTAATAAGACTAAAGATAAATTCACATTAGAAAGGATTAAAAAACTTGAAAAAGTAGCTCGGTTACGAATCAAATATTGCTCAGCGAGATCAAACGTAGAAAAAGCGAGAATTTTAGGAAAACAAGGTGAATATTGTGCTGCTGCTGAATTGTTTGCTTCTGCTGCATCTGAATTTAGAGACGTGTGCAATCTATTTAAGATTAAACGAGAACGAGGAGAACTCGAGGCAGTTTATTATCTTTGTAGAGCATGGGAAAGTATGGAGCTTGCTGAAAAATATTCTGAGCCAGAAAGATTTGCAGAGGCCTCAAATTTGTTTATGAAAGCGAGTAGTCTTTTTAATGATAGTAAATTAAAATTACTTGCATCTGGTAATTCAGCATTCTGTCAAGCATTAGAATTTGGATGCGAATTTGATGAAACTTTTGAATATAATTTAAAAGCTGAATTGTATCCAAAAATAAGGTCGATATTAAGAAAGGCAGCCTCCTCTTATGAAAAGGGAGGCTTTGAAAACGGAAGTAATTGGGCTCTAGCAACTGCAACTTATTTCGATGCTGCTTGGTCCTTGATTAAAGCGGATGAAGAATTAGAATTTGAAGAAAGGAAAAAACTGTTGGGAATTGGATCTGATTATTTGAAATCAGCAGCAGAACTTTTTAGTAAAGCTGGTTATAACGATAAAGAAAGAGAAATATTAAAACGTTTAGACATGGTTGAGAAGGAAGAAAAAATAATTTTTTCAGCTTTAAATTCAATTGAAAAACCAAACATATCAGGAAGTACTGTTGGAATTATTGCTCCTGCCTGTTCTTTAGAAACAAGCCAATCCCCTAGATTAGGAGAAGTTGCTCAATTTACTCAGGGAGAAAGAAGAGTCATTGTAGAACGATCTGTCAAGAAAAATTATGAGATAATCTATAGAGATTTGTTTAAAGAATATCCAAGAGCTCAAAAGAGAGAATTTAGGGTCGGAATTGCCCAAATTGGGTTATCGAAATCAGGTAATATAATGGGGGAATTCTATGATATAACACCATCTGGTCTTTTACGTCTTAAAAAGGATAAAGTTAGAAATGTCCTAAATAATGTTAGAAAAATGGTCAAAAGTGCGAATAAAGAAGGTATTAAAGTTTTACTTTTCCCAGAAATGTCCATTGACCTTAATCATGGCGAATTTCTTGAAGAGATTTCAGATCTTGCTAAGATGTATGAAATGTATATAATTCCCGGCTCTTTTCATAAGCAAGAAACAAGACAAAATGTTGCAATGGTTTTTGGACCTGATGGAATCCTTTGGGAGCAAGAAAAGCATATTCCTGCTATAATACAATATGGTGGGCAAAAATTTAAAGAAAATATAGAAGTTGGAAATATTCCTCGAAAAATAATTGTTTGTAATACAGAATTTGGGAGAATTGCAATTGTTATTTGCCGTGATTTTCTCGATATGGATTTGCGAGTAGAATTGAAAAATTTTGAACCCCCTATTGATCTTATTTTAAATCCTGCGTTTACTCCTGTAACTGCTGATTTTAAAGCAATACACTTCGATGCACGCAGATCTATTTATGCATACTCCTTTTTTGCTAATGTGGCTGATTTCGGAGATTCCTTAATATATACTCCAGAAAAAGATCGTACAGAAAGAATTATTCCTGCTAAACAGGAAGGTTTAATATATAAAAATGTAGATCTCTTTAAATTGCGTTCAGAACGGAAAAAATGGGAGAAAGAGCAAAAGAAAGATTTACAATTTATACAAAGCACAAGATAACACATTTTTTCATGCTAAATTTTAATAATCCGAAAAAATAATTATTGAATTAGTGAAATCAATAGGTCTTCAAGAAAATCTTAAGCATGATTGTCAGTAGTAACCAATTAAAAGCTTTAATTGAAGAAGCAAAAATTGAGGAAAGGAATTACAATTGGGAGAAAGCTGCGGATTTATATGAACAAGTAATCAAATCATTTTTAGAGGAAAACTTGTTACACAAATCTGCCAAAATTTATGATAAACTAGGATTTATATGTCTTCGAGCGGTTTATGCATCAGAAACAAAAGAACATTATTTAAATTGGAATGAACAAGCTGTTATGGCTTTTCAAAAGGCGGAGAGTCTTTTTGATCAAACCAATGAGAAACTCTTAAGTATGGAATGTAAAGCTAAAGCTCTTGCTCAAAGTTGTTTTGTTATTACTTCACTTGAAGAAGCGAGAAAAAAAATAAAAAAATCAGTTGATATTCTATTAGAACTTATTGAAGAATATTCAAAAGCAAATGATATGAAAAATTGTTTAAGATTATCAAGTGTGATCTTAGAACCAATGATGGTATTTATGTTTATATGTTCTATTCCTTCTGAACTTAAGTATTACAGCGAGAAGGGTTGTAATTTAATAGAAAAGGCTTGGATGCTTTTAAAAGAAGGTAATACAATGGAAATTAGAACTAGGCTATTGTATGGCGAATTCATATTAATGTTTCATATGAATAGGTGGACAGAACTTACTTATGGAGATAAAAAGCAAGAAAAACTAAACAGAAGGTTTTTAAAAAGATGTGAAGATACACTAAAATTAGCTGAAAACTCTCATGATGTTATAAGTGATTACATTCTTGCAGAAATTTATAATGCTACAGGTTTTATCTATTGTATATTTGGAAGTCTATTTGTTGAAGAAATAAAAGAAAGAGTAAAGTTCGCTGAAAAAGGATTTGATCTATTAGAAAAGTCTGTTGTATTTTATAAAAACTCAAGAAATATTTGTGGAGCTATAGATGCTATATATAGTATAGATTATCATGCAGGTATTTTTGG
>JBHLPW010000102.1:0-11193 GCA_048939015.1 Promethearchaeota archaeon
CTTATATCCAATTATGTATTCTATTAATGATTTTATATTAGTCCTCCAATACTCTTTTATAAAAAATAGATTATTGTGGAATCTAGTCTTCTTCTATTTCAAAGTTTTATATTCAGAATTTTCCCAGATGGTTTTATTAAAGAACTATTCCTTTTTTAGCTATGGCATATCAAAATAAAATTCAGGGTGTAGGATTTAAGAATTTAGCTCCAAAACTATTTTTGTGTGGTCTATTCATAGCAACTCTTTTAATTTCATCAATTAATTATAAGGATATGTATCCTGAAAACCTTGATTGCAAAAACGATTCTCTTAATTTGAACGACAATGAAATAATAATTAATACTCCTGAAAACAAAACTTATTTAAAACCTATGAATGGATATTATCCCGCGTCTTATGGATTTGAAAATGATGAGTACGGGAGCGATCCAGAAGGATGGGGGATAGATGAAGAGAATGGGGATTGCAGCATTGTTGAATTTGTAGATGACCATAAAAACGTTATGAAAATAGACTCTAACTCTTCGGGTAGGGTAAGAATGCATCAATTGTTTGATACTGACAAAACTTTTGGAATTATTGAATTATGGGTAAGAATGGAGACTTCTTCATCGGATATGTATGTCAAAATTCATGAGACTTGGTCCGATGCAGTTCATTTAGCGTTAACATCAAATATGTTTTATCGATATTATGATGGAAGCTGGTACAACATAATGACCTATGATGTAAACCGATGGTATCATTTGAAAATAAAATTTGACTGTGGAGCTTCAGGAGATGGTTCCAATGATTGGCATTTGTGGATTGATGGAGAAGAAAAGTCACCATTGGGAGGCTATAATTTTAGGGGAAGTCCTGTACTGATGAATTCATTATTTATATCAGCAGAATCAATAAGTACGACTTGTTATGCAGATGCAATAGGTTATTCATGGGATCCCACCTATAAAATCGGAGAAAACATGAACGAAGGATTATTATTGAGTTTTAATAAAGTATTCACAGAAGATTGGCTTGGATATTCGTTAAATGGACAGTCTAACAAAACAATTCAAGGTAATAAAACAATCCCTTTTCCTAAAAAAGATGGCGTCAATACTATTCAAGTATTTGGAAATGATACTATTGGAACGATGTATAAATCTGATATTAGATATTTCACGACTGAAATTTTCAATATCATTACCCCTGAAAATAAGACCTATACAACATCGATGATTGGATATTATCCTGCGACCTATGGATTTGAAAATGATGTGCTTGGTGGAGATGCTATGAATTGGACTCATGATGTTGTAACCTCAACGCATTCAGAAATAATAGATTCATATAAAGGACATAAAAGAGTCTATGAATTATTTGATAATGCTGCAGGCAACCCTGATACATATACTACATTCAACAATCAATCTTATGGTACAATTGAATTGTGGGTTCTAGTAACGATTGAACAACCTGCTTGGATTGAGATTAGAGAGGAATTTTCTGAAAGAATCTTAGTCTGTATGATACCTTCACCTGGTAATCCACTTCTAGTGAGAATTGGCGCAGTAGATACCTATCTTACCGAATTCGGTATCCTTTCTGCAGATGAATGGTATCATCTTAGGATCGACTTTAGAATCACAGGAGCTCCCGAATACATGGGATTATCTGAGGATTCTTTTATAGTCTATTTAAACAGTATTAAATCAAATTCAGAGATCTCTATGGAATATACATCGGTTCAAGCAAATAAATTTTTACTAACAACTACCTATTCAGTAGCAGATCCAAATTATTATCTCTATTTCGATGCTGTTGGATTTTCTTGGGATCCTAATTATAATATTGGCGATAATTTGAACGAAGGATTATTACTTAGTTTTAATACAGCATTTACTCCAGATTGGTTAGCTTATTCTTTAGATAATCAAATTAATAACACCATTTTAGGTAATAAAACGATTCCATTTCCTACGACTGATGGGTTCCATACAATTCAAGTATTTGGAAATGATAATATTGGAACGATCTATGAATCTGATATTAGATATTTTTCAATTGATACAATAGCACCAGTAATAAGTGGAAGTGATAATCTAATTGAGTTAGACCAGTATTCTTATCATTCATTGGATTGGACTATAAATGAAATATTTGGTGGAACGTATGTTATATTTAAAAACAGTTCAATTGAGAGTGCTGGGACATATCAAAATAATAATGTGGTATCAATCATTGTTGATGCAACCAAGCTGGGTTATCTAAATTATACAATAATAGCTAGAGATCTAACAGGAAAAACAAATAGCCATACAGTAATCGTTAAAATTATTCCACAGAAACAAGAACCCCCAATAATACCGGGATTTAATCTATTATTTCTATTTTCTATTGTAATTATGACAACAGGAGTAATAATTAAGATTAAATTCAAGAAAACAACAAAAAAATTTTTTTGAATTTTTAAAATATTTATAAGCAAAATTAGAATGTTGGGAAAATTCTCTATCAATTTTATTACTAATAAGGTATTATTCTTAGATGTGTTTCTTTTAATCAGATATAATATCAAAAAGAATAACAGATCTACATTAAAATTTATTCTAAGTCTTTTTTTATTAGCTCTTTTTCTAGTTCCGATATTCAGAGTTCATGAAACAAATTTAAGCTATAATAATTTCCCCCATTTAAGTAGTTCTGAGATTTTAATTTATTCACCTGAAAACAAGACTTATAGAGGACCAATGCATGGGTATTATCCTGCAACATTTGGATTTGAAAATTATGAGGATGGAACAACAGGATTAGATATAGGATTTTTGAATGAATATTCTGGTTTAGGTTCTGGATTGAATACAGACATAAGAATAAAACAAGCGCTATTGGATGGGCATTATAATTATTTATATATAAGGGATTCTCATTCAGTAATTAACACTTCAGCGGTTCATTACATAGACAATGCTCAATCAATAGGAACTATTGAATTCTTCAATCGTTTTAATAATAATATTACTGGGTCTGCTACAAGAAGAGAATATGTATATTTTAGAGCCTCTAACAATACTATTGCTTTTCGTATGCAAATCAATCATCATAATGGAGATTTAAAATATTACAATGGAACATCTTATGAATTAATTAGTAATGTTAATGCTGATACTTGGTATAATCATAAAATTATTTTTAATTGTAATGATGGAGTAAATGGTACATTTACTTGGATTGTAAGAGAAGAAGATGGCACTGAAATTAGTAGAGTAAGTAATATAGATTTTGAGAATAGTTTTTTTGGGAATACCATAGATGAAATTTATTTTGAAACTGAAGGAGAAGATTATGGGTTAGAAAGTATGTGGGATGCGTTTGGCTTTTCTTGGGACTCTAACTATACTATCGGTACCAATCTTAAAGAGGGGCTTTTACTCAGTTTTACTAACAATACTAACTTGAAATGGATTGGATATTCGTTAGATGGTATGACTAATAGAACTATTTTGGGTAATATTGTTATCAAGTTTCCAGAAGATGGAAGACATTCAATTCAAATATTTGGAACTGCTTCTAATGGAACAGTATATACATCAGAAAAGATATATTTTTCAATTAATACAGAAAATTTAGGATTAAATATTCCATATATTCCTATCATTATTATTCTCAGCACAGTTGGAGTATCAGTACCCGTATCATATATTATTGTTAATCATGAGAAAAAAAAGAAAACACAGAAAAAACTGCTACATAAAAAAGGAGTAGGAGCTATAACATCCTTAGAAAAAGCAAATATGAAAAAAGTAGGTAAATTTGCAGAAATTCCATCTATTCAAGCAAAAATTGTTGATAAAAATTTAAGGCCAATCCCTCAAGAAATTTTTGCTGATAAGGCTGAAAGAGAATTAATCGTTGATGAAATTGATAATTATAATCTAAAAATGTTAAAAGAGTTGTGTAATGAGTGGATAGGTCAATGTGCTATGCATAAAGAGAGCTTTGAAGGTCTAGGATATAGTTGCTACAGTTGTCATACAAATTATTGTGTTAAATGTGCTTATACGTTAGCTGAGAAAAATATCGGATGTATAGTGTGTGGGAAACTAATTCCAATAACCTTTCAAAAGAAAATGCCAAAAACTATTCAGAAAGAAGAAACAACATATCTTCATAATATCCAGAATAGGTTAAAAAATATTTTTGAAAGTGAGGATCTCTTAGTGAGAATAAATCAGCTTGATGAAATCAACTTAACATTTTTTGATAAAGATTTCTTTAATGTAATAGAAAAACTAGACTTGAATGAAAATGAAAAGCAATTGTTTATTAAAGAAATGCAGAGTTTGACCCCAAAAGAAAGAAAAGAAATAATTAAAAAAATTTTAATTGAATCTAACAACTCTAAGATAAATGGTAATATAAATAATGAATTTAATATCCCTGCTCGAAGTGAAATACTAGAAGGAATTTTTAAAAGTGAGAATGTCATGGAAAAGATAAATGAATTTAAAAAGACCAATCTAACATTCTTAGAAAAAGATTTCTTTAAAAAAATTGAAAACTTGGAATTAGATCTAAATGAAAAACAAGCATTTATTAAAGAAATGCTTAGTTTAACACCTGAAGAAAGAAACCATTTGATAAGGAAGTTATTAAAGAAAAGAAAATGAGTCTATTACAGTTTTGATAGAGTAAAACAATGAAAAGTACTAATAATATTTATATCATGAACTATAAGTCAAATTATACAAAAATTTCTAAGAATGAATGAAAATCATCATTTAAATGTAATGGAATCTAATATAGATGTTTATGAAGATATTGTATTAGAATACATTATAGAATATCTTAATAAAAATAGATATATTGAACTTGAAATATTAATTCCATATATAAAATCTAGGATCACCAAGGATAAGATAAATCTAAATGAGAAAGGGATATGTTTAATCCTTAAATCACTATTTCAACAAAATTTAATTACTGAGGGGTCAAAACTAACTAAAGAGGAAGTTTTAAACTCCCCTCCGATAAGAAAAGAGATTTATGAGTATATTAAAAATAATCCAGGAGTCTATTATTATAAAATTGTGAAAAAATTTAACTTAGGAAATCAATCTGCTACTTGGCATCTCGAGATGTTACTGAAATTTGATCTTATTAAAGACATGAAAATTGAGAATAACCACATTTATTACGACTCATCCTTGAATAATAAAGATATTGAAAAATCTTTTTATCTTTCAAATGAAAAAGTTAAAACGATTCTAGAATATTTGAATAAGGATTCTAAAGGTTATACTAAGTCAGACATATCGAATGCCCTTAATATGCACTTAAATACAGTAAAAAAATACTTGAATAAATTATTAGAATTAGAACAAATCATTTCAAAAAAGATTTCAAATAAAACTATTTATTTCATTCAGAAATCCTAAATATTAGAAAAACTTTGATACTGAACATTTATGCACTTTTTTTCGAAAGAGATATTCAAAGTTTTCCCAAATGCCTTTATAAGGTAGAATTTGTATTTTTTAATCAATCCAAATATTTTCCCTTTAATTAGGGAATTTGGAACAAAATTTACTAAAATTTTAAAGATGAATATAATGAAAAATAAAAAATTAAATATTTTATCAATTCTATTGGTATCGATAATTTTAACTTCAATAACTCCATCAATAACACTATTCGGTAATTACTCTCAAGTAAAAGTGAATCCTAAATTAAGTGCCGCTATTGATATAACCTCTCCAGTAGAGGGTATGACTTATACTCCCCATATGAAAGGTTATTATCCAGCCACATTTGGATTTGAATGTGATGACGAGGATGATGATCCTACTGGTTGGACTATTTTGGAGGAAGGTGGAGATTGTAGTGTTAAATCCGGGGTTGGCGATCATTTAAAGGTGATGGGGCTGGAATCAGCTCCAGGAGGAAGGGTACGAGTTTACCAAACGTTTGATAGTGCTAAAGCATCAGGAACTATTGAAGCATGGATAAGGAGTGATTCTACAACAAAAGTAGTATATTTCCTAATTCAGCAAACTTGGCATAATTCAATCCATTTTGCTATGAGTGAAAATGGATACTTTCGATACTATGATGGTTCTTGGCATAATATAATGGCTTATAATGCTGATCAATGGTACCATATTAGGATCAAATTTGATTGCGGTTCTGATTGGCATTTATGGATTGATGGAGATTCAAAGGATGAGGAAGCTGGGTATAATTTTAGAGGTAGTCCCAGTTCTATGGTTCAGTTATTTGTTAGTGCAGAGGGCGAAAATACCAACTGTTATGTTGATGCTGTTGGATATGATTGGGATCCAAGTTACAAAATCGGTATTAATTTTCCTATGGAAGGTTATTATCTTTCGAAATTTGGATTTGAATGTGATGATGTAGATGATGATCCTACTGGTTGGACTATTTTGGAGGAAGGTGGAGATTGTAGTGTTAAATCCGGGGTTGGCGATCATTTAAAGGTGATGGGGCTGGAATCAGCTCCAGGAGGAAGGGTACGAGTTTACCAAACGTTTGATAGTGCTAAAGCATCAGGAACTATTGAAGCATGGATAAGGAGTGATTCTACAACAAAAGTAGTATATTTCCTAATTCAGCAAACTTGGCATAATTCAATCCATTTTGCTATGAGTGAAAATGGATACTTTCGATACTATGATGGTTCTTGGCATAATATAATGGCTTATAATGCTGATCAATGGTACCATATTAGGATCAAATTTGATTGCAGTTCTGATTGGCATTTATGGATTGATGGCATCTCAAAGGATGGAGGGAGTGGTTATAACTTTAGAGGTAGCCCAAGTTCTATGGTTCAATTATTTGTAAGTGCAGAGAGTGAAAATACCAACTGCTATGTTGATGCTGTGGGTTATGACTGGGATCTATCTTATGAAGTTGGAGATAATCGACATGAGGGCTTATTACTTGATATTGACCCCAAGGGTTTAGGGACATTGAATTATCAATTAGATTTGAATCAAGAGGTTTCTTTTTCAGATGCTACTGTAATACCATTTCCTCAAGATGGATCTCACACCATCACAGTTTCAGGTGGAGGACATACTCCTGATACGGTTTCCTTCAATACTAGTGTCATCGATATTATTTCTCCTGTTGACGGGGCACAAATTCAACAATCAGACGATGGCTATTATCCTGCAACTTATGGATTTGAGAGTGATGATGATGATATATCTGGAACAGCTATTGACTTTATAGATGATCAGTCAGCCTATGGATATTGTCAAATTAAAGCACAATATTCTGGACATAAAAAAGTCTTGTATGTAAAAGATGCTTTACCTGGTACCGGAATGAAATATCAACATTATATTGATGAATCAAAATCTATTGGAACTATTGAATATTGGTTTGTGATGACAGACTTATATACTGGACCTAATGACCAAATCCTTTTCCATAGTTTGGACTCCAGTGATAAGGTTGGTTTTTATATTAGTGCAGGAAATGGCAAATTCCAAGATGCTCAAGGAAACAACATAGATATGGCATATAATTATTGGTATCATATTAAAATCATATTTGATACTACTGCGGGTAATAATGGACAGTATAACTGGTGGGTAAATGGCGTAGAACAAGAGTCTGGTGTAGAAATGATGGAAAATTCTGGAAGTATTACAAAATTAGTCATTCATAGTTATTCTACAAATAGAGGAGAAGGGTACTTTGATGCATTCGGATTTGATTGGGATTCAAGTTATGAAATTGGAGATAATCTCTACGAGGGGTTATTACTTAATTTTGAACCTGATGATTCGGACTGGATGGGATATACATACGATGGTCAATCTCTTTTCACTTTATATGGAGATAAGGTTGTTCCTTTTACTGTCGGTGCCCATTCAATTCAATTAATTGGTAAAATTGAAGCAGACTCATATTGTTGTTCAAATTTAGTATATTATTCTGTATATCATGAACCAATACAAGATTTAGAAAGACATTGGGGACTTACAGAGATTGATGTCGATGATGTATGGAATATCCATCATTTTAAAGGTGATGGTGTGAAAGTCTTGATCATTGATACTGGTATTGATACGAATCATCAAGATTTATTTCTAAATTACAAAGGAGGATATGACTTCTTTAACAATGATCCGTTTCCCGAAGATCCAACAACGTTAAACTATGAGAAGGGTCATGGAACCTCATGTGCAGGGATAATAGCGGCTATTGATAATAATTTTGGAGGAATTGGAGTAGCTCCTGAAGTAGATCTCTATATGGCTAGAATATCTAATGATTTAGCTCAAAAACAGAATGAATTAATTCATGAAGCAATTCTGTGGGGGATTGATCAACATCCTACAATTGATAACCCATTTGGTCAAATGGATGTAATATCTATGAGTCTTGCTTACTATGGTGATGATGCAAATATCATAGGTGATATCACTAACGCATGTGAGGCAGCTTATAATGCCGGTACCGTTCTAGTTGCTTCTTCAGCAAATACTAAACCTGAATCTGGTGATCCACTAGATGATCCTAGTTGGGTAAGATTTCCGGCAAATCTTGAGACTGTTATTGCAGTTGGTGCAATAAATGAACAACTAGAGAGACCATCATGGTCTTGCTATGGTAATGAGCTTGATTTAGTAGCTCCAGGTATAAATATTTATACAACAGAATTATATGGTGCTTATAATAATTATAAATACTATGGCTCTTTTGATGGTACTTCTGCTGCTTGTCCTATAGTAGCAGGTGTTTGCGCACTTATTCTTTCAGCTAAACCCAATTCCAATTTAACACCTCTCCAGATAAAAACTTGTCTATGTGCAACTGCTTCCTATGGAGGAGCTACATGGGATCAATATTATGGATGGGGGATTGTGAATGCAAAAAGTGCTGTAGACTACGCAATTTTATACTATTAAACTTTAAAATTTTTTTTTTATTTATTTAAAAGAACTGAAGTACTATAATTGACAAATGCAAAAATATTATTCAAATTTATTAATATATCTCTTAAAATCATAATTCTAATTGTTCCGTTAAAATTAAGAAGATTCCTGAATTTTAGATATGCAAAGATTTATCTAATGAATTGTAAGTTAATTCATGCTTCATACGGTTATGTTTACTAATAAAGTGCAGTAGTGAAAAAAGTTAGAAATTAATCTAGAAATTTCAACAATTCTGCCCTAGCAATTTCTCTATTATAATTTCACTCAAATTCAGTTGGATTAACCCTGATTTTATGATTATTGAGTAAGGAGATTTATTTGGATGAGTATTTATTCTTACAGGAGTATTGAATCTTTGGAGATCAAAACCAGTTAAAAATGAATAAATAAAGGAGTAATAATGATAATTAAAAGTATAGGTATTCTACCATTTCCTTGTTATTGGATAATTTTAGTTCCAGGAGAAGCATTTTCTTTCCTATTATTCATACTCTCTCTAATATATCTATTATATGGAATATATTTGTTCAGAGAAGGACTGAATGAAACTTGATTTTGTTTACTCCTTTATCAATCACTTTGTATGCAAATACCGAAATATTTTTCTTGTTACATCTAATTATCTAATTTCCTGAGAGAAGGAACATGATTTTAAAAACCATACAATAATCTTCCAGCGTTGGTATGCACTGACAAACTTGCTTTCTTTCCCGTAAATATATTACAAGTTCCTTATTATTGAGGTCATAATAAACACTATAAGAATGAAGATAAGAGCAACCTTCAATTACTCCTTCAATCTTTATATCAATTTACTCTCTCACATAAATAGTGTATTGTATATGATCATTTAATTAAATTGAGGATTTTTACTGGCTAAATCCTTCCATGCCTTTAATATAGGAAAAATTCTTATGGAACAATCATTTTTTTTGATAAATTATTGTTTCGAAATATTGTTATAACCGTATAGAGAGACTACTTAATGTGAAAAAGGTACTATAATATTGGAAAAAATAAGTATTCATTTTAATTCCATTTTATTATTACAGTAAGGACAGTGGAGTGGCAATTCTTCATCGCAAGGTTCCAATTCCTCACTGCTAAGAATATTTTTCCAACAAATTAATTTATCTCCTTTTTGAACCATATCTCGACCGTGATGTTGAGGGATGATATCCTTAGTCTTGCAGTTATCGCAGATAATTACTTTAGCTTCACTTTCTAACTCATCAGTCGAGAGTTCTTTATATTGGAATTTATATCTGAAAATTGTTAAACTATTAAGGAGAACCAAAAGAGAAACGCCCATGTCTCCTATACCTACTGCAAGCCATAATGTCATGAATCCAATGACGGTTAAGATTGCGAAAGAAACTTTTACGAGAATTGAAGTCCAAATATTTTGTTTTATTTTTTTATTGGTTTTTTCTGAAATATCGATATATGTAAGTATTTTTTTTAAATCATCACCAATTGCTATAATATCCGCAGTTTCAAGCGTAATATCCGTAGCAGAAGCACCTATAGCGATTCCTAAATCTGCTAAGGCCAAAGCTGGAGCATCATTAATTCCATCACCTACCATAGCAACTCCCTTATATTTTTGTTTTAAACTTTTTATTTCTTGAAGTTTTTGGTCGGGTAAATGTTCACCATATGCTTGATCAATGTCCAAACAAGCTCCAATAGAATTACACACATTTTGATTATCACCAGAAATTAAAACAGTTTCATATCCTCTTTTCTTCAATCCGTTAATTAAAATTGGAGCAGAAACTCTTAATACATCTCTTATTGTAATAATTCCTAGTAAGTGGTGTTGATTTCCTAATAAAATAGGAATTGTTCCTGACGATTCAATGTTTTCTATATCCTTCATAGGAAGGTCATACCTCAAATCTTCCAAGAATTTTTTACTACCAACATAAAATAATTCTCCATTTATTATTCCTTTTATTCCTTTTCCCTTAATAACCTCGAAATTGTCTACTGCTTGAAAAGACAGATCCAATTCTTTAGCTTGATTAACTACAGCTTTTCCAATCGGATGTTCTGAAAGTGCTTCTAAACTAGCTGCAATGCTTATTATTTCAGACTTATTAGCTCCATTATAAGTATAAACATCAAAAATTTTTAAGTTTCCCTCAGTTAGGGTTCCTGTCTTGTCAAACGCGAACACTTCGATATCTTGAAGCTTTTCAATAAATTTATTTCCTTTTACTAAAATTCC
>JBHLPW010000043.1:0-1788 GCA_048939015.1 Promethearchaeota archaeon
TAACCTAATAAATATTTTGACGACTCCATCCTTAGACGTTAAATCAAGCTCTTTGCTGGAAAGTCGAGAAAAGAGGAACTCGAGACAATTGAATAATTATAAAATGCTTTACGAGTGTTTAAAGGAATATAAACAATATAACAATGAAAAATTAATTTCAATTATACTCCCTGTTTACAATGAAGAGAAAACTATTAAAAATGTATTGGAAAATCTCCCAAAAAGTGAACTAATAGAAGTCATCGTAGTAGATGATCATTCTACAGATAGTAGCCTAAATGAGATAAAAAAGGTTAAATCTAACGGAGAAATTCATATTATTGAACACAAATTTAATCAAGGTTATGGAAAAGCGCTTCTTACAGGTATTCACCATAGTAAAGGTGAAATTTTCATTACTATGGATTCAGATGGTCAACATCGACCAGAAGATATATTTTCTTTATTAGAACCTATTTTCAAAGGTGATGCTGATATCACTATTGGATCACGTTATAAGGGAACATATAATTATAGAATACCTGTCGCAAAGAGATTGGGAGAAGCTTTCTTAGAAGTGATAATAATTCTTCTTTTTGGACAAAAAGTAAAAAATAATCAAGGCGGATTTCGAGCATTTCATAGAAAGACTCAAGTAATCTTCGAAAATATTAGATTTAAAGGATATGCATTTACAACAGAATTAATATTGCAAGCTGCTTTACGTCGCTTCAGAATTAAAGAAGTTCCAATCAACTTAGCTTCGCGTGAATTCGGATCTTCATATATAATTTTACGGAAATTAGTTCTTATGCTTTTTCTTTGTATTGGAATATATTTTTTTAAGAAAGTTAAAAGAATTCTTTTTAAAAAATAAAAGAAATCCATAAGATTATCTTTCTTGCTACAATTCTTCTAGCCTTTAATCCAAATCGATGTTTGGGTGAAGCTAATTTTGGAATATTTTAAATAGGGATTAGTTGGGGCAACACCATAGAATTTAATCTTCGTAAAATTTTTTAGAATGCTTTGAGCCGCTTTATATCTTTTCGCATCAGAATTGTCAAGTATAATATAACCCCCAGGTTTAATTTTATTTATTGAATGTAAAATACAGCCGAGTCTTGCTCTACCATCAACAAATATTAAATCAAAATGCTCATCTGGGTATTTATCTATACTCTGAACATATTTTGTAAAATGCAAATCTTGATGTAAATGAGATTGGTAAATTTTTTTCACTTTTTTTTGAAACACCGTTTCTAGATGTTCTGGTTCTATTAAAAAGTATTCAAGATTAGGGATTTTATCTTTCAATTCGTCATGAATTTTATTATACCACTCCTTATCATGTTCGATTGAAACAATTTTATTGACTTTTTGTGAGAAATATAATGTTGATAACCCGGAACCGTATTCAAAGAGTATCATGTCTGATCTTAGATTATTATCTAGCCAAATTTTTGCTTTTATTGGGATCCAAGGAATTTTTTTATCCCCTATTTCGATTCCTTTGAATATTAATTGGAATTTTCTTAATATTCGTTTTAAATTAAATTTTTTATTTAATAGAGTATAAATTAGGTAGTTTTTGAATTTGTTAATTTTATAGAGAGAGTCCTTAATTCTTTGGAGTAAAGAAAAAGCCATTTGTCACTAAGATATTTAATTTTTTAATGAACAATCATACAAAGGTTTAAAATTTTATTAAAAACTAACGGATCTACCACTATTTCAATATTATGTTGAAAGTTCGATAATCAGGCACTTAAAGGGCTCAATTTTGATTTATTTTTACTTTTAACATTT
>JBHLPW010000043.1:1798-46670 GCA_048939015.1 Promethearchaeota archaeon
GTCCGAAACGATATCGACCATCAATAAACACGTTCGATTTTCTAACCAGAGCTCTTTTTTTATCATCCATAAAAGTGACAGAATAATCGGAATGATTCTTGTAAGTAGGATGATAATGCATAATGCTAGATATCCATAAATAGGGATAAAAATGAAACATAATATAATGTCAAAAATCGCTGCTGATCCATAGATTTTTGCAACTAATGAATCAAATTCTAAAGGAACCAAGATTTGAAGTGTGAGAGTATGACCAATTCCTATAAGTAAGGGTGCTATTGATAATATTCTGATAACATTAATACTTCCGATGTATTCAACGCCAAACAATAAACTTACAACATTTTCTGCGAAAAAGAAAAGAAAAACAAAAGCTAATACGCCAATAACAATTATCAACAGTAAGATTTTCTTAATAAAATCAAAAATTTTGGATTCATTTCCATTATTGCTTTCAGTGATCATTTTTACGATATGCGGAAATACAGTGGTAGTAATCAAAGAAATGACCAAAACAAAGATTTGAATAACTTTATACCCTGCTGAAAATACACCAACAAAGTAATAATCTACAAGTAGACCTAAAATAAAAGGATTCAAGTAATTGATTATGTTTGTCGAGAAATATACTAGGAACATATGAAAACCTGATGAAAATTGATATTTAATATCAACAAGAGAGCTGGTATGAAACTGCATTTTGTATTTTTTAACAATGAAAATTTGAGTACATATTCCAATAAGAATAGCATTAGAGAATACAAAAAACGCATATAAAATATAATCAGATTCAGAATTAATAAACGAAAAGATGAGAATAATAAGAATAATTTTTCCAATAATGTGTATTATGGTCAGATATTTCATTTTCTCAATTCCTCTAAAAAACCAAGTTGGGGATAAAACGCTTTGAATTATCAGACCAAATAACAAGAGAAAAATAACTGCATTTTCTCTAAATCTCTCAAAAATATTAACAAAAGTGAAAAGTGCCACGAAACATACAACTGAGAGAATAATTCTTACTAAATTAATTGCACTATAGATTTTTTGGATTTTTTCAGTATCATCTCTGAATTTTGATACAGCTCGAGTTCCAGAATGATTGAAACCGTATTCTGTAATGACTTGAAGAAATAATATGAAAGAATTGGCAAAAGAGATAATACCATATATATCTGCGCCTAAAACTCTCGTAAGGTAGGGTAAAATGATAAGTTCGGTAATAAATACCAAACCTTGAAGAACTGAAAGTGATAAGAAGTTCTCCATTAACTTTTGCCATACTTTGTTTTTTAAAAGACTGCCAATTTTTTTAAATAAACTCAAAATCCTTTATTTCCTAAACTAATTACATTTATGAAATTATTTATGACTTAAAAAATTAAAGAATATCATAGAATAGAACATTTTAATACATTTTAAGAAGGAATATGAAAGACAGAGTAGAAAATATCAATTACTGTACTCATTCAAATTTAAGCGACCTTTCTTATGGGGGTTGTATTAATGACAATAAATTCATAATTTCAATTCCTTCGGATTACAATATAACCAAGGTATTTCCAAATAGAAATAAAGATAATACTCTTAGTTTTTTAAACTCATTAAAATTGATTTTAAGATTAATAAAATTATCAATGAGATCACGTCAGACATTTGTTATAAGAGCAACACGTCCGGGATTTATTCCTATTTTTTTTAAAAAGCTAAGGAAACATAAACTTGTACTCAATATGGGATGTACTCCATTTTCTACTATTGAGAGAAATGCATTTTATAGAAATCCTACCTTAAACCCAAAGTATAGGTTATTAACTAATATTCTAATGAAAATAGAATTCCAATTTGAGAAATATCTTGTGAGGAAGGCAGATCTTATCTTTGTTGAGAATAAACAAGCGAAGAAATTAGTTGAAAAATTTGGAGGTAAATCTGCTAAAATTGTGCTAGCACCTTATTATGTACAAGATTATTTTTTAACAACAAGAGAATTAAAATATAATTTCAAAGATGGAGAACCTTTAATAGTTGGTTATACAGGAAGGTTCCATAAATATGATAAGCTTGCTCCCTTAATAGATGCTACTAAAATTTTAAAAGATCAAGGTTTTCCGATTATTATAAAATTAATTGGTGATGGTCCAACTAAAATAGAAATTCAAAATAAAGTTAGAAGTTTAAATCTTAAGGATAATGTTCAATTTTTGGGACCTCAACAACATGAAATGGTTTCAAAAATAATTGATACAGAACATGTTCTAATTTTGCCAATGGTTAACAATATATGTCCCTCAACAATTCCTATTAAAATGCTTGAAGGGATTATTAAGGGGAAAGTTATTTTAACTAATAAAGCAGGTAATATATTATCACTGTTTAATCCTTATATAGACCTTGTTTTAGAAGACTTCTCAGATCCAAAAATCATTGCTGAGAAAATTATTGATATTGCTCATAATTATGATAAGTATCAGGAGAAAGCTCGAGTCTTAAGAAATCGGCATTTAAAAACACATAATCATGATTATTTTTGTAATCAAGTAGTAGAAAATTTAAGAACAATAAAATCATAATCAAAATACAAGAAAATGACGAATGGTATATGTATTATTGGGGGCGCAAGACCCAATTTTATGAAAATAGCTCCATTGATTAAAGAGTTAGAAAGACAAAAGATTGAATTTAAACTAATTCACACGGGACAACATTATGACTATAATATGTCAAAAATCTTTTTTGATAATCTAGGAATATCTAAACCTGATTTTTTCCTCAACGTTGGGTCTGCATCACATTCTGTTCAAACTGCTAAAATAATGATTGAGTTTGAGAAAGTAGTTATTGAAGAGAAACCTAAATTGATTGTTGTTGTTGGTGATGTCAACTCTACGATTGCATGTGCATTAGTTGCAAAGAAATTACAGATAGAAGTAGCCCATGTAGAGGCTGGATTAAGAAGTTTTGACGAGAAAATGCCTGAAGAAATAAATAGAAAATTAACAGACCAATTAGCGGATTATTTATTTGTAACAGAAGAGAGTGGATTAATTAATTTAAAAAATGAAGGCGCTGAACCAAATAAAGTGTTTTTTGTTGGAAATATAATGATTGATAACTTAGTTAGAAATTTAGAGGAAGCTCGAGACAATAACTATTATAAAGAGCTAAATCTTGATAATAAATCCTATGGATTAGTGACAATTCATAGACCCTCAAATGTAGATACTAAGGTTGACCTCGAAAGAGTAATAGAAGTTTTAGACTACATTCAATCGAAAATTAAAATAATCTTTCCAATTCATCCAAGGACTAAAAAAAATTTGAAATTTTTTAATCTTGAAGAGGAAATGAATAAACCAAATGTTATATTGACTGAACCTTTGGGTTACTTGGAATTCTTGAATTTAATGATGAATGCTAAGTTTATTCTAACAGATTCTGGTGGAATTCAAGAGGAAGCTTCCTATCTTAAAGTCCCGATTTTAACTTTAAGGCAAAATACGGAGAGACCTATCACAATTGAAAAAGGTACTAATACATTAATTGGAAATGATTTTGATAAGTTGAAATCATATGTGGATAAGATATTATCAAATTCTTACAAAAAAGGACAAGATATTGAGAAGTGGGATGGAAAAACTGCTCAAAGAATAGTAGAAATAATTAAAGAAAAAGTATTATAAAGCTTATAATTAAATAAAGATTTGAAATAATATGGATTTTAAGGGAAAAAGAGTTGTTGTTACTGGTGTTGCTGGTTTTATTGGCAGTAATCTAACAGATAAATTACTAGAACTGGGAGCTGAAGTAATAGGAATTGATAATCTATTTAGTGGAAGATTAGATAATTTGGAAAGTGCTTTTAAGAATAAAAGTTTTGATTTTCAAAAAGGAGATGTAAGAGATCTTAATTTCCTTTTAGATCTGTTTAAAGATATTGATATTATATATCATGAGGCTTCCTTTGTTAGTGTTCCACAGTCAGTAAAAATGCCTTCCTCATGTAATGATTTTAATGTAAATGGTATTTTGAATATACTGAACGCCGCAAGAAAAAAAGATATTGATAATATTATATTTGCTTCAAGTGCTGCTGTATATGGAGATAGTCCTACGTTACCAAAAACCGAAGATATGCGAAGAATCCCCTTATCCCCTTATGGGGTTACTAAGCTAGCTTGTGAAGCTTATATCCAATCATATCATCATGTTTATGGATTGAATGCATCTTGCTTAAGATATTTCAATATTTATGGCCCAAGGCAAAGAGATTCTCCATATAGTGGAGTAATTGCGATATGGATGGGAAAAATTATTAGAAATGAAGATTTGATTATCTTTGGAGATGGAGAAAATATAAGAGATTTTACTTATGTTAAGGATGTTGTTCACGCAAATTTATTGGCTGCAGAACATAATATTGGTGGAGAAATTTTAAATGTAGCTTGTGGATCTCCAATTACGTTAACTGAACTTGCGAAATTAATGCTAAAATTAGCAGGTAAAGAAAACCTGAAAATTAACTATACTGATCCAAGACCAGGTGATATATTACATAGTTATGGAGATGTTTCAAAAGCAAAACAATTAATTGGTTTTGAAGCAAATTTCAATCAAGAGGAAGGTCTTAGAGATTATTTCAAGTGGTATCGTAAAGAGTATAAAGTAGATTTAAATGTTAATTGAGAAATTCATTAAGAAATTATGGATATCTACTTTTTCTTGAATTATACTCTAAAATCCGAAGTAAAGAACATTTGAGAATAAACTTTTAATAAATACAATTTTTACCTAATTTAATAAAACTTTTAGGATCTCAATGATAAAGAACAAGAAGATTTTAATTACTGGTGGAGCAGGATTCATAGGTTCTCATCTATTTGAAAAACTAATTGAAAACGACAATTTTATTTTGATTGTAGATAATTTTAGCAGTCCTTATTCTGAAAATGAAATAATTTTTTCAGAGATTACAAAAAATTATGAAATTAAAAAGGATTTCGATCTAGTTAAAGGTAATTTAGTGGATAATTCAATTCTGACGAATATAGAATATGATATCGATATTTTCTTTCATTTAGCAGCCATTCCAGGAGTTAGATATTCTATTAAGAATGCAGCAGAGGTTACAAATAACAATATTATCAGCACAATTAATATCTTTGAAAATGCATTAAAAAAGGATGTCCAGAAAGTGGTTTTTGCTTCATCTTCTTCAGTCTATGGGAATCCAACTTACACACCTGTAGATGAAGATCATCCGAAAAATCCGATTTCTCCATATGCTGTCTCGAAATTATCTTGTGAACTTTATGCTGATTATTATTTTCGAGAATTTAATTTACCAGTAACTTCTATTCGATTCTATACTGTCTATGGTCCAAGAGGTCGACCTGATATGGCAATTAGAATCTTCATAAACAATATTTTGCATAACCAGCCGTTAACAGTATTTGGTGATGGAGAACAAATTAGAGATTTTACATTCATATCAGATATTGTTGACGGGCTAATATTAGCTGCGGAAAAAGAAGAATCTTCTGGGGAGATATTCAATTTAGGATGTTCGAGTCCAATTACTGTAAACCAATTAATCGATAAAATTTATGCAATAGCAGAAAAGTCAAAAAATATTCAATATCTTGAAAAGCAAAAAGGTGATGTAAGAGTTACACATTCTAAGATAGAGAAAGCACATAATATGCTTGGATTTAACCCCAAGGTCAAAATAGATGAGGGTTTAAAAAGAACTTATGATTGGCAACTTGATAAATTAGAGTAGAAATAGAAAATTTCACCCCGTTAAATGATGAAAGATATTAAAATAGAATTTAATAGATTACTGTTTTATTTAAGAGAGAGAGTTAATCTTATCTTCTTTATATTTTCTATATTCTCTATATTATTCGTGTTTTTAAACTTATTAGGAGTATTTCCTGTATATTTTCAATCAATTACCTTGTTATGTACAATTTTTATTTTCCTATTTATACCCTCATATCCAATCTTCTATGTCATATTAAATAATAAAGAATTGTCTTTTTTGGAAAGATTTAGTTTAACAATAGTAATAAATTCAGCATTTTATATTCTTACTGGATATATTGGAAATTTCATTGGAATTCCCATTAAAGGGTTTTTTTTCTTTATCGTGTTAATATCCTGTTATTCGATTATTATACTATATATTATATATCGAGAATTTATCAGTGGAATTATAAATTTTTTTAAACCTAAAAAATCCTTGGATGGAACATCTAAAACAGCTAAAGAATTCTCCTTATTGAAATATTTTAAAAATCGAGTTCCTTTGAATGTATTATTACTGATTTTTTTTTTAGTTTTAATCTGTATTCTAAACATAATAAGGATAAGCTATTTTGCGGGTACTGATCCCTGGAAACACATTTTTAATAGTAAAATAATTACCGAATTTAATTTTTTACCCCTTGATAATTACGAGGGAGGAATGGGATTAAATATTATTGAAGCCGTTATTGTTTTTTTCTCAGGGGTAGACCATATACTAATCCCACGATACTTCTTGATTTATACATTCTTTTTATCAGGATTACTGTTTTATAATATCTCAAAAAGGATTTTTAAATCCCAGAATTTATCTCTATTTAGCGTTTTTATCTTAGAATTTTCTTCCTTAGGATTTTCAATAATGATGATTCAGTATTGGCCTTCTGGTTTAACTTTAATCATGTGTTTAACAATATTTTTCCTTTCATATATTAGACTGCAGAACTTAATTACACTGGAACGTCCAGAGAAGAATACAATTGTCAAAAATATATACTTTACTTATACTTTAATCACGTTAATTTTTATAAGTGCATTTCTAACTCATGTTATTACTGCTACAATTTTCTTGTTTTCATTTATATGGTTATATTCCATATACTTTTTGAAAGATCGTAGACGAGGAATAGATCTCTTTTTGTTTATTGGATTGTTTGGATTTTTAGTTATACTGAATTTTTTAGGAATAGGGACTGGTTATATTGGTCAATTCATTCCAGTTAGGTTTTCTTGGTATTTTTTAGTAGCAATTGGTATCGCAGGTATAATGGCAGGAGCATTTCTCTTCTGGAAGATACAAAAATCTATTGATTTTAACAAGGGAAAGTTTAAATCCACGATAATCGGAAAGACAAGTCCAATTTATAAGAGGATAGAAGACAAAGCAATAATTCCACTTATTTTATGTATGGTAATATTAATAACCATTGTTATATTAATAGTAAATCTTTTCACCTTTAATGTAGCGACAATAAATATATTTAACATCTCTGAAATCTTATTATTTAGTCTTTTTGCTTTTTGGGGTTTGATTATATTTCAGAAAAAGCCAAAAGGTAAGGTCTTATTTATTTGGGGGGCATTTTTTGTTATATTATTAGGAGCAGGTCTTATTCTTAATATATTTTTAATTAAAATTACTGTTTGGGAAAGAATTGTATATCTCATCCCACCAATAATCGTTATTGGCTTTATCTCATATATTTATAAGTTAATTAAGACAACTTCAATTCAGACTTTACGTATAAAATTTGTAATTTTACTAATTATTACATTCTCATTATTTACAACTTACTTTAATGAATTTGTAAGTATAGAAATATTCAATACAAAACATAGGGAGGTTAGTAGTCTTCAATGGTATTCAACTTATACTTCTAATGAGAATATTGTTCTAACTGAATTTGGGTGGGGATATATTATTGATTATTATGATTATCCATTTGATAACCGTGATGAGCTTCTAATTTATAATGAAAGTGTCTATATTCTACCCTCTAAAATTGATTTATTTCCACCTAATAATCATATAAATGAGAGTGGAGTAAATCTCTTAAAATACTATAAAAAAAAATACGATACTGATGTATATATAATTTTTGAAAATGACTATGTGATAGATAGGGGTTTTGAATTATTTGGGCGCTTAACACCTGAAGAAACAGAAAGTTATTATAATTTAAATTATCTAAATAAAATTTGTTCATCAAAAACAGAAAGTGGAATAGAAATTCCTCTTTATTGGGTTATTTAAATATCTTATAATCCCCTGGAAATCTAAAATCTTGTTTTTCATTTAATATCTTACTTTTGTCGCCTTCAATTTTTATAAGTTGAGGTATTTTTCCAGTTTGTCCAACTTTATTTTCTCTGGATATAAATGCACCTATGAGCCCTTCAATATCATCGACAGCATCTAATCCTTTTTTTATGGATTTTTCGATATCATTTCCTTTAACTAAATTACATATTCTTGTAGCTGCGGCATCTGCCAGAGTAGCATTTTTTGCAAATATTGTTACAGCATCAGCCTGCCCCAAGCTAATTGCATGCCCCACTGTTGCAGAACTTGTGCCAATACCTATTGGACAATCACTTTCTTTTATTAAAAATCCGAGATTGAGGTTCAGTTCATTGTCACCAGCATATAATGCAATATTTATTGCTTTTTTAGAATCAATTGCTATCTCTCCTCCATTTTCGACTAAAGCAATTTCAGGAGTTCTAAAAGTAGAGGACCCATCATTAGCACCAGTTTTCATTGAATCAAGCATTAAATCAGCCAATGCTCCAGCCACAGCTGCCATAGGCCCTACATCGCACAGATAAGCTGCTTTAGCCATTATATTAATAATTTTTAAATCTGTTTTTACTTTAACAGGAGTAAAAGAATTTAGAAATTCTTTATCTTTTGCCGTATATTTCTCTAAATCGCGTCGATAGTGGAAAAAACTCTTTTTCGCATTTAATATAGCCTTCTTTGAATCAGATATGATTGTAATATCAGATTCTTTTTCTGAAAAGCGTGTTTTATAAGTTTTCAAATCATTATAAAGATTAAAATCATAATTATATTTGTTGTCTAAAGAATCTAATAACTAAACAAATATAAATAAATATATTTACATTATCTATGTAAAAAAAATATCCCTTAATTATGAGCAAAGTTAAATACGAGGAAATTGTCTCCCAATTAAAATCTGACTTAAATGCTGAATGTGCTATAGCAAATAAATATGGGATTATATTGGGTTCAGTAATAAAGGAGTTTTCTATAGGGAAAGTCATTCCTCAAGGAATTCTATCCTTAATTTCAAATTCAAAAGAGATAGCAAGCGAGTTGAATTTAAAGAAGATTACATCTTTTGCTTTAGAATCAGAAAAATATAATTATCTATTCACTTTTAGTAAAAAATTGATCCTTATCTCCAAATTAGATTTGGATGTAAATCTAGCAAAGTTTATGCCTAATATTAGTGTATTTTTAGAGAAATTGAATATAAGCATAACAGAGGAAGAAGTGAAAAGCTTTTCTGTCTTTGATTTTTCAAAGGAACTCTCGAAAATTGAAGATACTTTAAAAAGTGAAAAAATCAATAAAGAAAAGTATTCAATAATAAAAGAGTTAGTAAAACACATTTCGAGTTAAGTGTTAATAAGTAAAATGTTAAAAATCATGGTGAACAATCATTTTAAGGCAAGTTTATGTTTATAGAGGCAATGAAATTTTATATTATAGGCATTTTGGAAAGGCTCTAAAACAAGAGGTAATAGATCTTCTAGTTGAAGACATCAATAATGAAGCTTTAATAAAATCTGAATCTAAAATGAATTACCATGATTATTACAAATTTAGAGTATCCTATATTACAAATAAAGAAAATAATCTTATTTTTTTATTTGTAACAAGTTTAACTGATAAATTTGAAAACATAAAAAAAGAATTAGAAAAATGTCAAGATGAGTTCTTAAATTTATTCGAAGATATCTTACAACACCGTTTTGATGCAAAAACTTTTGAAGTTTTTGATCCCACCATCGATTCTATCCATAGAAATTTAAGACCAAAAATATCTCTTGTGGGATTTTCTGGAGTTGGGAAAACTACCATTACTAAATTAATTAAAGCTGATGAAATTCCAATGCAGCATATACCAACAATAACGGGAGATATTGCGACTATAAAAATTGGAAAATTACACTTTCATTTGTGGGATTTTGCAGGTCAAGAACAATTTAGTTATCTATGGAACAATTTTATTAAGGGAAGTGATGCCGTTCTATTAATCACTGATTCCACATTAGAAAATATTGAAAAGAGTAAATATTTCTTAGAACTAATAAATGAACAAGCACCTAACGCTCAATCTGCTGTAATTGGTAACAAACAAGACTTAAATGGTGCATTGAATCCCGTTCAAATTGAAAATATTCTGGGTTTAAAGGCATATTCAATGATTGCTTTGGAACCAAAAAACCGTGATAAAATGATCCAAATTATTGCTGATATCTTAGAAATGAGTGCAGAGGTTTCCCCTCTTTTAAAACCATTACTTGAAAGAGATAAATTAACAGAAGAAGCAGTAAAAGCACTCAAAGATGCTGATTTTAACAAAGCTGCATTTTTATTCGATAAAATTAGTGATTTATGTATAGAGTTAGGAGATGATTCATTGGGAAGAGAATTCTTTAATAAATCACAAAAAATTAAAGACATGCTTGAGAAGGTCGGTGCCCCTCAACCAACACCAGCTGCTGCAATAGAGCCTGAAATGGGTACAATTCCTATTACTGATAAAAAACCAGTAGAAATAGAGAGACAGATATCTAAAGAATCAGAATTGTCACCTATCCCCCAACTAAAGACAGAAGAAAAATCAGTAGAACAACAAATATTTAGAAAACCATCAGATATTGTAGCAACTTCGAAAAAAGAAGAAACTCTAAAAGTAGAGACTCAAGAAGAGAAAGAAATTAAAACACCAATGGGCACCAAGATTAAACCAGAAGGAATAAGTTTAAAATTGAATCCAGAAGATTTTATGGTTAAAACAAGACCAAAATCAGTAACTTTTGTCCCTAAAGACGCATCAACTAAACTTAAAATGGCTTCAGACAGACCTGCTAAAGATGTTGAAGAACCGATAGCCCCTAAACCAGTTTCACCACTAAAATTAATGGATGAAAAGGAAAAATTAAAACCTCCTCCCCCAAAAACTCCTATGATTTCAAAAATCGCTCCTGAACCTAAAATACAACCTACTCCTATTGCTTCTAAGCCCCCACTTGAACCTAAAATAGAACCAACTCCCATTTTTGCTAAGACCACACTCAAACCTAAAATACAAACAACTCCACCACTTCCAAAAGTTACTCTTGAACCTAAATTAGAATCCGTTCCTCCAATAACCAAAGAAGCCAAAACGGAATCAACACTTTTGGAAGAGAAGCAGAAGGAAGATATCAAGAAATCCATAATAGAATTAAAATTAAAGAAAGCAGATATATCTAAGATGTTATTGGATCTTGATATGAAAGAGCTTACTGGGGAAATCACATCAGAAGAACTTGAAGAAAAGAAAAAGAAAATTGATGTATATCTCAATAAAATAGCTCAAGAAATTCAAGAATTAGAAAGTCTTTTAAAGGATTAGGCTCAAGGTTATTTTTAATTTCCCTTCATAAAATTAAAATTTTCCTCTATTATCTATTTCAGCTATGAAATCACAATAGAGTATGGGTGTAACCCTACACCCTCTATCCCATCTGCTGAGATGGCTTTTGGGACTCCTTTTTTAAGGATATTATATGCCCCGTTCACATCCGCATTGATAATTATCCCTTTCTGACTGCGAAATAGACCTCTACTAGTGCGTCTTCCTTGATATTTTTCATGCTTTTCAATTGATTCATTATCTAAAAAGCTGCATTTTGAAGTATACGATTCTGACTCTAAAAGAACATCAATCCCATTTAATTCTGCTTTGTATTCAATTTGAGCCAATAATATGGAATAAAAAATTTGCACAAAGTTTTGGTTATTCCGCTTTCCAATTGATATCTTATGTTTCCAAGTCTTATTGTAACCAATGACTATTGTTCCAAAATTGTGATTAATACAATAATTAATTACTGCTCTCGAAATTTTATGAAAGATAGTATTTATTTTATTATTTCTTTTCCGCGTAATTCTTTGTATTCTTTTAGTTTCAGAAATAATCCCCTGCTTATCCTTTATGCGTTTATATTTAGCAAGTTGCTTATTATAGAATTGGTTAATAGATTTAACAATACCACCTTTAATAATAGCTGGTTGCATCCCTACATTATTTACCATAGTTATGATATTGTTCAATCCTAAATCAATCCCAATTACTCTGTCTTTTTCCAACTCTAATTTATTTACTTCCTTCTGATAAATGATTTCTAAAGTATAATATATTCCTTTCGGAATAATTCTTATGTGATGAAACTTACTTCTTATACGCGTTTTAACAGGATGTAATTGAGTTTTTTTTGGAAAATAAAGAGATCCTTCCTTGATCTTACATTGTTGATTCGTAAAAACAATTATACACTCTCCATTTTTCTTTTTATATCGGGGAGGTCTTGGAGGTCCTAAGAATTTCTCTGGATGTTTTTTATAGGTTCTAATAGATTGGAAAAATGATTTCCAATTCTTGTCTAAGAGCCTTAAAGTTTGTTGCGCAGTTTGGGAGGGGAGTTGTTTATACGGTTCTTTTTCTTTTAGTATATACCATAAATCGTTATATCTCAACCAATTTCCTAAATAAAAATATTCTTGTCTCACATAATAGTTAGCAAGATTGTAGAGATTTTTGGATAAATGGCATATGTAAGATAGTGGTGAATATTTTTTTAATTGGATTTGTTCTGTTAGCATCATTCCTATTGTAATAATGAAGATGCGTATCAGATTTAAAAGAAATGAGGCTGAAGATTTATATATGATAAGAACAGAATAAAAATTAATCTATTTTACATTTAGAGCCTTTAAGTATGAAAAAAAGAGATATCTTTTCATTAATACTTTTTCTGAGTTTGATTTTAATTATAATAATGGATAGTTACTTGTTTTTACCAAATCAAGTTTTAGTTGCTGCAGATTTGGGTATTTATTTTGATACAATTGGAGTAATTATTGGAACATATATCGTTATTCAGGGGATATCTATTATTATCTTTGGGTATCTTAGTGATAAAATAGAAAGGAAGAAATTAATAATATTTGCTGGTGCTTTATGGTCTCTTGCAGCGATAATGCATATATTAATTTCTAACATAGTACATTTATATATAGCAAGAATTGCGGCAGCAATAGCTTCAGGAGTAACAGGTCCATTAGCCATTTCTTACTTAACAGATATTGTTTCATCTGATTCACGATCAAAATTATTTGCTGGTTGGACGTTAATAACCACCTTTGGAAGTCTTATTGCAGGAGTTATTGCATTAATGTTTAATAAAATCCCATATGAAAGAATTGACACTGAATCAGAAAGCATTAGAGAAAATATTAATTATATCATAGCTAATTACTCAAGTTTATTAAATACTTGGCGCTTTCCATTTCTAATTTTAGGTTTAATCGGTTTGATTTTTACCATGTTAAATGTTTTTTTTGCCCAAGAGCCGAAGAGAGCTGCGAAGGATAAATTACTTGAAGATATTTTAAGTAATGAAGATCTACAATATACTTATCGTATAAAATTTTCAGATTTGCGGACTATATTCAAAAGAAAATCTAATATTTTTCTGACAATAAACTTTTTTGATGTTGTAGTTTCTGGTTTACTAGTTTCATACTTATTTCCCTATTTTGAATTAGAATTGGGGATTTCATTTAGTGACCCAATGGGTTTAGCTGCTACTGTAGTGTTGATTCTTATTATAGGACCTTTAGGGCTTGTAATTGGTCAATTTGGATTAGCTCACTTGGGTGATAAGAAAGTTCAAAAGGGAGATTTAACAGGGCGAGTAAAAATAGCTACCATTTGTGGAATTCTTAATATACCCTTCATTTTAATAGGATTTATGATGACACCAAGTGTAAGTAATCAAACTTTCTTCCTAAGTAATATTCAAGTAAATCTTGTGGGTTTTTGGTTATTATGGATTATATTCGCGCTTTTTATAGGGATCGGACTTGGATTTTCATTAGGAATTGCTCCAAATTGGTATTCTTCTCTTATTGATGGAAACTTACCAGAACATAGAGGAACAATGATAGCAATGGGATTATTTATTGATACATTTGGCCGTGCTTTAGGAGCCATCTTAGGGGGATTCGTTGTAAATTTAACAGATAGCTTTTCATTAACTATCATTTGGTCCACATTGATATTTGGAATTATATCAACTTGCTTTTGGATTCCATTATTTTACACTAGTAAAAAAGATTATGCGTATGTAAATGAGATAATGAAAGAGAGATCTGTTACGTTAGAAACTATTCAAGATTAAATAAAGCTTTTTAGATATGTATCAGGCACATTAGCTTCTCCCATTTTAATTCCTTTTTTATTTCCATGATAATCAGAACCACCGGATTTAATTAGGTTAAAATCATTTGCAATTTTTCGAAAATAATTCGGAAAGTACTGTTGAGCCCAATCTGCTTTATCAGTGTCATAGAAGGGTCTGTTTTTTGCATAAGTATATTCCACTTCAATGCCTTCGATACCAGCTTCTATACAAAATTCGATAAAGTTTTTTCTATCTGAAACTTCATAGATCCCTGGATGTGCTAAAATTGGAAAACCACCTGCGGATTTAATCAATTGAATAGATTCTTCTAAATTTAGCTCAACGTTTCTATCGACAAAGGCAGCACCACCTATACTTATCATTTTGAATAGCTCATTTTTAGTTTTTCCTTTAACTTTTTCAGGATTATTTTTTGTCATTATTTCAACAATATGGGGGCGCCCCACTACTTGATTTCCCGCAATAGCCTTCACATCTTCAAATGAGATATTGTACCCAAATTCATCTTCCAAACGTTTACAAATTGCCCTTTTCTGTTCTAATCGTCCTTTAATTTGTTCATTGATTGAATTGTTCAATCTTGCAGAAGTATAATCAAAGTTTAGGCCAATAATGTGAACATCTATTAATTCTCTCATTGGCTCATGCCTAATTGAAATTTCTATGCCGGGAATTACAATTATATCCTTAGATTCCCCATATGTTATTAATTCCTCTAATCCAGCTATGGTGTCATGGTCAGTTATAGCAATTGCTTTTAATTTAAGTGCTAATGCTTGTTCTATTAATTGTGAAGGAGTCTCCGAACCATCAGAAGCAGATGAATGAAGATGAAGATCAATCATTATTATTAAGAATTTAATATCTGGTAATATATTTGTTTAAAATTACAGAGATGAATAAAATTTACTAAGTAAACATTATTAATTATTCATATTCAAAAGTTCTATAATTATAAAAGGAATAAGTGAACATAATGGCAATAATCGTAATGAAATTTGGAGGTTCTTGTCTAACTGATAAAGATGCTTTCTGTAAAATCCTTGATATTACAAAAATTTATTCAACGGCAAAGAAAGTCTATGTTGCATCCGCATTAAATGGCATAACCGATTTACTTTTAAAAACTGCTGAAATGGTACAAGATGACAAAGATACAGATAAAAATATAGCCCTATTAGAAAAAAAGCACATTGATTTAATTGAACAAATTTTTCCAGAGGATTCTGAATATTATAGTAAGATAAAAGATTGGATAGATGACAAATTGAGTGAATTAGAAGATACATTTGCAGATATTAAGGAATTTGGACTGGAACCCTATTATAAAGATTATGTCCTAAGTTTTGGAGAGATATTATCTACTTATATATTAAATCAATATCTTTTAAGTAACGGATTAGAATCTGAATATATTCCCGCAAATAAGATAATTATAACTGATGATGAATTTAATAATGCTTATCCATTGTATGATTTAACAAATGCCCGAGTAAAACAATATTTGATACCATTATTAGATAATCCAAATAGAAATACAATTATATGTTTAACGGGCTTTATTGGAAGAAATAAAATAGGTTATATCACAACATTGGGAAGAGGTGGTTCTGATTATACAGCTACTATTATTGCACGTTCTTTATATGATATAGGTGAGGATAAAAATATTAAGGTAATTTTATGGAAAGATGTTGATGGATTATTAGCCATAAATCCTAAGTATGTGCCTAACTCTTCTCTTATAAAAAATTTAGATTATGATGAAGCTAAACATATTGCTAACTTTGGAGCTAAAATTCTTCACCCTAAATGTTTAGAAGCTATTGAAAAAGAAAAAATTCCCCTCGAAATAAGAAATTTTGATAAACCATTAGAAATTAACTTCACAAACATATCGGATAAAAGTGATAAAGATCAAATTAAAGGGATTTCTGCTGTAGAATTTGCAACAATTATTACAGTCAGTTCTGGAAGTATGGTTGATGTACCTGGGGTTTTAGCAAAGATATTTAAAACGATAAGTAAAAATCAAATAAGTGTTTCATTAGTTGCTCAGAGTTCATCTGAAATATCTACATCTTTCATTATAAATGAAAAGGATGCCAATAGAGCAATACACGCTTTAAAAAACTCAAAGTATTTTTCAGAATTCTTTGAAATTAAATGGGAAAATGTAGCAGTAATAAATATAACCGGTTTAAGAATCCTCGAAACAAAAACTAAAGCTGAAATATTTAACGCATTATATAGAAAAAACGTTAAAGTTAAAGCTATTTCACAGAGTCATGATGAACTGAATTTATCTATTGTTATAAATCGAGAAGAACTAGTAGATGCTATAAATGTTATACATGATGATCTTTATGAAGAATTTGAAAATTAATTTTGAAAACTATAAAAATTTGAACTAAATTAGAAATAATTAATAAATATAACTGAGATAAAAAAATTTATTTGTAAAAATTAAGTTCTTGAATCGATAATCCGACGAGTTAGTTCAGTAAAAGCATCATCTACATTAATACCCGTCTTAGCAGAGGTTTCAATATATATACTTCCTTCGTTTTCTGCAAAAGAACGAGCCTCATCTCGATCAATAACTACTCCAACATCTTCCATTAAATCTGCTTTATTTCCAATTAGAACAAATGGAATATCACCTGCGAATTGACGGATTTCTGTAAGCCATTTTCGAATTTCATTATACGTCTGTTCTCTGGTTAAATCAAATACTAATAATGTTCCAGCAGCACCCTTGTAAAATGTACTACGAATAAATTCGAATCTTTGTTGTCCTCCAATATCCCATATAGAAAGAGTAGCGATTTCACCTGGTCTAAATTCTACATCCTTTGTTAGGATGTCAACCCCTACTGTTAATTTATAGTTTGCTTGGAATCGGTTTTTAATGAATCTCTGGACTAGACTTGTCTTTCCCACTGCAGCTGCTCCAGTTAATAATACTTTTAATTTAAAACTTGACATAAAGCTTCACTCACGTCGGTTTTTTATATCATTTATTTTAATTTTTAATTAGTGTATATAAATTATTATTATAGTTTCTATTTAAGAATTTATTTAATTTATTTATATGGACTAAATTAAAGATAAAATAAATTCTGAATTTAAATATTTTTACAATTTATAAAACTGGTTTTTATACTATTCTGTGCTATTATATTTGCATAAATCAAGTTTAAAATAAGTAGGATAAATTTAATTAATAAAATTTATCGTTTGGGGATCTCTTTATAGAGGTGTAAACTCGGAAAAAAATCTAGATTTAGATGAGGAAAATACATAGCTTCAGCATATTCTTTTTGAAAACCCTTATCCACAGCAATTTCAATATATTGAATATTATTTAGCAACTCTTGTGCTTTATTTCGCAAATTTTTATTCAATAAACAATGTTGGGCTCCAATTCCTGCTGCATTTCCTATCTGAAAAATCTTATCATCATGAATATCAGGAATCATTCCAATAAATTTAGCATTATTAGCATTAATGTAGTTCCCAAAAGCACCTGCAAGAAAAATTTGTTCAATTTTTAAGTGATTCTTTAAATTATTTAAAATTATCTTAGCTCCAGCATAAAACGCTGCCTTGGCCATTTGGATCTGTCTAATATCGTTTTGATTAATCGTTATATCCTTATCTAATGAAGTTTCTTCGCGTTTCACTATAATAAATTCGTTATTTTTATCTTTTTTAATGAATCTCTCATGATTAACAATTTCTTTATTGAAATTCCCACTTCTTGTTATGATTTTAGATTTCAACATCTCTGAAATTGCATCAACTAATCCAGAACCACATATACCTATTGGTTTCTTATTTTTAATTGTTGTATAAGTTACATCTAAATCTAATGGATCAATTTTAATCTTATCGATAGCACCTGCAGCTGCTCTCATTCCATCTCCAATGTGAGCGCCTTCTAGAGCAGAGCCTGCTGCACACGAGCCTACAGCAAGAATCTTGCGATTTCCAATGATTATTTCACCGTTTGTGCCTATATCAATTGCTAGTGTAAGTTCTTTTTCATTAAAGATTTGAGATGAGAGTATTACACCGATTGTATCGGCACCTACGAAACCAGCGATTAAAGGTGAAGTATATACATTCCCAGTCTTCAAAATATTAAGGTTCAATCTTTCTGCTTTAGTATTCAGTCCTTTTTGAATGACTGGTATAAATGGACTTAGGCCAATGTTAACAGGATTTAATCCCAAAAAAATATGGTGCATAACGGAATTTCCTACGACAGTAGCTTCATAGATCTGAGAAGGTTTAATATTTGCTTTAGTACATACGTTTGAAATTAATTCATTCAAATCCTTTATTACCAGAGAATTTAATTTTTGAAGATTAATTTCCTGTTCTTTTATATACGTTAATCGTGTTATCAAATCTTCTCCATATGCAGTTTGACTATTCAATTTTGAATCAACTGCATAAATCTTACCGTTATTTAAGTTTATTAAATAGCCAACTATGGTTGTAGTACCAATGTCAAAAGCAATACCAAAATTATCTTCAAGTGTATTTCCAGGCTCACATGAAATAATTTTATTATTATTCCACAATACTAAGGTGATTTTATGCTGGTTTTTTCTTAGAAGCGTTGGAATGTTATTTAAAACATCAAATTCTATATCAATCTCATCATTTTTTTTTAAATCTAAACTCTTAGAGAATAAAGTTGATATAATTCTTTCATAATCCGCATGAGGTTCCTCTAATGATGGTTTATTTACATCAATGAAGATCTTTTGAATAGCTGGTTGAATTTCTATTCCCTTACTTATTCCTGAGACTAAAATTTTAAAATCCTCAAGTAAGAGCTCACTTGGTAAAAATACTCGAAATTGGGGTGATTTTTGTGTTTCAAGAACCTTAATATTTTTGTTATCAATTTTTGCTTGACAAGCAAGACGCCATCCATTATTAAGTTCTTCTTTGCTGATACTATTTAATTCAGAAGATGTAGGGGCAATTAAGTACTCATTTCCTCGTTGGATTAGAACTTTACATTTTCCACAAGTTCCTAGACCTCCACAGATCGATGTTATTGGCACATCTAAATCTGAAAGAATTTCGTAAAGAGAGATATTGTCTGAAAAAATAACTCTTCTTGAAATTGGTTCAAAATCTATAATGATATTACTTTTTTTAGTATCCATATTCTAAATTCATTGATGATTGTATTTTTTTTTAAATATTTGAATTGTATATTATCCTAAATTCGTTAAAATAATTATAAATTGTTAAAAAATTATATGAATAAATGTATATTTTAGTTTAAAGAATAACGGTAAATAACTTTATAGGAAAGCTAAATAATGAATTATTTTTTTCTTAGTCTGTATCTTATTAAATACCTTTTATGATTAAAGAATATGAAATGAAATTGACTTACAAATTCAGGTATCCTAAAACTGAACATTTAGATATCCTATGTTCAATTTCTAAAAAACTTTATAATCAGACAAATTGGTATATACGCCAGCATTTTTTTAATTTAGAAAATTGGCTTCGTTATCAAGATTTAAATTTCATGTTAAAAACTTCTGACCATTATAAATTATTGAAAGCTCAAACATCCCAACAGATTATTAGAAAGATAGATGAGAATTGGAAAAGTTTCTTTTATGCCATTAAAGAATGGAAAATAAGTCGAAAAAAATTCAAGGGAAGACCAAAACCACCAAAATATAAGAAAAACTGTAACAATCTTTTGATCTTTACCAACCAGAATAGTAAAATTGAATATAATTTAATTATCTTAACTATGTCTCAATTATTTAAGAAAAGATTTCCTGAATTTGAAAATCCAATAGAAATATCTATACCTCCATTTAAAAATAAAAATTTTGAGCAATATCAACAAATAAGGATCCTGCCGAGAAAAAGCTTTTATGAAATCGAAATAATTTACGAAGAAGACAAAAAGAAATCAAAATTAGATGAAAATAAGTATTTATCAATCGACTTCGGATTGAATAATTTAATAACTGCTGTAGAAAGCATTAATTCGAAACCACTTATCATTTCTGGAAGAATTTTAAAGTCCATTAATAGGCAGTGGAATAAAAGAAAAGCAATACTTTACTCTATCAAAGATAAACAATTGTTAATATCATCTAAAAGACTTGAAAAAATCACAATAAGGAGAAATTCAGTAATAAAGGATTATTTACATAAAACTGCGCAATTTGTTGTAGGTTATTGTTTAAAAAATCAGATAGGTAATATTTGCTTAGGTGAATTAAAATACATAAAACAAAGAATAAGATTGGGTAAACGAATTAACCAGAATTTCGTGAATATCCCCATTCAAACACTTAAACAAATGATTACTTATAAAGCTCAGCTATTAGGAATTAAAATCCATATAGTTGATGAGTCTTACACATCAAAATGCAGCTCTTTAGATTTAGAACCTATCCAAAAACATATAAGGTATATTGGAAAACGGATCAAACGAGGATTATTTAGAGGTTCTAATTACCTCCTCAATGCAGACGTCAATGGAGCATTAAATATCCTCAGAAAAGTAGTCGGAGATGGTTTCATTCAAAATCTATCCGATAGAGGTTACTGGTTTCAGCCTGTGCGAATAAGGGATTTATTCCAAACTTCGCATGAACAATTTTTATTAAAATCTGTTAATATTATTTAACAGCTTTAACAAAATTGATAACCGAAAAAGTTTAATTACTTAGTGTGGTTAAATTAATGTAAGAAGAGTGTTTGCATTTTTAATTTTAAATTATTATTAGGTGGCTTAGTTTAAATTGCAAAATCCAGAAGAATTAGCCCAAGAAGCTTTAAAATTTTTAGATATTGCGCAAAAATTTGAAGAAGGGAAAGATGTAGAAAAAGCAATTTCGAATTATCAGAAAGCAGCTGAACTTCTCAAATCTAGTGGTTTTTTGATGCATAGGATTCAGGAGATCTATGACAGAATTAGTGAATTGAAAGAGTTTATAAAACAGGATAAATTATATCAACGATTTCAAACGAAAGCTCAAATGGAACAAGTACAAGATCAAGCATTTAGTTTATTAGAAGGAGCAAAGAAGCTAGAATTTGATGGTTTTATTGAAGATGCTATCCAACAAAATTTATCCGCAATTAATCTATTAGTCCAAGCTGGATGGTCTGAGGCTCAACTAGAAAATATTAGATCTAAAATAAATAAATTAGCACAAGAAGCACAACAACAAAAAAGTATTCAAAAATTCGAAAAACAGGAAGTAGAAGTAGAACAACAAGCTCCTTCAGTGTTACCCGATGAAAAGCCTCAAGTTGTTGGTATGTTTGGAGCGAAAACGAGTGTTGAAAAGGCAGAAATTATAGAAAAATTTCGAATACAGAAGAAACACGAAGAAGATATACAAAGCCAAGCATTTTCCCATATCGACGCTGCTAAAATGTTTGAAAAGGACAAAAAATATGATAATGCGATAATGAATTATGAAAGAGCTATTGAATTATTAGATTCTATAGGTTGGGGAGCTCAAATTCAAGAAATCAAAATTATTGTTGAAAAACTTAAAAAAGATAAAGCATATTTTGAGGCTCTTCAGGCTAAACAAAAGCAAGAAGCAACACAAATTACAAGTGATATTGAAGAACAAAAAATAGTATTAGAAAGAGAAGCTGAATCAAGAAAGGAAAAACTAATGGAATTTGAAGTGAAGAAGCAACATGATGAGCAAATCCAAATGAGAGCATTTAATCTAATTGATATTGGAAATAGACTTGAAAGAGAAAAAAAATATGATTCTGCAATCGAAAAATTAAATGAAGCGGTTCAACTTCTTAGATCCATAGAATGGGATTCATATGTGAAACCAGTTATAAGTCTAATTGAGGGTATAAAAAATAAGCAAAAAAGAGAAGTAGAAGCTGAACAAATAAAAGAAAAACGGCAAAAAAATTTAATGATACTTCAAGATTCAATCTCAAAAAAGCAAAAAGATCAAATAATTGGATCAGCAAAAGAACTTGATGCTAAAAGAAAAGAGTTTGAAGCGAGGAGAAGTGAGGAAGTAAAGAGAGAAGAGGATCTATTTGCAGTGTTAGATAATGCAGATGAGATTCTAAAAAGTAAAAAGTTTGATGATGCAATTAATGAATACAATAAAGCGTTATCAATTCTTAAAGATTTAGGCTCTGGTTGGGAGGCTTATCAAACAATGATAAAAAATACAATTTCAAATATAGAACTTATGAAACATACGCAGTATACAAAGGAATATGAAGAACAGAAAAAAGTAGAGGATAGAAGTCGAGAAGAATTAGAATTCCAAAAACAAATTACACAACTTTTAAATAAAGAGCGTGAGCGCTTAAAAAAGAAGGAAATTATCGTAAAAGATACTGAAAAAGAAATTAAAGATTTTGAACAAAGAAGGAATATTGCTTTTGAATTCTTAGATTCTGCAATTGATTTCTTTATACAAGGAAAATATGAAGAAACTATTACAGCATATCAAAATGCAGCTAATATTTTTGCTGAGATTCAATGGACTGATGAAATTCCACTAATTGAGGATTCTATAAATGAAGTTGAAAATCTGCAAAAGCAACAAAAAATCGATAAGCAAAAAAAATTCCAAGCGTCTATAGAAAGGGAGAAAGAAGAAGAAAAATTTCAAAAGCAAATTTCAAAACATTTACAGCAAGAACGTGAAAAATTAAGGAAAAAGGAGATTGAATTAGCAGAACTTGAAAAAGAAAAGGAATATAGAGAGAATAAAAGAAAAGCAGGCTTTAAATTATTGGATCAAGCTCAAGAAGAAGTGAAACAAAACAATTTTGATAAAGCAATCGAAATATTACAATATGCAGTTAACTTTTTTGCTGATATTGAATGGCAAGATGAAATTACATTGATCCAGAATTCTATTGTAGAAATTGAAAATAAGAAGAGAGAAGCAGAACTACAAAACCAAATAAAGTTACAAACGGAATTAGAGCGGGAAAAACGAGAAAAAACATTCCAAGAACTTATTACAAAAGAAATGAAAACCCAACGCGAAAAGTTTAAGGAACGAGAAATTATTTTAAGAGAAAAGGAGAAAGAACTTGCATATCGAGAAGAAAGGAAAGAGGAAGCATTTAATTTGCTCGAGAAAGCTCAAGATTTTGTTTCTCATAGAAAATTTGACGAAGCACTGGATATTTATTATAATGTTGCAAATATTTTTGCTCAAATTCAATGGACTGAAGAAATTTCAGTTATTCAAGATGCTATAAATGATATTGAAAATAAAAAGAGAGAAGATGAGCTAAATAAACAAAAAAATCTACAGAAGGTAATTAAAAGAGAAGCAGAGGATAAAGCATTTATAGATTTGATTAAATATCAAAGAGAGAAGAAAAAAGAAGGTTTATTAAGAGAAAAAGAGATGCAGCAAAAGCAAAAAAGTTTGTCTGCTCAGAAACTAGTAAAACAGAAAGAAGGTTTTAGTTTGATTGAAGATGGAGATGTTCTACTTGAAGCTGAAAATTATGATGAAGCTATAAATAATTATCGAAAAGCATTAGATATTTTAAAAGAAATAGGGTGGGGAGAAGCTTATTTAAAATTATTGCATGATACAATTCAAATGATCTCGTTTAAGAAACAAGAAAAGCAAAATGAAAAACAAATAGAATTTGATTTGTCATTAAAACATCAAAAAGAGGAGGATTTGTTCCAAAAGAGAATCAGTGAGAATATTCAGATAGAGCGGGAAAGAATAAAAACTAAGGAAATAGAATTACAAAGAAGAGAAGATCTTGTAAAGTTAATGGGAGAACGTAAGTTAGAGGCATTTAAGATAATGGATGAAGCGGAAATTCTGTTAAATAAAGGAGAATACGATAAATCAATTGAGAGTTATCATAAAGCTGAATTGATTTTAAATGAGATAAACTTTCCAACAACTGCTATTAGAGAAATGATTCAAAAAATTCAACAGAGAAAAAGAGAGGATGATTTAAATAAATTTAAAGAAGTCGAAATGAAAGTTAGGAAGGACCAAGAGGAATTATCATTTCAACAGCGCATTCTAGAAAACATGAAACTTGAACACGAAATAATGAGGGAAAAACAAAATGAGTTATTGAAGCAAGAAGAATTAAAGATGATTCAGGAAAATAAGAAGGAAGAAGCATTTAATTTCTTGGAAGAAGCTCAAAAACAAATCGAAATGGGCAAGTTTGATGAAGCAATCAAGTCATACCAAAATGCTGAACAAATTTTTAAAGAAATTCAATGGGATAGTGAAATTGATTTAATTAAGAATTCAATTACTGTTATTGAAAACAAAAGACACGAGGCGGAACTAAAAAAGCAACAGGAATTAGAAATTGCTTTAGAGAGAGAAAAAGAAGAAGAAGAATTTCAACAAAGAATTAATGAGGAATTATTAACACAGAAAGAGGAGTTAAAAAAGAGAGAGATTATATTTAGAGAAAAAGAAAAGGAAATTGAATTTCTTGAGAAAAGAAAAGAAGAGGCATTTAAAATATTGGATAAAGCTCAAATTTTTCTTTCTCAGAGTAAATTTGATGAGACTATCGAATTATATCATGATGCAGCTAATATTTTTGCTCAAATTCAATGGATTGATGAAATTTCGATTATTAATCAAGCAATAAAGGATATTGAGAATAAAAAAAGAGAAAAAGATTTACTAAAGCAAAAGTCAATTCAAGAATCTCTTGAAGTAGAAAAGGAAAATTATGCATTTATGGAACAAATAAGAATTCTTAAAGAAAAGGAAGAAGCAAAAGCATTGGAGGAAAAAGAATTAATTAAAACTCAAAAAATGATTACTGCTCAATATATGGCAACTCAACAAGATGCATTTAAATTAATTAACAATGGATATTCGTTGCTTAACCAAAAGAATTATGATCAAGCTCTAAACAACTATCAAAATGCAATAAGACTTCTTACTCAAATTGGATGGACATCTGATTATTTAGTATTACTCCAGGATACAGTTAAAACAATCGAAGTTAGAAAAAGAAAAATTGAACAAAAGAAAGAAAAAGAAATTCAATTAATAAAGAAGCAACAAGAAGAAGAAAAACGATTCCAGCAAAAGATTGCTGAAAGTATGCGAATAGAACAAAAAAGATTAAAATCGAAGAAAATTCAAATCGAAGAACAGGAAAAATTACTCCAACAAATGGAGCAACGTAAAGTGGAAGCATTTAATTTAATGGATGAGGGCGAGAAACATTTCAATAAAAAAGATTATTCTCAAGCGATTGAAAAGTATAGACAAGCAGAATTACTTTTAAATGGAATTGGTTTCCCCACCAATTCTGTGAGAGAAATGATTAATAAAATTCAAGAGAAAAATAAAGAAGTATTAATTGCCAAACAAAGGGCATTGGAACTTCAGGTTCAAGCAGAAAAAGAAGAAATTCAATTTCAGCAAAAAGTAACAGAAAGTTTGAGGATACATGAAATTAAATTGAAATCTAAGCAAGCAGAAGTTGAAAAAATAAGGGAATTAAAAGAGTATATGGAAAGAAGGAAAGATGAAGCTTTTAATCTTCTTGAAGACGCAGAAATTTTTATGAATCAATCTCAATATGATAAATCTCTCGAATATTATCATGGAGCTGAATTAATTTTGAATGAAATTGGTTATCCAACAGAATCTATTCGAGAACTAATCGTCAAAGTACAAGAAAAGAAACGAGAATATGAGCTTCGAAAGCAAAAAGATTTGGAAATATCTATACAACGAGAACGAGAAGAGTGGAACCTTAAGCGAAAAGTAGCAGAGGATTTACGCGTTGAGAAAGAACGATTAAAAGTAAAAAAGTTAGAAATTTTAAAGAGAGAACAACTTAAAGAAAAACTGGAGCAAAGAAAGGAACAAGCTTTCAAAATTATAGATGAAGGAGAACGTTTCCTTAAGGAAAAAAATTATGATAATGCCTTGGTATGTTATCGAAGAGCAGGCATAATTTTAAATGAATTGCAATTTCCGACAGATTCTATTAATAATACTATGTTTAAAATTAAAAAAATTCAAAAACAGAAAGAAGAAGAAGAAAATTTAAAATATCAAAAGGAAATAGAGAGATTAGAAGAAGAAAGAGCATTAAAAGCACTGATTGACGAAAGAAAGAGGCAAGAAAGAGAAAAAAGGGAAGCTCAGCAACTAGCATTGAAACAACGAGAAAAAATGATCCAAGAACAAATGAATGTAAGAGAATCTGCTTATTCTCTATTGGAGGAGGCAGGAAAGTATTTAAAATTCCATATACCAAATTATAATGAAGCGATTTCACTTTATATTCAAGCTAGACGGATTTTAGAAGAGAATATTGGTTGGGAGCCGGAGATAAACAATCTAAATGGATTAATTAAAGATCTACAACAAGAACAAGCGAAATTTCTCGAAAAGAAAAGATTAGAAGAACAAGCTCATTTACAGAGACAGAATGAATATGCTTTATTCCAAGAAGAAGTTAAAAGGAGACGTATAGAACAAGAAAAGTTAAAACGAGAGCAAGAAAAGCAGTATAGAACTTTAATCCTAAAAAGGCAACAAATCGATAAGTTAAGAGATGATGGTTTAAAATCTATTGACGAAGGTAAGAAATGGACAGCATACCATAATTTTGAAAAAGCTTATCAATATTTTAGTGATGCAATTTCAAAATTTAGAGAAATTGGATGGGATGATGAAATAAAATACATTCAGACTGAATTAAAAAATACTAAAATATTAGAGGAACGCGTTAAAAGAGAGGATCAAAGGATTCAATCTATACAAGAGCAATTAGATAAGCAAAGAGAGTTACAAATTCAACGAAGAAAAATTGAAGAAACAAGATTAAAGGGTACAATTGGCGAAGTGAGCCAATTAGCAGATGAAGTAGTAGGTTTGATTGAAAAAAGAAGGAAAGAGCAAAAATTAGCTGAAATACAAGAAAGAAAGAAAATTAAGGATGAAGCAAAACATTTTCGTAAAGAAATGGGCGATTTAATAAAAATGAAACAAGAACTTATGGAAGAAGTCAACAGAAAGGAAAAAACGGATCTTAAATTCCAAGAAGACCTGCAAAAGGCTAAAGAAAGAGAAGAAATTGAAAATCTTAAAAGGATGATTAAAGAAAAAGGGAAAAAGAAAAAAAGTTAAAAATCATCCTTTTACAAAGAATATTAACAATTTATCCTAATTATTTTCTTATTATTGAAATTTTTAATTACAAAAAGCGTATTTTAAAATGACGGAAAAGACAAATAATATAATTAAGTCTCGTATGTATGCTAGACAACAATTAATTGAAGGTTGGGATCAAGAGACTATTGATAATGGAACTATAATGATTATCGGAATTGGTGCTCTAGGTTGTGAAATAGCAAAGGATTTTGCTTTAATGGGAATTGGAAAGTTGATCCTTGTTGACCTAGATACCATTGAAACCTCTAATTTATCACGGCAAATGCTTTTTAAACCTGGTGATGAGGGTCGTCCTAAAGCTGAGGTTGCAGCAGAAAGATTGAAAGAAATGAATCCATATCTAAAGGTCGATTATTATTTTGAAAAACTCCAGAAGTTACCAATGACTCTGTATGAAGAATCTGATGTGATTATAGCAGCCTTAGATAATTTTAACGCGAGACTAGATTTAAACAAAATATGTTTAAGATTGAAAAAACCAATGATTGAAGGTGGAACTGTAGGATTTGAGGGGCACGTCCAGATTGTTATCCCAGAAGGTTCTGGTTTACATTATAAAAATAAGGAAAATGAAGTTGAAAAACTAGTTGAATCTAGACTCTGGGAGATTAGTGAAAGGGAATATCCTGATTATTTCCGAGCTCAAAAAAGAATTGAGGAATTAGAAGAAGAAATTGAGAATATAAAAGCAGAGGATATAACACCAGTAATTAATAAAATTAGAAAAGAAATTGAAAATGTTTTTGATTGGAAACATGCTCCAGAAGTACTTGATCTAACTCCTTGTTATAGATGTCTAGTGCCAATACCTCCTGCTGACGATAAACTCGTTGCAGCTTGTACATTAAAGGGGTTACCACGAAATAGAAATCACTGTGTAATAAAAGCTGAAGTAGAATTTGAGAAAAAAAATGGTCATAAACCCGATTTAAATTTAAATGACGAAGTTATAAAATTAAAAGAATTAGCACAAGAAGAATTAATAAAACTTCGAGAGAGAGTTTTTAATGAAAATGTTTCACCTGAAAAAAAAGAGACATTATCTGAGGAGGAGATTGAGGAATGGAAGAAAAACATTGAAGAAACATTTGGACCAGACTATAAATTTGAAGAAATGGAGAATATTCTCGGTAATAAAATTGCTGCTATACAATCAGTTAGCTCTGTTATTGCCAGTGTACAATCTCAAGAAGCTTTAAAACTTCTTTTTAGAGTAAAAGGAAGAGATATAGGTCCACCTATGGATCCACCTTATGTAAATTATAATGGTATATATGGATTATTTGATCATTTAGACATTATTAAAAGGGAAGATTGTTTAGCTTGCGGCAAGATTGAAGGAGAAGAAAATGTACAAATTGTAGTACCATTTGATGCGGACGTCGGTTATATTTTTACAGCAATGAAAGTAACTGGTTACGAGTTAGATCCTGAATTGTGGATGATAACAAATCCTATGACCAAAGAAATTTATTGGAATCCATATATGCCTTCTTTAAAAGACCCTCACATTAAGTTAACTTCACTTAAAATAAGAAGTAATGATATTGTATCTCTAACCCCTCTGGGAAAAGCTTTAACTGAGTCAGAAATTAAGAAATTTAATGTAATAATTGCTTTTATGTAGGTTTTATTTCTTATATTTTTTCTATAAATTAAAGCGAGATGACTCAAAGGACATGAAAAAGGACAAACCTATGAGTGAATCTAATTTTAGGTTCATGATCAAACATTTTCAAAACCGTGATAAAAAATATCCCCCTCTTAAAAAAATTGAAAAAACAAGCATTAAAAATGGTAGTATAGTCTTAGATTATGGTTGTGGGCCTGGAAGTTATACTATTGCTGCTGCAAAGGTAGTTGGTAATACAGGAAAGGTTTATGCTGTGGATATTCATCCTTTAGCAATTGAGGAAGTTGAAAAAAGGGCGAAAAAGGAAGGCCTTAGAAATATTAAAACCATCCTAACTGATTGTGATACTAATTTAGAAGACAATAGTATTGATAATGTATTGCTTTTAGACATTTATCACGATTTATCAGACCCATTGAGTATATTAAAAGAGTTGCACCGAGTTTTAAAAAAAGATGGGTTTCTTTCTGTAGATGACCATCATTTTAATGAAGATGAGATTAGAAATAAGATTATAAGCTTTAAGTTGTTTGAATTTGTTGAAAGAAAGGAGGAACTCCTTAATTTTAAAAAAATATAAATTTTTTGAGTATTGAATTTAAGTTTATATAGGTTTATTTATCTTGTTATTGACTAATTTTATTAAATCGTCTATAAAATAAGATTCAATATCAGCATTTTTCCCGGTTATTAGATCATTATCTAAATCCCCAAAAAAAATCATATCTTTTTTTTTAACATTGAAATGTTTTTTAATTTTAAATAACCCATCGGGAGCAGGTTTCCATTTCCTAACGTCTTCCCTACCGACGATATAATCTATCTTATTTGTGATACTTGCGAGTTCTAAAGCCGTAATTATAGTTTTTCTTGTATTAAGAGAGAGGATGGCAAATTTTGCTTCTTTTTTGATACCAAATAGCTCTTTATTAATTATAAAATTTACAGTCTCTTTAATTGGATGAGCTTGATTCACGCTTTCTAATTCAAATTCTCTAATAATATCAAAGAAGTCTTGTAATATTGTTTCATCTCCCCTTTGAACAACTTCATTAAGACAAGAAGAAATTCTTTTAACATTACAATCTTCACCATAATATTCTTTGAATTTATCAATTAAAATATCTTTCAAAAGGCTCCAATCAGCTGATAACTTTATCACTGTCCCATCTAAGTCAAACACAATTACTTTTTTATTCTTAAGGGAATGAGTCAGCATCTTAATTATATTTTATTCTAAAATTAACTAATAGTAGAATTGTGGTTTTATTTAATATCTTTAGATATTGAAATATAAAATTTTAATGTGTAAAACAAAAGATTTATATATGTATGGAAAACATGTATTACATGAGAAACATGAAAAACATAATAAAATGTGAATACTTATGGCTAAAAAAAAACCTAGACATATAACTAGACATGGAAGACATAGCTTATTCTATGGAGCTGTAACAGTAGGTGAGAGAGGACAAATTACAATCCCTGCTGCTGCACGGAAAACATTTGATATTTTACCTGGAGATAAAATTTTAGTTTTTGGAGATATTAATAAAGGTATAGGTTTAGTTAAAGAAGATAAATTGAAGGATATTGCAATGGACATGTTTCATGTTTTAAAATCCGATGAAAATAATGAAGGGGGTAATGAATAAATGAGTAAATGTAGTTTAAAAAAATCGCACAGTAATCTAGATTTCAAATTTATGTCCTTTTTCTTTTCTATTCGTGATACTTTTCATTCACCAATGTTAAAGATCAAAAAATCAGAAATTAAAGCTGGAGATGTTGTATTAGACTATGGATGTGGTTCTGGTAGCTATACAATTCCCGCTGCAGAAGTAGTAGGTCAATCTGGGAAGGTATTCGCAGCAGATATTCATCCTCTAGCAATTAAAAAAGTGCAAAAAAGAGCAGCTAAAAAAGAAATAACGAATATCATAACTATTCAGACAGATTGTGATACTGGATTGGACGATCAAAGTATAGATGTAATAATCTGTTTTGATGTTATGCATGATATTCCAGATAAGGAAAAGCTTATTAAAGAGTGGCATCGTATCTTAAAAAATGGAGGCACATTAGGATTTGATGACCACCATGCAAAAGAAGAAGAGATATTAACGATTATTACAAAAGGGAATTTGTTTAAACTTGAAAAAAAGAGTGAAAAATTATATTTGTTTAATAAACTTTAATTTTCATTTTATTTTTTTTTAATTTAATTTCTTCTTTCTCCTAAAAATATCTAAAATTCATGCCTAGCTCTACCTGATTTAATAATTATTTAAAATTCAAATTCTTCAGCTTTTTTAAGGGTAGAAAACGATTGTAATGTATCATTATGATGCGCTATTATCTGTGGTGCTTTTAAGATTTCAGAATCCATTGTACTATGAGCATCTTCTATTAAAAATACCTCATATCTATGACTAAATGCAGATCTTACAGTAGTATCAATACACATTGATGTTATTAAGCCAGTAATGACGAGACGGGAGATTCCGAGTTTTTTCAATTCTTCATCTAATGCAGTATCAAAAAATGAATCGGAATTATGCTTTTGAATAATTATATCTTCATTTAAAGGTGCTATTTAAGACCGAATTTTCCAGTTTTCAGAACCAGTTTCTAATCGCTTCCCTTTAGAGTCATTATGTTGAATATAAAATATTGGAATTTTTGTCTTACGAGCTTTTTCAATGAGAATTTGAAGATTATTTAATAATTCTTCTTCATTATAGATTGGGAATCCTTCAATAGTGAACAACCCATTTTGGACATCTATAATTAATAAAGCAGTTCTGTCAAGCATAATTATATTGTAAAAATTAAAAATAAGATATTAAAAAAGGTTAATTTCCTTCAATCTTTTGCATATTTGTCAGCCCAGGCTTTTGCTTTAGCCTCAAACTTCTTTTGAGCACGGAAATATTGCTCTCCCGCTTCATGATTCAAGGGATCTCCAGGATTAAAGAAGGGAGGCTCAACATGCATCATACCTTTTAAAGCCTCTATAATGTTAGTAAGAGTTTTGCTTGGAGTCCAACCAGAAGCTCCAGTACTCGCATCTACTTTTCCGACTAAATCTGGATTAATTAAATCTAAACAAATATTAAGTTTTCCAGGCGGAATAGAACTATCAATATTAGGATGCCACATTAATGTAACTGCATAGGCATACGGGGGTGCGAAAGGGTAATTCTCGGGGAATTTAATCTCAAATACGAACTTACCATCTGCATAGGGAGTACCTTTTTTCCCAATAATAGTCAGTCTTAAATGATCGATACTTCTTCCCCATGGCTCTAAAATAACAAGAGGATCGGTCTTATATGCCTCGATCGCTTCAGTATAATCTGTTTCTTCTCTGATGATTATCACCCATCATTTAATTTTATATTTAAATTGTATATGTAATATTAGTTTGATTTTATAAAATTATAGATTAATATATTAAAAATTTTTCATAACAAAATTATTTTACTGTTTTTAGGAGTATAAATTTTGAGATAATAAACTTATAAAGTAATTCTTTTTGAACTTTACTCTTCAAAAAAATCTAATTTTTGTTATCCTTTAATTATTGGATAATATTTTTGCGTTATTAGATAATCTGAATCTAAAAAACGAAAAAAATATATAAATTCTATAATTACTTAATTTAAAAAATAATCCCTCCCTAACTCAGTGGTCAGAGTGCTCGGCTGTAGATAATATCGCGTACTAAAGCATGTAGCTAATGAAGATACGTCAGCCGAAACCGAGCGGTCCCCGGCTCGAAATATGGATTTGAATCGAATCCAACAAGATTCCGGGGGGAGGGACCACTTTTTCTGATTTAATAAACAAAAATTATTAATAATAAAATTAGAGATTCTTTTTCTTTCTAACAGACGATCTATAGATTATATAAGTAATTGGTATAAGACTTAATAGACAAAATATGCTTACGTTATATCCCGAAATTAATGGTGGTTTCTCTAATGATTTTTCTAAATATGTAATATCCTCTGAATATAATTGAACTAATACCTCATCTCCATATTCTAATCTTAATCTATTTGGTTTATTAACTAATGAGATATTTATTGTTGTTGTCCCATTTATCCATATCCATTCATTATATACGAGTCCATTAGAGTCATAAATTAAAAGTTGTACCTGTTGAGAATATGGGTAATTATTTAATGGTTCATTAAGATCTATAATCGTAACCTCTAAGATCTGTTGATTATCATCATAAAGGAATTCCAAAAAATTATACTTTGGAAGATAAGGATTATCATACCATGGAAAAAAGAACCAATCCAGTGAAGATCCATATATACTCTCCATTGCTAGTTGTAAATCGGAAAGCATAGCAATTTTATAAACGTTTTGTGTAAAGTAAAGTTTTAATCCATTTAGGAAAATTGTATTACCAATAGTTCTGCGTAATTTCTCAAGGATTAATGGAGCTTTATAGTATCCAGTAAAAATATAATTATCTGCATGAATGGCGTCATATACAGATGCATTGATTCTTGAAGGTAAACCCTCAATTATATAATAAGTTCTTACCCTATCAATATATCTAGTGTATTGGAAATATTCCCAATTACCATAATTAATTTCTGCATAATAATCTGTTGACCAACATGCCAATCCTTCATCCAAAAAACCCCAATCAACCTCATCATTCCCCACCAAGTTGTACCACCATTGATGCGAAGTCTCATGCACAATAATTCTTTCTAAACCCCACAAAGGATATGGCCATTCATCGAGTGCTTCAGTAATATAGACTTGGCAAGGGTATTCCATTCCACCATAATTAGTATATTCTTCAACAATGTTGAATGTAGAATAAGTATAATTACCAAAAGTTTGATTAAATAGAGTTAAAGCTTGTATCCCATAGTTTAATGCGTAAGTTTGCCATATAAATTGAGATTCTGGTATATAATAAACTGAGATATTAACTCCTCTGATTACATCAGATTCAACAATAAACCATTTTGATGCTGAGAATGTTATTTCTCGTACAGGAAACATAGGACTAAAGTGGTATAAGTTATTTGCCCCCTTATCCGTTTTTTTTATCAATTCTCCGGTAGCGGCAATAACAAAATCATTTGGTGCTTCAAGAAAGAGATTATAATAAGCCATATCATAATAAAAAGGATCACCAACCCAAAGATAAGGATCAGTGTTCCATCCATCATATTTATCATAAACACAAGGCATTGGATAAAAGGCACTAAATTTATATATTCGAGATTGAGTGCCATCTGAACCATATGAACCTGCCCTATCAAAACCAATTTCTGTACTTCCATCAGGAATAATAGATTTGAAAGTTATTTCAAATTTAACTCGATGATAAGGTTCCAACTCTGATTCTAAATATACCCATAAAAGCTGAGCACTTTCATTTATTTCAAAATATAGAGGAGTTCTCGGTACATTGAAAGTAGTAACGTTCAAGATCTCAATACTTCCGATTCTAGTATAATATACCATTCCTGATAAGAAGAGATGAAAAGGAATTTTTGTGAGATTAAGAGGATCATTATTATAATAATCTACGGTTAAATTTCCAGTCACACTTGAAGAAATTGGATCAAAAGAAATTGATAGATTATAATGTGAGAAATTTCCATTATTGAATGATAATTTTGGCATTAAATTATGTTCCTTATTGGAATTGTTTGAAAATTCTATGGACTTATCTAAATTTTGTGGTAGCTGTACTAGGTTAAAGATGTTAAATACACATAAAAATGAAATAAACAATATTATGGGAACTTTAAGCTTAGAATTCAATTTAAACAGACTAAATAATTTATGTTAAATATAGATACACTTATTTTTCAATATTTAAGTTTTTAATTAGTTCATGCATCTTGTTTTATTATTACATCGATTCCTTGATATCTTGACTGTTTAATTTTTATAGATACTTGTATTCTTAATTATTCTCCGCAAACTTCTTATTTGGGACGTCATTATTTTAATTAAATCGTAAAAGAGTTTGAACAAAAGAAAGCTCAATAAGAGTAAGGAGAAATAAATCATATGAGTCCGAATGACGACAATTTCGATCAACATGAATTAGAAAAAATTCGTATGAAAAAAATGAAAGCAATGATGGAGGCTAAAAAGAGACAAGAAGCTGCTCAAGAACGCGTCATAACTGTTTCTGAAAAAATAGATTTTGTCTTACGGGTCGTTTTAGCTCCAGATGCATATACTCATTTAAACAATATAAAGAACAATGAACCTTATGTTTATCAAGCTATGTATAATGAGCTAATAAGTTCAGATGTTGTAGAAAATGTTGATTATTTAATCGCAATAATACAGCAGAGAGGGGGCGTTCCAAGAAGAATACCTCTAGATGCAATTATTTATTTAGAACGGAAAGCTAAAGGAATAAGATCTAAGATACAGGTAAAACGAGGAGATGATATGATGGATTTAAGTTCTTTTCTCACTAAAGATTAAAAATTTTATTGTTCTCTTCCCGAAATAATTGCTATTACTTCCCATTCATTATCTGGCAGAAAATTTGCATTTATATCAAAAAATTGAAAAGCAAAAGGTCTTCCAAATATTTGCTCAACCATAAAACCAAAAGAGCTTATCGCAAAAATAAAAATCCTCTTTAAAATTGACTCTGTGGACGTTTGAATATTTAGTTGATGTATCACATCTTCAATTACTTCAACTTCCTTATTATTATAATGGTATTTAAACACTAATTTAAAATCAACAGGAGTTGGGGCTTCTGGTTCTTCAAATGATAACCCGTTCTTCCGAAAATGAAAAAATGTGTTCAAATAAAAAGTAAAAATTTCTTCATGATGATCTACTAAGAGATGAGAAATGCGAGAGCGTTCTTTATATTTGGGCCAATAATTTTGCATTAACTCTAAAAGTCGAGGGTAATTTTTATACTTATTTTCGCTCTCCTTTTTTAAGTAATTAAGCAATTGATTCTTTAAAGGCTTGAATTCAGATTGTTGACCGACTCTGGTGATGAATTTTCGGAAGTTTTGACTCATTCTCTTAGGATAAAAATAATTTTATATAGATTATTAGTGAATTTATTTATTTTTTTCTATGATATTTTGATAATACAATACAAGTTCACATATTTATTATTTTTTTAAAATTTATCAATTATTACCTAGAATAATAAAAGAGAATTGAAATTTGTATTACTAAAATTAATAGGATTTTAAAATTATATATCAATTATGGTCGATAAAGTCGGTTTGATCTACTCAGAAGAATACCAAAAATACGATTTTGGGAAAAGCCATCCATTAAGACCCATTCGACTCAAATTAACATATAGTTTAATGGAAAAATTGCATCTCTTAGATCATGAGAGACTTACTCTCATGAAACCCCGATTAGCTACTCGAGAAGAAATTGAAAGAGTGCATTCCTCACACTACATAGATGCTGTTAAAAAACTAAGTGATAATCCAGACGATAAAACAGTAAACCCTTATCATTATGGACTCGGTCCAGGTGATAATCCTGTATTCAAAGGAATGTATGATGCTGCTGCTTTAGTGTGTGGAGCTTCTATTGTAGCAGCAGATACAGTTTGGAAAGATGATGATTTTAAAATTGTTTTTAATCCTGCGGGAGGTTTACATCATGCTATGAAGGATAAAGCATCAGGTTTTTGTATATTTAATGATATAGGTGTCGCGATAAAACACCTAAAGTCTATAAAAGAAGACATTAGAATTGCATATTTAGATATTGATTGTCATCATGGTGATGGTGTTCAATGGTTATTTTATAATGATCCTAACGTTTTAACCATCTCTTATCATCAGGATGGAAGATTTCTCTTTCCAGGGACAGGAAGTATTAGTGAAATTGGAGAGGGAGATGGAAAAGGGTACTCTATTAATTTTCCATTACTTCCCGGGACATATAACAAGTCGTTTTTAAATTTGTTTAGAAAAACTACGCCAAAATTATTAGAAGTATATGCGCCAGATATTTTAATAACTCAACTCGGTGTTGATACATATTTTGGTGATCCTCAAACCGATATGGGGTTTTCTTTAGCAGTGTATAGAGATATTGCTCAAACCATTAAAACTGCTGCTAAAGAATATTGCCAAAACAAATGGATGGCAGTGGGAGGTGGAGGATATTTAATAACTGCTGTTCCGAGAGCATGGACTATATTTTTAGCAAAGATGCTTGATGTTGAGTTAAAAAACGAATTACCAGACACTTGGATACAGGAAGTTAAAACCAGTGCCCCATTTGAAGATACACCCTATTTATTATGGGATAGAGGTGAAATTGTAGAAGTTCAGTTGCTTTCACATCCAGAAATCGCAAAAAGGATTATCGATTATAATAAAAATCTTATTAAGATTTCAGATGAGAAGTATCTACCATATCTAAGTAAAAATTAAATTTCTTTACAATAATCATAATTTATTAATCTCCTTATCTCTTCTCATTTATTTATTAGGATTTAAAATTAAATGTAAGACAAAAATATAATTTATCAGGGCAAATGTCCGATCTTTTCTCCACTCATAATTCTAATTCAGAATCATTTTATCATAAAGCAATCAAAAGACTTTTGTATAAATCTATCTCAGAAAATAGTAAAAATGTAAAAGAAAAATCACTTGAAAAGTATATCAATAATAGAAGAGCAGATGTATACTTTAGATTAAACTCTGGTAAACAAATAGTAATAGAGGTTCAAAATTCAAAAATTTCAGTGAAAGAATTAATCCAACGTACTGAACATTATAATGAAAGTGGGATTTATGTTTTGTGGATTCTTTATGGAAATGGAGCTTGTACTGCTTCACCGAAATTTCCTCAAGATAAGAAGAATATTAAGATAAGTCAACTCGAAAATTTTTTACATTGGATGTATAGTGGAAGGGTTTACTATGTTAATTTCAACTTTTATGAAAATAAAACTACAATTTCGATTCCCTTTGCATTACATTTCTCGCTCTCTTCAAAAAAGAAAAAACAAAAGCTTTTCCGGACAAAATTTGAGAGTTATTATATCAAAAATGTTAATTTTGCCTGTATACCGAGTTGGAACTTAGTAGTGTAAATTATAATGGATATAAGTTAGCTAGATTCTATGATAAAAGTATCAAACGTATACTAAAGAATAAAATAGTCAGATTTTATAAAGAAAACTTCAAAAACAGTAAAAATCAAAAAAAATTCATTAATTTAATCATAAATCATTTTAAACAAAAATATGGATTATTCTTGATATTGCAAGTTCTTTTAGAATTAATCAATAAAAAAAAAATTGATCTAAACCATAAATATATTGTTAAATTTCAGAAAAAAATACATTAGAAATAAATACATTTGCAAAAATCGTAAATTTCAAATTAATTTTTAATAAAATTTCCTTTACGCTAATCAATTCAGAAAAATACTTATAATTTTTAACAATTCACTAAAGTTGAGACTTTACAGCAAAGTCGATTTTGTCATGTGAAAAAAGGAAATTTTTAAATATAAGTTTTTGATGAACATTAAGTGTATAAAACAAAAAAAGATCGGATAATCATGATACTAAAATATATTCTTATACCTAATGCCGTTGAATCGGCTAAATACCTCAACCCTTAACCCTGTTATTAGATAAATACGTCTCCTCTTTTTGCAATTTTGAATATCATGGCTTCCGATTTTTTCTCTTTTTTCTTTTAATCTTCCCAGAGAGAGATCTGAAAAATTTTATATAGAAACACTTTTGAATTTATACTCCTGTTAATATTCCACTTCCTTTACTGATTCATTCATAAAATAATGACATATTTTTAAATTATTGAATCATCTATAATCCTTTATAAATCTCTAATTAAAAAATTGTGAAAGTCTAATGTCAGGTAAATCAGTTTTTGGAAGTATTTTAGTGAGTATTTTAGGTTCTGTTATTGTTGTCGGATTATTAGGATATTTTTTACTTCCTACCATTTATCCCCCAATAGTTAATAATATTGAAGATCCAACAATATTACAAAGAAAATACCAAGAATGGGATACTGAAGCATATATTTGGGATAATGATGTTACAGATTATTTGAAAATGAATGATACCGAAATGGATATTACTATAGCTCAAGATTCTAAAATTTCAATGACACTATTTGCAAATGCTCTTATGAGTCTTCAACCTACTTTCAATGTGAAAAATTCATATAAAATATCTCTTGTAATTGAAGGTGTAAGTAATCGTACATTTATGGTTGGTTATTATGATGATAGTGGAGCAACAGGTGCATTCCGGCAATTAACTTTTAATATATATAGTTATCATGTATCCGAACCCTTACCTGCTGGCACTTATACTTGCGCAGTGTATTGGAAATCTGATTTTGATGCTGCTGGTTCAAACTCTCTTAGTGTAGCTCATACTCCTACATGGAATTATACTCGCTCATTGTTAGTCCAGGAAATCATATAAATTTAAAAATGAATTTTTTTTTTATTTTTTCTTCTTTACGTTCTTCAGAAGGACCAGCTTTTTTTTGATCAGAAATATTGATACTGTAAATGCAATACCAATAAGAATAGTTGTTTGATATCCATGTATCAATGGAGGAGTTCCGTCGACTGGTAGCGTAATAGGGCATTGTCCGATTTTAAATTCCACCATACATAGATCAGCACTACCTGCACCATAACTCATTGTATGTCCTACAACAAGAACAGTTCCGTTTGGACCCAAAACTAATCCTTGAGAAAGTTCTGATTCACTTCCACCCCAATTGCACGACCAATCAGCAACGCCACTTGAGTTAAACCTAACTAAGCACATATCATAATCATCAAAATTAACAGGAGGAGTGTAACCTGCTAAATATGCATTTCCAAATGAATCCATTACCATACCAAATGTCCATCCAAAATTAAAAGCATCCCAAGTATTGTTCCATAGATAAGTTCCATTAGAGTTAAATTTAATTAGAGTAATATACTGAGGGACGGGACCAAGCTCAGCTTTTTTAGAACAGTTTGAACTTTTTTCATAAATTCCTGCGACATAGAGATCACCTGAAGGAGAACATATTATTTCTGTCCCTTCATCATCATCAGCACATCCCCATGTATAGTTCCATATTAAACCACTAGAATTGAATTTTACTAAGTAAAGATCTTTTTTTTCTAAGCCAAAGCTTTTAGTATTTCCTACTACATAGGCATTTCCTTGTGGATCTAAGGTTATACCGTAAGCTGCTTCGTTATCAGCACCTCCACAAGTGTAATTCCATACTACTCCACTTGAATTGAACTTTACTAAGCACATGTCAAAGCCACCTGCGCCAAAACTTTTTGTGCGTCCAGCTACATACGCGTTATTCTGTGAATCAAGAGTAATACTCCATCCATATTCATCTTCTTTTCCTCCCCATGTGTAATTCCATTCCACACCTCCAGTTGAATTAATTTTCAAAACCAGGATATCAGAACCACCTTCACCAAATGGTGTATTTGAAGTGTGTCCAGTGATGTATAAATAATCTAAAGAATCTATTGCAATACTGGTTCCCCATTCTCTATCTATTCCACCATATGTTTGGTTCCATTCTAATCCTCCAGATGAATTAAACTTTAATAAGCATATATCTGAGACTCCTGCGCCAAAACTAGTAGTATATCCAACAATATAGGTATTGTTTGACGAATCTCTGGCAATATCATAGGCGGATTCAGCACCACTTCCTCCCCACGTATAATATGGAAGATCAGTATAAGCCACAGCATTTTGAAGCTTATTAGATTTTTCGTTGACACTCATATTGAACTCCACATATAATGCAGGGTCTATAATAAAAAGCAAGCAAATCCAACCAAGTATAACAAGTCTGAATAATATTTTTCTAAATTCCATTTTTCCCACTTTTCTAATCTGAACTGTATAATTGTAAATCTATCAACAGATTCGCTGAAATAGTGAACCACTTTTCACTATTTTTACATATTCCATAACAAATTGAATATATAAAGCTTTTGTTTGAAAAAATTATTTAGAAGACTTTTTATGGTTATTTATGTACTCATTTAGTCATCTTTAAATTTACATAAATGATAAATACAAAACTATAATTTTTTACTTAATCCAATTTTATTACATCTCTGTAAGTGATAAATGGTGAAATCTAAAAATAAAATAGAAATAGTCTTAATTTTATTTGGAATGATTTTAGTAGTCTCAAATATTCGATTTTTTGATGATTCAAATGAATGGAATAATCATACTAAAGTAAACACTTTTTTCGAACGAAATAGCCTAAAGAACGCTGGTTTTTGGAATAACCTTTCCTTTATATATATTGATGATAATTGGTCTGCTGTTGCTAGCTATGATTGGTGTACGGGTGATGGATCTTTCGCTAACCCATATGTATTAGAGAATATAACCATTGATGCGAGTAGTTCTCCGACAGGAAGTGGGATTTACATAAATAATTCCAAGAATGATTATTTTATCATCAGAAATTGTACAATTTACAACGCCATTGGAACATACAGCTCTGGAATTAAATTAGAAAATACATGCAATGGAATATTAGTAGGTAATAACTGTTCAAATAATGAATATGGTATAATAATGCTCAATTCGTGTGAAAATAACTCCATTTCAGAAAATATTTGCAACGAGAATTTCCCTGGAATATATATATGGAAAAATTGCAATAATAATACTATTCAAGGAAATACATGTAATTTTGATAGTTTGGGTATAGTAATAACTGAAGATTGTAATAATAACAGTATTAGAAGGAATATTATCAAAGACACAGTTGGTAATGGAATTAGTATTCGTTATGGATCTAATGAGAATGTAATCTCAGATAATATAATTTCGAATGAATTGACTACAGATATGAGACGAGGTATATATATTGAATATAATTGCTGTAATAATGAAATTTTTAAGAATGTGGTGAATAATGTTCAGTACCACGGGATACTTATAAGTATTTTATGTCATAATAATTCAATTTTCGAAAATTCTGTTCAAAATAGTGGACAAATAGGAATATACGTAGATGCGGTATGCGAGAATAATAATGTGACAGATAATTATACTTATTTTAATGGGTTATATCAGATATCTACAGAAACTTTCGCTGATAACAATATAATAAAAAGAAACATAATGGTAAGTGAGGACTATAATTATATTGGAGATTTTGGCGCAAATAACGATGTGGAGGAGAATTATCAATTACCAACAATTCCTTCAATTTGCATTGATGTGATCGGACAGTTTTCTTTGACAAATGGATTAATAGTAACACTAAATATCTCAAGCGGCTTGGGATTGGATCCTTGGGTACAATCCATTGAGATGTGGTGGGATGGAGTCTTGGTTCCTTCAGATAACATTACTGAAATTGAACCGGCTTTATATAATATATCCCTAGCTCCAAAACTTAATGATCTAGATGTAGATCTTTTCTTACTAAATATGACAGTTATATCGGCAAACCATTTAGAAAAGTATTTCGAAACTTTCCTAGTAATAAAACATTATGAGATAACCGAGATGCATGATGCAATATTAGTCGAGATTGTCAATAGTTTTTACTCACTTGAGTATTTCAATATAACATTTTCAGTTTTAAATGAAGCTACGCTCCCAATTAGTATCACCTCTCTTCAAATCTGGTGGGATGGAACAAATGTTTCAAGCGATATTCAGAATATAGGAAGTGGATTATATCTAATATCTCTAGAGTCAATAATAATCGACCTTGATGAGGATCCAATACATCTTAATATAACAATTTCTGCAGATGGTTATGCTACTAAATATTTTGAAACTTATATTGCTGTGGATCCTGATACTGTTAGTTCTAAGGGATATTATCCACGAGTCACTCCAATAGAAGTAATTCTTTTAATTCTATTATTAATCATAGGTATTCCTGGTGTTGTATTGGGATTACTAATAGTTCTTCTCAAGAAGAGAAGAACTACTAATTAATTCTCCTTTTTTTTTAAAATTTAAATATAGAATTTTTAGTTAGGGCGTTTTCAATACTTCTCCTAGTCTTAAAATCTAATAATATAAGAGAAATATTAGAAAAATTAGAAAATAAAAATTAGATTAGAATAGGATCTTTAGGATTCGAAGTGACTTGTTCACATTTGTCTTTACCAACAATGACATCATCTTCTAATCTGATACCCCATTTACCAATCCAATACAGCCCAGGTTCATTTGTATATACCATATTCTCCTTAAGTGGCGTATTTCCTGGAGCTTTCCAACTTACTCGAGGTCCAACATCATGAGCTTCGAAACCTAATGCGTGACCTAATCCATGAAAAAATAGGTTTTCATGATCAAATCCTAATTCTGCTAAAGATTCACGACATTTTAAAGCAGGGACACGACTTAACGTACCATCGATATAATAATTATTAGCAACCTCTTTAGATTGGTATAATGCAGTATAAGCCTCCATAAATTCTTCTGAAGGATTTCCTTCTACCCAATAAGTCCAAGTAATATCGGAACACATATCATCAATTTGGAGTCCTGTATCAATTAAGAGAGGGCCAGGTTTTACTTTTTCATTAGATGTATTATGATGAGGGTCTGCAGAATGTTTGCCAGTGCCGACAATTGCCGGAAAAGCGGGTTTACCTACTTTAGCATATTCATATTCCAATTTAGCCATAATCTCTCGTTCCGTTATACCTTTTTTTGCGAATTCTGGAACTGTTTCTAGGATTTCCATAGTAGTTTTACACACATTTCTTAAATCTTTTAATTCTTCTGTTGATTTAATACTTCGAAGTGCATATATAATAGGTGCTGCTGAGACAAATTCAGTATCTAATGCTATTTTTTTTAAAGCTAGATGAGTACCAACTGGTAGATAATCTGCAAATGAAGTCGAAGTATCTTCAAATATATTCTCTCCAATGTCCAGAGCTATTATAGGTTTATTAGTTAATAATTTTAAATTATCTACAAATTCCTTTACAGTATTAAAGGGAATGACTTCTGCGTCTACTCCTTTATTTTTTAGAGAATGTTTAACCATATTTGCTTCCATTACCACAGGGAGAACTTTATGCTTCCCATCAGCGGCAATAAAAATAGCATGAAGAGCATGAGAGCCAACTCCTAATAAATATCGAGAATGAATATCATTATCTTCATTACAGACTATTAACCACCCATCTGCATTAATTTCTTGGAGGATTTGTTGAGCTTTTTCAAATTTATTCATATTTCAAATCATTAAATGATTTTTAATTAATTTTATGATATTTCACTATCTTTGATAAGAATGTTAAGAAAAACCAGATATGTGGAATTATTCAAAAAAATAAAGTTAGAGACCATTAAAGCACAATAACGAGATTTTTTATTCATTTTATTTATTAAGAATAAAAATATTTATTATTGCTAAGTCCATTAATTAATAAGGATTAACAAAATTATTCATTAAGTGGAGAATTAATATGTCAGAAATTAAAAAGATCCAATTAAGAACTGGTGCAGAAGTAGATTTTGATAAGAAAGCACCAACTACTCTTTATGAGCTAATTATTAGTGAAATATTGATTCCAAAATATAAAGAAAATGCTGATTGGAATTTAAGTTTGAATATAAATATTGAAGAAATGAACCGACTTATCAAAGAGTACGATTTAAACCCGA
>JBHLPW010000103.1:0-10550 GCA_048939015.1 Promethearchaeota archaeon
GATAATCATATATTTATTAAATAAAAAAAAGATTTGAACCTTAATATTAGAACCGTGAATCTCTAAATTTGATAAATTCTGAATGTTGGTCTGTCCTGCAAAAGCATTAAATGAACTAAAATACATTGATACTAAATCAATTTCTAAGAAATTTCTATCATGCTCAGATAAATATGATTTTATTGGTCCATAATTGTTATCATTCTTAGAATCATATTCAAATACCATTAGAGTATTTCCATTCTGATCTGCAACTAAGCAACCGAATATTGGAGGAATTATGTTAAAATTGTTAGAGATAAATGCACTTTCAATAAGTTGTTTTTCGAATTTGCTTGAAACTTTATCATTATTATTTTCTTTTTCCTGTAGATAGTCATTATGACTAGAAACCATAAAATAAACCAGAATATATAATTTAAATTTTTATTTAGAAGAAATTAAGTTTTTATCCATAAAATCTAAACATAAACAATATAAAGGACTCAAATCTCTAAAAATGAAAGAGAGACCATTAAATTTCAAAAAAAGTAATATTGGTTATTTTTAAAAAAATGAATTAAATTTCAGTTTTTATTTAATAACGAGCGAAGAATGATAATGTATGGAGAAATTATGGCCGTTTTTACAGGAATATCTTTTGCACTCTCATTTGTACTAGCCCGAAAAATAGAAAATGAAGCTACAGCGATTTTTCAGAATACTGTTAGATCAATAGTAGGATTTTTGACATTTCTAATTATAAGTCTATCTTTTGGTGTTTTTATTGAAATATTTAAATTAAGTATTTTCATTGTATTATTATTATTTTTAAGTATTACTTTTACAGTAATCATAGGAGATACAACATATCTTCAATCACAGAAATATTTAGGGCCCGCTAAAGCTTTAGCGATTACGACTACGACTCCATTCTTCACTATTTTATTTGAAATTTTCTTTTTAAACCGTTTAGTATCAATTCAAATGATCTTCTCAGGTATTTTAATAGGATTAGGAGTTATTATAATTACAAAAAAGGATCACAATAATTTAATTATTGACGAATCACATTCTCATCAATTTCAAACTATTAATGCTCAAAATAATGTGAATGAAACCCGAATTCCTAAGTCTGTCAGAGGAACCATATTAGCACTAATTGCTGCAATCTCTTGGGCTATTGGTATCGGTTTATCAGATTATTCAATAAATCAAGTTGATCAAACTGTGAATTTAGGAATTTTAAGTACTACGATTGCCATGATGATAAGATTTCTATTTGCTTCTGTTGTTTTAAGTTTAATTACTATAATGACTAGAACAAGAACATCAATACCTAGAACTCGGAATTCTTGGTGGATTCTAATTATTTCTGCCATTTTAAGTTATTCTTTGGGGAGTATATTTTTTGGGGAGGCAGTTCATATAGCTGGGGCGACCTTTATGTCCCTTATTTCCACAGCAATGCCTTTATTTACAATACCATTCTCCTATGGAATAAATAAAGAAAAAATTTCAAAGGAAGGATTTTTAGGAGTGGTAATAACGTTAATTGGTGTTTTTATGCTATTCATATAAAAAAAATAAAATTAAGAGACAATTATAAAATCTTCTTGTGAAGTGTAGATAATTTCATTATTAACTATCAAAATCCACTTAAATCTAATTATGATATCGCTGATTGTACAATTAACCAATCCATTCAAAATCACTCCCTCTCCAGAATATAGAATATTGTCAATCAAGGTAAAATTAATACCACTATACATACCATGAGTAAATGTCTTATTTTCTATCGGATAATAAGTTGGGGGTACAAGGACTGAAAATGATCCGCCTCCATCTCGATAAAGAGACAAATTTACCTCAACATTATAACCTGGAGCAGTTATCGTTTCATTTATATTCTCAAGTTCTATTCTAAAGCTTGCAAGATCATTAGGTAATGTCATTGAATTATCCATCTCAAAGTTAAATCTTATTGTGTATATTCTTGCATTAATTAATATCTTATTTGATGTGGTGTTTCCATATGTATTTGAAGCTTTCACGTAAAATTCATAATACCCTGAAGTTAATTCAGAAATTGCAAATGAAGTCTGTGAACTAGGTAAATTACTAATAAATAAACTATCATTTCTATAAATAGAATAACTATTAGCAAATTGAGATTCCGTCCAATTTAATATGAATGATCCATCTATATCGGGATTACCTGCATCACTTGTTAAGCTAAATGTCCCGGGTTTGAAATTTTCTAAATTATTATATGCCTCAAAAGCTTCAGCTCCATAACCTACCCTTCTAGTAAAGGCTTCAACAAATCCTGCCAATTTTAATTGCTGTAGACCACCAATAGTACTATAAGTTGGTATATAATAATATACCGAGCCTCCAAGAGGATAGAGTAAAGTATTCCCATTTCTGGCACCAGAAATTAATGTAATTTCCTGAGTTGCTTCTGTTTCATATGTATTTCTAGCAGTTTTAGGCCCAATTAAATTCTCTGTAGAATTTCTTGTATGATAAAAACGTGCTTCTCCAAAATTTTGACCGTGTCTTACGATATACATCCCTGCTAATGTATTTGCTTCAGTACCTCGATATTCTACTAAATCTAAACCAACATATTCAATACCATTTCCTAAATCCGTTTCAATATAGAAGAGATCACCATTTTCTGGTCTTTCATGAAAATCGTCTCCCCTCTTCCAAGTTTTTAGATCTTGTACATGGTATATATAATTGGCATCTAATTGCAATTCAAATAAATCTTCGGGATATCTTAACTGTGTACTTAACCAGATTGGAAGAATTTTCCAATTATATGCATCTACGTAATATTTCCATATAGAATAAGTTGGATCACTACTAGATTCAATTAGATTTGGGTTTTTATAAAATTCCATTTCACCAGTAATTACATCAACTAAACTAATGCCTAAGAATCTTAGAATTGGAGATCGAGAATAGGAACCAATATCTATTGAAGTATAAATGGACACAGCATAATACATTTTCTCATTATTTCTATCAAATACTAAATAAGGATCATTATCTACTTTTAATTGTGGTAACAGAATATTACTAACACGGTTTCTAACGTTCCTATTTATTAAATATGGCATTGCTCCTCCTTGAAAAACATAACCCCATAACCCTAAACTAGCCGTATACCAAAAAGCTTCCAATCCGTAAAGTACACCATCCGGTTCACCTTCATAAACATAGATATTATTTGGGATTCCTCCACTCCAATTAGTTCCAAGTAAAATGCTATTATCATAAGCTCCAAGATTGCCAAAAGACTCATGTTGTTGGAGGAATTTCTCACTTTCAGATTCACCAAAAAATATTGGATAATTTTCATCGATATTGAAAATCGAGCTTACGTCGACTAGTTCTCCTGTGTTTGTATCCAATGCTAAGAATCCTTCAATGTGATCGTATAATTCAGTTGATACTCGTACAGGATCTCCAGCAAATTGGGATAATCTTATTGTTTTGGGAGCAACCCAATATTCTGACCCATTTAAATAAACAATATCAGAGTCAGCTAAACCTTCATATGTAGTACCTATCTTTGCTGCCAAACTCTGTACTGCAAAATCTTGATCAAATTGTCTAATTCTTTCAAGCATTTGTGTATCATTTGCTACTGATGATGATAAAGTAAAATTTTCAATAGGTAACTCATCAAACATGTCTAATCCCGCACACACTCTGGTCCACATTATTTCTCTTTGAATTTTTTTATCCCATTCATACTCTGAATAAACAGAGGTATTACTTAATGTAAATATAGGCCCAATGCTTATTATTAATGGAAATAAAATCATAATAATTAATGCTCCTGCTATAATTCCTACTTTCAATTTATTTCTTTCTAAAATTAATTTCATCCTTGGATATTTCGCTGACTTAATCCTACCAAAGATATAAATGATTATACCAAACCCAGTAAGAACTAAAAAAGCTATAATATAGGACCACATCTGAATGAGTTCAATTCCATTTAAAGCCAGAGTAGGTAAAGAAAGAAAAATTGAACCACAAATCAAACAACCTATAAATAGAGTGTTTGCTACGACATTGTAATCATTTTTTTTCAAGTAACTATTACTAACAATATTTAAAATCAATCTTAATACTATGATTGCAACAATATAATATATAAGTGGTAAATAAATCCTGCTATAGATGAAAAGGAATTGTATATTTACGCTGTATTGATTCATGAGGATATTAAATGCATCAATAAAAATGGTGAATGGTGAAACATTAATTTCACCTTTTTCTATTAAATACATAGCCCAGGAAAATTGTCCACCAATATCAAGCAAAAAACCTATAAAATAAAATAAAATAAAACCAGCTGTCCACCAAAAAATTAAGGTTTTTAGAATTGAAGGTTTACCGAACCTTAATCGAGTTCCTATTATAGTCAATAAATTTCGATTGGGAGGTAAACTCATTATAATACACCCAATTAACGCTCCAATTAAGGCTGTTTTGTTAAAAATAAAATTAGTTGACCAAAAATTAAGAAAGAAAACTTCATAATAACTAAGACCACCTGCCTTATTATTGTAAAGTTGAGCATTCAGATTTATCGGACCAAACCAAGCAGGCCACCACCATAAAAGTGTTAAAACAGTTATGATAATTGCGATTGTTGGAAGTATAATCTTTAAATATTTTTTTAGTTTAGGCCTAAGTTGAAAAAGACCAAGTTTTAAAGGTCTTGTTATTGGAGGTTTTTCAGAGGCTTCAATATCTTCAAAACTTTCTCCACGTTCTAACCTTTCAATTTTTTTTTGAAATTCATACTTTCTTAGTTCTTCTCTGCACTTTTCACAGTAATAGTTAAATTTCTTATGTTTTTCGCAACTTGGTTTATCCATAAAATTTCATCCAATTATTTTAAATTAATAATTGTATCTAAAAATGTTTAAGAAATATTAAATAAATCATTTATGCTTAAGATTAATAGAAAATTTTAATTTCGAGTTAGATTATAATTAAATATATTTTTATATATACATTTATCTTTGACGATATAGATCTATGTTTAAAAACTAAACATATGATTCTTTATCAGAACATTTAAATATATATTTTTATATACTAGATTGGGTAATAAGGTATATTAATAACTAATGAAATAAAGAGGCGAAAAAATAGACTATGAATGTGAAAGAGTTATATGAAATTCTTCTAGGGTTGATAGGAATTTCAGGTTTAGCAGCTCTATGTATTGTTCTGTTGATCTTAATTGGTATAATTACCTAGTCTTTCGCTTTTTAAATAGTATATTTCTTTCTAGTTTCTTCTCTATCTTTATACATATACCATTCAGCAACAATATCATGTTCGATTTTAGCCACCCATATACCCATATTGGATAATCTTTAATTTCATATAATATAAATATTTCTTAATATTTATGGTATTTAAATTAAATTTTATGAATGATTAATATGATTTTCCTATCTTTTGAAGAAATAATGTGGCTTTTGGTTATTTACCTTATAGTCCTGTTGATAATGGCAATTTTTTTGAGTATTGCTTTAAGTTTTTTTAGTAAAGCTCAACATACTAATTTTGGAAACGTTTTCTTAACAGCATTCTTGATTACTATAGTCTATGCTGTGGTGTTTTACTTTTTAGAAGGCTCGCTTGCTTTGGTTGGATGGTTGATAGTTTTAATCTTAACATGGATAATAATCAGTGTTAGCCATAATGTTGGATTTTTGAGTGCAATAGTTATAACTGTTTTAGCTTTTCTATTGTACGTTCTCGTTGTTCTTTTACTTAACTTTCTATTACCTATAACAATCGATCTTTTCCCTTTCTAACCTATTTTCTTCTTTTTATTTTATTTATCATTAATTTACAATAAATTTTGCAAACAGAGATCCCCGACGTAAAGAATTTATTAATGAAGTCCCACGACAAAAAAATATAATACCACATTAATAGTTGCATTTAAATATAATTTCTTCCAAATATTAAATGTTCACTCCTAACGGTGTGAACGTCGAGAAGTAGTATTGTTAACTCGATGCATTGGACCGTAAGGTAATCAGAAGCGATTTGAAAGGAAATTATGTGTAATAGCATAATATGAACTCAAATATAAATCGTTAGGTTTATAATGACGTTCAATCTGGCTAGTTCGTAAGAATTAGTGAGGTTATCAAACGATAACACCATTCAAAAAATAAGAAATTATTAATTGATTGGTATCTCTTTTCACGACGCACCCCTGATGTAATGTGTTGAGATTTCTTTGCATCTTGTAAAGAAAGGCAATACTGTTGCAATGGACGCTTTAACGCATTCATTAGCAACTTCTCGTCCCTTCTATACCTATTAAAAAATAATTATTCTTCTAGTTTTGATATCAATCCAATATTGAAATTTCATAAGAAAATTTTATAATATCCGTTACTTATAAGTTTTAAGTTTAAAATAGAAGTCAGATTTGATTAAAATTCTCACAAAAAAAAGAAAAAGGTTCTTTATAACATCGGTAATAATCTTATTTATTGCATCAGGAATTGTTCTCTATTATTTTATAAATCTCTTTAACATATTTGACGTACGGCATTATCAAACTGATAATGACTTTATAATTGATTATGGTGAAGAGTATGGTGGTGTAAATGTAAATTTTCAAATCTCATATCAGAATTATGCATCCTTTGATTCATTACTAATCTTTCATACAATTTCCTCTGCTAATGTTGAAGAAATTGGAATAACCAAAGTCTCTTTTGATGTCTATAGTGATACAACACTTGTTTGGTTAAATGACTTTAATTATGATCCACCTGTTACATATGAATACGATTCATTTGTGATTGGAGGTATAGGCCAGTATGATAATATTTCATGTATTGGAATAATTTATGCTCAATTCAACGTTGAAGGTATTGTTCAAAATGAAACTTTACCTTTTGTATTATCAATTGTAATGCCAGTGAATCCACTTGAAATACGGGATGTCCATTTTATGAATTTAATTTGGATTGAATATGGTTTAGGAATATTACTACTAGTTCTTGTCCTATTGACTTTTAGAACAATTCAGATTTGGAAACGGGAAGCCACTTATACAGACGATGAGATTAAAAAAGATAAAGAATTTTGGGACTTTATTAATGATGAGTTGGAGAAATTTAAAAAAGAGTCATCTGATCAAAAGAATAAGAAAAAGAGTTAAAATCTTTTTCTTATTTTCACGAGATTTAAAAATTACTCAACTTGTTTGAAGATGTTTAAAAATTCTTAAAAAAATAAGTTAAAAATCCTGTCCAAATATAAAAAAAATCAATAATACTAAATTTTATCTTATCCTAAATCTCTCTAAAAATCCGACTAGTTAAGATATTAAGACAAAATTGATTTTAGACAAGAACTATTTTTAAAATTTTACTCCTATAAAGTTTTAGATTAAATTAAACACTAAATATAAGTGAAATGCTCGATAAAAAAAAGAAAAGGAAGTTATTGTTAAAATTACTATTATCAATTTTTGCATCAGGGATTGTTCTTTCTTTGTTTTTCATTCTCCCTCACTATTTGGACGTATCGAATTATAGATCAACCAATGATTTGATTATTGAACATAATGAAGGATTTAGTGGTGTGAATATAGATTTTCGAATGTCTCATAGAATTGGAAATTCATTTGATACTCTGTTAATTTATCAAACAATTTCTTCAGCTGATATTGAAGAAATTGGTATAACAGATATTACATATGATATATATAGAGATGAGGATCTCATTTGGATTGATGATCTGGATTTTTCTGAACCTATGATGTATGTGGATAGATCCTTAATTTTGCAAAATATTGGTTTATATAATAATATTACATGTATAGGTACAATAAAAGCGCAATTTAATGTTGAAGGTACATCCCAAGAAGAAACTTTTGATTTTGTTCTAAGTATTTTTATGCCTGTCAATCCGCATGAAATAAGAAGCACATATTTGTTGAATTCAATATGGATTTACACGGGACTCGGTTTTGGATTGTTGGTCCTAATTGGATTAATTTATAGAACAACCAATGAATGGAGACGAGAAATCAAATACTCAGACGAGGAAATAAAAAAAGATCGGGACTATTTTGACTACATCTCATACAAAGTAAAGGAAAACAAAAAGAAATCAACTTAAACAAGACTTAGGCCACTCTAATTCTAATTTTTTAACGAAAAAATAAAAATATTTTTCATTAATCTCTTTCTCTTACATAAAAGAAGATATCAATAGTAAATTGTAATTAAAAATTGCTTTTACAGCATTAAAATAAAAAAAAATAGGATTTATTGATTTTAAATTTTTATAATTATATTTCTTTTAGCTAAGAGCATTGCAATTCCAGCTTCAATAGCAATAGGTAGAATGCCAATTAAGAGCATTGTGAGTAATGGATTATCTATTAAGAAATCTTTGGGAAAAATCTGAACGTATTGATCAAAAATAAAAGCTAATATGAATAAGAGTAATAGATTTCTTCCCATCTCACTTAAGATAGGCACCTTAAAATTCATTTTCTGAAAGCTATAAAAAACGGCAATTAAAAAACCTGATGCTGCTATTGCTAACAGGGCTAAAGAAGTGGTAGCGTCATGATGTTCTGCAGGTTGAATCCAATCAAAACAATAAAAAGCTAGAATTGAAATAGTTGCTGCTGGTAAAATTCTTTTTTTAAATCCTACAGCAGGATCATTAGGATCCATTTTATACCATTGACAAAAGCATGTCCCTGCTATAGCAATTGCCGCATGGTTGAGAGCATTCCATGGGAATACTATTGTTCCCGTTGAGGGACTATGTTGATCAAACACACTGGGAAATGCATATAGAACAGCATGTATTACAAGAATACCTATACTAACTATAATTCTTTTATCTGCTTCTTTTGGAATTAAATAAACGGCAAGATATGCAAAAAAAGATCCAATCGCCAGATTAGCTAAAGTTCCATACCATAGTACTTCATTCCATGGGATCTCGCCATTAGCAACCAATCCTCCAATTAAACCATCATCTAAGAAGGCTAACCCGTATAAAACTGCAACCCGTATAATAGCATGTTTCCAAGCTGCTTTTACACCTTTCTTCTCTCTTCTACTAGTAAATGCGAGATAAGCCCCTAAACCTAAAACAAACATAAATATTTGCTGTCCAATGTCAATTATAGTTATCAATGCGGGATACCCATTAAGATATCGAAATCCATGATTTAATAATGGAGGACCTATTGGTGGATCAATTGTACTCATTGGATCACCTGAAAGTGGCCATGTTATTACCGAAATAATAAGGAAAATGATTATCATTCCTCTGAATTGATCTAACCATTGCCATCTCTCGTGAAGACCTTTTTTTCTCTCTGGTTTAACTTCAATAGCTTCTTCTGACATTTTTTTTTCACTTCATTTATAGTTTTAATTTTCTTTTTATTTAGATAAAAATGTAATAAAAAAAAATCGACTTTTAAGAATATAAATGTTAATTATTGTTGCTAAAAAGATATAATTATAATTTTGCAAGGGATCTTTCTATTGGCATACTACCAACATAAAGAACCTCGAAAATATAAGGAGAAATCAGAATTCTGTTTTTAAAACACGATATTTTTACTTTTCCATATTTTAATGAATCTTTTGAAATCTTCTACAGAAATTCCCAAATTATTCATATTCTTTTTTTTCTTGTTTTTATTGCGTGGTTTGGTTTTTAATTCCAATTCCCAATCATAATATGATTTTGTCACAAGAATATGATTTAGAATTTCTTAAATAAATTCATAGAGTCCGACAAATTTCAGAAAAAGAAGTATTGCTAATCGACTGACTAAAGATAAAACTATATTATTCTATATCGATACCACATATAGGACAAATTTTTGCAGTTTCTTCTATTCTATTTCCACAATATTTGCAATATTTAAGTTTGATACCTTGAATAATATTTGGTTTTCCAGGTATTTCATGTTTAATAGAAGGTCCTACTGTTTGAAGTAATGAAAACAAATGAGAGAATAGCCCATCATACCAAGATTGCTTTAATTTATCAACTCTAAATATATTACGTGCAAGTGGTGTAGCTTCGACTCTTATTAGTGTTTGGTTTCCTTCTAAAGTATAAAAATTAATCATAATTCTTTTTTTCCAATTTGGATCATGACCAGTATTTGTCATCATAGTCCCTTGTTTTGCTTCAATAAATAATGGAGGGTTCGATGTTTTGATTTTTGACTTATACTGACCATTTAACCATTGTATTGTAAGATCAAATGCTTTTTGAGCATCAATTGGAAGTTTTTCTTCATACACAACATTTATTTTCATAATTATAATGTAAAACAACTACTAAATTAATGTAACTGTTTTCTTGAATAACCCTAAAATTTTAGATAATTTTAGGTAATTAGTCAATAATATGGATAATAAAAAGGATAAAAAACTGAAGGGAAAACTCCTGGGATATATATAAAAATCATTAATAGTTGAATCAAAATACCTGGAATTAAAGAGCGCCGA
>JBHLPW010000104.1:0-10530 GCA_048939015.1 Promethearchaeota archaeon
CAGACGTGTGCTCTTCAGATCTATATTGGAAGGAAAATCAACCCATTTTATTTTGTTTGACACAGCAGGTTATATGCAAACGGTTCTTAATAATCTTATACAATTTAAGATAAAATTTAATGAAATTGAAAAAATAATAATAAGTCATGGCCATCTAGATCACTATGGAGCACTAATTCCAATTGTTGGCAAACTAAAAGAAGGAAGTGAAATATATTTAAGTCCCATATGCCTCAGAAAAGGCTATTATGCTAGAACTAAATCTGGAAAGGAATTATCTTCCAAAGATTTAGGTAAATCCTTAAAGATCTTAAAAAAAGAGGGGAAAATAACATATGGTAGGAGAACCCCTCTTAATAGAAGTATATTATACAATCGAGCAATCGAAAATAACGTAAGAGTTATTGAATCTACTAAACCTGATAAATTATATGATGGAATAATTACAAGTGGGGAAATTGAAATATTTGATGGGAAAGAACTTCCAAAGGGATTATATCTAGGAACGAGTAAAACTGAATATGATAAACATACATTTAGAGAAGAAATTGCATTATATATTAATATTAAAGACAAAGGTTTAATCGTTATTACTGGATGTAGTCATACAGGTATCATAAATATAATTAAACACGGTCAAAAATTAACTGGTATTAATAAAATCTATGCATTAATTGGTGGATTTCATAAAGAACGGGAAAGTACTGAAGATATTGAAAAAGTGGTTTCTTTTATAGAGGATTTAAATCCAGAAATAACATGTGGTATGCATTGTACAGGTTTTGAATTCAATAGACTCATGCATCGTCACCCATCACATGTAATGGGAGTAATCGGAACAGAATTTCACTTATAAAAATAGTATCATATTATATGGAAAAACAAATAATGAATGTATTTCTGGATGAAATTAAGATTGAAACAATTAATTCCTATATTGAAAGAAATTTAGATGATTTTTATATAAAAACTTCTAAACATCACAATTTTGTTTCGCATATAGAAAATAAAATAAGTTGGGTTTTAGCTAGCTATGCAGATTGGCCAGATTGTATATTTAGAGCTAATTTTGAAAACTTAGATATTAACAAAGAAATAAATAAAGTTAAAAAGTTAATTCAAAAAGGAAAAGCGCCTAATAGTTGGACAGTTGGACCAATGACAAAACCTAATAATTTGGGGTCTTTTCTAGTAAAACATGGCTTTTCTAATGTTTATCAACAAGCAGGAATGGCACTTGCACTAAAAAACCTTGAGCAACAAGAAATCAAGACCAATAATTTAAAGATTGAAGAAGTAGTTAGTGAAGAAACTTTATTTCAATGGTCTAATATTGTTTCCAAAGTATTTAGCATAAAAGTTGATATTTCCTTATTAAAATTTTTATATATACAAGAAGAAGTTAAATTTTATTTAGGTATATTCGGAGGGAATTATGTTTCCACCCTAATGATGTATCTTTCCTCCGGAGTGGCGGGTCTTCATGCGGTCTCCACATTACATGAATATAGAGGTAAAGGATTGGGGCTTTCAATAAGTAAAAAAGCACTGATTGATGCTTTTAAAATGGGATATCATATTGGTGTACTTCAAGCGTCATCATTTGGAGAAGGAGTCTACAGAAGGCTAGGATTTCAAAAATATAATGATATAATTTCTTATGCATTAGTAAATGAAGAATAAAATATTTGGAGCAAAAATTTATATAATAATTTTACCTTTTAAAAGAAGACGAGTGAGATATGGAGCTGACGGTGGGCTTGACCTGCTGAGGAACCTCACCCCACACTCCAAGCAAGGTGTAGAAAACTACTACGGTGAGAATCGTAATTTAGCAACTGAAACGACACTGCCTTCTTACGTATATTAATGACTTGGATATAAGCCAGAGAAATTGTAGGAGGGAATGGTTGGAACGAGCTAATACCTTGGTGCAAGGCCAAATGAAAGCGTTAATGTACTTGGAGCTAGCTTTAGGTAGGCCGCTTAGTTTGATGCTCCAACTGATACCTGGCGACGGGATCAGTACAGAAGGGTGGGTATATATCTCAAGCGTCTCTTTAATTATTCTTTTTAAGTTTATTTAATTAATTTAGTTATGACAGAAGATAATATTTCATTTGAAAGTCCTGTTCAAGAGACAATGCTTGGTCCTTTATGGGCAAGGGCAAAATTTAGTCAATTATACCCTGAAATATTAGATGATAAAAAAAGTATTGAAGTTATTAAAAAAATAGACTATGATTTTTCAAAAGTACAAGAATATCTTGGAGAATGGCGAGGTATTGGACTTTTAGTTAGAGCAAGGAATTTTGATGATGCTCTTAAGAATTATATTAAAAAATTCCCCGAGGCAACAATTATTAATATTGGAGCAGGATTAGATACTACATTTTATCGTGTAGACAATGGATCTATTAGATGGTATGATCTAGATTTACCTGATGCTATTGAATTTAGAAGAAAATATATACCAGAATCAAATAAGATTTCATATATTTCGAAATCTGCCTTAGATTATTCTTGGTTTGATGATGTAGAATTTGCTCCAGAAAAGGGTATTTTTTTTATTGCTGGAGGTTTTATTTATTACTTTCAAGAATCGGAAATTTCTAAATTGTTTGATACTTTAGCTAAAAAATTTCCAAGTGGTGAATTAATTTTTGATTGCGTATCAAATTTAGCTATTAAAATAGCTCATAAAAGGGCAAAAAACGCTGGAGCAGAAACACCATTTTGGCATATAGGGATTGGGAATCCAATAAAAACAATTTCTAAGTGGTCTAAGAAGCTTAAAGTTATTGATTGGTATACAATGTATGCTCGAATAGAACTAAATCCAAATTTAGCTAAAAAAACACTTAAAATGATAAAAGTGGCTGAACGATTTAAAACAGCAAAAATAGTCCATATAAAATTTATAGAGTAATTCAGCTAAGTATCATTGATTATTATTTTGGAGAACCACATTTCGGGCATTTCCATCCCATTGGAAGGTCAATTTCTTCTTCATGACCACATTCTAGACAGGTCCAATGAGCTTTTTCAGGTTCGGAATCTTTAATAATATATTTTTTTGGTTTTAAAGATATTCTTTTAAAATAAGCTTTTGAGCGACCACATGAAACACATTTCCAATCTTCTGGTAATTCTTCTAAAGCTACTTCATATCCACATTCCATACATACCCATCCAGTCGCTTGTTTTTTTTGGTATGATACTTCTTCAGCTATTAACTTTAATATCTTCCTTTGGAAATAGGATTTATTATGTCCACATGTAGGACAAAGAAAATCATTGGGTAAATCTTCAATAGGGATTTCATATCCACATGCCATACAATTCCATAAAGTAATTGAATTTCTTTCTGAAAATCCGTTAGTTTCGATTAAATTCAGAAGCATTTTAAGCCTTTGAGTCTGATTTCTTTTAATTTGTGCAAGTTTTCTTAATTTTTTAGAGATATCTCGATAACCTTCCGTTTCTGCTATATTAATATAAATAGGATATGTTTTTTGCCAGTCCTCATCCTCTTCTTTTATTAATGATTCAATATTTGTTAATGTTGCACCATAAGTAGTCGGATTCTCGATTTCTATTTTTAGCGTGTCAAAAAATTCCTCTTTTTTCAATTTTTGCAAAGTTTCATAAAACCAAATTGCATTTGAAAATTTTTGAATAGCAAAATCCCTAAAGGTATTAAAAATTAGAATCAGATTTTCCTTTTTTGCAATTTCAGCATAAATTTCGTATCGAATCCTGATTTGTGTTTCTTTTATAAACCCAATCATCAGGTTATTAATTGTCTGTTTCATCATTAAAGCCTACTATTATCATATCCTAAAATAAGTATATAAATTTTAAAAAAAAAAATATTATTTTATTACTAATTCTCAAGTTTTCATTTATATTACAATTTTCTAAGTAAATTTCCAATATCAGAGGGCATAAATATCACAATTTTCTGACTAGGTTCATGAGAGATGTCCTGAATTGTTTGTAAGGATCTCAATTGAATTGCTGCTGGATTTTGAGCTAATAACTCAGCAGCCTTTGCAATATTTTTTGCAGCTTCATATTCTCCTTCGGATGCGATGATCGTTGCGCGTTTCTCACGTTCCTTTTCTGCTTGTACAGCCATTGCGCGTTTCATATTCTCTGGTAATTCAATAGATTGGATCTTAATTTGAGTAATTTCAATCCCCCAATCTCTTGTTTCTTCATCAACAACATTACGTATTTCGTGTGAAATTTTTTCTCTCTGAGTCAACACTTCATCTAATTCCATATTTCCAATAACATCCCTTAACGCACCTTGAGTATAATTAAAAACAGCTCTCATATAGTTTTCGATTTTAGTTGTAGCATATTCTGGATTAACAACTCTATAAAATACACTTGTGTCAGCAGTTACAGGAATATTGTCTTTAGTTATTATATCTTGTTTAGCGATATCTAAGGTTTTAATCCTTATATCAATCTCTATTGATTTTTCGATAAGTGGAACAACATAAATTATTCCTGGACCAATAGTTCTTTTATATTTTCCAAAACGAAAAATTATTAGACGTTTATATTCAGTTGCAGTCTTAAAACCTGTCATAAGCCAGATGAATATAAAAAATAGCACCACCCCAATAACAATTCCTAAAATCATTGTTAGTTCTGAAATTTCAATCACTCCTTTAATTATTTATCTTTTTTTGAAAACTCTTAATAGTTTTTTAGTTAATTGGATAATTATGACATTATAGAAAACTAGAGTATAAAAAGATTCCGTTCAATAATTAAGAAATCACAACATTTAAATAGATAACTTATTCAAGTCTCACTTCACATGTTTTAATCAAGCTGCAAGCTTTTAAAGATACTTATGGAACTCCCAATCATTTTCTTTTCCATTTGCTTTAGCAATTTCATATTCTTGAAGCTCACCATATTTTAAATTTATAAATATTTCCATTAGTTTTTTTCCTAGAGTTTTCTTGATAAAACTACTATTTTCAAAAGCTTTTAATGATTCCTCTAAATCTTTTGGGAGTCTCTCAATTTTTAATTCATATCTTTCTTCATCCGTTAAAAGATCAATATTCTTAGATGTTGGTTGATTTGGTTCAATGTTTCTTCTTATTCCTTCTAATCCAGCAGCTAGTAACAAGGCACTTCCAAGATAAATATTCATCATAGCATCACCTGCTCTATATTCAACGCGAGCAGAACTCTCATATCCTGGCACACGCATTAAAGATGTTCTATTTCCTATCCCCCATGAATTAAATACTGGTGCTTCATGATGTGGAGTTAAAAGTTTATAAGAATTAGTGGTTGGATTTAAAATTGCAGAGATTCCTCTTATATGGTGTTGTATTCCTCCAATGAAGTATCTTAAAATATTACTTAGACTTCTATCAGAATTACTAAATGCATTAATTCCATTTTTAATAAGATATTGGTGTATGTGTAAACCATTTCCCGCCATATCCTCAAATGGTTTTGGCATAAAGGTACAAATAAAATCATTATAATATGCTCTAACTTTAGTAATTAATTTTGCTGTCTGAACGTTATCAGCTTGAATCAATGCGTCATTTGCGGTAAACTCAACCTCATGTTGACCAAAACCCACCTCATGGTGTATAGTTTTTACTCCAATATTCATATTTATCATATCATCAGTAATCTGACGGCGAAGATCTTGGAATTTATCCTTCGGAAACATATCCATATATGTTCCTTTATCAGCGGGTTTCAAGTCTTTTGTGATGAAGTACCATTCTAGTTCAGGCCTTGTTTTATATTCGAATTGCATAGAATGCGCTTTTGAAATAACTTTTTTTAATACCCCTCTAGGACATGTAGGATAAGGTTTATTATTATTATCTGTTAAATCACAGATAAAACGTCCTACTCTTGGGTTCCAAGGAAGCACCGCAAACGTTTCATAATCTGGTACAATTCTCATATCACTTTGTTCTGTAGTAAGAAAACCTAAACTAGAACCATCAATACCAGTTCCACTTTTTAAATCCTCCCAAATTTCTACAGGAAACTCGACAACTTTAAATTCACCTAAAATTGTAGTAAATTGAAATTGAATATAGTCTATTTTTTTTTCTTCAAAAGAAGACTTCTCAAATTTTGTCATTTCTTAACCTTTTGTTTTTTTTATGAAATCTCAGCTTTTTAATACTAAACTTGCAAAATATTCAAAATCTCGATTATATGTTTTCTCCGCTTCTTTGGAAATCTTAGCAAAAACACATCCTGGTAATTGTTTCATAGATAAATGATATTCCAAACATTCACAACATTTACCTCTTCTATGACAATCATAAGTACATGCACAATCTTTGTTTCTTTGTTCTTGATTACACTCAGTCATATTTATATTAATAATAATTTTTCTCTTTAACCTTTTATGTAGGTTAAATAAAGTATAACTTTTAAAATTGGAAGAATTGAATATATCCTCAAATTTTTGAAAAATAAATAAGAAAAAAATAATTAAAAAAACTTTATAGATTCCTTTTACTTCTCTTTAACTTTATTGTTATAACTGTAGCGATCCCAAAAATAGCACCAAGCAATATGAATATATCATACCCAGGTATCCATCCTTCCTCAATGTGAGGTTCCTCAGCATACCAGTTTAGACTATAAACATTTCCAGTTCGGTCTCCAAAAATCCTTATATAATAAGTTCCGTTAGAAAGAACGTTACAAACAAGAAATTCGTTATCTTTTTCACTAAACGACATATTTACTCTGTTATTATTCCAATTATAGAGTTCAACTCCAATTGCTCCCTCCTGATAATCATATTGTACATGGACAACGATATGTGTTCTTACACTATCTACCCATATTCGATACCAGTCATCGTCGTATTGCAGAGCCCAACCACTAATATGCCATAGTTCTGCATTCTCAGAATAAGATAGATCATAAGCTGTTAATGGATCATCATTTTCTTCATAATCATCATCAGATCTAAAATCCGTACGAATATCATCCCACCAAAGATCATACTCGGTTTTTGCACTATCACCGATTATTTGTATCAGATAAACTCCCCATGGAAGGAAGCCATCAATATCTATACTATCATCACCTGACATTGAACCATTATAGAAAGTCCAACTCCAATCAAGAGAGTATTCATCATACATGTGGTAAATATAAATGTCAATATCCCCAACAGATGTGTTAAATTTGAGATTTATCATCAAATGTTCGAATCCTGGTGACACAACGATCCTATACCAATCATCATTGTACTCCTGAACTGCTAATCCTTTAAGATCACTCAACCATATATGTTCATCATCTTTAAGATTATATGCTTCCGACCAATCATCATTATATTCATAGAAATCTTCACGGATCCAGATCTCTAATTGATAATAAACTTCAGAATCACCCGTTTCATGATATACTTTGATTCGCCACTCACCAGACATATCTGCTCTATACATTATCTGCTCTGCTGGCTTTGACCAATCATAATCAGATTGTTCTGTACTAGAATATGAACCTTTTCGCTTAGTATTAGTAGGATCATAAAGTTCCAACTGTAAATCCCCATCATAATGGTTGAAATAAATTGAAACATCGATAATATCTCCAGTATTCAAATACATTTTGAACCAATCCTGATCATCATTCACAGCTTTTAAATCACCATACCAGCCTGGAGTGAGGGGATAAGCACTGCCAAAGTTATCGTTATCTTCAAAACTATCATCAGGCTGTTCTTCCAATGGGAACTGTATCTCTAGATCATACCACATATCTTCGCTTCCTGATGTACGGTATACATGAATCCTCCAAAGCCCTGATTCATCATAATTATACAATGTATACATAATACTTTTGTAACCATAACCAGAATAGTATCCTGTTCCATCCCAAAGAGATTCATCAGGTTGCCAGAGTTCTAAATTTAAATCACCATAATAATCATCAAACCATATTTTAAACTCAATTGTATCGCCAGGGCTTAAATCTATCATGAACCAATCTTCATCATAGTCCATCATCTTTAAAGAATAAGTATCTGAGCGGTGTTCAAGCCACGCAGCACTATAAAAATCATCGTTTTCTTCCATATCATCATCTGGAGTACCACTATTCTCCCACCATAAATTATATACCATCCCAGAATTATCTCCATAGATCCTTAACCATAAAGTTCCACTAAAACCAAAAGTATAATCAATTACATCCCCAAATGACCACCAACTAAATCCATCATAAATGTCCATCTGAAGCCAACCCATATCTCGATTATATACTAATTCTGCGAATAAATGTTCTTCACCTGGCTCTAAACGAATTTCATACCAATCATCATCATTTTGAAATCCAAGCCCATTAGTATCACTTAGCCAAGAATCTTGAGGTAACCAATAAGCCTCATATTCATAATCATTTTCCTCGTAATAATCTTCAATCATTGCGGGATCAAGATCTTCCCAAAATAAATCATAATTATTTCCAGCATTACCATAATAAACTCTAAGATAATATGTCCCGGCAGGAATGACAGTATCGATATATTCATTGTCTGAAACTGAATAACTACCACTTATAACACTGAGATCAGTTCCATTTATAACCTCAAGGTCAATATCACCCTCATAATTTTTAAATCGTAAGAAAACAATCAAACGCTCTTCTCCAGGGCTAACATAAATTTCATAATAATCATCATCCCATTGTGCGGCTTCTCCCATGATATAACTTAGCCAATATCCTTCACTAAAGCCTATATAATAAGCAGAAAGAGGATCATCATTTTCTTCATAAGGATCTTCTGGGGCACTTATAGAAATCGAGTTTTCATCAATCAGATCATTATTAGATACATTTTTAATTATTGGAATACTAGGAATTATCAAAAGAAGTAAAAATAGTAAAAATATCCCCCGTCGATATTTTTTATTAGATCTCATACATTATTAACCTCCATCCAAACTTATAAATTTTCACATATATGTAGCTTGAACATGAGGGATTGATATCTTATTTAATATGCCATTAACAGATGGAATTTATCTATTCTATTCAATATTATTAATGATTAATAGCATAATATCAAATTTCAAGAACCAGTAATTAATATCTAAGAAAATTGTTATAAAAAAAATAAATTATTCTACCAAGGTAAAAGTACAATCAGTATCACCGCATCCGGGGCATTTGAATCCTTCTTCTGGGAAGTCATCTAAGTTAAATTCATAACCACATTTGTCACATTTCCAAAGCATTAATATCCCTATTTAGATCAAATATTAAAATCCTTTCTATTAAAATAAAAAGAATCAAAATTTAAAGTTTTAGGAAAAAGGAGAGATATAATGCTCATTCTAAATAAAGTAATGAATAAATTTCCTAGAAATCCTTCTTGTTTTAAGATAAGTAGAAATTCTTTTTTTTTCTAGGAAAAATAGGAAAAGACAATATATATATAGAGACATTACACTAAAATTACTTACATACAAGACCTAATATATATTCTACGGTTTACAATTTTGGTAAATGGTGGCGAAGGTTTAAATTAAAATGATTTTATCTATTGAATTTATTAAATTTATAATAAGAAAGCGATTACTTTGATTAATAACTCATTTTGGTATAAAAAAACTGTTAAGAAAATTGCTAGTATTTTTTTATTCCTTTTTCTTTTTTTAGCTCCTCTTACCTTTATATTTATGGATTTTGAAACTGAAAATAAAAATTTTCAGAGTAAATTAAAAACCTCAGCTCCTCCAATTTTTCAAATAAATTCACCAAATAATTATAGTCTTTACGGTAAGATTGCCCCAAATTTTTCTTTAACAATTACCAGTGAATTAGGTAACTATTCTTGGTATGAGTTTATAGAAAAAGGAGAAAGTTCCGTACCTATAGAATTGTATGGAGTACCTAACGAAAATGTTATAGGAACATTCAATCAAACCTTATGGGATAATTTAAATAACGGAACTGCATTAATTAGATTTTATGTAAATAACTCAGAAGGAGAAGTAGGGCATACAGATGCAATTATTCGTATTGATATTACTAATCCTTTAATTAATATAATTTCACCTATAGGTGATTACTTTAATGAAACCGCTCCTGAGTATATCGTAGAAATATCGGAACCAAATTTAAACAAAACATGGTATACTCTAAACACAAATACTACAAAACACTTTTTTACAGCAAATGGGACAATTAAAGGTTGGAACAAGTTAAATGATGGATTAGTAAATATAACCTTTTTCGCAAATGATTCTGTTAAAAATATAAATTCCCAAATGACCCAAATTACTAAAGATACTGTTGCCCCTACTGGATCTATCGAAATAAATGGTGGTGATACGTGGACAAACTCCACTTCTGTTTCACTTTCTTTAACATATGGGGATACAACCTCTGGAGTGTTAGAAGTAAGGTATAGAAATGAAGGGGGCTCTTGGACCGCTTGGGAGGCAGTGGGTGATTCGAGAGCTTGGACACTATTAAGTGGTGATGGTACGAAAA
>JBHLPW010000044.1:0-45649 GCA_048939015.1 Promethearchaeota archaeon
ATTTTTGTACTCACTGCCTAAATGTAGTGGAAAAGTGATTAAATTACTATCCCAGTTAATACCATATCCTTGTTCACCACCCCCATAACTTTGACCCCGCCCCCCGTAAAGTTGAGGAATTTCATATCGGATTATCGGATGCCAAGTATTATCTCCTCTAAACCAAGCCGTAGATTCCTTTGGAATTGGAGTACCTGATACATAGTAATCAGATAGATTTGTATTTGAAAAACTGTATCCTATGTATTTATTATCCATAAAAACGTTAAATTGCAGAGGATCTGGATTTATGAATTCAAATAAAGAATTATTTTTATTATACCATTGAGTTGTATTTACAAATTCACCATCTGAAATATGAAACCTAAATGATTGATTTGAAATTTCACCTAATAATAAAGATCTCATAAAATAAATGCCTCGATCTCCAATATGGTTAGAACTGGCATTCCAATCTCCAAAAATATTGTACATGGTATAATTCTCATTATCCATTTCTAAGAAGATAAACTCAGGATAATTATTATCTGGGTCAAAATACTCACAAGAAAATGTATATTTCTGATACTTCGAATCTTGGAATGAGGAAATGTCAGTATTAATATCAAAGAAAATTGACGGACTATTTCTATTAGTATAATTCTCTATAGCAAAATAATCTAAAATAAAACCTTTATAATTTTGTGAATCCGAAGTATCATCTAGATTAGACTCAAATCTAAATTGAATAAAATTTCCAATATATTGAGTTAAATTTATTTCCTCCAAAAACCATTCATCTTCAGTATCTGTAAACGTTCTTAAAGTTGTCCAACCAGTCCAATTTAGATTAATTTGTAAATAAATATAGTCTCCATCATTAATACTCGTTCTTAATCCAAACTTTACAAAAGGATTTGTAGTATTTTCATTTAATACTGTTAGATTAAATAAAGGGCTGATTAAAGAACCATTAGGAAATGGATCTTCAATTAGATTTATAGGCTGATAAGTATAATTTCTTGGATAATCATGATATAATCCAAAATATAGAGAATTCCATGAGTTCTCATAAACCCTTAATCTATTATCAATATTATTACTCTGTTGAAGAATATTCCACCCTGTCCCCGTATAACTCCAATTACCAATTCCTTGATTAAAACTATATCGATGTGGAAACTGAATACTGTCTGTGGGGAATTCTATTGTAATATTTAGATATCCAATTTCTGGATATAATACCGTAAAGTTTCCATCACTAGCAATGAATAAATAGTGATATAATCCAGCTTTAGGAAATTGGAGATAATCACTTATAAATAACGTGCCATCCGTATAATTGTTATCTGGTTCGTAATATTGAGTTAAAGTGTAGTTTTTGGAAGTTTCAATAATGGATACATATACTTCTTGTGGAGGAACATTAGAAGAATCATTGTCATAGTATTCAATATAAAATCTATAACTGTCGATACTGTAGTTCTTTTTTGGTTCAAAACCCATAAACTCTTGAAGACTTAATATTGTGGTATTTCTAGAACCTCCAAAATAATTTATTTCAGGTACTTTCAATTCAGGTTCGAAATAATTATCCACTGGGGAAATATTTAAGCTAAAATCACTAGTTCCATTAATTGCTTTAATAACTAAGATACAATTAGTTTGATTGTCCTTTGGAGTAAAGAAGATGTTATCAAAATCACCATACCATTTTCTTGATGATGCTAATAAAATTGGTTCTCCATATTGATTTGACTCATTAGAAAAAAGAAACATATCAAAATTAGGAGTTGATTTTTTTATAGATAAACTAAAATTGTATTGCTTATTCTCAATCAACTTAACCTGTCGAGCAAATACATGAGTTCCTAAAGGATTTTCTCGTGAACTAGATAAAATTCCGTTAATTGAAGTATTAACTCCAATAAGTTTCGTTAAAGCATCAATTGCAGCTTGGATGTTTACTCTACCATAACCTTCATGAATATCCTTTAAACCAACTGTCAACGGTGAAAGAGATAAAGAAGGAGAGTAGTCACTTTCATCAATTGTGGTAGTTGGGTCATCCTCTCTGTTAAGATTAGTTTCTGAAGCAGTCATTAAAAGATAAGCCTTCATATGTTTTACCCATTTTGTTAAATTTAGATTATTCCATTGATTCCAATTATTCCATCTTGCTTCTATTAAGAGGTTGATTGAAGCTGAGATTATTGCTGCTGATATTGAGGTTCCATAAGAGGAAGTAGCTTTATCATCTTCCCTATCAGCTGCTATTATTGAACGTGAATTAGGAATTTTGCTTCCACCTGGAGCGACAATATCCGGTTTAACTAAACCATCAATTTCCTTTCCCATACTACTATAAGAGGTGATTTGATCTTTATCATTAATAGCTCCTACAATTATAGCATTTTTATTTTCAGCTAATTTATTGAGTGCGTCTGAATGTTCTATCCCAGAATTCCCAGCAGCAATTACGACAATTATACCATTTTCAATTACTTCATCTATTACAGTATTTACGGCTTTAATATCATTACCTAAAGTACCAACGCTTAGACAAACACTCACTATATGATGTTTACTTCTGTTTTGTATAACACTTGAGAAAGCGGATATTAAATTTGATGTATATCCCATTCCAGATTGATTTAGAATTTTATACGCAACAATTCTTGTCGCATTTGCTATGCCAGTGAAGTGCGTTCTATTTTCAATAAAAGATTCTGGGAAATATGATATTTTTGTATTAAATGAAAAAGCTGGAATAGTTTGAAGTTGTTTATGATATGTAAGATATAAATCATAAATCCCTAATGTGTTTTGGGTAAGTGTATAGTTAATGATGTTAAAAACATTAACAGATAAATTACCAGAAGATTTAACTAGTGTATTATTTTTATATAATTCGAACCAAAATCCATCTATACCAGCAACTTCTAAATTCCATGAGGAATTAACTAAAATTTCCGAATTAATTCTTGTAGTATTAAAAGAGAATAGTTTTAATGAATAATTTTTAGGAATAGAATATTCATCGAATAATTCAGTATGAGAATAATTACCTTTAATATCGATTTCTGAAGGTAAATTTGAATCAAACGGATCAATGCCAGTCCCTGATATAATTGAAGATATTAAAGTCCCATGGCCATTGTCATCCGATATTGGCTGACTATCGACATAATTTTCCCAAGCAATAATTTTACTGTCAAGAAAATTGTGATTAGGATTAACTCCAGTGTCTAATACTGCTACTGAGCAATTAGTATCACCTTTTAGTCCATTTAAATACCATGTATTATTAATAGCTCCAGATTGCATTGATGCATAATTCAATTGGGCATCTAAAATCTCATCATTTTCTATATTAGCTTCAGGGAATTCACTTTGAAACATAGTAAGATTTATTTTTAGAGGCATATAACCTGCAAATCCAGAAATTGAGGCAAAAGTGTTATTCCATTCCTCTTTTATTGTACCCCCATAGGACTCAAAACGATTTTTGACCAAAAACCTATAGGAAGATGAGTTAAAGAAAACAATTACATTCTTCTGATATTGATCTGATTTTTTTAGATTCGATTCATCAAACTCATTTTCTAGTAAGTCAATTGGGTTATTGCTTGAGTTAATGTCACTAAAGAATAGAACAGAAGTTGATATAAATAGGATTATCAAGATCGAAAAGATTTTTTTTTGATTTCTTTTCATCAATTATCACCCAAATCGTCCGTATTTAATGAATTATTAATATATTCATAATCAATATTAGTTCCTTTAGATTTCTCTAATAAATTGTGCAATCTTTCTCTTAATGTATGTTCTATTTTCAAGATTGTATCCCTTGAGCTAAGTTTAAAAATTGATATTTCAGATCTCTGAAATTCGACTTTTCTCATTTTGTATCTTCTAATTCGCCATAGATAAATAACCGAAATACCAATAGCAATTAATATTGGTAAAGCTACATAAGAAAATTGCCTAATTTTAGGAGTAATAATCTTAATAAAAACAATATTCGAACTATAATCAATTTCACGAAAGTAGTAAAATTTTATTACTGCAGGTTTTAAATTTACAATAGATTGCCTTTTTGCCTTTAAAGTATAATTAAGAGTTATACTTTCACCAGGATCTAATGAATTAATAAAGTAGATTAACTTACCATCTATTAATGAAAAATCTGACTGGGAATAACTAATTATATCATTAATTACCACGTTTCCAGTATTAATTGTTCCTGTATTTTCAACTTCGATATATACAACAATAGTATCTCCAACTTCAATTTGTTCTCTATTCACATGTTTAACAATTGAAAAATTAACAATTCCTAATATGATGGATGAAGAACTACAAATTTGTAATGTTCTACCCTCTGAACTCTCAAAATAATTAATAGGAGGATAATAATATCCTTTCCAGCCATACTTTTTTAAACTTAATGTAAAAGATTTAAATCCATTATATGTGATATTCTCTAATTGAATAGTATTATTTTCAATTCTCTTTAAATCTCCAAACTGATCATTCATAGGGATATTGAGATCAGGGATAATAAACCCTTTTGGTCCTATATTCTTAATATTGACTGTCAGATTAAATATTTCTCCTATTGTGGGCGTAATTTCATTACTACTTAAATTTATCTTAATTAACCTAACAAAGGGGAAAAACTGATTATAATCTACCGGTGCAGAACAATAGACTTCATTAGTGAAACTGATAATTTTGGAGGAATTTCCACCTTCTATATTCTTTGGATTATTATATGAAATTGAAATTGTATTTATTGAAATCGAATTGGGGACGAAAAATGTAAAATTAAGAGTTTTTTCTTCAAAAGGAGCTAACTTTGCAAGATAATAAGTTAAATTACTATTTTGAATTGTGAAATTGGAAAGATTATCAATTATACCAGGCACTAATATTGAAATACTTACATTTTGAGCAATACTAGAACCAATATTCTTAAAACTAAGAGTATATTTATTTAATTCTCCAGGTTTAGAAGTATAGTTTGCCAAACTTGAAGTAGCTATTATTGATGCTGCATTATAAGTACTGAGAGGAATTGAATTAGAATATCTTTCAAATTGAACATTTCCAGATGAAGAACTATAAACAATTCTGGATCCTGGATCTTGATTAAAATTGATGTCTCTTGTGGAAAATTCAATGTCCAAATTATTAATTGAAATATTGAAAGGATCTGAATCAAGACAATCTATTTTAAATAGAGATGTATAATCCTCTTTATCTAATGGATAAAAAAGCCAATCAATACTTTTATTCATATTGACAATTGAGAAAGTCCTAGTATTGTTTATAATAGAGACTAAATAAGGATCTAAAGATTGAAACTCTTCATCATCAAAATCAAAAATTTCAAAATTTATAGATTCAATGTCATCAGATACATTAAAATCTATTATTAAAGATACACTTTCTAAGGTATTGTTAGTTAAATCAATATTTGTTTCATTTCTAAAAATGAAATCGATTTCAATTTTTTGGTCGATGAATTCTTCTTCTGATCCAATAACCCAGCTATAATTATCATCTGTTAAAGCCATTTCTGGTATTGTTCCAGAAAGTTGATTACCTGAGATAACTTCAGGGGTTTCTGGAGTTATATCAATAGAAAAGTTATTTCGATAAAAAGGAGAGAAAGTATCTAAATTTGATATTGAATAATTCTCAATTTGATAAGATATGGTCCCACCAGGATCTAACCTCCAATTATCATCATTCCAGATACTATTTTCATTCATTAAAAATTCTTTTACTGTATTAGGAGGTAAGGTAAAATAAAATGGACTTTCACTGTAAACAATATCAATAATATCATCTACATCTTCATTATAAGGCCACAAATTTGTAATATTAAAAAGATCAGGATAATAATAATCATAGATCCCTGTTCCAAAGGAATCGAAATAAAAAATACGTGGATCTTCATCAAAATTGAAAAAATCTTCGAGAGAATCATATTGATTTGGATATTCAATTTTAATAACATCCCACATATCATTCTTAAGATTTTCCCATGAAAAAGGACTTATTATTTGGAAGAAATAATCAAGTTCTATATCTATAGGTGTTGGTACACCCCACACAGTCTTAGCTCCAATATTTTTTGTAGAGATATAATATGTAAAATTCCGAAATGCTCCATATGAGGCATTTTCTTCGATTAAATCTTTTGTGAGTAGTAAGTTAGAATCTGAACCAGAAATATTGTATGTAATAATCAAATCTTCTATTGGATTTATTATACCTGTTGGAATATAAGAGAATAGCTGAATTCCAAATTGCTGCAAAAAATTAATAATATCGGTTGTATCTTGTTCATTTATAGGTTTTACAAACGATTGTTTAATTCCTCCATCATCTATCCAATATAATTCAAAAGAATAATCCTGAAGGCTTTGTACGTCGAAATCGAAACCTGCATAGTAAAAAAGCAAATCAATCTGTTCTAATAAATAATCATAAAAATCATAATATTTAGGGGTAACATCAATAATATCTGTACATAAAATATTAATATTGATTTCACTCATTAAAGCTCCTGCTAATTCTATATAGATCTTTTCACTTGGGGCTAAATCACTTCCTTGATAACCCATAGCATTCCATAAATTGAACTTATATTGTTTTAAACCAACCTTTTGAATTCCTTCACTTAATCCTTCATATTGAATTGAAATACTTGTGTAATGTGAATTGTTACTTAGGGTGAATGAACTAAAAATGTCAATGAATTGTTCAAGTCCATCTTCTGAAGTTGTAAAATTATAAAAATCTCCGAGACTCTCTAAAGTAGAATTTAATTGATCCATTAGATTTCCAATTTCGAGTTCTTGTAGGAATGATAAATCAATAGAATCAATATTAAAATTAACTTGATCGGTTGAGATATTGAAATCTCCCTCAAAAAAATCTATAGAATTTAAAAGCAAAAATGTTGAGGAAATATGATAATTATTCAAATAATCTTGGCTAGTCAAGCGATTAATATCTAATGCTTTCCAATAACCATCTAAAGGAAAATTAATAGTTAGTTCATTAAGGAAACAATTCCAATTTGGACAAGAACCTATAAAAGGGAAAAAATTTGGTTCTGAAACATTTACCATGATAAGATCAATCATAAATTTTCTTCTAATTATTTCAAGTGCTCTTTCTGCTCTTAAAGAAGCATCCTCATTATCCAGATCTTTATCATAATAGAGAAATCCTACAAAATTGTTGAAACCAACAATATATTGAGAAGGTATCTGACTCTCTGTCAGAATAGTCGGAAAAATATCTGGGTTAATCCCATTAGTAGCACTCATAATTACGTTACATTTATAAAACGCTGGATCATTTGAATCAAATTGGGAAAGAATATTTGTATCGTTTGTGAAAAGTGACTGTTTTATTATAGATTTATTACCTGCAACAAAAGCGTCTATTGTTTCAGCATAAAGATCTGAACCTGCAATATCAGAAGTCTTTAAATAATTCTCATTAAAACTAGATGTTTGATCTTGTTCTTTGAATATTAGTTTGTTATTTGTATATAAAACTGAAACCATAGATGTAAGAAGAACGATTATAATTATGATATTTACTAAACAAATTTTCTTAACTTTTATTTCTCTTACCTCCTTATGCGGTTTCTCTATATATTTCTACAATTTTTTGTTTTCTGGCTTTTCTTAAAAGAATTTTCATACCTAGAAAAATCATTATAAAAGAAAGCAAATAGATAAGTATAATATTAAACCAAGGCACATATAACACGTTTGGCATACCTACCAAGGTACCCAACAAATTCCAAGAAACTAACCAACTTGTTGACCATCCTATGACAATCCCTATTGTTCCACTAGCTAGCATAATTATTAGGGATTCAACAATAAATAAACGGTTAATATCTCTTCCTTTTAAACCTAAAGTTCGAACAATACCGATCTCCTTCTTTCTTTCAATAATTGTCGAATATGATGAAGAAAGAAGTCCAAAAATGCAAATAAATACGGTTGTAAGTGCTATTAATGTAAAAAGGGTATCTAATACAGAAAATGCGGATTCTTGTTGTGCAACCATTCTTGCTAAGTTAGATATTTCATAATTATAATCAGATTGATAATATTCATCGATTAATTCTTCTATATTATGAGCCTCTGATAATTTATCATTTCGAAGTTTAATGAAAATTCTATCCAAGTAGGGGACTGGTGGAATATCCATAATCTCAATATAGGTTTCTTGAGAAATTAACACTCCTCCTCTTGAAGCACCAAAGCTAGTTCCACTAAATTCCCGAGAAAATCCTGGCATGCTTTTCGCTGTTCCTGTTATTATAAAAGGATATACTTCTGATTCGTCTCCTCTCTGAATTATAATTCGAATTTTATCCCCAATTAGTAAAGACATAGCTAAAGCTATAGATTCTGAAATAATACATGTGTTTGATTGATTGTTATCGAATAAATCATTAAAAGATGTAACCAAATTTCCAGAAGTCATTTCTATGAATTCATTTCTCACAACAAATGGATATTCCTCGTCAATTCCTATCAAAGTTATTTCTTGTGTACTTAACCCGGCATAATCTCCAATTTCTGCTAAAAATTCTTTATTTTGTTCAGCATAAATCTGAGTTAATTGAAAAGGTCTTGCCAGTACAGATGAAACTTTTTCAATTCCATCTATAGATAATAAATCCTGTTCAAATTCCGATGTAATAATTTTATTTGGATTAATAGAATCGAGATAGTTTTGAGTAGTTAATGAATTTAAATTTATTTGCTGGGAACCTTCACTAGCAACCCTCATAAAACCACCACCAAATTCACCTCCGCCAAATCCACCTCCAAAACTGCTTTCAGGTTCTTCCCAACCAGTAGTTTCAATCAATAAATCTGCTCCATATCTTAATTTTGTTGAAGCACCAACTTGTGCTGATAAAGTATTAACTAAAGATGAAGTAAAAATCACAAATGAAAAAGATAGAGCAAAGATCATAACCGTACTCGAATTTCTACGTTGATATCGAAAAACGAAAATCTTAATAACATTATGCAATTTTCTTGAAATTGGTCTAAATAATACAATAAATAATCTTAATATTGCGGGAATTAAACCCAGACCTGCAAGAGTTAACCCTATATTAAATATTAGTAAAATAGTTATCAAAGTACCTGCAAATAGAGTCATATCTGCCGCAATCATAATTCTTGGAATAACATAAAACACAAATCCACCATTTAATGCTAAAATTAATCCTACAAAGATTAGTTTATAATTTACTGATGCTTTTTTCTGTAAGTGATATAATGTATCTTCGTGACGATATGGATGAATAGATTCAATAAGTTGAAGACGCATTACCTTTAGAGCAGGAGAAACACTAACTAACATCCCAACACTAATACCCATGATATATGAAATAATAACTGACCACCATGTAAACGAGAAAGGAATTGTACCAAAACTTAACAAACTTCGTGAGACAACAGTATTCGCAAAAGGTATTATTACATATCGTGACAAAATAAATGCTGTAATAATGCCAGAAATTGCCCCAAAATTACATAACAAGAATCCCTGCATCAAAACGATCGCTAAGTTATACCTCTTATTCGCACCTAAAGTTCTGAATATACCAAATTCGCGAATTCTTTCTTCCACCGAAGTTTTTAATATTCCATTAATTAGAACTCCTGAAATTAGCATTGCTACAATCGAGACAAACACAAACACAATAACTAACATTACACTAAGAAATTCTGCAAAAGATAACGCTCTTAATTTAGGTAAATCTAAACTGTATTCATTAATACCTATTGCTATTTGAATATCGTTAACAAGTTTCTTCACATCAATCGTAGATATTTCAAAATTTCGTATGTCATAGAGTTTACTCGATTCTTTAAAAGTCAAAATGAGGTCGCTGCATTTTCCCTTAAATTCCTCATATCCAAAAATCTGATATAAAGTATTAATATCTACAATAATTAAATTTTCATCACGATAATCTGCAGGCCATTTTAAATTGAAATCAAAAATTTTATCAATTATTAAATCTACCGTTTTGTTTATCGTTTTATCTCCATGATTTAATTCCATAAATATTCTAATTGTATCTCCTTCAGAATATTTAATTATATCATTAAATCCATAATAGATAGCACAATGATTTGAAGGTAATTCCGTCAAATCGAGTAATTCATTAAAGAATGGAGTTTTAAATACCCCGAAATTTATTGAATTTTCAAAAGAAAAATTAATACCTTGGATGGTACACCATTCTTTTTCATCTAATAAATTTGTGGTATCAAAACCTTCAGAAAGATTAACATCACCAGTTAATTCCATTCTCGGTATATAATTTTCAATAATATCAGTTGAAGTTTGAATTGTATCAATTAGAGGATCATATTCAAAATAAGAAGATCTATTGTTTGGTTCCTCATAATAGTGTCTAACAGAGATAACAGCATCTTGATTGCCTGCCTCAATAGTTAAATAATCTGCATAGCCCACAGCAATAGAATCTGACAAAAATAGAATCACAGTTAATAAGCCAATAGAGATTAACATCCCTATAATGGCTAATAACGTTCTAATCTTTTGTTTACCTAAATCTTGAAACGCATATTTAAAGACTAACTTAATGTGTGTCATTTGATTGAATTAACTGTAGATTTTTATATAATCATAATCAATGGAATTTTATTTTAAGATCAAAACTTCTCCCTCAATCCTTCCAAAAAAGTTATTTTCCTCAATTAATTCCTGCAAAATATCATTAAAATGTTCTGGTAAATTCATAACTATGGAATTTGGAATACTATTTTTAATATCACTGATTGGAAGTTCAATTCTTCCTTGATTCGCAAAAAGATACTGAAAAATCTTACTTTTACATTTTTCTTTATTTATTTCTGTTTCTTGTTTTCTTTTTAACTGCATAATTTCTGTTTCTTTTAAACCTCCTATTTTACCCTCATGAGTAAGCTTTCCATCTCTCATATGGAATACTCTAGTAGCAAATTCGGACACCGCAGCATCATGACTTACAGCAACAAAGGTAGCTCCCCTTTTATTTAAATCTCTAAGAAGATTTAATACCATTACGCCTGTTTTTGAATCTAAATCACCTGTAGGTTCGTCAAGAACACAAATTGCTGGATCATTTGCGAAAGCTCTAGCTATAGCAACTCGCTGTTGTTCACCTCCACTCAATTCAGAAGGTGTGTGATGTGCTCTTTCATCTAAACCTACTAATCTTAAAAGATCCATAGCTTTTTTTCTCTTACCTCGACGGCTTAATTTCCCTGAAAAATGTAACGGGACCATAACGTTTTCCATTGCAGTCATTTGAGGGAGAAGATTATAAAATTGGAACACAAATCCAATTCTTTCACGTCTTATTTCTGCTAAGTCATTATCTGAAAGCATAGAAATATTTCGTCCTTCTAAGAAGATTTTTCCTCTAGTAGGAGTGTCTAAACCACCAATCAAATTGAGTAATGTGGTTTTTCCAGAACCAGAAGGGCCCATTATATCTACAAAATCTCCGTTGTCTATTGTTAAATCAACACCTCGAAGTGCTGCAACAGCCGTAGTTCCTAATAAATAGGTTTTATGTAAGGAATCAACCACAATTAAGTGATCATAATCCTTACTAACCTTTTTCTCTTCTTTAAAGTCTTTTTTCATCTGTTTCTTTTCTAATCGACTTTGAGAAAGAATCTCCTCCTTTCTCTTTTTTAATTCTTCTTGCTTCTTTTTGTTTTCCCACTTTTTAAAGTTTTTTGATAATTCCCCGTTCCAAATTGATAATTTCCCTGTTTCTTCTTCATATTGTTCCATAAGAGGAGTTTTTTCTATTATTGCTGATTTAGGCATGTAAAATACTCTTCAATCTATTTTTTTCTTCTTTATTATATCATAAAGCAAACATAAAAAAACTTTTTTACAACATATCTCTTTTACAGATACAGAAAATATGCCACTTCTTTTAAAAATTAATGTTCTACTTTATTAGAATATCTAATATCCTTTATGGACATTTAAAAAAATCTGAGCATAAAAAGGATTGGTTTAGTTTAATCTTAAATTTCTTATTTTTTTAAAAATTTTAGAATTTTTGCATAAATATCTTTATCTGCCTTTTTTTTCGAGTTACATTTTGCGGACTTCAAATTTTTAGGTAATTTTATCAACTCTTTTTGACTAGTCTGTTCTAATACTCTTGGATTCTTAGCTATCCATATTAAATTATGCTCTTTCCCTCTTTTTTCATATTCTAATTGGATCACTATATTGGCTTTAAATTTTCTTTGCAGAAATTCCAGTAATTCATTCTTACTTGAGATCATAGGTTTTTGAATGATTAAATCAAGATCTTCATAAAATGGTTTAATCATTTTTTTTTCCACCAGGTCCAAATTATATCCTGTGTCCAGAAAAAGTGCACCACACAAAGCTTCAAAAACATCTGCTAAAATACTAGTATCCTTTACTTTTTGTTTTTCTGTCTTTAAAATATATTTTTCTAAATTCATCTTATTGGCAAAATTTTTTAAGGCATTATCACTTTCTAAAGCTGCTTTTATTTTGGTGATTTCACCTGGATCTCTTACCCCTTTCTTATAAAGTTTAAGTACAAGTACAACCTTTATAACAGCATCTCCGAGAGTTTCTAAAAATTCATAACTAGGTTTACCAATTTCATTTGCTAAAAGTGGAGTTGTTAAGGCTTCGACTAAAAGTTCTTCATTTTTAAACTTATATTTTACAAATTCTTGAAAATCTTGCGTTTTTTCTTTCTCAGAAGCATGCATTTTTCAATTAACTATTAGTCTTCGTTAAATTTAAAAATTTATACGAAATATGGAAAGTATGGAAAGTGATAATAAGGAAAAAATTCTTCAAATGATTAATGCAATTGAAAAAAAGAAATTAAAGATGGATGAATACATCTCAGAATTATCTATACATACAAGAAATGATATGCTAAAAGAAATTTCACAGGATATCATTAGTAATAATCCCTTATTACAAGAAATTTTAGGAACAGAAGAAAAAATAATTATAAATGAAAAACAAGAAACATTTTCGTTTGATCATTTAGTTAATGGATATATTGTTAAAATCCAGCAGAATCCTTATAAAAAGGTTATCTTTTTAAGAGAATATCTTGACTTATTTAAAGACAGAATATCTGAAAAGGATAAAGATGTAATTCTACAAAGTTTAAAGGATGAAGAAGATAATGAAAAGCTAAGAGAAGAAATGATATCCTTAGCAAATATTTTCAAACTTGACCTATAATTTCTACTACATTATTATTTAATTTGGAATCTCACTATCCCTTATAATAAGGTATATTTATTTCAAGACGAATTTTGACAAAAATATTCCAAAAATGATAAATATATACAAAATCCAATTTATAATATAGATTGAGATTTATTACAATCAATGGAAATATTATACCAAATAGGAAATATAATGTCAATTATTATTAAGATTTATAATTGGAAAGATATTGATATAGATAAAATGTCCAAATTTATAAAGAAAGCTAGAAATAATAGTGTAAACAAATTAAATCTGTCAATTGAAGAAATTAAAAGAATTCTCAACCAATATTTTAGGCAAGATGATATAAAATATGTGACAGCCTCAATTGATAATAATTTGGTAGGGTTTTTGGTAATTTATCCTTCTGGTGTTGAGAGTAAAGAAATCAATCCAGGAACGACTCTTGGGGGAAATCCAATTATCATTTCAAATGAGAAAAATGATCTTATTTGTAAAAAATTGATAAATGAAACGATTATATGGGCAAGAAATGAAGGAGTAAAAAGTTTGGAAATTAAAATTCCTCAAAACATGTTAAATGATAAAAGCGTGTATAAAAATTATATATTAACCTATGAAAAGTTAGGATTCAAAAGAAAACTAGAATATGTCGAAATGTTATGCAATTTAGAGGATCAATCCGATCATAACATTTTACTCCCTGAAAATCATGATATTCTTTACATTAATGAATTTAGTGAAAAAGAGATTTATAATTGTTATTATAATTCTTTTAAGAATGGAGATGCTAGTTTCTTTCAATACCAAGGAGAAGAAGAGAAATTAGAATATTTTCGAGAACTAGGTTATCCTGAATATTTAAACAGAGATGCCTCTATTGCAATAGTTAATGACAAAAGACTTGTAGGATTCAGTTTTGTTTTACCTGATGGTGATAATAATCATATTAGCTGTATGTGTGTACATCCCAATTATCAAGGTCTTGGTTTTGGAAAACTAATTTTATTCATAATTATGAACAAATTAAAAGAACAAGGGATAAAAACTATAACGCTAGGTACAGAAACTAAAATGCGCGCCTTTAAACTTTATAATAAATATGGTTTCTCAATTACTAATGGATTTCTAATATATCGCTGGGAACAGTAGTTTCGATTGAATTCTACCATATAACACAATAAAAAGATAAAAAAAATAAGAAATACTAAAAGAAAGAACAAGTAAATTTTCTCAAAAACCTAAATTATAAATCAAATAATTGAAGTAATACTAAAACGTGTTTTATTCCTCTTATTTTGATCTTTCCTGAAATGATTTTACGAATTACCTTACCCATTGATAAGTCATCACTACCAAGAATTTCTAAGAACATAGGGGTGGTTGTCTGTAGTAAACCATCCCAACCAGCATTTTTCTTTTTTAAATTTTCCTTTGGGCTATTTTTGATACCTTCTACATGTATAGTACCTTTATCTATTACAAGCAAAGCAGCCCATTTTCCATCTTTAGCATTTAAAAGAACTTTCACTTCAGTATCTTTAAATTTTTCTTTAAATTTTTCCAATTGATTTAAAGGTTCTACCTGTTTTGCAACAATTGACGCAAATCCATGTAATTTTTTTTTTTCTTCTGTCATTTATATCTAAACTCAGAAATATTTGTTAATTATATTTGAAAATTATTTTAATAATTATAATTTATTTACTTCTCAAATAATTTAAAGCTTTAAATAATTGAAATTATGAATTTTTACTTTGATAAAATTATGGAAGAATAAGTGATCTTGCTATGGATCCTCTGAATAGGAGCCTTAAAAATCCGTTCCTTCGGCACTTCCAAAGAACTCTTCATAAGCTTTGCGGTCTTGAGCAGAAATTTTGTCGCTTCCTAATCTTTCTTTCACTATGATTGGAGCACTCTCTTTTTCATCATGCTTAATTGATTTATTAATTTTATAGTCCTCAGTTCTTGAAGTGTCTAAGTCAAATTCCTCTTCACACGCCTTACATACAAGTTTACCATTTTTTGGGACTAACATATTCCCACAGTTTTCACAGAATCGCATCATTATCTCCTCAGATCTAATATTTTCGATATTTAAACTTATCGGTTTATTAGCTCAGTTCCTATTAATTTTTATTTTATCAGAAGTATAAAAAATATTATAGCTATTTAAATTTAACTTTTATCTAGATTATCTGTTGCCAAACCACATTTAAAAATTTTTTGTTTAAATTATTAATTTGCAATTAAGATTATCGCTTAAATTAAAGCTCAAGAAAACTTTTGTACACGAGATTTTGACATATCGAATTATATTGAAATTCTGAATTTTAATAAAATATCTGTTTAATTAAATAATTGAATATTGAACTTCATGTTTTTGTAGATTTTCTTTAAGAATTAAATAAAAAAATTATCTATTATTTATTTTATCATTCAAAAAAAAAATTCGTAAAAGTGGGGATCTTCTTATAAATTTAAATGAATTGAACAAATTTCTAATTATCGCTCATAGGGGGGCGAGTAATCTCGCACCTGAAAATACCTTAAAAGCATTTAAGAAAGCAATTGATTTGGGCGCAGATTGTATTGAATTTGATGTTCATCAATCCAAAGATGGAGAAATAGTAATAATGCATGATGCTAACACATTTAGAACAACTGGTTATTTAGGATTGATAGAAGATATGACACTTGAGGATTTAAAAAAACTCGATTGTGGCGATGGTGAAGCAATACCTACTTTAGAGGAATTAATCGAATTGACTAAAGGAAAAATTGGTTTAAATTGCGAGATAAAAACGAAAGGAATAGCCCAAAAAATAGTAGAAACTTTTAGGGAAGCTGATCTTTTTGAATCTACGATAATTAGCTCTTTCAATCATAATGAATTATTGAAAATAAAAAAATTAGAACCACATTTAAAAATTGCATCTTTAGATCCGACACGAACTGGATGGATAATAAATTGGTTTTCGAGGAAAAATATGATTAAAAAAGCTGCTTCAAATCAATTTTATGGAATTAATCCGTTATATCTTATAGTAAAGAAGAAATTTGTAGATAAAGCTCATGAAGAAAAGTTGAAAGTTTTTCCATGGACTGTTGATTCAGTAACCTCGATTGAAAATTTAATTAGAATGGGAGTTGATGGAATTATTAGTAACAACATTTCAAGAGTTCAAGAAGTAATGAATAAATTATGTGACTAAAATCAATCAAACGAGATAAAATGAATGAAATTCATAATAGAATGCTCATATTTGGTCATAGAGGTGCTAATAACCTTGCTCCGGAAAACACCTTTAAATCATTTAGAAAAGCCATTGAATTACAAGCAGATTTTATAGAATTTGACCTTCTCGAAACAAAAGATGGAAGAATTGTCGTATGTCATGATGAAGAAATCTCCAGATTAACCGGTCACCATGGATTTGTTAGAGAACTAACTCTTGAAGAATTAAAAACTTTTGATTTTGGTGAAGGAGAGAAAATCATAACGTTCGAAGAATTAATTGAGCTAACAAAAGGTAAAATAAATCTGAATTCTGAAGTAATAGTAAAAGGGATTGCGAATAAAGTAGCAGATATTATAAAAAAATATGGTATCATAGAGTCAGTATTAGTAAGTTCTTTTAAACACCAAGAATTATTAGAATTTCAAAAAATTGACCCTAATATTAAGCTTGGTTATTTAGAAAATAATAATTATGAAAGTTCTTGTACATGGAAAGAAAAAGAGCAATGGATACAATTTTGTATAGATAATAATTTTTATGCAATAAATCCATTCTATCCTCTTGTTGATCAACAGTTTGTGGATTTTGCTCATAATAACAATATTAAAGTCTTCCCTTATGCTGTTGAATCTGCACCTGCAATGAGAAAACTGATAAAATACAGAGTTGATGGAATAATAACTAATGATATCTTAAAAGCTAAAACCGTTTTATTAAAAGAAAATAAAATTAATCGATAAAATTAAAATAATTTAATAAATGATTATGAAGAACAATAATGAAGTATTGATAATGGCCCATAGAGGCGCGAGTAGTATTGCACCAGAAAATTCAATTAAAGCTTTTCAAAAAGCAATCGAACTAAACGCGGATTATGTCGAATTTGATGTTTATCCATCAAAAGATGGAGAATATATAATTTGGCATGATTTTGCTTTTTCTCAAAAAGATGGAAAAACGCATTTTATTAGAGATATGACATTAGCAGAACTAAAAAAGATTGAAATAGGTGAGGGTGAAACCTTCGTCACTTTGCAGGAACTAATAGAACTTACTAAAGGAAAAATAGGTTTGAATTGTGAAATAAAAACTCAGAATATTGGTAAAGATATTGTTGGGATTCTGAAAAAAGAAAATCTTGATGGAACTACAATTATAAGTTCATTTATTTTTAATGAATTACTTAATATTAAAAATCTTGATTCTAATCTAAAAGTCGGCTTAATACTTACGAAAGATCTGGTTTCTCCTCGATGGGTAATCAGATTTTGTAAAAAAGCAATAAATAACAATTTTTTTGCAATTCATCCATTTTGGAAGGCTGTTAACAAAGATATAGTTGAATTTGCACATTCCAATGGACTACTAGTTAATATATGGACCTATATTTATGAACCTATTAAAGATTCGGACTTAAGAGAAGTAGTAAAAATGGGGATTGATGGATTAATACATGAAGATATTCAACAAGCAAAAAGAGTGATAGGAGTAGATTAGCAATCCCAAAAATTTTTTTAAAAAAAATAATTTTATCGCGTCATATAATCCTATTTAGCTCATTAAATTATAAAAAATGACGAATTTTAAAAATAAAACATTGGTAATTGGACATGCGGGTGGAAAAACAACAGGTCCAGAAAATACACTAAAAGCTTTCAAGAAAGCTATACATCTAAAAGCGGATTATATAGAACTTGATTTAAGATTGTCTAAAGATAATGAAATTGTTATTTTTCATGATCCAGACACGTTTAATATCACAGGAATTTCTGGATTAGTAAAAGACAAGACATTGAAAGAATTGAAAATTTTAAATGTTGGAGAAGGAGAAAAAATGCCTACTTTTCAAGAAGTCATTGAACTTGCTAATAACAAAATCAATTTATTACTTCATATCGCTGCTGCGCACATAGAGGATCAAGTAATATGTCTTTTAAAAGATTATGGCTACATCGAAAAGACAATTGTGTCTTGTATGATTCATAGATATCTTTTTAAATATCAAGCATTAAAACCTAATTTAAAGGTTGCTGCTCTTGAAAATTTATATTCTGAAGATTTAGCTAAATGGGAGATTCGACGGAAATTAATCGATAATGCTGTAAAAAATAAATTTTATGCAATAAACCCTGAATACCATCTTGTTGATGCCCAGTTTATCACTTATGCCCATCAAAATAATCTGAAAATCTTCCCTTGGACTGTAAATGAACAAACCATCATGAGAATACTAATTGAATTAGGTGTGGATGGTATTATTACTGATGATATACCTTTACTAAATAAAGCATTAGGGAAGTCTTTTTAATAAAACTTTTTAGACCAGAGCTATTATTCTATATAATTAATTTATCTATTTTATTTGTACTTTCACATGTCCCATCTAGAATCTAACCAGAATATCAATTTTGATAGATTATTTTTTCCTCAGTCTATAGGTATAATCGGAGTTAGTCGTGATCCAGGCAGTGGTGGATTTTTTCTGAGATGTATGAAAAATAGGTTTAAAGGACCTATTTATTTATTTAATCCACGATTAGCGGGTCAAGATTTCTATGGTTATAAAATATATAATTCTATACTTGAAATATCTGATCCGATAGATTATGTTATTTTAGCAGTTCCTGCACGACTATGTCCTAAATTAATGGAAGAAATTGGTCAAAAAGGCATTCCTTTTGTGACTGTTTTTTCGTCTGGATTTCGCGAAGTAGGAAATGAATCTTTAGAAAAAGATCTTCTTGAAACTGCTAGAAAATATGATATTAGAATTATTGGTCCAAATTGTATAGGAGTATATAATCCACGTGGTGGTCTCTATAATGGATTTGAACAATCTAGAAAAGCTGGTAATTTTAGTGGTGTTTTTCAATCTGGAGGGATCGCACAGAATTTAGCGCAATTAGCCGTTTCCTATGGTCTCTATGTTTCGAAATTTATATCAATCGGTAATTCTTTAGATTTGTCACCCGCTGAATTTTTAAAATACTTTCTTTCTGACGATTATTCCAAAATCGTAGGCTTATACATTGAAAATCTACGGTCTATAGAACAAGGGAGAGAATTTATGAAGGCTATGCAAGAATGTAATTTAAATAGAAAACCAGTTATTCTGTGGAGATCAGGATATGGTGAAGCAACAAAAAAGGCCATTCTTTCACATACTGGTGGTCTTGCGGGAAATAATGAAATTTGGCAGGCCGTAGGTAAACAAACTGGAAGTTGTATAGTAAGTAATTCGAATGAACTTACAGCATTAGCTTCAGCTTTTAATCTAACTCGATTACCTGATACTAGAAACATTGGTGTGATTGGGATTGGAGGCGGATCTACAATTGAAGCAATAGATATTCTTGAAAAATACAACTTAAAAATACCCAATTTGACAGAAAAAACAATTAATAAAATGAAGAGGTTTTTACCAGATGTTAATACAAATGTTACAAATCCTCTTGACCTTGGTAGTGCTGGAATTCAACCCAATATATATTATCGTACTATTTTAGCTTTAGATAAAGATCCCAACATTTCAGCAATTGTTTTTATAAAAGATCCTGAAAGATTTGGAGGCTTCGAAGAGTTACTGGAAGAAATGGGCTTTAAAGACATGGATCTTAATAGAGAGTTTATAAGATATATCTCTAAAGCAAAAAAAATATGTACAAAGCCTATGTACTGTGTTATGTTAAAAATTAATGAAGGTTTTGAAGAGTATAAGAGTCGGTATAAATTCAAATTGAAGCTTCTTAATCGCAATGTACCTGTATTTGAAAGTTTAGAATTGACAGGAACCGTTTTGGATAAAATCAATTCATATAGAGAATTTTTGCAGAAATACGGAAAATATCCAAAAAATTAATTTTAAGCTGATTTTTGAAGTTCTTTTTTAGCATCTTGAACTATTTTATTTAATTCTCGTAAGATTTCGCTCTCAAGTGATTGAGGTTCATGAGATGCCAGAATCTCTTCCTTCCGTTCCTTACAAAGGCTTTCCATGCTTTTACTTCCCGTCTTTCTCCAAGGATCATAAATATCTCTATTTAACAGAGAAGGAAACCATAGTTCTTTTCTAAAGTGCCTACGAGTATGCCGTTTTTCAAGAAATGAGCCTTTTGGACCAACTTCTTGAATAACATCAAAACCAAAAGTTTCAGAATCAAAAGTTATATCTCGATTAAGACTTTCTACATATGATATTATCTCTGACTGCATAACAAGCATATCAAGTGAACTTGCCTGATCTACACCAGAAATGCCCATGTGCCCAAAAATATCAGCTCCTGTAGCAGATCCCAAAGCCAATGTCAATCCACATTCTAAACCTGCTTGAGCATCAGGTCTTTTTGAATCTGTAAGTCCTACATTTAGATAGACTGGAAATCCATAAAATTTTCCCATCTGAGCCATCGCAATACTGAAAAGCGCTTGTTCTGGACCAGAAAAGATTATTTGAACTTTTCTCATATCAAATGCATGGCAAATACCACCATAACATACGGGCATTCCTTCCTTAATAACTTGAGTAATGCATATACCAGCCAAAATTTCAGCATTTTCCTGTATTAATGTTCCAGCAATTGTAGCAGGAGCAGTTAATCCCATCTGAGCCATGGGACCAATCATTACCGGCATATTGAGTCGAGCAGTCTCGAATAAAAGATCAATACCATTAAAAGGAAAACTTAGTGGACTCACTGGTTCAAAAAGAGGGAAAGTTAAAGGATATTCAATTGCCTTGTTTTCATCTCCTCTCAGAGATATTGCAATTTCCACTAAAAATTTCGTTGAAGCTCTGTCATAAAACCAAAAATAAATTGGTTTAGTAGTATTTTTTATCATTTCAGTAGCTACTTTCACACAGCGCCATTCGACTGGAATCTCATGCGGATCAGCCATAGCTCCTGGAATTGTAATTTGATTCAAAGCATCAGAAAATCTCACAGCAGTAGAAATATCATTTAAGGTGCAATACCTTCTTTCATCGCCAGGATTATCAATCCAAAAGGCTTGACCCGCAGTTGTATTATAATTTCGTTTCTTGACTCCGAATTCAGCCTTTTTTGAAAGATCGCGACCATATATAGTAAAATCTTTTCTAGCTTTTGAGATAAGTTCGTTCACTAAATTTTGAGGTAATTTAACCAATTGGTTCTTAAAATCTACACTTGCCCCTATATTATCCAACCGTTTTAAAACATCTTTATGTGGAACATTAATACCAATATTCTCAAGAATTTTAAGTGAATTTTCATGTATCTCATCAATTTCCAACCGATTAAGTATTTCTACTTTCATTTGTATCCCTCTTATCATATAGTCCTAAAATCTATTTAAAAAAAATTGTTTTATGTGGTATAGAATGTAAGTGTACTTTAAAAAAATATTATAAAAAAAAAGATTTTTATTTATTGAGTTTAAAATCCCACTTCTTTCAATTGCCTTTGAATATCTTGCATTATCTCTGGGGTTAGTGGATGCTTTAGATAGAATATTAAAACACATACTGCCAAAATGATTGCAGGGATTATACCCATATGCAACCGTATTCCTATCTTGGCTGGCAATGTTTGAGTAGATGAACCTTCCTGAAATCCAGTGAGAATATGAACTATTGCAAATATACCAAGCTGAACAGCACGGGATAATCTTGAGAAGAATGATTGAACTCCAACAGCTGTACCTCTTATAGGAGAACGTGTCTTGAGCATTCTTTCTTGCAATACCTCTGAAAAATAAATTGTCATAAGAGCCCAATAGTTTGCCATCATAAAACCCAAAATCGACATATAGATCATTGAGTCAATTAATCCTGTAAATAATGGCGTAATAAATGCTGATAAGCATAAAACTATCCCTCCGATCACAGCCGTCTTCTTGTTATTCTTCGTTCTCTTGGCAAACCAGATCCAAAAAGGTACACCGAAGATTGCAAACTGGAGAAATGGAGCAAATAACAATATCATCCACCATTCAGGACCACCTAATAGAAATTCTGCCGCATATGGGACAGATGCTGTTAAAGAGCCTGTTACTATTTGAAATCCAAAGAATAGAATAATATATGTTATAAAACTCTTTTGCTTAAGAGACACTTTCAATTCCGCGAAAAAATTAGGCCTTCTATATTCTCCTATATAATATCGTTCTTTCAACTCAGTATTTTCATACATACCAGGGAGTAGTACAATTACTATTGTTGCCGCAATAGCTACAAATATCCATGCCATGAAAATATATGTAGATGCAACAGCATAAGATATTAATAAAGGTGGTATAATAGATGCTACCGGTAGTGCTAGCATAGATAATGGTGTACCCCACCCTCTTGCTTTTCTCATTGCTTCGCCCGTGCGAAATTTATCATAAAAAAGGCTATCAATATTAACAAAAGCGAGTGATGTTAGAGAATCATATAAACAAGTCATTAAAACTACCCATCCAAAAACAGGTAATGGATTTGTAGCAGCATCAGTAACAGGAGGCATAAATAGAAAAGCGAATATAATTGTTGCAGGTATAATACCCATAACTATCCAGGGAAATCGTTTTCCTATTTTTTTTGTGAATTTGGTATTTCGATCTGTTAAGAAACCTAGGAGTGGGTCGTCTATGGCATCCCATAAGGTAAAAATTAACATTGCCAGGAAGATATAAATTGTTTCCAAACCTAGAACCCTTTCGTAGAAGAAAAATACATAAGATCCAAAAACCGTCCATAACATCATACTCCAAAAGCCTGAAGAGCTATAAGATAAAATATTAGGAATCGAAGGTGTTTTGTATTCCTCACTCATTCGTTATCACTTTATTGTTGTTTTTAAATTTAGTATAAGTTTCAATAATAGTTGAATTATGTTCTATATAAAGATTTAAAAAAATATATAGTTCAAAAAAAAAATTATAAGATTTTTGGGGGTTCAGGAGGATTTCCTAACATTTCTGAAATTTGTTGCTGGAAATTATCAAAATGCCCTGGTAAAGTTTTTTGTACATAAAAGGCTTCAGCTGCTTTTAAATTGACGTTTTTACCTACTGCAATGGCAATAGAACGTAATAGCCTATTTGCATACTTGGTGAGCTTTTTTAATTCATTTGGAGACACATTTGTGGGATCAATATTAGGTGCAAATAATTGAGCTAACAACTCGAGAGTAGCTTCAAATTTTAAAGCTGCCTCAACTTTCTTTTCAAGAGTAGATGATATATCTACAAAATAATTGGGTGGATGCCCTAGTTGTCCCATTAGCCACACCTCAGAGCAACTATATGGTTCGATTCCCTCCTTTAGCTGATTAGAATATAGAAGAGGAAACGCTGAGAATGCTGCAGCCTCAGCTGCCATTCTCCCTACAACAACATGGTCAGGATGGACTTCATAATTAACCCATGGATCAAATGTTACTACTCGATCTGCTTTAGTTTTTCTTACATAGAAAACAAGTTTTTCACGTAATTCAGTTCCATTGATAAATCCAGCGTCTGGATAATCTAAAACAATTGTCTCTTCCACACCTAATATGAGATTAGCAGCCATTAATTCTTTCATACGTTTTTCTGCAACTTGTTTTTTTGTTAAATCTCTCCTTAGTGTGCCCACTTCTCCCTTTGTGCAACATAAAGCATAAATGGAATGCCCTTCCTCAGCCCATCTAGCTAATGTACCAGAACAATAAAACGTCAAATCATCAGGATGAGAAAAAATAGCCAATATTCGCATAAAAATCAATATTATTTCATTTCATTTATAATATTTGAAAATAGAAAATCAATTAAAAAAGAATAAAAAAGATTTTAGATTTATTCAGAGTCACCATATTTCTCTATCCAAAGAGGATCTTTAATTTGTAAAGCTCTTCTCTGCACTTTACCTACCATAGATTTGGGGATTTCCTCGATAATTTCTATTTGTTTAGGACACTTATAATGAGTTATATTCTCTTTGCACCAAGCAATTAAACCATCAGAATCAATTTTACCTTTTGAATCATCATTTAACTGAACCCATGCTTTGACCATTTCTCCTGTTTCGGGATCCGGTAATCCAGCAACTGCAACTTCAAGAACATCTGGATGAGTTCCTAGTAATTCCTCTACTTCCTTTGGAAATACTGAGTATCCTTTATATTTGATCATTTGTTTTTTCCTATCACGAATAACCATTTGACCCATCTCATCCATATAACCTATATCTCCAGTTAAACACCAAATCCTACCATCCCACTCCCGAAGAGTTTCAGCAGTAGCTTCGGGTCTATTCAAATAGCCTTTCATTACCTGTGGACCACAAACACAAATTTCCCCTGTATATTCAATTCCATAACCTTCCAATGGACCTTTACTAAAGTCTTCAGGGTCAAAGATAGCCCAATCTACACCAGGATATGGCAATCCAATCGTTCCAGGGGTATCCGTCCCATCAAAAGGTCCTGTGCTAACTGCTGTGGTACATTCGGTAAGACCATAAGCTTCAACTAAATTTCCTCCTGTTACAGCTTCAAAAGCATCCTTTACGGGCTTATGTAATGGTCCTGCACCACTAACGCATAATCGAAACATATCTTTTAATTTGGGTTCGGGATTTTCTTTAAGATAACGAGTTAAACCAATAAAAAGATTTTCAACCCCAGGAATTATAACGCCCCCTTCAGGACCAACCTCTAAAATCATATCTACAACTTCTTTTAAGTCAAGTTCTCTTTTAGCATAAAGAATACTAAAATCTCCCCCTTCTATTACTACGTTTTGGACAATTGTCATTCCAAAAGCATGAAATGTTGGTATGATTCCTATACAAGCCATTGGATGTTCAGCATCTGGCATCCACATTACATTTTGTTTAGCATTAGTTACGCAATTATAATGGGTTAGAATTGCGGGTTTAGGCACTCCAGTCGTACCACCTGTCATTAAATAAACAGCTGTGTCATTTAAGGGATTAATTTCAACCTTAGGAATGTCAACCTCCCCTCGTTTTTGGCATACATCTAGAAAGTTTATGGCACCTGGAACTTCACCATAAGGAATTGTGCCATCTGCGATTAATTGTTCTTTAACAACGGGGGGAATAGCTGCTAAATCAACAATGCACGTAGAAATAATAAAATCAAACTTATATTTTTCCTGTATAGGTTTAATAAGACCATACATAACATCCATACATAGAAGTCCTTTTGGTTTGACTTGTTCGAGTACATTAAGGATTTCCAAAGGTTTGTAGGTCGGATTGAGTGGAAGCACAATCCCTCCCAGTTTAACAGTTGCAAAATAACAAATTGTAAATTGAAAGCAGTTCGGTAAAAGTATAGCAACAACATCACCTTTCTTTATTCCCAAGCGGGATAATGATGTTGCAAAAGAATCTGTATACTTTCTTAAAATACGATAATTCATAAATGTTTTAGAAAAGTATATTGCTTTATTTTTAGCAAATTCTTCAGTTTTTTGATCAAACCAATCTCCTAGGCTAATAACTGGAAATTCAGGGTGTTTTGGAACGCCTTTTTGATACTTTTTGAACCAAGGTTTATTATCATCAACATACCATTTGGGCACATTCATATTATTTCCACTTACTTTTTTTTAGATTTACATCCATTTAAAATAATTTGTTGAAATTATTAATAAATGTTTGTGAATCCAGTTAAATTCAAAAAATAAAGAAATTCATTACTAAAAAGTATTAATTAACTTTTATATTCTACATCTATAGGCCTTCCTGGACTGCCTTGGTAATATAACTTTCCGGGTTTACCTCTCCAATTTTTATGTAATACTGTGTTGGGATATATTACATTATCATCTGTACTCAGAGCTCCACATCCCATTATTGTTCCAGGATAGAAAGTATTGTTTTTACCTATTTTTATTTCAATCATTGTGATTTTTCCAAAAATCGTATTTACAGCATGGCTAGAAAGACTGCTTGTGGGATAAAAAAACGTATTATCCTCAATATCGGTGAATTCTAAACCCACATATGCATCATTATAAAGAACATTCTTGCCAATTTTATTATGACTAATTCTACGTAATGCTCGATTAATAAGCCAAGGGAATGGAGATTTTGATGTTAACCACATAGGGAATTTTATAATAAATCCTCTTTTATGGTAATATTTCATTAATTTTCCTTCCTCACTATTCACATCATCGAGCACACGTTTAAAAACACCTTGCTTAGGAGGAGATTTTTTATTCCAACTTCGAGCCCATAAAGCAGTAAATTCAATTAAAACAATTAGATAAATATAATAAAGAGTCAAAAAAACAAATGGTAATATAAAAATATGTATAATTGGGGCGATAGAGAGCAGATTTATGACTCCAAATTCAAATAGTAAGAAAAGCCCTAAACATACATAAAAAGGTACTAAAAAGCTTATGAAATTTATCTTAAAAAAGTCTAAAGCAGGAAGTTCCACTGTTTTTTCTAGTTTTTCTTCAAAAGTTAGATTTTCATCATTTTCTTGTTTATCAGCTTTCATAATACTATATTTGAATGTTGCATATAAAAAAATTACTTATGATTCTTCTTATTATACTCAATTTAATTATTTATAGAATAAAATCCAAACTTTTTAAGTAAATAATTAATTTGATTTTTCAATTTAGGAGGTATTTCAATTTTAATTAAAGATAGGAATAATCATGGGAATAACGATCTTTAAGTATCCGAACTTAGCTCCATTATGGATAGCCGTTTTTATTGATATTATAGGCTTTTCTATGATTCTCCCAATGGGACCCTTTATTGCGGAAAGTTTTTCTATTCCTATTTTTATTATGGGCATCATACTCTCTGTAAATGCTATTTTTTCTTTCATTTTTGGACCGATCTTAGGAAAACTTAGTGATAAGTTCGGGAGAAGGCCTTTACTTTTAATTTCACAAGCGGGAACATTTGCGGGATTCATAATACTTGCGTTTTCTGGTTCAATATGGTTATTAATTGTCTCTAGAATTATTGATGGAATTTTCGGAGGAAATTTTCCTATTGCTAAAGCAGTAATTGGTGATGAAGTACCTCCAAAAGATAGAAGTATTCAAATGGCAAATATTGGAGTCGCACATGTTTTAGCTTCTCTTATTGGTCCTGGTTTGGGAGGGACTCTTTTTAGTATTGGTGGTTTATTATTACCTGGATTATTCGCAGCTGGATTATCTCTATTCACAATGATTATTACTATATTTATTTTAAATGAAACATGGCCAAAGGAAAAACGCGAATTAAACCATGAATTAAAGAAGAACATTGTTTCTCATATTAGAAAAAATAAAGCTGCAATGTGGTATCTTACACTATGGGGTTTTCATACCGCATCATTTATGATTGCTATGGCATCACTTTCCTTTTTTGCACAGATTGTTTTTGGAATAAATGCTTTTCAGATTGGTATTCTTTTAATGATAACAGGTATTTTCCGAGCAATAGTACGTTTTACTCTGTTTAAACCAACAATCAAAAAACTCGGGGAAAATAATGCTATAAAGCTGGGTTTAACATTATTTCTGATTTCATTCTTTATTATTGGATTCTCTATTAATTTAATAATGTTTTTTGCCTTAGCAATGATTATAAGCTTTGCTGCATCTTTAACTCGTGGACCATTAAATAGTAAAATTAGCCAGTCAGTATCTCCTATGGAACAAGGAAAAATAAATGGGTATTCCTCAGGGTTAGACAGTTTTGCTCAAATTATTGGACCTTTACTTAGTACATTCATACTGAACTTTTTTATGCCATTTTATCTTAGTTTTCTTATCAGTTCGGTTGCTTTAGTTCCCTTCTTAATGGGTTTTAAAACAATTCAATTGAAGAAATACGAGATGCCTAAATTAAGTCAAGAAAAATTAATTGAAGAATAGCTATAACGAATTTCTTTAATAATTTTAAGAATCTATAATTAGAACAAATGGTAAAAAAATCTAGTTTTGGATAATTAGATTAATAATTAAAAAAAATTTTTATTATTTTTTTATTCTGTTGGAGTTTCCTCCATGTCTGTTTTTTCTTTTGAAGCCTTATCTTGTTTGGTTTTCTCCTTTTTAACTTTTTCTTTTGGTGGTTTCTCTGATTTTATTTTTTCTGTTTTTGGTTTTCTTTTTGTGAGTTTTTCTAATGAAATTTTTCCTTGCTTAACAAGTACTCCTAAAATTACTCCTGCTGCTGCTATTCCTCCAATGACAGAAACTATAATAATAATTGTGGTAATATCTGGACCTGTTCCTCCTCTTGGAGTTCTTTTTATAATTATAACATTTTCAGAATCAATATTTCCTACAGTGTCATTAGCATAAAATGTAAGGAGAACATCTCCATCCACTTGAATATCCCATACGGTTTGATCAACAACCCCATCCCCAGCAAATATAAATTTGGTGGCGCTGTTATTCACCGTATACCACATTGTATCTAAATGTGGATCCGTTATATCAACTGAGAAACTTGGAGCATCAATACCAAATACTTCATTTGCAGTAGGGCTATTGATATTAATAATGGGTGCAGAGGCATCTTTTTGAATATTTACATGCTCGAAATTAATATCCCCTAAGGTATTGTTAGCATAGAATATTAGAGTTATTACTCCATCTGGTAATGCATCCCACACCGCTTCGTTAATAGTCTCATTAGCAGTAAAAGTGAAATTATTTATTCCTCCATCGATCGTATACCATGTGACATTTAAAAAGGCACAATTAATCTTAACTAAAAAATTTGGAGCATCAAATCCAAAAATCTGATTCTCTAGTGGGTTTATGATATCGATAAAAATTGCATAAATATCCTTTGTAATATTAACATCTTCAAAGTTTATATTTCCTACTGTATCATTTGCATAAAATCTAATAGTATAGTTTCCATTGAATATCGCACTCCACTCCGTTGGATTAACAATTCCATTATCTGTAAAAGTAATATTTAGTGATTGATGAGAGCTGTTATATATTGAATACCACATAGTATCCAAATTCAGATCAGTAATTTCTACGACGAAATTTGGGGGAACTAATCCACAAATTTGGTTCTTAGTAGGGCTTATAACATTGATGACTGGCCCCGTAGTATCCTTTATTACATTTACATCTTTATAATTGATTTCCCCTATAGTATTGTTAGCATAAAATCGAATAGGTACTAATCCATCTGAAAACGAGCTCCATGCAGTTTGATTAATAGTTCCGTTTGCTATAAATATATATTTGTATGGTGCGCCAGCTAGAGTATACCATGTTGTATTTAAAAAGGCACATTGAATTTCAATAATAAAATCTGGAGCACTAAAAGCAAAAATTTCATTCTCTACTGGATTTATAATTTTTATTACAATTGCGTATATATCTTTTATGATATTTACTTCCTCAAAATTCAAATTTCCTAGCGTATCGTTAGCATAAAATCTAATTGTATATGCTCCATCTGATAACTTACTCCATTCTGTTGTGTCAATAGTTCCGTTGTCGGTAAATGTAATATTTAATGAATGATCAGTACTGTTATATATCGAATACCACATGGTATCCAAATTTGGATCATTAATTTCTACCACAAAACTGGGGGGATCAATCCCAAATTCTTTATCTTCGGTTGGGCTTATGATATTGATGTTTGGTACTTTTGTATCCTTAATCACATTTACTTGCTCATAATTAATATCACCAAGCGTATTGTTAGCATAGAATCTGATAGTAACTTTTCCATCTGATCGCGCATCCCATGCCCCTTGGTTTATAGTGTCATTTATAATAAATGTATAATTGTTCAATCCTCCATCTATGGTATACCATTTAGTCTGTAAATTAGGATCAACAATTTCTACAGTAAAATTTGGAGCATCTACCCCAAAAACCTCGTTTTCAATAGGGTTGATAATAGTGATAAATGGCCCTTTCATGTTTATCGCAACAGTAGCAGCATACCAACCCTCATTAGTAGGCATTGTCCAAGTTCTAGTCGGGGTTGCCCCTTGATTTTTTTGCACTTCATAGTATATTCCAGCACTACATGGATCTGAAATACCCGTGGAATTTTTCGCATATAAAACTGTAGGTCCGGATTCAAGAGTAGACCCATAATCATCTCCAGGATCATTATCATCAAGTCCATGAAATCCTATAATTAAAGTGTTATCTTTTGTAGTAGTAACAGAAGGATTAATAATATCACCATTTCCCGTATCTGAAGCTGTTGTTTGAATCGGATCAGTCTCATTATATCCTGTAATTCTGATAATTCCTGCAACATAACCTTCTTCACCCGTCCAACTAACATTATAACTTAATGGTTCTATAGCTCCAACGATTTTATACCATGATGCTGTTGTTTGTTGTCCACTCATAGTTTCTGGCAGAAGAATAGTCCACCCTACTGGGCCAGTCAGTGAACTTCCTTGACCATCTGTTGTACAATGTAAAATCAATAAATTATCTTCTTTCGTTCCAGAAGGTTTATTAATTATAGCAATAGTACCACTCCCTTGCGATATTTCCCAATCTGATTCAACTCTCGCTAAACCAAAATAATTGTTATTTTTCTCATTTGATAAGTTTAAATCAGTATTATGCTGGAAATTTAATGAAAAATTTATCAATTGGATGAAATTGAAGATGAAAGATAAAGTTATTAGAAAAATTTTTATTTGTTTTTTTTTTAAAATTTTATTCAAGGACATCACCACTCCTCGATTTATAACAATAAACTAGATATTTATCTATTTAAATTTGACAATTTTTTCATAAATAAGAGTCCAGAATTAAGAAATAAAACGTCAACAAAAATCTATAAGATATAATTTCTCTTCTAAGCTAAATCTTCATGTGTTTTTTAAAAAATTAATAATAATATTATTGACTTCTATAGCTCTTGTTTTTGGAGACTCATGACCTGCTTTTTCAATGATTTTAAGTATACTATTAGCAATTCTTTTATGTATCTCTTCTGCATTACTCTTTGAGCAAACCCTATCATGTAAAGCAGCTAATATTAACGTGGGATTCTTTATTTCATGCAATCTCTCTAAGGTATTGAATCCCTTCAAAGCTTCTATTTGGAGTTCAATATCGCGCGGAGTTGGCATAAGTATTGTACTTTCCCTTATTTCATCTTCAGCGGACCAGATTCCAAAGAATTTTTTCTTTGGATTTTCTTTTAATTCTTTGCGGTATTCGCGGTAAAACCAAATATGAGCATTATCCCAAAAGGCTTTCTCTGGATCTTTTTTGATAAGTTCTAATTGTTCTAATCTATTTTCTTTTAGTAATTCTAGACCCATATTATCTGGAGCTCCACTGACTGTATTTACTAAAATTAATTTGTCAACATATTCTGGGTGTTGTAGAGCGAACTGTTGGGCAATAATCCCTCCCATAGAAGTCCCCAAAACGTATGTTTTTTTTATTTCAAGAAAGTCTAATAGTTCTTTAATGTCATCAGCAAGAGTTTCCATAGTATAAGGTTCATTAACTCTCTCAGTTTTTCCAGCACCTCGATTGTCATAAGTTATTACCTTAAAATGTTCGGATAATGCGGGGACTTGACATTTAAACCCTTCTTTTCTTGCACCAAATCCTTGAATTAATATAATTGGATAACCTTTACCACTTACTTCATAACAAATTTCTATTCCATTTACTTTCGCAAAAAGTTCTGTCATATAAGGCTTTAAAATTACTTTTTTAGAAAATCTATAATAGTTTCATTAACTTCTGGTGCTTTTTCTTTCGATACTCCATGTCGTGCATCCTTTATTACCTTAAAAAGACTATTAGGAATTAATTCATGGATTTTTCTTTGTACAGAAAGTGTTGCGATTCGATCTTTTTCCCCGCAGATCAATAGAGTAGGACTTCTAATTTCATGAAGTCGATCTGTGACATTATGACCCTTTACTGCATTTGCAGCATTAATGTTATCCGCAGGAGTAGAAGGATTCGCTAAATCAATTTGTACTAAATCTTCTACTGACCATAGACCAAAAAACTTTTTTTTAGGATTTTCTTTCATCATTTTAAAAAATTCTCGAGAATAACTTGCTTTTGCTGCGTTTAAAAATGCATTAAGTGGATTCATTTTTAATTCTTCAAAATATGCTATTTTTCCATTACTATATATCTCTGGACCTTGTTCATTAGGAAAACCAGGCCATGAATTTATTAATATAAACTTATTCACCCGTTCAGGATATTTCAAAATAAAATTTAATGCTATCATACCTCCCAATGATTCTCCTAATAAATGGGTTCTCTCTATATTGAGAAATTCCAGTAAACCATTTATATCATCAGCATACATATCCATTGTATACGGATAATTAGGTTTTGAGCTTTTACCTGCTCCTCTATTATCAAATACAATAACTTTAAAAAATTTTGATAAAGCACCAACTTGAACAAACCAACCATCTTTAGAACCACCCCATCCATGCACTAGTATGATAGGTTCTCCTTCTCCATGTATCTCATAGCAAATTTTTATTCCATTAACTTCAGCATACATTTCTGTCATATAGATCACTTTAATAGGCTAATATTATTTGTATTATACTTTAAGATTTTAAAAATTTTATAATATGTTGATTTATTATATGAGGATATTCTAATATTGATTGATGGCCAGCGTTCTCGATAACAATAAATTTACTTTTAGGGAGTTTTTCATGAATTCTTCGAGCAATTACCAAAGGAATTGTTCTATCCTTATCTGCGGCAATTATTAAAACTTTATTTTTAATTTCATGTAATCTTTCATAAGTATTATGTGTTTTAAGAGCTTCACCTAAGTGATAATAATCTCGTTCTGTTGGACCGTATGTAGTTTTTTCTTCTACTAAATCCTCTACCGACCAGATATTATGAAATTTCTTTTTTGGATTCTCTTTCATTTGTTTCCAAAATTCTCTTGAATAACTTTTTTTAGCTCCATCTATAAAGAAATTTAGGGGATCTTTCTTTAGTGCTTTATTATCTTTAATAGCTTTATTTATATAATATTCAATTCCTTGATCAGGTAGAGCTCCTGGAGGAACGATACCAGCTAATGTATTTATTAAAACTATTTTTTTAATTCTTTTTGGATATTTTAAAACGAAATTTTGTACAATCATCCCGCCTAAACTGTGTCCGATGATATTAGTTTTTTCTATTTTAAGATAATCCAATAAACCGTTGATGTCATCGGCAAAAAGCTCCATAGTATAAACACCATCAGGTCTATCCGATTTTCCAGCGCCTCGATTATCAATTCTTATAACTTTGAAATGTTCTGACAATTCTCCAAATTGAGCACGCCAATGTTCTTTTCTATCACCAAAACCGTGAACCAATAGAACGGGGTCTCTATCCCCTCTAATTTCATAGCAAATTTTAATTCCATTTACTTCTGCAAATAAATCCGTCATATCTATTAAAAAATTGGAATAATTATAAGCATTATCCAAAAATAATTTTAAGAATAATAAAATCTTTAATTAAATATTTTTAAAATAATGAAACAATAAAAATTCTATGTTTGAAGAAAAAGTATTAATTCCAAGCGCTACAGGAAGTGATCTTCATGGAATCCACTATATGGAAAGTAAACAATCAAAGAATCCATCTATTTTAATAATGTGTCATGGGTTTACAGGTGATAAATATGAACATGGTCATTTTCCTGCTTTAGCTAAAGCTTGTAATGAAATAGGGATTGATGGACTAATTTTTGATTTTACTGGGTCTGGAGAAAATGAGAGAGTACCAGTAACACTCTTTAAGCAGATTGCAGATGTAGAATCTGTATATAGTTGGGTTCAGAATCAAGGTTATCAAAATATCGCTGTATTAGGATTATCATTCGGAGGCCTCACAATACTAGGAACTAATTTACCTGGAATCAAAACATATATTTTTTGGTCTCCAGTATTATTTCTCCACACTACTGATGATCAAGCTGATTGGTTCAAAGATTTAGCCAAGGGACCTGTAGAAATTCCATCAAGTATAGAAGGAAATCCAATAATTATTGATATGACTTACATGACAGATTTTGCTAAATTACGAGTAAAAAATCATCTAAAAAAGTTTGATTATCCCGTATTAATTGTAGTTGGAAAAGCTGATGAGACAACGCCATGTGATTTAACAAGGAAAGCATTCAATTTTCTGCCAAATAAAGATGAAAACAAGTTTGTTGCTATAGAAAATGCAACTCATGACTTCGAAGGGGAGCATCTAAATGAGTTTATAAAGTATACAATCGATTGGTTGAAACTCCATTTTGATATAAATTAATTATAAAAAGTCCAAGATAATTTGGTTTACTTCTGGAGCTTTTTCTAAGTTAACCCAATGGCTTCCCGAAATTACCTTTAAAGTACTATTTATAATCTTTTCATGTAGCTGATCCCTTGCTGCTTTTGAAGCAAGCCTATCTTTATCTCCAGCAATTATTAAAGTCTCATTTTTAATTTCTTGCAATCTATTCAAGATTTTATGCGTGACCAAAGTATTAGTTAAATTGATAATATCTTGAGGGGTCACAGAGTTAATCTTATCACTTTCTATTAAATCATTTGCAGAGAAAATTCCATAAAATTTTCTATTTGGATCTTCCTTCATTAATTTGATGAACTCTCGAGAGAATCTTAATTTCATCTTATCATAAAAACTTTGGATAGGATCCTTGAATCTTGCTTCATAAATAGCAATCTGGTTTTCTTTATACATTTCTATGCCTTTTTCATCGAGTGGTAAATCTGGAAATGAGCATATAAGTATTATTTTATTAACATAATTAGGATATTTTAAAGTAAAATTCTGTATGACTGCGCCCCCCAAAGAGTGCCCTATGAGATGTGCTTTTTCAATTTTTAGAAAATCCATCAACTCCTTTAAATCGTTGACTAACATGTCCATCGTGTAGGATATATTTGGTCTGTCAGATTTTCCAGAACCCCGATTATCTATTGTTATCACTTTGAACTTCTTAGACAATTCACTGATTTGAGCAATCCAATACTCTTTTTTAGCAGCAAATCCATGCAAAAGAAATACAGGGTATCCTTCTCCATGAATTTCATAACAGACTTTTATTCCATTAACTTTTTCAGCAAAGAATTCGGTCATAAAAAATAGATATTATTTAAAGATTATAACCTTATCGTAATAAGAAGAATAATTCGATTAATCTGTTTTTTCAATGATTTTTGGTGGATGTAATTTTAGAAACTCAAAATTTTCAAATATTTTTGACAATTCATCATCAGAAATTACGGTATTAAGCCTTTTATTTTCAGAATTTAAATTTAAAGCACTTCTTACAATGATCTCACCATAATAATTCTCGATTAAACTTTGAATATTATAAGATTTTTCTCCAGTTTGATATATCTTACAATCAATAAGCTGATTTTTTAACTCATGGATTAATTTAAGGGTCCATTTTCTAAATTTAGGAAATTTCTTTATTTTTTTCAAATCAATTGAATTAAATTCTTGGTTTTTTATCAATTCAGCAATCTTTTTTGAAATGTACTTCTTAAGATCAAGCTTTAATTCTTGGAGCGAAGTTCTTTTTAAATTATCTATTCGAAAATTTTGCATTATTGTTCTTTTTGTGAAAATTTGTGAATATTGATCAAAACTAATCATCTTGAGTACTTTTTCTTTATAATTGGGTTTATTAATAATTCTCAAATACGTACTATTAAGTTCTTTAGCTATCTTATTTTGAATAAAGTCAAAAAATGATTTCTTGGAGGATTCTTTTTCAGGAAGAAAACTACTGTTATATATGTCATATATTTTTTCTATTGCATCTAATTCATCTATTCTATATTCTTTCAAATCACCAATTATTTTTAAAGGTAAATAAGAAGCAATATATTCTATTCCAGACCACACTAAGTCGATAGCAGAATTTATATTGATTCTTCTTAACGGTTTCATTATTTTTACGTTATCGCTTTTTATTGTAATTGGTTTTTTCTCACACAATAATAAATCAAAGGGTTGGATATAATGTGTTAATGAATGGCTTTTATCTGGTATTAAAAATCCGTCATTAAATTGGCATATGTAACTCCCTAATATCGGTTTTTGAGCTAAATCCCATTCAATTAATACATAATTATCTAAATCATGAAAATTAACTTTATAATCTAACTCATCAATGGATTTATTTTGAACTGTGTTCATGATTTTCGGTTCAAAATCACCCCAAAAATTTTTAACTTCATACTTTATTGGGTTATTACCTCCAAAGATCTCAGTAAAAACAGGATAGTTTTCAATAAAGTTAGTAATTTCAGTATATTCTAAATGATGCCTTTCAAATCCACATTTTTCTAGTATATAATAATACAAATTAGATTCTTTTTTAGATGTGGAACCCCAAATTAAAGTGGGGTAATTATATCTCTTTGTAAATTTCATGGGGTGTAGTTTATCATCATTAGTATTTGCAATTACCAAAGATCTAAGAAAAGCATGCTTAGATTTAAGCCCTTCTATATACATTTTCCGTAATTGCTTTTTATACTCTTGAATTTTAGTATTGATAATATTGTATCTTTTAAAATTACAATTTATTGTTATTTTATTAAAAGAATCAATCACTTCTTCTGATTCTATGTTCAATATTGCCTCATTAATTAAATCTAAAATTTTTTCTTCAATTATCGTTTTTAAGTCCGTTTTGGAGCTTTTTTTAATATCTTTAAAATGATCTATAATATAGATTTTAGAATCTAATTTACATACTAATAAATATTCTAGAATTGGATTGTTAATTTGATGAAATTTGGATTTTTTTAATGTCTCAATTAAAAGGTCTTTAGGAAAATTGAGTAAAAGTCTTTGTATATTTATTATTGTGTCAACTTTCTTAGGAAAACTATAATCATTTAAATGAGAAAATGTGGAGCTTATAATTTCTGGAAAATCATTTACATATTTATCAGCTAATTCTTTATGCTTCTCTGCATATTTTACAAAAAGATCAAATAACTCATATTTTAAAGAAATTTCTCCAATTTTAACGATAAACTCAAAATTTCTAGATTCTTCAAAAGCTTGATTTAAAAAATTAATAGCCTCAGTGAATTTCGATTCTTGGATTAATTCTTCTGCTTTAAGAACATAACTTTTTGATTTACTTTCTCTAACTGAACTAAAATCTGATGAAAAAATAATATTATGATAATTGCTACAAATTGATTTACAAATATCAGTTTCTAATAATAAAAGAATCTTTACGACGTGTTTACAAAATTTAAAGCCATTTCGGAAATCAGGACAATCATGTACTACTTTAAATCTCCCATTAGATTCTTGAATATTTACAACATACCTTGAAGTTCCCGAGCCTTGAATGTTTGCAATTACTTTGATCAAAGGATCCTTTTCTACACTGATATTAATAATATTTTTATTTGGAATGCTTTTTCCTCTATTTAATCTTGCTCCTCGCACATATCTTTTAAAAAAATCAGCGTTCTGAAGATTATTTTTTAGATCCAAAATTACTCCCTATGTGATTTGAAATTTATTGATTAGTAATTATTTCAGATATTAGTTTTGGAAAATCTCTCCACTGATTTAATGTCAAAAGAACTCCATTTGCCTCCTCTACCATTTTTCTTGCCATAACTGGTGAGAAACCAAATTTAGGAACAACCATAACAAATCTTACGTCCTTTTCACTCATTTTTTTAAGCTCCCTTACACTATTATTAAAATCGAAGACATCCACATCAGTAAAAAGAATATTCAATTTATGTTTTGATCTTGCCTTTTTTTCAAATTGAAGATTTGCCCATTGTAAAGCAGAATTAATACAAGTTCCTCCTCTCGCACTAATATCTAATAATTCATCAACGACTTTTTCTAATTCTATTTCTTGATCTAAATCTTTTATTCGGTGCGTATTAGATTCAAAAAAAGTAAGAGCTAATTCTTCTGGTTTAAAAGCATAAACAAGCATAGTTGTACAAAGCGCCATTTGAGAAAGTTTTTGACCTGTCATACTTCCACTAATATCTAGTTCCATTACTAAACAACGGAGACCCTGAGTGGTTTTAGACACTAAAAAATCGTCATTAGTAATTGTCTCCACCGTCTTTCCACCTTCTAAAAGATTACACACGGTTTCCTCTAAATCTATCAATTCAAAATCATCCCCCGGTGTATAGGGAATGACAATATTTTCAACAATTGGTCCTGAATTAGCAGATCCTATGAGAGAGTTTGCTGATCTAATACCTAAATCAATCATTATCTGTTTTATGATTTCTTTAAGTTTTCGTTTAACTTTCGAAGAGATATTGTGCCTTGAATAAAACCATTGCTCTAGCAGATCTAGACCACTTCCAGCACCCAAAGAAGAAAGAGCCATATCAAGTGCCTGATCTCCCATTTGTTCAGCGGTATTTAATACATGAGACATATATTTTTCATTCAATGCACTTAATGCGTCTATATTAGTAGATTGAGGTGGATTATCTCCAATTGCAGTTCTTAGAACTTGATCAACTTGTTGAGGAGAAAGGTTCAATTGTTTTAGATAATCTTTATAACCTTGATAAGTGGAGCTTTTTTCTTCGACCATTTGTTTAAAATATTTAAAATCTGCTTCGATCAAACTTAAAATCTCGGCATCACTCATATTCAACTGTTTACCAGCCTTCTTAATTGAATCCAAATTAGGCAAGAAACCCATTTCATTAAAATTCTTAACACAATTTCGTAAATTTTCCTTACTAGTGGATGTTTCTGTCGTTTTATTTACTACATCTTGAATTTTATTATTAAATTGAGATCTACATACAAAATCAGTACAATTATCTTTCTGAGCAATAAGCGTATCTGCATAATTCTTCAAATGGGCATTAAGTACATCTTTCTGATTAAAATCCTTTTCAATTGATTGAACTTCTTTATCAATTGTGTTAGATAAGATTTTTCTCCATGAAGGTATTTTAGCAGGATTTTTAATTAAATGATTTCTAATATCACCTAACTTCCGTTTATTAGAGAAATCATCAAAATCATTATTAATCCTATCTAAAAATTCTTCACTTAAATTACCTCCAAAATATTGGTCATAGCTTTTAACACTCTGATAAGCGTCTTTGAATGGTAAATCTAAACTATTATCCATAATATTCGCTAAATTTTGCTTATTTAAGTTTAAATTTGACCCTATTACCTTCGTAGCATTAAATAAATCATTGAGATTTTTATTTCCTTGTCCTAAGCTTTGTTTTAAGGCATTTTTCATAATAGCTTGACTTTTATTATCCAATAGATTCCCTTTCATAGCAAACTCCGCTAAATTCAAAGCATCAAAGAAATTATTTTGACATAACTTATTAAGGGAGTTTTTGAAATCAAAACTAATCTTATCTTTATTATTTAATTTCTGATTTTCTACAAATTGAGATAGTAATTTTTCCTTAGTGCTATTGGAATTTTTAATAATCTCATCTAAAATGTCTAATTTTTCAGCAAACCCAATGTCTTCAGGTTCCAGATGATCAATTTTATTTCTTAAAAGATCTTTAGCGTAATCTAATAAAGAATCTAAATCATTAAACTTATCAAAATTAGTAATAGCATTTCTATCGATTACATCTAAAGCCGTTTTGTATGGGTCTTCCTCCAGCTCATTTCTAAATTTATCAAAAAAGTTATCAAATGTTGATTCCATCAGATTATCTAAATCTAGGTCTTCTATTTCATCAAAATGGTTTTTCAATAGTTCAAGATCATCAAATATTTCATCTAAATCATCCAAATCGATTCCCAAATCATCGATGAGGTCTTTAGGTTTCATAGATGCTAGGATATCAGAACTACTAACCTCAGCTGAAGTTTTTCCTTCAGCTTTTTCTGAATAAGATAATAATTCCTTAGCAATTTGTCGAGCTAAGCTCTGATTTTCTAAAGGACTTGTTATCCCTGCGATCTCTATGAAGTCTTCAGCTTCACATAGACCACGATTTAGGAATCTCGCTAATATTAATTTACATATTGCAATTGCCTGCCGTATTGATGGTTTATATAAACATTTCTCATGCTTTCTTAATGCTTTGATAAGTTTAAGACTAAACCAAACGGGATCTTCTGGAAAAATTTGAGACAATTAAATCACTTTAATAATATTTTTAAAAAATTATTATGTTGACCCTACAACTTGAGAGATAATGCTTTTAATTACATCATTTACCTTAACTCCAGGTTTCGTTTGAATAGCACCGTATAATACACTACTTGCTATATCTTGAAGAATTTTATTAGGTTCTCTTTTGGATTTCTTTTGTTCTACCCCAGTAAGGCGTGCTAATGCAATTCCGCTCCGTAAACTTGCTGGAGTTTGAACTTGATGATGAGTTCGTGTCCTATTAATTATTAAATAAATCTTTTCGAGTGTGCTTTCATCAACTTTATAATAGGGATTATTATGTTCAATGATTTGCATTTCAGTTTTTTTATCTGGATAATCTAATTCGATCCATACATTAAATCGGTCTTTTAGTGCTTCTCCCAATCTATGAGTTCCTACTAATTCTGAAGGATTCATTGCTCCAATAAAAAAGAATCCACGTGAGGCTTTTATTCTTCCAATATGAGGAATTGAAATTGTTTTTTCCTCAAGAGGCTCCAATAATGAGTTTTGAGTATACTCGGTTGCTCTATTCACTTCATTCGCAAGAAAAAGTCCTCCATTTAACATCGCTTTAATTAAAGGCCCTGGATTAAATGCTTCAAATGAAAAGCCTTTTTGTATTGTTGTAGCGGGATTAAAAGAACCAACTAAATGAGCGGGTTTAGTTGACTCATCAAAAGTGATCCATTCAAAAGAACTATTTCCAGTAATTTCTGCTCTTGATTGAGCATAATATCTACATAGAGTTGTTTTACCAATCCCTGGTGGTCCTACTAAAATAGGATACAGGTTTGATGCATCTGCTTCATAAATCAAATCAAGAGCTTCTTGATATTGTCCAGACAACACAATATCCATCTTTTCTTCTTTATGTGAGAGTAAGTTCCTCTCAAACAATTCTTTCAGCGACATATCATTTTTAGATGCTTTAGTTTTAGTAGGTTGCTTTAAGTATGGTGAGTTTTTTAAAATTCCTAGATTATCCAACGGTTTTTTTGTTGTTTTTTTTTGAGGAGGTTCCTTAATTGTAGTTTTAGTTTTAGTGGCAACAGCAGCTTTCTGAGTTGGTTTTTTGGAAGCAGATTCTGATGTTGTTGTCTTATTAATTGATGGTTTTTTCGCCATTTTTTAAACCTTTAAAAAATGTTTTTTGAATTTTTGTGCTTCTTAAAATATTTCTAAAAAACTATATAAAAACTACCTCATAATCAAATTAGTAAAAAAAAGTTAGAAAAATCAAACGGTGCAAATTGGAAATCCACAATATTTACAATTTCCATTAGAATCTACATATAATTCTTTAACACCTAAAATTTTCCTCTTTATAACTAAATTAGAGCATTTAGGACAAATAGTATTGTCATCATCTGTACTAGGTAAATTTCCAAGATATACATATTTCAGTCCAGCATCTTTTGCTATATTATAAGTATTATAAAGAGAATCTAAAGGAGTTGGCTCATATAATCCATATTCAACCGATTTATAATGAGGAAAGAAACGACTAATATGATATGGCGTAAATTCACCTAATTCCTTTGAAATCCTCTCTGCTATATTTCTAATTATTTCATCCTTAGAATTAAAATCTTGTATTAAGAGGGTTGTAATTTCAATATGGACACCTAAGTCTTTTGCTAACTTAACATTTCTCCATACTTTTTCTACATCAGTACCACAATATTTCTGAACCATATCAGAATCTCCCTTTATATCTACATTCATTGCATCAAGACCGGCATCTACTAAATCTCTTAAAACATCCTCTGTCATATAACCATTAGTAACATATGTATTATATAATCCATTTCTCTTCGCTAATTTAAATACTTCTAACGAATATTCAAACAATAACGTAGGTTCATTAAAAGATATTGAGGTTCCTTCGCATTTCCTTTTTAAAGCAATCTCAATCAGTTTCTCAGGGGAAATAAACTCATCAGATGTCACAAATTGACTTGCTTTTAAGGGGTTAGTTTTTGATAAGTGATGATTTTGGCACCAGAAACAAGAGAAATTGCATCCGAAAGTACCCACAGTTAACGCTATACTTCCTGGATAAAAATGATAAAGAGGTTTTTTCTCTATTGGGTTGAAAGATAAAGCAGGGATTAATCCGTATACTATTGTGAAAATATCTCCATCTTTGTTAATATGAGTATTACAAAATCCAGGTTTCCCCTTTTTAATTTTACATCGTCTTTCACATGTTAAACATTGGGAACAATTTTCGTCAATTTTTCTCTGGTATTTAGCTTTCTTTAAGAATTTTGAATTCATTTAATTTCAAGATTAAATCTTCGCAATATCTTTTAACACTTTGCCATTTTGTATGATTCCATAATCACAAAATGAATTTGACAACCATCTCTCAAATACGAAATCTAAGCATCTAAGGATCTTTGCAAAATATAAGTTTATCACTACTCCATGGGACACTATCAAGATTTTCTTTTTAGTATATTTTTTCTCAATATCTCTAACCTTCTTTGAGAATCTTCTAAGTGCATGATTTGCTGTTTCCCATTTATTAAATGACTTATTCCTTTTTTCCATACAGAGTTTTATGTTCCTATTATATTCCTCTTTTGTAGCAAAAAGGCTACCTCTATCTCGGACAATCTCATTTAATTTCTTTTCTCTAATTATTGGCTTATTAAGTCTTACTACTAAAGGTAATGCTGTTTCAAATGCTTTTTCTTCATTAGAAGTAATTATAAGTTCTGTGTTATCAAATATTGCTGATTTTAATAGTAATTTAGCCTCTTCCTTTCCTTTTTTAGTTAAAATCCATTTAGATACGATTACTTCATTATTAATTTTAGTTTCTGCGTGTCTTAAAAAAATTAGAATATTATTAGGCATAAAACCCTTAACTTATCTTGTTTTTAGTACCTTCATTAATATTAGGAAAAACTTTGAAAAAATGTATCTTATTATCGACAGGTTAAACGTAAACCTTATTAATTTTAATATTCGATATTTCTTTGGTTTGAATGTGCTCAATTCTTTATCATAGGTGATGTCTGATATGAAGAAATTTTTCTTAAGCAATGATAGAAATAAGGAATATGTCATTATTGCTATTATATCCCATGCCCTTTTCTTATGATCTTTTGGATAATTTAATTTTTCACCCATTGCTAATCTTACGATTTCAATAATATGATAAATATCTATTTTACTTCTTTTCAGTTCTTTAGTAGCCCATAATAAGTAGATACACCCTCCACAGTAAGATATTAATGCTTTTGCACCTGTCTCTTCTGCTTCTTTAAATTTTTTGAACCCTTCTGACATTATATCAAAAATAATTGATATATTTTTAACCCATGATGCTCCTGCGCCAAATCCACAACATAATGAATCTTTTCTGTTATGCTTCATTTCAATAATTTGGCATCCACATTTTTCTAATATTTCTCGAGGTTTCTCCCAATAAACACCGCCGGAAACTTTAGAATAGCAATTATCATGAATAGTTGTTGTAATATTTAATTTATTTTTAAGTTGAATTTTACCAGAATTTATATTATCTAATAACCAATGATTAAAATTAACAAACTCTTGGTCGTGCTCTACATTCATCTCTTTTGGATGAACTTCGTTAAATATATATTCAACAGCATCTAAACAAGCTACAATTCTTTCAACACCCCACTTATCTAAATCCGCCTTTGTTCTCTGAGCTATCCTTTGTACAACATCTAAATATCCACCTTGATATAGATATGCTCCTCCTTCCCACTGATCAATTCTAGATACTGGTTTAAAATAATCTAATAATTTACTTCCCCCAAGTATAAAGGGAAACAAATGAGTATAATTACCAATCAGTAATATCGTATCATTTGGTTTAGGGATATAAGAAATCCATTTATAAATCCATCTTCTTTCCAGGTTTGACAAAAAAATATTAAGTAATTGCCAGATATTATTCTGTTCAGTAGGGCAGACAAAGCGATATAAAGGTGGAGCTGCTCTTTCTTTATATAGATCATTCCACCTCTCAAGAATCAGATTATAGGGATTTGCATTTTGAGGACAGTATAAATTGCATGTGAAACATGTATTGCATTTTACCAAAGCATATTTGGATTCCTTTTTCTCAATTAAATTCTTAATTTCCTCTTTTGCTTCTTCAATTGGAAGTTGAAGCACAGGACATTGATGAAGACACTCTCCGCATAAATTACATAAGTCTTCTCTGAAACCAGATATTCTTTTTAGCTTGTTCATGACTACCATGCCTTTTTATAATCAGGTGGATTCTCAGGAATATTTTCAATTTTAAACCTTTTCTTTGAATAGAGCTTAGGAAGTTGATTTTTGACGGCACCCCAGAAAAACTGGTTTCCTCTGTCTTTTTTAGCTTTTTCTGTTAATGTTGGTTCATCTCCAATTGCCATTTGGATTAGTTCAATAATATGATATACTTTGAGTTTTCTAAAATATAATTTTTTATTGCCTCCGAATGTTGCTAAACATCCAGCACAATATACACATACAGCATCTGCTTTAGTCTTTTTAAAGGCTCTAAAATTACGTATTGATGAAGATCTTATTTTAAATGAATGATATGATGAATCAACTGAAAATCCAGCTCCAATACCACAACAGCGAATACTCTCTCGAGAAGAGTCAGTTTCAATAATTTTTGCCCCAGCTAATTCTAAAATTGTACGAGGTAAATCCATATATTCATCCCCAAACATTTTAGCATAACAAGAATCTTGGATAGATATAGTCATATCTAATTTTTTTTTAAATTGAATTTCTCCTTTTTGAATTTTTTCCCATAAATATTGTATATACGGTTTAATCTCTTCAAACTTGTATGTGAGGCCATAGCGAGGCAGGACATTTTTGAACACATTAGTCCCTGCTGTACATAATATAAGTAATTTTTTTGGTTTTAAAATATTAAACCATTTATCTAATCTTTTAG
>JBHLPW010000002.1:0-152742 GCA_048939015.1 Promethearchaeota archaeon
GAAAAGTGTGGTGTTTTAAATACTTTTGTATGGTTGAATTTATTACCAAAGATGAACTGTATTTTGCTAATATATTGACTTTTAAATTACTTTTTATTTATCGTGTGATTCTGCATTTTTTAGCTCGAATTTAATGGTGGGTCATCATTCCCTCCACAGAATTGATAATCTTAATAATTAGTATCAAATTACTTATGATGAACAACTGAAGATTATCATTTGAAGGTTTCTTTGTATGAGAAAAAAAGTTATTATCATTGGCGCTTTAGGAATGGATTTCCATGTTTTTAACACTGTTTTTAGAGATAATGAGGAATATGATGTTATTGCATTTACTATTGCGGGAGAACAAAATGTAGGTACCACTGATGAGGCTGAAAGGAAATTTCCTGCTAAATTGGCAGGTAAATTGTACCCTAATGGAATTCCGATGGTCTCAGAAGAATTACTTGAGGATTATATAAAAAAGTATGAAGTAGATGAAGTAGTATTTGCGTATTCTGATGTATCCCATGAGGAAGTTATGCATAAAGCATCAAGAGTTCTTTCTGCAGGGGCTAATTATAGATTGATATCTGGAAGATTTACTCAACTTAAAGCTAATAAACCTGTGGTTGCAATATGTGCCGTAAGAACAGGTTGTGGTAAAAGTCAAGTTTCTCGAGCTACATATCGATATTTAAAGAATAAAGGATATAAAGTCGTAGCAATTCGAGAACCAATGCCCTATGGCGATTTGGTCCAACAAAATATCATGAGATTTGAAAATTATGAGGATCTAGATAAATATGATTGTACTATTGAAGAACGTGAAGAATATGAACCATACATTAGGCAAGGACTTGTAATTTATTCTGGAGTAGATTATGAGAAAATAATTAGGGAAGCTGAGAAGGAGGCTGACGTAATTATCTTTGATGGTGGAAACAATGAAATTTCTTTCTATATTACAGATTTACTTTTTGTTGTCACTGATCCTTTAAGACCAGGACATGAGGTTAAATATCATCCTGGAGAAGTAAATGCGAAATATGCTGATGTTTTTGTGATAAACAAAATGAACAGTGCTACACCAGAAGATGTAAAAATCGTCGAGAAAAACCTAAATGAACTAAACCCAAAAGCTATTAAAGTTTATACAAATTCCGTAGTTAAAGCAGAAGATCCATTAAAACTTAAAGGTAAGAAGGTTGTCGTAGTAGAGGATGGTCCTACCTTAACTCATGGAGGTATGGCAATTGGTGCGGCGTATGTTGCTGCTAAAAACGCAGAAGCAAAAATTGTGGATCCTAGAAAATATTTAGTAGGTTCTATGAAAGATGTTTTCGAAGATTTCCCTCAAATTACACAAATTGTACCTGCTATGGGCTACACTGATCAACAAATAGAGGATCTAGAAAAAACCATTAATAGTGTGAAGGCGGACATTATTTTGAATGGAAGTCCAATAGACCTGACCAAATTAATCAAAACAAATAAACCAATTGTGAAAGTTTCATATGATATCGAATCAATTGGAAGTCCTACAATTGAAGACGTTCTAGATGATTTTATTGAGAAATTTCTAAAAAAATAGTTACTTTTTTTGATTTAATTTTTATTCATCTTTCTCGAGTAATGAAGGTAGAGCCAGAAATATTTGAGGATCACTCCCACAATTTCATCGAGTTTCTGGAAATAGAAGTACAAAATTACTTCCTTTTGTGTAATCTTCTGGAATTGTGTTTTCTACCCAGATTTTTGCCTTATATATGTCTAAAATGGTTTTAACAAGGGATAAACCTAAACCAGATCCACTGATGCTTTTATTTTCATCGATTTCTCTTGTGAAAATATTTTTTTTAATCGAATCCGGAATTCCTATCCCATTATCAATAAATTCAGCTTTTAAAAATCCTTTTTCATTATCTTGAATGTTAGATATTCTAATAACAATTCTAACAGATATATTATCATTGTATACAATAGAGTTAAAAAGAATATTTTTAATGATATCAACTAAAAATTTATTAGCAATTACAGAAGTATTTTGTGTTAATGATTGAACTTGAATATTTAAGTCTTTTTTTCCGATTCTTAATTTAATATCTCGAATTGCTTCTTCTAAATCATTTTTAAAATCTCTTCTATTCAATAAATTTTTAGATTCTGATAAGCTATCAAAAATCCTAATATTTTTAATTAAATTTGCTAATCTCCCAATTTGGGTTTTGATCAAATATAAAAATTTATTATCAGTTAATTCTTCATAAGTTTTTAAGTCAATCTCAAATAATTCTACTGCCATTAACATATTTTGTAGAATGTTATTAGTATCATGGACAAATAGATCTTTATAAAAATTTTCTCGCTTATATGCATTTTGATACTTTTTAAGAGATTCTTCTAAATTCACTCCAGAAAACCAAGTAAAGAATGCTACTAAGACATATACAAATAAACTAATAAAATTAGGAGTGAATCCCTCAATAATCCAAATAAGAAGAATTTCCAAAATAACTATGAATGAGACAATAAAACTTGCAAAAGGTTTTATTAAAAAACCTGCTATGACAATAGGTAATATGAATAAAAGAAGAGATCTACCTTGAACAAGTTCATAAGGCGAGTCAGCAACCAATATTATTATGGAAATAAATATTAAAAAAATGTAAGCAGCCAATTTTTTAGATACGTAATTATTAATCATAAAGATAATTATACATCCAATAAAGGCAATGAACAAGAGACTCACTAACAAATAGAAATCAATTGTTTCAACTATAGGAGTCCAATGAAAGAATAAAATAGAATATAGCAATATTGCCATAATAGCTAGAAATGCAATTCCTAAAGATAAAATATTTAGAACTTTTTTTTTTCTCAACTCTTCAGGATCATTTTTATGTATCAAAAAAAAATAATTTAATACTCTTTTTATAAATAAACGCACCTTTTACACACCATTTAGTAAATAAAGATCAAATAAAGAATAATACAATTCTTATATAAATTTAATTAGACTATTAAAAGATGGAACTTCAATAATGAATAAATTCATTCCCTAATTTTGGTGAAGTCATTTTAATTTTTTCTCTTTTTTATGCTTGCCTTGGAGATAAATTTGACAGAATTACAAAATTTCCTTTGATTTTATATTTAATAAGAATATAATAACTATTATCTCCTTATACTTGACTTAAAAAGGAATTTTAATGAGGAAAACAAAATTATACTAATAAAAACTTGAGGATTTTAGTAACAAGTAAATGTAAGTGCAACTCTTTCTTATACTTATTTTTGAAAATTTTCATTAACAAATTTTATTTTTTAATCTTTTTCATATAATGGATATAAATTCCGAGTCCTATGAAGAAAACTCCTAAATCCATTGATAAAGCTCCAATCCAAGTACGATAAACCCCAAGTCCTATATTTACAGCATCATCAAAAAGTAGGGGTACTCCAGTTGCATTAGGATTTATTGCACTCATTGGCCATCCAATCAAATCTAAAACCCAGTGGCTAAAAACTACTAATCCTATAATCAATGTGGTATTTAAGTTAATTATACTCCAACTTATTGATTTATTTATGTTATTTTTTTCATTCTTTATATTATTGCGCATGGTAATGAATGCTGTTAATATCATAGCAACCACTGTCCAAATAACAGACATAAAAAGCCCATGAGAAATCCATAATGCAGATATAAATATAAAAGATAAGAGATCAATTAACATAGCACTAATTAATAAAGCCCAGAGGGGTATTTGGGGTGTAAATCGCTTTGTTGCTAAACCTATTCCAAAATGAGCTAAAGCAGGCATATTATTTGAATAGTTAAAATTAATAATAAAAATTGATTAGACCAATTTTTAAAAAATTCAACTTTGATTTCTACTTAATTTACGAATAATATGAAATTTAGGCTCCCAATCCCCCTTTTGTATACCAAAGATTTATAAATAGTAACTTACTTATAGTAATTGTATTACCATGGGTAAGTTAGTTACTATAAGTAAAGGTCAAATAAAATCGATAAAAAAAGGGATTTATTAGTGAATACCGCTATATATTATTTTTCAGGAACAGGAAATTCTCTTTTTGTAGCAAGAGAATTACAGAAGCATATTCCAGATTCAAAACTTATACCTATTGCCGCAATTTTAAATGGGTTGTCAGATGAAATAAATGATAATATAGAAACTGTTACAGATATTATTGGGTTTGTATTTCCTTGTCATGGATTAACAATCCCAATTCCAATAAAACAATTTTTGAAGCATCTTGATCCAAGTTCTTCTAAATATATATTTGCAGTAGTTACTCGTGGTGGAAGTGTGTTTCATGGATTTTCAGCTATAAACAAAATTCTCAATAAAAAACAACGACAATTAGATGCAAGTTTCATCATTGATATGTGGATGAATGATCCAAAATTGAAATTTTTTTCAATTCCCTCTAATGAAGAACTAAAAGTTATAGAATTGAATACAATAGAGAAAGTTAATTTTATTAAAGATATCATAGTAAATCAAGAGGAATATCATGATGATATAAGTGGAGATACTTTTTCACATTCTAATACACTTAACTATATTTTAGAAAAGCTTATCGCATTTACAGTACACCACATAGCCCCAAAAGTTAAAAATTATTTCTATGTAGATTCAAAATGTATTGAATGTGGAATTTGTGAGAAAGTATGCCTTTCTCAGAAAATTCATATAGTAAATGACAGACCCATATGGCAGAATCACATCGATTGTTATTATTGTTATACATGTTTGAATTACTGTCCTACAGAGTCAATTCAAATATACTCCAAATTCTATATGAAATCCTATACTGAAGAGAAAGGACGATATCCACATCCGTATGCGAAAGTAAAAGATATGATTAACCAGAAGAAAATTCCTTCCACGACCTTGAATCACTATAGTAAGTACTCTACTTTTGGTAATAACGAAAAACCCAATATAACAAATCAAGAAGTGGTGAATTAAAATTTCTAAATTAACAAGAAGAGAACGTGAGAAACTACAGCGCCGCAATGATATACTTGAAGCTGCCGAAAACAGGTTTTTTAAAAATAGTTATGATGAGGTTTCTATGGATAAAATTGCTGAAGATTTAGAGCTATCTAAAACAACACTTTATCTGTATTTTAAGAATAAACCTTCGTTGTATTTTGCTGTTGTGACTAAGGGTGTTGTTATTCTTAGAGATACATTTAAAGACGCTGTGAAAAACGAGACGACGGGATTAGGAAAAATAAAGAGCATAATTTTGGCTTTCTATGATTATATACAAACACATCCAGATTATTATCGTCTTAATCTCTCAGTTAGAGTCCCTCGCTTTATGGGAATGCTTCAAAATGTTGATAATGATGGTCCTGAAATTGAAAACGCAGAGGAATATGCTCAACTAAAAAAAGAACTACTTGATATAATAGTTGAAGCTATTAAATTAGGAATTAAGGATAGTACTTTAAGAAATGATTTGGATCCCATACAGACAGTAATGTTTATAAGTTCTGCCATTGAAGATATGGTATATCTATCTCCTGTAAATCAATTACTTTTGGAGATGAGTGGTGTTACAGCGGAAGATTATCTTAAACACTCAATTGATTTGTTATTGCAAGGGATAGCTGCAAAAAAGTAAAGAAAAAGAGGAAAAAAAAATGGAAAAAAAGAAAGTATTAATTGCATATGGAACTCGTTATGGAGCGACAGCTAGTACAGCAGAAGAAATTGCTAAAGTTCTTCAAGATGAAGGACATGAGGTAAAGATTGTAAATCTCAAAAATGAGAAGGTCAAAGATATTTCTGAATTTGAACTGGTAATAATTGGGAGTGGAATGAAAATGGATATGTGGACAAGTAAAGCTAAAGACTTTTTAAAGAAATTTAGCAAAGACCTTAAAGAAAAAAAAGTGGCATTATTTGTGTCTTCAGGTGGGCGAGCTCTTATGGAGTACAAAGGTGAACATGAAGAAATTAGTAGAATTACCAAAAAATATCTTGAAGATAAAGCTACTAAATATTATTTAAATCCAATCGCAATGACCATGTTTGGTGGTATCTGGGATTATAATCAGATGGGTAAAATTTATAGCAAAATCATAGATTCCGAAAAAGAAAATTTTGAACCAGCAGGTTTTAAGGAAACAGAGCCCGGAGTTTTCGATTCAAGGAATTGGGACGATATTCGTAAATGGGCTAAAGATTTAGCGAGTAAGATTTAAATTAAAACCGTTCAGATTATGTGAACTAAAAAATTTTTTTTATATCTTTTTTTAATTTCTTTTTCGATTGAGTTAAATAATATTTAATTCAGAAGTCTCATTAAATCATCCATTGTTTAAAGTGAATTTTTTATTTAAATAAGATAACCTAATAGTGTGAAAATCAATGATTTTACAAGAAATAAAATATGAAATTCAAGAAGTCGAAAAAGGGTATGCAAATCGAACTTTATATATCAATCTTACAACGAATGAGATATCTATAAAACCTGTTTCTGAAGAAATGAAAGAGAAATTTATTGGAGGAAAGGGTTTTGATTTATGGCTTATGTGGAATTCAATTCCAAAAGACCGAGTAGTTGGATGGGATGATCCTGAAAATGAAATATGTATATCATCAGGCCCGTTGGGTGGAAGTATATTTTACCCAGGTTCAGGTAAATCAATAGTAACTTCTATTTCTCCCTTGACAGGTATAATTATAGATAGCAACGTGGGTGGATATTTTGGGCCATATCTTAAATTTTCTGGATTCGATGCTATTGAGATTCAAGGAAAAGCTGAACATCACGTGATAATAATTATAGATGGGATAGAAGGGCTAATCCATATAAAAAAAGTAGAATATTCGGATGGATTTTCAGAATACTCACATGAATTCACTCAACAATTGACAGAAAAATATGCGAAAGATGAAACAGAAAAAAGACAGATTTCGGTAGTTAGCTCTGGTCCTGCTGCTAAACACTCCAAATGGGGGATGTTGAATTTTTCTTGGTATACAACATCCCGGAAACATGCTTCCGTTAAGCAAGCTGGAAGAGGAGGTATTGGAACTGTATTTGCTAATAAAAATATCAAAGCTTTAGTTTGTCGAGCTCCCAGAGTTACAGTTAAATCTAACAATCCCGCGGATTTAGAAACTGCTCGAGAGTTGGGTCGAATTCATAGTAAAGAAATTATAGACATTGATTCTTCACAAAATGAAATGAGAAGAGTTGGGACCGGTTATTTACCGGAGATTATGAATGTTGTGGATCTACTTCCGGTAGAAAACTTTCGGTTTGGATCTCATAAGGAAATTAAAGATAAAAATATCCCATATAATCGTGAAGAGATGCGTAAAGTATATCATGTTAAAGAAGGTACCGATGGTTGTTGGATTGGATGTACAATGAGCTGTTCACATTATACTCTTGGGCATAAAATTTTAACTGGTCCATTTAAAGGTCAAGAAGTAATTGTAGAGGGTCCTGAATATGAAACTATTGCGGGATGTGGTTCAAATTGGGGTGTTTGGGATGTTAAATGGGTTCTTGAAGTAAATTTCTATTGCGATACTTATGGCATAGATACAATTTCGTTTGGTACGGGAATTGGGTTTGTGATGGAATGCTATGAAAAAGGAATTCTTAATAGAGAAATTACAGGAGGTCTTGAGCTAAATTTTGGAAATGCAGAAGCTGCCTTAGAACTACTTCATCAAATGGCACGAGGAGAAGGATTTGGTGTAATAGTTGGTAAAGGAATAAGAGAGATGAAGAAATATTTCGTTGAAAATTATGGTGGAGACCCTCAATTTCTTCAAGATATTGGAATGGAACATAAAGGTTTAGAATTCTCAGAATATATAACAAAAGAATCTCTTGCTCAACAAGGAGGATATGGATTAGCCCTTAAAGGTCCTCAACATGACGAAGCTTGGTTAATTTTTGAGGATATGGTTAGAAACACTATTCCCACCTTTGAGGATAAAGCAAAAGCTTTACGCTTCTTTCCTTTTTGGAGGACCTGGTTCTCTTTAAATGGTTTGTGTAAGCTCCCCTGGAACGATGCCATTGGTCCTCAAAATAAAGAGCTTCCAGTAAAGGATCCAGATACAGGGGAACTTCTTCAAGCTAAAATACCTTATCATATTGAATGGTATGCTAAATATTTCTCAGCAGTCACAGGTAGACAATCTACACCAGATGATCTCATTAAAATGTCTGAGAGAGTTTATAATTTTCAGAGAATTTTTAATATAAGACTGGGACAAGGTCTTAGAGAACAAGATTCTAATTTGCCTTATAGGGCAATGGGACCAGTTACCAAGATTGAGTACGAAAGTAGAAAAGATAGATACGATGAGCAATTAAGATCAAAATTAAATGTTGATCCTAATAATAAATCAACCGAAGAGAAAATAAAAATCCTAAGAAAGTTTAGAGAAGAACAATATTCAAAACTTCAAGATGCTGTATATCAGGAAAGAGGTTGGACAAGTGGAGGTTGTCCAACTATTGAACTTGTTAGAGAATTAGGTATTGATTATGAAGAAGTATTGAAAATTATTGAACCCTATCAAGAATAATAAAGTAATGTACTTACTCAAGATTTATTCCTTATTTATCTTTTTTTTTCCTAACCTCTACCTCTTCAAGTGATCTTACATTGAATAACCTATTTAATTCTCTATACAAAGTTTTTATCCCAAATTTGCATTTTTTGCATAATTCTCTTCTAGTAATACCATTCCTGATATCTTCTTTAAATTCTTGTTCTTTATTTAGTGGAACAATTTTTTTCAATTCTTCTGAACTGTAAACCTTTCCCCCTACAAATTTTTTTACAGCCTCCATAGAATTTAGGTTTTCATTCTCTATCACTCTTCTTATTTCTCGAAGTAGTCTATTTCTATGAGTTATACCATATTTTTTTTCTAATTGATTTCCAGATAATGTTTTAAGATCATTAATGAATTCTTGTTCCCTTTCATTTGAAATATATTCTTTTATTGGAGGAGAATAGAATTCTGTTTCCCTGATTTCTGCTAAAGAGTTGACTCCAAGTAATCTTTTAAGCTCTCTATAAAAAGCGGATGTCCCCAAACCGTATTTTTGTAATAATTCACGCTTTTTTAATCCTTCTATAATATCATTTTTGAATTCCTGTTCTTTTTCTAAGGGAATTCTCTTTGTTGAATCGGAGTATAGTTTACCTCCCAAAAGTCTTTTCACATCTTCAAGAGAAGTAGCACTTTCTAATAATGGAGTATCATACTTCTTATAGATTTCTTTAATATTTCTTACCAATATTCGCCTACTCATGTGGTATTTATTCTCTAAGTTCACTCCTGATAGTAACTTGAAGTCTGTAATAAATTCTTCTTCTTGATCGGGTAATATCATCTTTTTAGGATTATAGACCTGGCCACCGATTGCCTTTTTTGCTTGACTAATGGTCTCAATACTATTATCCTTTAAAATTCTCCGTATTTCTCTTAATAGAGCTCTTCGATTTTTATAAAATCCATACTTTTTTTCTAATTGTACACCAGATAATTTAATCATATCTTGTTTGAATTCCTCTTCGTTCTTAAATTGAATTTTCTTCTTTATTAGACTTTCATGCCATTTTGCTTTCTTTTGGATTTGTGATTCAGATTCATTTTTTATTTTCCAAATCGATTCAGAGTCGTCCGAATAGATTATCTCTCCCATTGTTCCAATATTATATCCCTTATCGGGATTTGTTGCACCATAGAACTTAATCCAATATGCTTCAGCTCTAAATAAATCTTCTCTATTGAAGGCTTTATCTAATTCATCAATTTCAAAACTATTTTCTCCATATTTTGCTATTGCCATATCAATAACTAAAGGATTTTCTACTTTATTTAAGTGATTTGCTCTCCATTTATGAGTATACCATCTTTCATTTATTGTTGATTCTGATTTTCCAATATACACTTTTCTATTAATCAAATTTGTAATGAGATAGATATATCCAAATGGTTTCATATGGAACTTTTCCTCATTTAGAAATTAAAATTTTTTTTAAACAAATTTTTTTTGAAAGATTTATTATCTATTAAAAAGTCTATAAGTATAATTATTAATAATGAAGAGAGAATAATATTTCTAATATTAAATTTCAAGATAGAAGAATTTAGATTGGAAAATAAATAATATTCATAATACCTCATCAATGAATATTCTTATTCTTAAAAATTTTATATGAGATTCTAGATGGAAGATATTACAAAACATCCTATTTTAGACATACCAGAAAGAAAAAAGGTTACCTTTGATTTTGATGGCAGAAGTTTACTGTGAGAGAGTCACAGGTATAATATTGATAGCTATGATTAGAATTCTCATATTTCTATCATTCTAATAGAAAATTCTTAATTTTTTACTCATTAAATTAATTATTTTTTTTATTATTAATTAAAAATTCAATAAAATGATTAGAGTAATTCTTTATTAATTCAAGCGTTTCATCTTCTATTTTCAATTCTACTTTATTTAAATTTAAGCGCAGTACTGGTGGATAAACTATTTTAGCTTTTACATTGTCTTGAAGAAATTCACTCCAGAAAGGTTCAACCCCAAAATCGGTTAATGTAACATAAAAACCTGATACAGCCTTAACAATGAGATTATCTCCTTTTGAAATTTCTCTATACTTTTGCAACCAATTCTGAATTTCCAAACTTGGGGCGGTTTTACTTATAACATCTCCAATAATCAAATATTCTAATTCTCCTTCAACCAAGAAAGCAGGATCAATCTGTTTAGCATTTCCTACTGACACATCAATGCAATCTTTCAAATGATCCTGAAGTATCTCAGCAATAAATCTTGAGAATCCAATTCTTTCCTTATATATTATCCATAATTTCACTTTTATTTACCTGATTATTTAAAAAAAAATTATAATAAAAAATAATAAAAAAAAATTTGAATTATTCCTTAATTAATAGAACAGCAAGGATTAGTATCCATGTTTGATAGGCATATATAGTAATCCGTTCAAACAATCCAAGCATTTCAATGTTATTTGCAGTCAATACTCCCGTTAAAACACCACATATAACCATAGTAATTACTGTAATTATTGAATAAATTATAAATAATTTCCACTGTTTCTCCTTGTAAAGACCTATCCCAATCATAGGAATAGCTAATACAATCAGTGCGATATTCACATATGTTAGATACTGATGCATATTACCGGCAAAGGTCGCATCTTCGCCAAAAGGATCCATTGGGAAAATGGTTCCTGTCAAGGCTGAGAGAATTCCCAAAGAAATGATGAAGATTCCCCCTAAAAATATTGCTTTACTAGTTTTAAAGTTGTAATGTGCAACTAATCCAATTCCAAATATTATTAGTCCAATTGCGGCAATCAAGAACAATGAACTTAATAAAACAGCGTTCTCAGCACCAGCTTGAGTCAATTCACTAACAGCATGTATTACTTGACTATAGCCCGGTGTTATTATTGTTCCTATAATATCGTTCAGCAAAAATACAATAGGTCCAATGATGCCTCCTAAATATAATTTTTTCATAGTTTTTTCTTTCAATACTTTCACCTTTTTCATTTTTTTTAATTGTTAAATTTACTTATGTTTGGTGCTCTAATAAGAGCATGTTCACTAATAGGGAAAAAATTTAACAACATTTCTTAATATAGAACAAATTTAAGGAATGTAATTATAAGATAATTAGAATAAGATTCTATAATGATAAAAAAATCAAAAAAAAAGAATATCATAAAATTTTCAACTCGAAAGGTTAAAGTTAGTGACTGAAAATATCAAAATTTATTCCATTTGGTTGAATTTTGAAAATAGAATTTATCTTATTATTTCATTTAGTTCTAAGTAATTGATCCACCCAACAATCATAATAATTTCCATATAATACAATCCGTGGAGTTATATTCTTAAATCCTTCGGTTTGCAGTTCTTCCTGAATTTTTTGTGCATCTCTTGAAGTTTTAGCCCATGTATGCATTGTAAAAAAATTTGGAATATTACTATAACTTATACAATAAGCAACATTATGAGAATATTTTTGGTAAATGTATTGAATTGTAGAATTTATATCAGTTTCTTCATGTAAAGATAGATGAAAAACTGTGATAAAACTGTTTTCTGCTTTAGGAGTCCATTCAATAGTAAATGAAACTAAATTATTCTCAATCATTCTATCTAATCGTTTTCGAACTGTTTGTGCAGAAATCCCAACATCATCAGCAATATCTGTTATTGGTTTCCTTGAATCTCTATTTAGAGACTTTAATATTTTAAAATCAATAGTAGTTAGTTGTTCTGGTAAAGTTAAATAGGGAGTATTTATGATTCCTATAGTTGGTTCACTAATTTGGCTCGTTCTTGAGACATAGCTAGTAAAATCTTGAAGTTCTGAAATATTTCTTAAATAAGCAACAATATAGAGAAATTTACCCCCTGCAATAGCAATAAAATAAATGTTCTCATGTTGTCCTAGTTCTTTGCTCACATCATCTATTGATTTTCCATTAGATGTACCATAAACCACAACCCATAGACTTTTTAATGCTAAAATACTTGGTCTTGCAATAAAAGCATTGATCGTCCCATCCTCTACAAGATTTTTTATTCGTTTATGTATAGCGCTGACTGACATATCGAATATATCAGCTAATTCTCTATATGTCAAGCGAGAGTTTTCCATTAGTTTTCTAATGATTATTAAGTCAATTTCATCCATTTCTCTTCCTAGAAACTTAATTAATTTTCTTAAATAAAATTTTTCTCATTAATCTAACTTTTTTAAAGCTTAAAAGGTGTTTCCAGAATAAAATAGTTTTATTAGGAAAATATTGTGCTTTATTAATTTCACAGAAGCTTATAATTATGAACCATCAACAAAATTTTAATATCTTCCAAATCTTTAATTTAAAACTATTGCTATAAAACTTAAATTTATAATCTTAAAATAGAACCTTGATGGAATTTATAACAAAACATCCTATTTTAGACATACCAGAAAGAAAAAAGGTAACTTTTAGTTTTGATGGCAAAAATTTAATAGGGTTTGAAGGAATGGTTATATCTTCTGCACTTTTTTTGAATAAAATAAAAGTATTTGGTCATCATGTAAAAGATAATAGCCCCCAAGGTATTTTTTGTGCTAATGGACAATGTGCTCAATGCAATGTTATTGTTAATAATATTCCAGTAAAAGCATGCATGACACCTCTTAAAGAGGGCATGATAATAGAAAGATGTAATGGATTGCCAGAATTACCTCCTGAAGATAATGCTGTGAACGTTGAAGATTCTGAAATTATCGATACAGAGGTCCTCATAATTGGGGCAGGTCCCGCAGGTTTATCAGCAGCAAAAATCTTAGGAGAAAGAAAAATAAATATTATTTTAATTGATGATAAAGCTGAGCTTGGAGGTAAACTTGTGCTTCAAACACATAAATTTTTTGGATCCCAAAAAGATGTTTATGCAGGTAAGCGGGGTATAGATATTGCGAAAATTTTGGGGAGTTCTGTAAGATCTTTTATGAATGTAAGTATCTGGTTAAATTCGGTTTGTTTAGCAGTATTCAGTGATGGGTTAGTTGGCATTTTAAAGGAAAATAAAGAATATGCATTAATTAAACCTAAATATTTATTAATTGCAACTGGTGCCAGAGAAAAAATGTTAGTTTTCCCAGGAAATACTCTACCTGGCGTTTATGGTGCTGGAGCTTTTCAAACTTTGGTTAATCGCGACTTGATAAAAGCATCTGAAAAAGTATTCATCGTAGGTGGAGGTAATGTGGGTTTGATAGCGGGATATCATGCAATTCAAGCAGGGATAGAAGTTATAGGTTTAATAGAAGCATTACCTCAATGCGGTGGATACAAAGTCCATGAAGATAAACTTAGAAGACTAGGAGTTCCAATTCTTACTAATCATACTATTGTTTCCGCTAATGGTGAAAAAAGTGTAGAATCGATAACAATTGCTGAAATAGATAAAGATTTTAATACAGTTTCTGGAACTGAAAAGACTTACGCTTGTGATACAATTTTGATCGCAGTAGGTCTAAATCCTGTAGATGAATTTTATCAAAAAGCAAAAGAATTTGGTTTTAAGGTCTGGATAGCCGGTGATGCTCAGGAAATTGCAGAAGCTTCTGCTGCCATATTTACAGGAAAGATCGAAGCCTTAAAGATTCTTAAGGAAATGGGGATTAATATTTCAGAAGATATTAGCAAATTAGAAGATTTTGCTGAAGTAATGAAGGCAAAACCACCCCATCCTGTTGATATAGATATTAAATTCAAGGAAGAAGGAGTTTATCCTGTATTTTATTGTACTCAAGAGATTCCCTGTAATCCATGCACTACTGTATGTGACCAAGAACAAATTGAGACATTTGATGATTTAATTACCCAATTACCATATTTTAAAGGTGAAAAAGATTGTATTGGGTGTGGAAAGTGTGTTGCTGTCTGTCCCGGCTTAGCAGTTGTTTTAATTGATTATCGAAAAGATAAAAATAATCCACTAGTTACTTTTCCTTTTGAACTTTCTAATGAGAAATTAGAGAAAGGGCAAAAAGTTGAAGTTGTAAGTAATGTTAAGGAATTGGGTACCTATGAAATACATAGGGCTCGAATATTAAAAGATTTCCCAAAAACTCAGTTAATAACTATTAAAATGCCTTCTGAAATTGCACAACACGCTACAGCAATTAAACTTTTTGAAACTAAATATAGTGAACCAATAGATTACTACCAAAAACCAATTACAGATGACGAGACTATAGTATGTAGATGTGAACGTGTCTCTGTAGGGGAAATTCGAAGGTGGATACGTTCTGGGGTTAAAGATTTCAACGAATTAAAAGCTCTAACTAAAGTAGGGATGGGAGCTTGTGGAGGTAAAACTTGTACTCCTTTAATTGAAAGAATATTCCGAGAGGAAGGTGTTGCAATAGAAGAAATAACAGCGGGAACAAAACGACCATTATTTATAGAAGTTCCTATGGGAATATTTGCTAATGCCAAAAATAAAAAGGAGGGACTGTAGATGGTTGAATATGATGTAGTAATTATTGGAGCGGGTAGTGTGGGCGTACCTACAGCATTAGCTGCGGCAAATGAAGGACTTAAAACCGTAGTGATTGACTTTTTACCATCAGTAGCACAAGCTGATAACAAACATGCTATAGGTGGTATAAGAGCGACTCATTCTCATAAAGGTAAAATTTGGCTTTGTCAAAGATCATTAGAAATTTTCTCTAGTTGGGAAGAAACATACGGTGATGACATTTGGTGGTCTCAAGGAGGTTATACATTCTTAGCATATACAAAAGAACATGAAGAATTATTAAGGGATACTGTAAAACTTCAAAAAAGTTATGGTTTAAATATTAATTATGTTGATGCTGAGAAAATACAAGAATTAATCCCAGGAATTAGTAATGATGGATTATTGGGAGGTACATATAGCCCTGAAGATGGTAATGCTTCACCGTTATTATCATTACACGCTTTTTTTAGACGGTCAAAAGATTTAGGAGTAATTTACCAATTCAATGAAAAAGTTATAGATATATTATTGGAAGACAATAAAATTGTTGGTGTCAAAACCACTAAAGATAATTATAAAACCCAATCAATTATTAACGCCGCAGGAGCTCATGCTAAAAGTATTGGAGATATGGTTGGAATAAATACACCTGTAAAACCAGAATCACATGAAGCTGGGATAACAGAACCAGTAAAAAAATTCTTTTCACCTATGATTGTGGATATCAGACCATGTTCTGATCCAAAATTTGGGAATTCTAAAAATTATTACTTTTATCAAAATAAAGAAGGTAAAATTTTATTTTGCTTAACTCCTGAACCGAATATCCCTGGAAAAGATCGTAGAGAAAATAGTTCTTTTTTACCTCAAATATCAAAAAGAATGATACAACTTTTACCACGCTTGAGGAATATTAAAGTTAGACGAACCTGGCGTGGTTTATATCCTATGACTCCGGATGGAAATCCAATTGTAGGAAAAGTAAATGAAATTAAGGGATATATCAACGCTGTCGGAATGTGTGGTCAAGGCTTCATGTTAGGACCGGGTTTAGGAGAACTTCTAAGTAGGCTTCTAGCAGAAAAAACTAATTCAAAAGATAAGGAAATTTTAGATACTCTTTCATATACTCGCAATTTTGGTGTTGAAGAAGAATTAAAATAAAAATGTAAATTAATGTGTTCTTTATGGATTTTGATATAATAATTAGAAATGGGAAAATTATTAATGGAAAAGGAGATCCATTATATCAAGGGGAAATTGGCATAAAAGATGGGAAAATAGTAAAAATTAATAAAAAAGTAGAAGGTAATGCAGAAAGAGAGATTAATGCTTCAGGGATGATAATCTGTCCAGGTTTCATCGATATGCATTCTCATACCGATTTTATCTTGCCAATTTTGAATAAGGTAGAGTCGTTCATTCGCCAAGGGATAACAACAAACGTTATCGGAATGTGTGGAAATAGTTTTGCTCCAATTCATCCGGATCGAGAGGAAGAATTTCGAAAGTTCTATGCAAGAACAATACCACTTTATGAAGATTATGTTTTTACATGGAATACTTTTAGGGAATATCTTGATAAAATGGAAAAAGACCGGTGCACGATTAATATAGTACCTGTTGTTGGATTTGAAAATATTAGAATTGCTGGTGGTCCGGGATATGAGAATCGTCCGCCAACTCAGAAAGAACTTATAAGTATGAAGGAATATGTTACAGAAGCAATGGAAGCAGGAGCTTTTGGAATGAGCACAGGACTTATTTATGCACCTCAAGTTTATGCAAAAACTGAAGAAATAATAGAAGTAGCAAAAGTTCTTTCTCAATATAATGGACTCTATTTTTCTCATATACGTGGTGAAGGAGAGTATATTATTGATGCCATTAATGAAGTAATTGAAATTGTAGAAAAATCAAAATGTAGGGGAGGTCATATAGCACACCATAAGATATCAGGAAAAGCCTATTGGGGGAAAAGTAAAGATACACTAAAACTTATTGAAGATGCTAATAAGCGAGGGATTAGTATTACATATGATCAATATCCATATAATAGAGGATTCACTTCTCTGACAGCATTACTCCCTCCATGGGTTCATGAAGGTGGTCCCGATGACTTACTTGAGCGAATAAAGCAAAAATCCTATCAAGAGAGAATAAAGGAAGATACAAATAAAGGGATTCAAGGATGGGAAAATTTTATCGGAAAAAATGGGTTTGAAAGTATATATATCTCATCTGTAGTATCAGAAAAATGGAAAGATATTGAAGGTAAAAATCTAACTGAAATTTCAACAATAAAAGGATTGAAAGATGAATGGGAAACATTATTTTCAATTATTATTGATGATGAGGGAGGTTCCACAATAACAGTTGAATCGATGAGTGAAGAGGATATCCAAAGAATCATGACAGGAAGATATCACATGGTTGGTACTGATGGATTAGGGATTCCTTATAACCCAAATCTTGGAAAATATCATCCACGATTTTATGGAACATATCCTAGAATTTTAGGGAAGTACGTTCGAGAAGAAAAAATTTTAGCTTTAGAAGATGCAATTCGAAGAATGACTTCTTTCCCTGCGACAAGATTGGGAATTCCAGATCGTGGTATAATAAAAGAAAATTTTTGGGCTGACATTGTTATTTTTAATCAAGAGACTATAATAGATAAAGCCACATTTGAAAATCCTCATCAATTTCCTGAAGGAATTCCATATGTTATTGTAAATGGTGTTATTGTTGTTGATAATAATAAACAAAAGAGAAAATTTCCAGGAAAAATATTACGACGAACTTTATGAACCACTTAATTGAATTTTATAATCTTCAATAAAATAGCTCATCTGATTTATATCTAATCTTTCTTTTTAATAATTAATTAATATTAAAAATTCTAAGGGAATTAAAATGGTTCGACATTTACTAAAAATCTCTGATTTTTCTAAAGAAGAGTGTGAGACAGTTATTAATAAAGCAATTGAGATTAAAAAAAATCCCAAAAAATTTAGTTCCATATTAGAAGGAGAGACATTATTAATGTTATTTGAGAAACCTTCTTTAAGAACTCGCATTTCTTTCGAAACTGGCATGCAACAATTAGGTGGTCATGCGATCTTTTACTCCATAAAAGATTCACCATTAGGTAAAAAGGAAAATATTTCTGATACTGCAAAGGTGGCTTCTAGATTTGTAAACATAATTGCTGCGCGTGTTTTTAAACGACAAGATATCTGGGATTTAGCTAAATATGCCGATGTGCCAGTTATTAATATGCTTGATGATTTTGCTCACCCATGTCAAATCCTTGGAGATTTTCAGACAATTAAAGAGAAAAAGGGAACGTTAGAAAATATGAAACTCTCATATTATGGTGATGCCTATAATAATGTTACCTATGATTTAATGCGGATGTGTGCGATGTTAGGGTGGAGAATGGATGTAGCGTGTCCTAATTCAAAAGTCTATTCACCAGAGCAAGTTGTTTTAGATGAAGTTTTAGAGATATCTAAGAATACTGGTGCAAATGTAAGAGTAATTAATGATGCTATGCAAGCAGCTAAGGAAGCTGATGTAATATACACTGATTCATGGATGAGTTATGGAATACCACAAGACCAAGAAGAAGAACGGAAAAAAGCTTTTATGCCATTTCAAGTTACATCATCAATCTTAGAAACCGCAAAATCAGATGTAGTTTTTATGAATTGTTTGCCAGCTATGAGAGAATATGAACAAACTGCTGAAGTAATTGATGGTCCTCATTCAATTGTATTCGATCAAGCAGAAAATAGATTACATATCCAAAAAGCAATAATGCTCTTTTTAAGAGATAAGTTTTAGATACCTATTTAGAGATCTATAGATTTTGATTTAAAATTATTAAATATAATTAATCTTAAGAAATTAAAAATTGAATTAATACGATTAATAATATACATCCTGCAATTCCAAGAGGGATACCCGAGGGTAATCCATATCCTAAAGTCTTTTTATCTTGATTCTTAATAAACATAATTAAATGAGCTAAAGCATTACCGATACTCATAAAAACAGTATAAAACGCAGCATAATAACCAATAGTGTTTTTAAAATAGAGAAGAAGAATAACGAAATAATTTAGTAAAACTAATATTGAAGCCGCAAGAAAATATTTTTTCTTGGAAACTTTACCTTTCATAATATTATAGGCTTCGAGATGTATCTCCTCAAAGATATGTATTATTTGCAGAAATGAGGTTATTAAAACCATAATGAAAACAAAAAGTTCAACCATAGTAATATACAGCTTTCATAATTTATAAAATGGAGTGAAATTAACTTCTTTTCTTATTAGTATTTAAGCTTTCCATATTATTCGAACTTCTCGATAAGTTATGTAGCAAGAACTATATATTGAAGTATATCTATATTAAAATTAACTAAAAAACCTTAAAAAAACAAACAAGAGGTAAAATAAAATGAATATAAAAAAATTGGAAAAAGCCAAACTTAAGAATAGTTCACAAATCTCCTCGATTTCTCGATATGTAATTTTTTAAATTTTTTTTTTTTTTTCTTTATTTTAGTATTCACTTTTATTCTATTAGATTTTTATAGAAAGTGAGAATAATATCCATAATATTGAACTATATAGAAATTTTGAAAATGAATGATCAAAGTATAATGGGAGAAGATAAACCAGAAGAGTTAAGGATTGCTGAGGACCTTTTTAATGAAAGTAAATACACAGAAGCTTTGAATGTTCTCAAAGAGTTTGAAGTAAAAGATAATATTCCAATTTACTACAGAGTCCATGGTTTACTACTTCAAGGCAGACTATTAATGTTTGTAGGAAAACACGAAGAATGTATCAAGATCTCTGAAAAAGCATATAATGAGAGTTTGGCGTTAGGTAATAATCTAATAACAGTTGAAGCACTTAACCTAAGAGCGCTTGTATATAACTGGCAAGGAATATTAGATAAATCTGGTGAAATAATTAAAAAATCAGAAGAACTTTTTAATACATTTACAAAAGAATCATCTGATAATTATATTCGAACAGAAGCTCAGCTAAATATGATTAAAGGATTTATATTATCTTTTAAGGATGCTGATAAAGGTTTAGAATTATTAAATTATAGCATATCTCAATGGGATAAATTAGATCTTCATCTAGGAAAAGCTATGACAATGATGTGCATTGGACTAATTTATAATCGTTCTAAAGGAGAAATTGACAAAGCTATAAGTTACTATGAACAAGGTTTAAGAATAGCGAAGAATCTTAACCAAAAATATGGCATTGCATTCCTATTAAATCATTTAGGGGGCTGTTATTTTAATAAAGGAGAAATTAATCGTTCTCTTTCCTTTTATCAAGAATCATTGAAATTGTATGAAGAAATTAATAATCAAACCTTTAGAGCAAACATATATTCTCAAATTGGCAATATATTTGGACAAAAAGGAAAATACGATGAAGCTTTTAAATATATAAAAAAAAGTATAAAAATTTACAGAGATATTGAAGAATTCTATGGATTACTCAATCCGCTTTCGATTGCTATCGAACTATCAGTATATAAAGGTAATATATCGCTAGCAAATGAATATTTAGACAAATTAAAACTAATTAATGAACGTGTTAAAAACTGGTATATAGACTCAGTGGTAATTTATTCTGAGGCTTTTATACTCAAACAAAGCCCCCGAACGCGAGATAAAGCTAAAGCAGAAGAATTGTTATTAACGCTCTTAGAAAAGGTAAAGACATTTGGTTTTAAAATAGATATTTTAATTCAACTATGTGATCTTTATTTAGCTGAACTACAGAGCACTAATGATTTGGGAGTATTTAACGATATTAATCCTTTAATTAAAACACTTCTAGAAACAGCAAAGAAGTCCCATTCACATTTTATCCTTTGCGAAGCTTATTTACTACAAGCAAAACTCGCTCTAATAACTCTTAATGTGAAAGAAGCAAGGAAATTTTTGACCAAAGCTCAACAAATTGCAAATAAATATGGACTGCAACAATTAGCTATTGAAATCTCAAATGAACATGATGAATTATTAAGACAATTACAAACATGGGAAAATTTGCGAAATTCTAATGCGCCTATAGCTGAACGAATTAAAATCACACGTTTGGGAGATCAAATGAAAAGTATGATTCACAAGCATGTCGATGAATCACTGGAGGCGTTAGAGGAAAATCCGGTCATAATTTTAATAGCTTCAAAAGGAGGGACACCAATCTTCTCTAAATCGTTTGAAGAAGATTTTTCTTTTGAAGATCATCTTTGGAGTGGATTTTTAACTGCATTCAATACTTTTAGTCATGAAATGCTTTCAGAGGGATTAGATCGCGCGAAATTTGGCGAATATACGCTTATAATGAAATCTGTAGCTCCTTTTTTAGTATTTTATTTATTTAAAGGACAGTCATATTTAGCTCAAAATAAAATGCAGAACTTTATTGATAAAATAAAAGATAATGAAGAGATTTGGATAACTTTTCAAAATTATTATAAGAGAAATCAAGAAGTTCAAATACACGATATTCCTCCTCTTGATGATCTACTTACTCAAACCTTTCTCCCTACATCACAACAGTAGAAATTATTTGAGACAAATTTTAAATACTACGTTAAATATTAATATTTTTTCCATTAGTGTTAATTATAGTAATATTTGAGGTTTTTCTTTGAAAACATTAATAGTTGCTCTTGGTGGGAACGCTTTAATAAAGTTTGGAGAAGAAGGTACAACAGAAGAGCAATTCCGGAATTTAAGGGTTCCAATTAGTCAAATTGCTGAATTAGCGAAAGACTATAACATCATTATAACTCATGGTAATGGCCCCCAAGTGGGAAATCTCCTATTACAACAAGAAGCAACCGAATTTGTATCAAAAAGACCTTTACAGATACTTGTAGCAGAGACACAGGGGCAAATTGGTTTTATGATTGAAAGTACTTTAGATGAAGAGCTCATGAAGATAGGTATGGATGAAGAAAAACTTTTTCTAACAGTTCTAACTTATGTAAAAGTGGACCCAGAAGATCCTGCTTTTAAAAATCCCACGAAACCGATTGGACCAGCATATCCTGTCCGTACAAGGCAAGGTCAAGTAAAAACAGCTAAAGGTTGGCGGCAAGTTGTTCCATCTCCTAAACCAAAAAAAATTTATCAATGGCGTGAAATAAAGAAGTTAATGGAATTAGGAAGTTGGATTGTTATTGCTTGTGGTGGAGGAGGCATTCCAGTGATAAAAGAAGAAAAAAGATTATATGGTGTAGAGGCAGTAATAGATAAAGATCTTGCTAGTTCTAAATTAGCTGAACAAGTTGACGCGGATATTCTTCTTATTGCTACTGATGTTGAGAAAGTTGCTATAAATTACGGGAAATCTGATCAGAAAGATTTAGATAAATTATCGGTATCTAAGGCAAAAAAATACTTAAATGAAGGACAGTTTCCTTCTGGGAGTATGGGGCCTAAAATTCAAGCGGTTATAAATTTCTTGGAAACAGGGGGAGAAAAAGCAATAATTACATCCATAGAAAAAATAAAAAAAGCATTAGAAGGAAAAGCTGGGACTCAAATAATTTTAGATAATTAATTTTATTGTTTTACAAATACTTTATCAATAACTTCAATAGCCCAATCAATTTCTTCTCGTGTTATTACTAATGGAGGAGCAAATCGAATAATTGTAGAATGAGTGTCTTTTACTAAAATTCCATTATCTTTTAATTCTTCTACTATTTGTCTTGCATCTTCTGTAAATTCAACAGCAATTAATAATCCCTTTCCTCTTATCTCCTTAATTGGAATTTTAGTTCTTTTTTCACCAATCTCCCTTAATCTTTTTATGAAGTAAGCCCCCATTTCTTTTGCTCGTTCAGCAAGATTCTCTCTCAAGTGAATATCAATTGATTTCATTCCAACAGCCGCAGCGAGTGGATTACCACCAAATGTACTTCCATGAGTACCTGGAATAATTACATCTGGTCCGATGATTTCCTTTGTGGTTACACACGCAGAAACTGGATACACACCACCTCCTAAAGCTTTACCAAGTAATATCATATCTGGTTTCACATTCTCATGATCACATGCGAAAAATTCTCCAGTTCTTCCAAACCCTGTTTGAATTTCATCTGAGATCATTAAAACATTATATTTTGTACAAATATCTCTTACTTTTTTTAAATAGCCTTCTGGAGGGACTTTAACACCAGCTTCTCCTTGTACAGGTTCAACCAAAAAAGCAGCTACTTTTTCAGGTCCAATTTCTAGTATAGTTTTTTCTAATTCTTCAGCATCTCCATATGGGATAGTAATAAATCCTGGAGTAAACGGACCAAAATTGCCATAGTATCGACCCCCTGAAATATCAGAACTAAATCCTATAATCGTAATAGTTCTTCCATGAAAATTTTCCCTACATACTATTATTTTAGCTTCATTCTTAGGTATCTTCTTCTTAATATATCCCCAAGCTCTTACTACTTTTATACCCGTAGAAACTGCTTCTGTCCCTGAATTCATTGGAAGCGACATTATTCCAGAGTTGTTCGGATCATTAATATGTGGTCCTACTACGTCAGCTATCATTTTTAAAAATGGACCCATCATATCGTTATGAAAAGCACGAGAAGTCAATGTTACAATACTCGCTTGTTCTTTAAGAGTTGCTACGATTTCTGGATGACAATGCCCTGCATTATGACATGAGTACGCTGACAAACAATCTAAATATTTATTTCCTTCTGGATCATAAACCCAAACTCTTTCAGCCCGAGAAATTACAACGTCAATTGGATGATAATTATGAGCACCATATTTCTCAGCCATCTCAATTAATTCTTTCGAAGTTGGCATTTTTTTTATATCTCTATTTTTATCTGGGAAATTATAATATTAAATGAAAAGATTTATTAAAAGTTTAGATATTATTCTAATCCCATTGGGAAGATAGTGGGATTTTGCATGAATTGATTAATCAATTTTATTTTAAAATAAAGGTGTATATATATACTATTATTAAAGATTACCAATTCAAATATTAAATTTTAAAAGATGGTTAAATGTTTGATAAATTACAAACAATAATCTCTAAATTGGAATTAAAAGGTGCCGATTTTGTTGATGCACGCTATGATGAGCTTTTAATCAGGACCATTATTAAAGATAATGAGCGAATTGAAGAATGTAAAGCAACCAAGAGGGCTGGAGTTGGATTTAATGTATATTATAAAGGTGCCACTGGTTATGCTTTTTCAGCAGATTTATCTAACCCAGCTATGGAAAAAGCTTCAGAAGATGCGTTAGGAATAGCAAAAGCTTGTTCTCATAATGTTAAGATCAAATCAGAAATTGATCCGCTAAACCCTATAGTTGATGTAAATTTAAAACCTAATATAAAAGAACCTGCTTGGTTAGTTGATTTAGATGAGAAAATTGACATACTTCAACGAATTGAAGATTCAGCAAAAGAAAATGGTGAAGCTATAGTTTCATTTAAAGCTGCATATGGAGAATTATCTGGAGAAAAATTATTTACAAATTCAGAAGGAACAAAAATTAAATGGAATCCCTTTATTCTTGATTTGGTTTGTGTAATTACTAGTAAGACTCCTGAAGGAGCCTTGGTTAGTGCTATGGAGAGCAAAAATGGTTCAGTTGGCTTAGAATCCTATAAAAATAAAGGATCCACACCTGAAGATATAGGTAAAAATGCTGCTTTGTGGACTAAAGAAAAAATGAAAGCAAAATCTGCACCAGCAGGAAAATTTAATGCCCTTTGTGAAAATCTTTTGGTTGGTGTACTAGCTCATGAAAGTTTTGGACATTTAACTGAAGCAGATTTTATTGTTGCAAAATTGAGCCCTATTCACAACAAATTGGGAGAAACTTTAGGGTCTGAGTATTGTACCATAATCGATGAAGGTGTACTTCCTCAGGATAAAAATTTGGGAAGTCTTTGGTTACCTTATGATGACGAAGGAGTTAAGACAAAACGTTCCGTTCTAATTGAAAAAGGAAAGCTAAAGGAATTTTTACATTCACGCTCAACTGCAAAACTATTGAATTGCAAACCAACTGGCAATGCAAGAGCAGTAAATTACACATTCGCTCCTATACCTAGAATGAAAAATACTTATTTTGCTCCAGGAGATTTATCTGAAGAAGAAGCATTGGAATTATTAGGAACTGGAATTTATGCGATTAAAACTCATGGAGGAAGTGTTGAGGCAGATGGTTCATTTGTCTTTCAAGCAATTAGAGGATATTGGATTGAAAATGGTGAAAAAAAGTATCCCCTAAAAGATGTCGCATTATCCGGTAATATATTAAATCTATTAAAAAATGTTCGAGGAGCTACTAAAGATTTAGAAATATTTAGCGGATATTTTGGAGGATGTGGAAAAGATGGACAATTTCCGTTACCTACTGGCATTGGTGGACCAAAATTAGTAATAGATAATATACGTTTTGGAGGTGAATAAACACTATGTCTTTAGATTTTGATGATTGGGAATCTGATCTTCTTTCTCGAATTGACCGAGGTTTAAAGTTCGGAAGATCTCTTGGTACTGACGCTATTGAGCTTTATCTAACCAAATCACGCACACTCGATATTAAGTTGAAAGGTGGCATGATTGATGCTACTCAAGGAGGAAATATAGGAATAGGATGTCGTTGTTTGACAGGAAAGAGAGTTGGTTTTGCTACAGTCTCAGGAATTACAGATTCCGCTGTAAATTTCGCAATAGAATCTGCATTAAAAATATCTAAGGTACTTCCAAAAGAAGATGATCGATGGAAAAGTTTTGTTCAAACTTCAGATAAAGGGAAAAACGGAAAAATTGAAACTTCAGTACTTGAAATAGATAGTGAAGATATTGTTAAGGGAGCAAATTTAATTTTTGATGAAGCTAAAAATTATGATTCACGTATTTCTTCAATTGAAGGTATGATCTCAGTTGGTTATGGTGTCTTCGCTGTTGGAAATACAGAAGGATTATTAAAGTCAAGTAGAACAACTAAAGGTGAGATAGAAATCTATGTTATCGCAGCAGAAAATTCAAAAAACAAGACAGGAACAAGTTTTGTGTTAGGAAGAGGTGTCCCAAAATTTGAAGATATTGGAAAACAGGGAGCAGAAAAGGCAGTTAAATTATTAAATTCAAAACCTTTTGATAAAACTGCTCAAATGAATGTTATTTTAAACAATTTAGCAGCAGCGGAGTTTATAAATAGAGCTTTAATTAATAGTGTAAATGGTCAAAGTGTCATTGAAGGAAGGAGTATTTTTGCGGAAAAGATTGGTGAAAAAGTTGGAACTTCTTCTTTAACAATTATTGATGATGGTCAAATGCCAGATGATCCAAATATGGTAGCTATTGATGATGAGGGATACCCACGTAAATCAACTCAAATTTTAGATAAAGGAATCTTAAAAAGTTTCATTTTTGACCAATATTACAGTAATATTTATTCAACTAAGAGTACGGGAAATGCTAAAAGAAGAGGACCACAAACTTATGAATCATTACCTAAAATTGCTCCAAATACTATATATGTGATTCCAGGGAATCGAAATAAAACTGAATTAGCATCCGATATAAATAACGGTATACTCATAGAGGATGCTTTATTAGGTTTTCATACTGCTGATGTTGTTTCAGGAGATTTTTCTATTTTGGCACCATATTGCTATAAAATTGAAAATGGAGAAATAACAAATCCATTGGAACCGGTTTCAGTAGCAGGTAATTTATATAAATCATTCGATCAAATAGTTGGTTTAGGAAATGAAAAAGAATTGACATCTTTTGGAAAAGTTCCTTCTATTGCGTTTAAAGGATTCACAATTACTGGCTAAAATCATGCAAAACAAATATATTATAAATTTAATATTAGCAAATTTATTATGGGGTTTTATTCCCGTTATCGTGCAAAACTTATTTTTGGAAGTATCAATAATAATGGTTATTTTTTTAAGGTTTTTGATTTCTGGAGTTTTATTATTAATTCTAGCTATAATCCTAGTTCTTATTAATAATAAGTTCACACAAAATGAATCTATTTCACTTAAGTTTCTATTTAATAATTTATTTCATAAAAATCGAAGGTTTTTTGATATAAGGAACATCTCCTATTATATTTACTTAGGATTCTTTGGGATAATTCTCAATATAATCTTTTTCTTTTTAACGCTCAAAACTACATCTATAACGTTCACAATGATTGGATTTCTATTAAGTGTGATTTTTATCGCGTTCTATGAAAAAGGGGTTAACTTTGAAAAGTTCGACATTTTTAAAGTACTCTATATTATACTCTTGTTTTTTACAATTATAATTTTTATATTTGTAGGAAGTATTGGAGCTGCATTAAAAGGTAGACCTGTAATGTTAAATGGAATAATTTATTTGTTAACTTTTAGCGTTGCAATATCATTTCTTTATATTGTAATCAATAGGGATGCATATTCAGGAGAAGAGACCAAAATTATAGAACAAAATCGAAATTATAAAATACCTCGATTTCTCTTAAAAATGTCCTTTTCATTTTTATTTGGAGTACTCTGTATGATTCCACTTGTTTTACTTATCTATATTATCCCGATAGAAACTGATTTAACTTATGAGATCTCAACATTTTTCATTCAATTTGGGAATATCTTTCAAATTTTAATTAGAGGGGATATGATTTTTTTAATAATTTTTTCAACAATTATTCCATATCTATTAATTTTTATTGCGAATGTTAATTGGAAATCGGAGAATTTAACTTATAGTCAATGGAATAGTATATTAAATTTGATAGATCCTTTAGCTTCAATTTTATTTTCAGTATTATTTGTAAATGAGTACTTTCCTCCCGAATTATTAATTATTGTAATATTTTTACTTGCGTTTACATTCGTAATAAGATATTCTCATGAAGTAAAAAATTTAGTTCAAGCAGTTCTATTATTATCATTGAAGAAAGGATCAATCAATAGAACGGCATTACGAGTTTTTAAATATTATGGAGTAAGTTCTACTTATGCTTTAGTAGGAGCTCACGATTTATTGTTAAACGTAAAAGTAAGTTCCATTAAAGATTTTTATAATTTAATTAATTTAAGATTAAAACCTTTAAGTGAAATTAAAGAAATTGAAATATTATTTATCAATAAAATTATCAAAATGCCAAGCTAATAAAGGAGGGATATATAAAATATGCCAATAAAAGCAATTATTCTGGGTAAGTTAGGAATTAGTGTAATAAAACCTGTAATTGAGGAACTTAAAAGTATTCCTCAAATAACAAAAGTAATGTCCTTAACGGGCGATTATGATGTGTTAGCAGAGATTGTTGTAGATACACCTGATGAGTTATATGAGATATTCGCAAATAAAATCGATATGATTGAAGGAATGACTGCTTCTAATACTCATATGGTTATGAAAGAATTCACAAAATAGTTGTATTATGTGTTATAAATTATAATATTCCTTGAGTTCATCGCGAAAATTTGGATGTGCAATATTGATCAATAAATTAGCTCGTTCGCGAGTTGTCTTTCCACGTAAATTAGCAATTCCATATTCAGTTACGACGTAATGAACATCATTACGTGAAGTGGTTATGCATGCTCCTTCATTTAATATTGGCACGATCCTACTAATTGTCATTTTTTTGTTTGTTGAGGGTAAAGCAATAATAGATTTGCCTCCTAGGGATAAACTTGAAGCACGAACAAAATCAACTTGTCCTCCTACACCAGAATATTGCTGATAACCGAGAGTATCTGCACACACTTGACCAAATAGATCAACTTGTAGAGCAGAATTAATTGAAATCAGCTTATTAACTTTTCCGGCAATCATAACATTATTGGTATAGTCAACTGTATGCATTTCCACTGATGGATTATCATCAACAAATCCATATAGCTTTTTTGTTCCCATTAGGAAGGTCGCAATAAATTTACCTGGATGTAAATTATTAAATTTATTGGTAATAATTCCTTTCTCATAGAGATCGACGACACCATCAGAAAACATTTCAGTATGAATCCCTAAATCTCGTTTTTCTTTTAGAAACTTTAAAGCAGCATCTGGGATCCCACCAATACCTAGCTGGAGATTTGCTTGGTCGGGAATTAATGAAGCAATATTATGGCCAATCTTTTCTTCAATTTCTGTAATTTTAGGAGGGGATAACTCAATTAAAGGTCTATCCGTTTCAACTATATAATCTATATCCGAGACGGAGATAGATTCACCGTGTGTCCTCGGCATTTGTTCATTTACTTCAGCAATTACAACTTTTGCGGATAAAGCTGCTTGTACAGTATAATCTACAGATACTCCAAAACTCATATAACCATTTTCATCTGGTGGAGCAAGTTGAATTAATGCGACATCGACAGGCAATATATTATCTCTAAAAAGGCGTGGAATTTCCGAAAAATATACCGGACTATAATCGGCTCTTTTTTCCCTAATAGCTTGTCGAGTTCCTGCTCCTGCAAATAAAGAATTATGATGGAAATTTTTTCTCATTTCAGGTAAACAATATTGACATTCTCTCAACGGTACCATATGAACAATTTCTACTTTTTGAAGACGATCTTTTTGTCTTACTAATTCATCCACTAAAATATTCGGTTCTCCTGCAGCATGACCGAAAACCACCCTATTTCTTGAAGTTATAGTTGAGATAGCTTTCTCTTTTGAAGTGACTTTATGTGAATATTCTTTTTTCCAATTTTTCATATTAAGTTCAATCTTATATTTTTATAGATATATCCAAAACCTATTTTCTTTTTAAAAATTCAATAACTTTTTGAGTCCAACGTTTATTTTCTTGTATATTCATTCCATGTCCTGTGTTTTCAAATAATATTAATTCTGCTGAAGGTATATTTTCAGCTAAAATCTTAGCATTCTCCACAGGAAGTATCACATCTTCTGTTCCATGTAAAATTAAAGTAGGTATCGTTATTTCTGATAAACGTTCATAAGTATCGAAACTTTCAACATAAGCGGATTGACCTTCAAAACCTTTAGGTGAGGGAGGGTTGTTCATATAATTATCAATCACTTTCTTGATTATATTTGGATTATTTTTTTTATAATTTTCAGGAAATAATGCTTCAGTTAGGTTTCTAGCCACTTTTTCGTAGTTTTTTTCTTTCAATAAAGTCAACATATCCGTAAATGGATTTTTTCCAGGAATAGGTGGAATACCGTGGGAAGGACCGCACCAAGAAGATGTAAGTACTAATTTTTTTACTTTTTTAGGATAGTTTAACACCAGTTCTTGAGCGATACATCCTCCCATTGAGAAACCTAATAAATATAAATTTTTAATGTCTAGATTATCAATTAAGCCAATAGTATCATCAGCCATCATTTTCGCAGAATATTCTCCATCAGGAGTATCTGATTTTCCGGCTCCTCTATTGTCAAAAACGATGGTTTTAAAGATTTTGGAGAATTGGGCAATACTATAAGGAGGCCAACTTTCTAAAGAACTACTAAGACCTCGAATCAAAAGAAAAGGATAACCTTCTCCATGAATTTCAAAATAAATATTGATATTTTTAACTTTGGCTTTTGGCAAATTTATTACACCAAAAAAGTTTCATGCATTTTAATAATTTTAAGGCTTTAAAATAGTTTCTTTATAAAAGTTTAAATCTTGAAATCTATTTAAACAAACTATTAGAGAGATAAAACTATAAATTTCAACAATTTTTAAATTATATCCTTTAAACCTTTATATAAATATAATAATAATTATTATTATGAAAGTTCTGATAAAACCAAGACCAGAATTAGTGAATCTTTTCTCAAAAGAATCAGTTAAAAACAATCTTAGAAATGTGATCGAGCCAAACACAGATTTAGTTTTTTATGATGATTTTAAAAATAGCGAGAAAGAACAGATTCTCAATGAAATTGACATACTTATTGGCCCTAAAATCGAAGATAATGAAAAAAAGTTATATGGGAACTTAAAATTGCACCAAACCTTTGCAACGGGATTAGAGGGATACGATTTTAATTTTTACAAGTCTAATAATACGGTTCTCTGTAATTCACATACTCATTCTAAAATTATAGCAGAATATGCTTTTGCCCTTTTGCTTTCAATAGCAAGACAAATATCTAACAATGATCAATTATTAAGAGAAGGGAATTGGGATTATACTAAATATCGAGCCACTACTCTGTATGAGAAAACTATTTTATTTCTTGGATATGGAACTATTGCTAAATATTTTAAGGAAATGTGTGAACCATTCAAAATGAAATATGTTGCAGTAAAAAGAACCAAAGAATGTGATGACAAGAATATAGAGATTTATATTCCTGAAGAGAAACATTCAGCTATTAAACAAGTAGATATTATTATTAACACTTTACCTTTAACGAAAAGGACAGTAAACTTTCTTGATAAAGATGAATTTGAAATTATGAAACCAACAACGATTATTGTGAATGTGGGGCGAGGAGCAACAATTAATGAAGAGGCTTTATATACTGCTTTAAAGGATAAGAAAATTAGTAGCGCTGCAATTGATGTATGGTACAACTATCCAGAGCGTAGATCGCCAGAAACACAGGAACCATTTCCATGTTATCCTTCTAAATTTCCATTTCATGAATTGAAAAATGTGATAATGACGGCCCATAGGGCTTGGCAATCAGATAGGTTAATGGGGGATTTTAGACCATTTCTAGAAAATGTTAATAGATTTATTCGTGGTGAGACTCCTCATAATTTGGTAAATTTGGAGGAGGAATATTAGTTATTAATTAAAAAGATTTTATCACCATTATGTTTTTATCCCTATGTAAAGGCCTCTATCTTTCATTAAACCATCCTTTAAAAAATCAGCTTTTATTCCTGCTTTAGTCATAATATCTAAGAATTTTTCAATTTCAAAGAGTCCTAATTCATGACGATCTACAAAATATTTAACATCTTCATTTCTTTCAGCAATTAAATAATGCATTTCCATAACTGATAACTCATCTTCCAATTTTGCTGTATTCAATCTAGCAATCTTTATATCTTCTCCATCATAAGTAGTCATTCCAGGATGTCCAACCGAATAAGTCGATTTTGTAAACCAGGGCTCGATAATTACTACGCCTCCTTTTTCCAAATGATTTGAAAAGTTTATGATCGTCTTTGTCAGATTAGCGTATGTTTTTACATATCCTATTGAACTAAATAAACATATAATTATGCCGTATTTATCTTTAAGCTTCATATTTATCATATCTGCTTGTTTAAAAATTACTCCATGGATCTTTTTTCTGGCAACTTCCAGCATTTCTTCATTAATATCTGTACCAGTACAAGAAAATTTATCTTTAAAATATTCTAAATGTTTTCCAGTACCGCAACCAACATCCAATAATTTATTACCATCAGATACCTTATATTTATCAATTAATTCCTTAACTCTTTCCACTTCTTTTTTATAATCCTTCCATGAATAGATTAAATCATAATACTTTGCTAATTCTTTATACATAATTTCAACTCCATTTATACAATAAATAATTTAATTATAATTAAAAAGAAAAAAATAAGAATGTTTTAGTCACATTCTTCTGGTATAACTAAAGGCTGGGTTCCAGTTTGGTTGCCAATTAGTTTTAATATCTCAGGACCAAAAACATTAGATAATATTTCATTCATCTGTTTTCCGCCTAAATAGCTTTGACAGCCTAAATGAAGTTTATGAAAGGTATCACCTAGGTTTTCTTCAACTTCCTTAATGAATTCGATTATTTTATCTTCTAATGTTGGTGATGGAGTCTCGTTCAGTAAAAAGACTACTTTAAATTCTTTATTGGTAAAAAATCCACCTGAAAGATGGCCAAGGCTAAACTTTATTGATAAAATTTCGCCTACTTTCAATGCATGGCTCGCTATATGATCCAATGCTGTGAGAAAACCAGAAAAAATTGTATTATCAACATCTTCAGTAGTAAAATTTAATTCATATTGATTAGCACCACTTTCTCGATGTTGTACCAGTAATTTCTGAATATTTTCTATATCTGGATCGACTATAAAGGGTTTTGTTAAGAAATTATAGATATCCTCAGACGAGTTTTTTAGCACTTTGAACAATTTTTTGTTTATATAACCATACTCAGGGCCAGTTGGTTCTTCCCAACTTGGATCATTTATCAATTCTGTTGCTGCTCGTCCGCTATTTTTCATTATACCTACTTGCGCTCCAAAAACGATTGCTAAATGAAATTCAAAGGCAGAAATATCTCCACCGTTTATTCCAATAAGTTTAACTTTACTTGGTTCAATACCAGATTTCATTATATCATACCAATATTGAATCGGTTCTCTAATACTGAAATCTTTTCCTTCTGTAAAATGAACTGTACTATATCTTTTATCTAATTCAACGTGAGCAGGCATATGACTTGGAACATAACCAATTGTTTTTATTTGATCTGGGTAGTTATCTTGGATTTCTCCTACTGTACCGCTAATTCCTGCTTTGGTACCACCTGAAATTATTGTTCCTTCAAAATTCCTAAAAGCTTCAATTATATTAGTGTTAAATATTTCTAAATTTCGTTCAATACGTTTATCTGTCCCCCCAGCAATAATTACAATAGGCTCATCAAGATTTCTTTCCATTTGTTTTATTTCGGAATCTAATGCCAAAGTGGACTCATTAATCATTTTATCAGTTTTCTCAACTATATTTGGATGAAATAAAATCCCCAATCGAAGAACTTGTCTGATAAAATCGATGCCTTTTAATTTATCTTTTATTAGTTTAAGGTTATTCAGAGTATTTAGAGTAGTTTCAATCATCCAAATATCAGAGCTGAATCTTATTCCTTTTAAATAATAATCTAAAGCTTCATTTACATTTCTAAGAAATAAGTTAAATAAACCTACGTCAAAAAAAGCCCATGGAGTATCGACCATTACTTCTATTTGTCTTAACCGTATTTTAATTGCTTTCTGAATCATATCATAATTTCTTTCAATATGAACTAAATCTCCTGTTTGCTGAATAACTAGGATTAAATAATTACCTAAAGGATATGGATCTCCTGGATTCACTTTTAATGCTTGTTTATAGCATTCCAAAGCTTTAGTATAATTATTTTGACTTTTATATGTACCTCCTAATGATGACCATCCATTTGAATCAAAAGGATTTCTTTGAGCTGCCTCTATTAAAAATTTCTGACCCTGAATAAATGCTGGGCTTGAGGGATTTTTTTTGTATTTTTGATGATGAGATACACCCAAATCTCTTAAAACTTCTGCTACTTCTAATTCTGATACTTGTTTAAAGGCTTCAGTTTTCATCAATTCATTTAAAATTTCAATACTTTTATCCATATCGTTAATTGCCATCGCCAATCTCGCAATTCTATAACCAATTTTTAAATTCTCTTTGTCAGCTTCATAGACCATTTCTAATCTCTCTATTTCAGACTTTATTTTTTCATTAGACATATAAGTGATTATGGTTGATTCATAATCCCGCATTTTTTTCATGATTTTATCTAATGATTCATCTTCAATAGTCAATAATGATTTTACTCGGGTGAGTTCTTGTTCATATGGTTTAGGGACTTTAAAGTCGTGTTGGTTAAAGACTTTGTATTGATTCGCAGCCCATCCATAACTCAAATATGTACAAATTTGAATTTCTGCTTTTAAATTGAACATTTTCTCAGGGATATTAAGTTCAAGTCTATCATATATCTTTAAATCAGGCATCAACTGAACAGTGTAGGTCTGAAAATGTCCAAGAGAAGTACTTATCTCACTTAGTTCGGAGATTTCCAAACCATCTACAGTATCAAATAAAAAATTATCTCGAATTGCTTCACTAACAGCATTTAATTCGTTGATATTTGGTAAAAGTATCCTAAATCCGATTAAATCAGTAATTTCTAGAAAAGGATTGGTAATTTTCTTTTCTGATTTAAAGAGTTTGTTTGCAAAACTAGAAATCTTCTTTACTCGCCCTTGTATGATGAATTCAGATGAATGACCTCTTACTATATTCTTGAGGATCTTCTTCATAATTTTATGAAATTCTTTGTAAAATGGACGAATTTCTTTATATTTATTAATTTGCTCTTCGTATGGTTTGCGTTGTTCTAATTCCATAATACCATTATCACTCCTTATTTCTATTTGATTAAATTTTTCTTGAATTTCTTCTCTTACTAGAATTTTTACTGATTATTATTTAAAATTTTCTCAATAAATACAATTTAAAGAATAATGATCGATAGAATTTAGATTCTCTATCAAGTTTAAAATAATGCCTAGACAAGATAAAATCGGATTTAATTTGAAAAAGTCATTCTATAGTAGTATTTTGAAACTAAATTTTCATTTTCACTTAATTTGATAAAATGATTGTATAGAGATTATTATATTATATTAGAGAAGCTTTTTTGACTGTTATTTTCCTTATTTAAGATGGAATTTTAAAATAGTGGAGATGATTAAAATACCAGAGTTAGTTTGTGATATTTGTGGTTCAAGAAAGGAAGTTCCTACATGTTGTGATACATCAATGATAGTTAAGGATGAATATTTATTATGTTGTTGCTCTGATGAGTGTGGATATCAACCAATTCCCGAATGTTGTGGTCAATTAATGAAATATATAGAACATTAAAAATATAATTTAAAATTATAACAATTTGAAAAAAAATTTGATTTTAAGCTGTAGGAGAAACCTTTTTTTGTAAACCTCTTAAAATTTCTTCATATAATTTCTCTATAAAACCCTCAAAATCATTCTCAGTATACTTCACATTTAACATCTGCCATAATAAAACAGGTATGTCATCCTCATTATCATATACTGGAATAATTTTTAACATTCCCTTTTTTCTCATCTGGAATGCAGCTTGCCATTCATCTTTAACAGCATTAGATTTTACTGAATTTTTCGAGCAGAAAAGTACGAATATATCCGTATTTTTTAGAGTATCTTCCATGAATTCTACGATGTTTTGTTTACTGTCAGCTTGCCAATACGAAACCTTTTTTATTTCTGGATATACTTCTAATTCTTTCACTATATCTGATATTCGAAAATGCTCAGCATCCAAAGTAGAATAACTGAGAAATACTCTCTGGTTTTTAATGTCCTCAAGTGGTGATACTGGTGCTATTTCTTTTGCTTTTTGATTAAAGGCGATTGATTTTGATGCTGAAAAATATTCCGCGTCAATTTCCCGATTTTTAATCATTTCAAGAATTATTTGTTCGATTTGACTTTCATCTTTAACATCACTCTTTTCAACAATATCCATGAGTTCAAGGCGGGCAAATTTAGTTCCATAGTTCAAGATAGTCTTTTTGATCTTTTTCTTGATATTAAACTGGAAGTCCTTACAATAATCAATTTTTTCTTCAATTTTCTCTAGTAATTCAGAAAGTTCATATTCTCTTGCTAATTCTTTTATTTCAACTAGTTTTAAAATTGCGTCATAAAATTTACTATTTTCAATTAGATTTTCAATTTTAGATAATTTCTTTTGTATCTTTTTATCCATTTTAGCTTGTTCTTTATCTCTCTTAATTTCTTCTTCCAGTGTTTTACACTGTTCTATTTTTTCTTCTGCTTCTTTCAAAATTTCTGATAATTCATATTCTTGTGCTATTTGTTTAACTTTTTCTAATTCTCGAAATGCATTTCTTAGCTTATTATCTTCAATTAAATCTTCAATTTCAGATAACTGAGTTTGAAGTTCGTCTTTAACTCTCTGTTCTTCTAATTCTTCTCTTTTTTCTATTTTAAGTGTATTAACTTCCTTTAATTTTACCTGCGCCTTTTTCATTAATTCTATCAATCCAAAATTTCTTGCAGATGCTATTATATTATTTAGATTTGCAATAGCTTCATCATATCTATTTCCTCTAATTAATTCATCAATTTCTGACATTTTTTGCTGAAGACCAGTTTTAATTTTTCGTAGTCCCTCTTCTCTTTCCTCTTTGGAAATTTCTTTAAAGATAATAACAAAATCCCTTACTCGAGCATTTATCTCATGATTAGTGATCATATCGTCAACAATGGTTTCAAGAGTTTCACGTTTTATTCCTGTTTTTGATATAATTTCGAAAAAAGGCAGTTCCTTTGATTGAAATTGCATGGTTTTGATAAAATCAATAGTTTTTCCTTCAACTAATTGTTTATCCTCCCAATCAGTACCAACTACTACTTCCTGTTTAATTTCGATAGGTTCAACTTCTAATACCTTCCGTTTCATAGGTTTAGCCTTTACTTCTTTTACTTTCGTCGATTTAACACGTCGAAATATTAATTCTCCTTCCTTACTTACAACAGCAACAACATTTGTTCCAATTAAACCAATCCCAAAAATCAAACATAAATAGAATCCAGCTGTAAAGGTTATAGGATTTACAATTACTTGATTTAATGAGATTATAGAAGGATAGATCATTAAGCTAATTAAAATTAAAAGAAAACCAATTCCACCGAATAGGAGTGCCTTTTTTTTTCTTTCTGGGGTCAATAGTATAATTGAGATAATGGCAAGTGCAACACCTACCCACCCCCCAAAAATTAAAGCAATATAACCCTCATATTCTGTCGTATAACCTTCCCATACAGGAGTTTCGGGTGGTGGTGGATATGGAGGGTGATGTTCTAAATAATATGGAAGAAATGCTGAAACCAATACAATTATAATTAAGATTCCATAAATTAATCTTATAAAATTGAATTTCTGTATTCTAATTTCTGTCATTTAAATCTACTCTTCAATTATTTTATTTATTCGATTTTTAATAAAGATCTTTAATTTGTTTCTCGTTTAGTTCTATTAAGACGAGTTTAGATTTTATTTTTGGATTATACTACTTATATTAATTATATGATGACTTCATATTTATATCACTCTTGTGTATAAATTAAATTTCAATCAGAGTTAATATAAAGATACATAAAAAAAAAATAAAAGTAGTAAAAAGGCTAATATTAGAATTTACTTTATTTTTTTCTTAAGTTGCCATGAAATTGATATTAAACTGAAAATCATTATTAAATAAAGCATATTAATATTATAAGTTGGTATAGCGGGAGATTCTGATTTCTTAATAGAAACCTCAGCATATCCTTCATGACCCAATGTATCAGTAGCATAAAATCGTAGAGTGTATTCTCCAGGAGGTAATGCATTCCAATATTCTTGGATAATATCTCCAGTAAGGGTACAAGTTTCATTTATTTCTCCACCATCTAATGTATACCATATCTCATCTAAATTACCTTCATTTATAGTTAATTCAAAACTTGGAGCTCTATCTGTAAATGCTTGATTGTCTTCTGGAGAATTAATCGTGATCTCTGGTGAAAGTACATCTTTCCTCACAGTTACTTCTTCCCAATCAGAATTCCCTACCGAATCATTCGCATAAAATCTTATAGTAACAGTCCCATTGCCAAAATTATCCCATTCCGTTTGGTCAATGTTTCCCATAGGTTCAGTAATAAGTAAGATTGTTACTCCTCCGTCCAAAGTATACCACATAATGTTCAAGTTTGGTTCTACAATAATTAAAGAAAATGAAGGAGTAGTGCTTCCGAAGAGATAATTTGAGATCGGTGTGGTGATTGTAATCTCTGGTGGAAGCACATCTTTTCTTACTAACACATCTTCCCATCCAACATTACCAGCTGTATCATTCGCATAAAATCTAATAGTAACCGTTCCGTTTCCAAATTTACCCCATTCTATTTGGTCAATATTACCCGTAGGTTCAGTAATAAGTACAATTGTTAACCCACCATCCAGGGTATACCACATAGTATCTAAATTAGGTTCAATAACTGTTATGTTAAAGTATGGTTCAGAACTTCCGAAAAGGTCATATAGAAGTGGTGAATTGATTGTAATGTTAGGATTGATAATATCAGCTATACAAGAAATTGTAAAATACCGAATTAATGAAGATCTCATATATCCAACTGTATCATTTCCAAACACTTGAATGGTATGTAATCCATCTGAAGGCAATGGAATTGTAGTATTTCCTAAGATAGTCTTTATTGTTTGAGAATCTAGTGAATATCCTTGCCAATCAAGAGCAATTTCACTCTCATAACTAAGTAATAGCCCTTCATTTAAATTATCTCCAATTTTATAATTTGGATCCCAGGAATACCCTATCGCATCTACATATCTATTATGGCTATATGGCATTGACCAGCTTAACATATAGGTGGGTGCTATATTATTAATAAAGCTCAATGGTCCAATTTTAGTCCCATTAATATATAAATTCCATTGATATTGAGACAAACCCATATAACCTCCATTTGTAGCTTCAAAATCCATTCTAATATGATACCACTTATTATTTATAACAGGAAGACCAGTATCATGCCAACCGGTATTATCTAGATATAAGAATTTATCTCCTACTCCGATTGCTACACAACAAATGTCTACAGTACCATTATGAAGTCTGATTTGAAATGAATGAGAAGAAGTGTAAGTAGTAATTTCATTTGCAGCCCAACATTCAAAAGTTCCATTACTCTGTGGTCCTGTAGTGAATTGCTGGAAAAAAATCGCCCCTCCTTCATAGCAATTGTATACCTTCTTATGACCATTAAATTCATCTATGACCTTCCAATTATCTTCAGAATCCAAAAAATTGAGAGGATCATTATTATTATGAGTATCTTCAAATCCATAGGTAGCTGGATAATAGCCACTCATCGGATCAGTATAGGTTTTGTTTTCAGGAGTGATTATATCTATAGGGAAATATTGAACGGTGAAATACCTAATCTGTGAATAATATTCTAATCCTAGTGAATCATTTCCAAATACTTGAACTGAATGTACTCCATTCTCTGGTATCGGAATTGTTGTGTTTCCATAAATAGTTTTAGAGATGTGATCATCCAAAGAATACCCTTGCCAATCAAGAACGATTCTATTTTTATAACTTAGCAATAAACCTTCATCCATATTAGCTCCAATTTGATAATTAGAATCCCATGAATACCCAATAGCATCAAAATACATATAATAATTCATTTCTGTACTCGCAGTTGATATCCAAAATAGTGTTGCTTGAGGTTCATTATTTTCAAATTTAAAGGGTCCATATTTAGAGCCATTAATATGTATAAAACAGGAGTATTGATTCAATCCTTTATAATTCCCTGTTGAACATTCAAAATCAACACTTAAATGATACCAATTATTTGAAGAGGCAGGACACAATGAGTAATCCGTTCCATTAGTATATCGAAATTCATTATTCCTAATCTCAACAGCGAAAAGCGAATCAGTTACTACATCCAAATTCGCCAATCGAAAGGCTCCCGCCTGGGAAGCATCTGATATCCTCCACCAAAATTCTACTGTTCCATAAACTTGTACTGAGGAAAAGTTATTCCAAAGTTTTACAAGTCCAGCCCCAGCATTATTATTATCATAGAGTTCTAAAACCTTTTGATGTCCATCAATTCCAGAAATGACTTGAACAGATGTATCTGAAGCTTCTAAAATTGTCCATCCTTCTGGATAAGTGCCATCCTCATCATTTTCAAATCCATGAGTTGCTAGGTAATATCCATCCATTGGTTGAGTATATGTTTGATTAACTGGAGTGACTAATTTAATCGAGGAAACCTCAAAATGTTGTAGTCGTGATTGATATAACTCTCCTAATGAATCATTTCCAAATACCCGAATAAGATGTTCCCCATCTACTGGCATTTTTATAGTTGAATTTCCTAGTATAGTTTTTATAGGCTGTAAATCAAGTGAAAATCCTTGCCAATCAAAGACAGTAGAGTTTGTAAAACTAAGTAATAACCCTTCGTTTAAATTATCTCCAACATTATAGCCGGGATCCCATGAATAACCTATAGCGTCGACGTAATATGTAAGATTATTACTCGCACTAGAATAAATCTGAAAATTATGTACATCAACTAGATCACCATCCCTAAAACCATAATCATCAGCTATCAAGGTATTATCGATATAGATATCGAATGTATCAGTCGAACAATTAAATTCAACACTAAAATGATACCATTTATCATTAATACAGGGAATAAGATCAGACCAAGATGTAGAATCATAACATTGAAACATATTTCCATCTGTTCTAATGACTACTGCTAGCTCACTGATAGATCCTCTTATTCTAATATATATATTCTCAGCTGAATCATTTGTACATATCCAAAATTCAACTACTCCATTTGATTTAGCGGAGGCAAAACTATCTAAAATATTAGCCGAAGGTGAAGAATTAGTGTCAATAAATTCCACAACTTTTTTATGATTTATGTATTCTTCAATTACTTGTACTGAAATGCCCTTCGCTACATCTGATACTAATCTTGAAGGTCTTGATCCAATTGAATCTTCTTCAAACCCAAAAGTTGCTGGATAATATCCACTCATAGGTTCATTGTATACTTTATCTTCAGGTGTTTTAATCTCTATTCCATAATCAACTTTAAAATATCTTAATTCAGATTCGTATAATATCCCTCGTGAATCCTCACCAAACAATTGAATTTGATGCACTCCTTCATCCAAATATGGAATGGTAGTATTTCCAAATATTGTTTTATTTATTTGTCCCTCTAATGAATAACCTAACCAAGTTAATTCGGTATTCTGAATAGTACTAATCAGTAATCCATCATTTGCATTATCGCCAATATTATAGTTTGAATCCCATGAATACCCAATAGCATCGGCATAGCATATATCTCCATTAAAATGATAGAAATTTTGACCACTTGGAGTATTATTATATCGGAAACTAAAGGGTCCAAATTGTTCGTTATCTATAGCTACTTGCCAATACCATTGTGATAAGCCCATATATCCTCCACTAGAGGTTTCAAAATCAATTCTCATATGATACCATGTGTTATCCAAAGTAGATTTTCCTAAATTATACATACCACCAGTATGATTATTATAAACAAATTTTTCGTTATCTATTCCAATAGAAAAAGCTTGTCCTTGCCCAATTTGATATATCTGTGATGATATGGCATAAGATGCATCTTCAATTGCCCACCAAAATTCAATAGTACCATGTTCTTCTGGTGTTTCAAATATATGATTTATCGAAATATCTCCAGGCCCAGGATCCTCCATTTTTAAAACCTTATTATGACCTTGAAATTCATCGATTATTTCACAAACACCATAAGTGTCGACCCACCCAAAAGGATCACTTGCATCTTGGTCATTCTCGAATCCAAAAGTGGCAGGATAATATCCGTATGTTGGTGCAAAATAAGTTTTGTTTTCAGGTGTGCTAATATTAAAGAATGAACCTGTATCTACTGAAAAGTACCTTAATTCAGAATTATAGATACTTCCTAACGTATCATTACCAATTACCTGAATATGGTGACTTCCATCTTTAGGAAAGGGGATTGAAGTATTTCCTAATATTGGTATTATTGATTGACTGTCCAGAGAATATCCTTGCCAATCTAGATTAGTGCTATTCTCATAACTTAGTAGTAATCCTTCATTGAAATTATCACCAACATTATATCCTATATCCCATGAGTAACTTATTGCATCAGCCCAGAATTCAATAGCTTGAGTATTACCGGTATATAACTCTACTTCATAAGCATCTCCAGTGAAAGAATAATTAGCTATAGGTGATTCAAAATAGAGAGATCCGTCAGCTTGATAAATCCTAAATTTATATTTATTTGCATCTAAATCTTTATAGGTTCCATCTCCAGAAAAATCTATACTCACTCGAAACCATTCATTTATAGAATTTAAACCTGTATTAATTTCGGTAGTACCATTTTTATAATACCACACATTATCATAGCTATATACATCAACTATATACTGATCGAGCGAATTTTTTATAAAAAAATGAGTGTGGTAATTATGACTATTATAGTATATCCAATATTCAACTGTTCCACTAGTAATATTTTCATAGAATATTTGTGCAGGATATAGGTGAATACCACCTCCGGGATCGTTCAGATACAGAACATTATTGTGCCCATCTTTAGAATCAACTACGTATACTCTTCCTTGATAAGAACCATATCCTTCTTCTGACCATGCATTTGGAAAATCCCCACTTTTATCATTCTCAAATCCATAGGTGGCAGGATAATAGCCACTCATTGGACAAGTATAGATCTTATCTTCAGGTGTGATTAAATTTAAATGATGAACTGAAAAGCAACGAATATTAGATTGAAAATTAGTCCCTAATGAATTATTTCCATATACCCGAATTGAATGTGGTCCATCCTCTGGCAATGGAATCGTAGCATTCCCTAAAATTGTTCTATTAATCTGTCCATCTAAAGAATAGCCCATCCAATCAAGATTGGTATTATTTTCATAACTTAGTAATAATCCTTCATTGAAATTATCACCAACATTATATCCTATATCCCATGAGTAACTTATTGCATCAGCCCAGAATTCAATAGCTTGAGTATTACCGGTATATAACTCTACTTCATAAGCATCTCCAGTGAAAGAATAATTAGCTATAGGTGATTCAAAATAGAGAGATCCGTCAGCTTGATAAATCCTAAATTTATATTTATTTGCATCTAAATCTTTATAGGTTCCATCTCCAGAAAAATCTATACTCACTCGAAACCATTCATTTATAGAATTTAAACCTGTATTAATTTCGGTAGTACCATTTTTATAATACCACACATTATCATAGCTATATACATCAACTATATACTGATCGAGCGAATTTTTTATAAAAAAATGAGTGTGGTAATTATGACTATTATAGTATATCCAATATTCAACTGTTCCACTAGTAATATTTTCATAGAATATTTGTGCAGGATATAGGTGAATACCACCTCCGGGATCGTTCAGATACAGAACATTATTGTGCCCATCTTTAGAATCAACTACGTATACTCTTCCTTGATAAGAACCATATCCTTCTTCTGACCATGCATTTGGAAAATCCCCACTTTTATCATTCTCAAACCCATAAGTTCCGAAATAATACCCATTCATTGGTTTTGAATAAGTTTTCGCTTCTGGTGTTATTATATCTATTGGAAAATCTACTGTGAAATATCTAATTTCAGATTGGTGATTTATTCCTAATTGATCCATCCCAAAGATATGAATTGTATGAAGCCCATCTTCTGGCATTCTAATTGTCGTGTTACCAAGAATAGGTCTTTTATTTTGACTATCTAAAGAATAACTTTTTCTATCAAGTGTGCTATTAGAATCAAAACTAATTAATAAGCCTTCATATAGATTATCTCCCACTTGATAGTTAGGATCCCAAGAATATCCTACGGCATCATAAAAAGTCGAATACCCAGATTCAGTAGTCCTTGTATAAATTTGAAAACTACCAAGGGATTGGTGGTCGTGAGTACCTATCATTGGATAAGGACCATATTTTTCCCCATCGATATATACTTGCCATTTCTCCTCCGGTAACCCACTATAGTTTCCCTCAGTACATTCAAAATCAATATGAATGTGATACCACGTATTATCTGAAGCAATTTTTCCCACATCATACCATAGAAAGCCAGGGCTATAATATCTTCTAAATTTATCCTCCCGTATTGAGATACAAACCGCATAGCTACCTCCAGGAGGCTCATATATTACTGCATCGGCTGGGTCAGTTGCATCTGTAACTCTCCACCAAAATTCAATAGATCCATATGATTGAGTTTTTCCAAATGTTTGTATAGCTCGAGTTTCATAACTAGTATCTGTATCTTGTAATTCTACTACTTTCTTATGACCATCTAGATCACCTATTATATCTGCTGCGCCGCCTTTTCTATCTATTTTCCAACCATTCGGGTCAGTATTTTCTCTATCATTTTCAAATCCAAAAGTTGCAGGATAATATCCTTCCATAGCATCTGTATATGTTTTATTTTGCGGAGTTACAATTGTTATACTATTGCTACTTAATTTTAAATCTACTTTTTCATCAGAAACTTTATTTAATCTATTGATTCCAAAATTATTCATAAAAGCATAACTACATAACCCAACTAAAAGGATTAAACTTAAGGAGATTAATCTTATTCTTATCTTTTTCAAACAAATTTCACCAAAATTTATTTTGACTATTTAATATAATCTGAGATACAAAAATGTCAAGTTAGTATTTAAAAATTTGTCAAAAATTTAATAAATCAAATCTAAGATAACAATTTGACCAGACGTAATCAAAGAAAAAGAAAAAAGAGAATTTTATTTTATTTTTTTCTTAAGTTGCCAAATCAAAGATATTGTTCCGATCATCATTATCAGAAAAAGTATAATATTATGATAACTAGATATAGCGGGAGATTCTGTCTTCTTAATAATAACCTCAGCATATCCTTCATGACCCAATGTATCAGTAGCATAAAATCTTAGAGTGTATTCTCCAGGAGGTAATGCATTCCAATATGATTGGTCAATTTGTCCAGAAAATGTACAAGTTTCATTGATTAATCCACCATCTAATGTGTACCATATAGTATCTAAATTACCTTCAATTATATCTAAATCAAAGTTTGGAGCTCTATCTGTGAATATTTGATTGTCTCCTGGGAGATTAATCGTGATCTCTGGTGAAAGTACATCTTTCCTCACAGTTACTTCCTCCCAATTAGAATTCCCTACTGTATCATTTGCATAAAACCTAATAGTAACCGTTCCGTTTCCAAACTTATCCCATTCCGTTTGGTCAATGTTTCCTATAAGTCCTATCATAGGTATAATTGTTACTCCTCCATCTAAAGTATACCACATAGTGTTCAAATTTGGTTCTAGAATAGTTGCATCAAATGAAGGAGCAGTACTTTCGAAGAGATAATTTGAGATCGGTGTAGTGATTGTAATCTCTGGTGGAAGCACATCTTTTCTCAATAATACTTCTTCCCATCCAACATTACCAGCCGTATCATTTGCATAAAATCTAATTGTTACCGTTCCGTTTCCAAATTTACCCCATTCTATTTGGTCAATGTTTCCCGTGGGTTCAGTAATAAGAATAATTGTTAACCCACCATCCAGGGTATACCACATAGTATCCAAATTAGGTTCAATAACTGTTATATTAAAGTATGGTTCAGTACTTCCGAAAAGGTCATATAGAAGTGGTGAATTGATGGTAATGTTAGGATCAACAATATCACCTGCGGTTGAAATTGTAAAATACCGAATTAATGAAGACCTCATATATCCCCAGGTATCATTTCCAAATACTTGAATAGTGTGTACTCCATCAGATGGCATAGGAATTGTTGTATTTCCCAGAATAGTTATAATTGGTTGAGAGTCGAGTGAATATCCTTGCCAATCAAGAGCATAATTGCTTTGATAACTAAGAAGTAAGCTCTCATTTATATTATCTCCAACATTGTAATTTGGATCCCATGAAAATCCAACAGCGTCAATATAAAAACTATAATCTACATGATATATACTACTTGCTATACTAAAGTATTTCATCATTGTATTTGGATTCCGATAATCATAACCAGAAGAACCACCGTAGGTTGTTCCATTCACAGTAATCCAAAATTTATCTATAGTTGAATTGAATGTAATTGAGATATGATACCATATATTACTTAGAATTGGAGAGATGTTATAATAAGCGTCCGTTCTATAAGTAAGATATCCACTGTCAACACGTAGATATATTCCATCAGATGAATCTGTTTCAAAGAGGTTAATACTAGTTCGCATGCTTGAATTTTCAATTAAATAATAAAATTCGATTGTCCCATTATCTCTATTTGTCAAGTTAATTTTCATTTGAGTTTGTTCTGAATATACTGTGTCTGTTAGGTTGACTACTTTTCTGTGATTATAATAACTATCTATTACCTCACACATACCTCCAAAAGCAACATCTTGATACCATCCATTTGGGAATGCTTTTTCTTCATCATTTTCAAATCCATACGTAGCATGGTAATATCCGCTCATAGGGTTAGTATATGTAATATTATAAGGCGTTATTATATTTATTGGGAAATATTGAACAGTAAAATGCCTAAGAGAGGAATAATAATTATTTCCAATAGAATCATTTCCAAATACTTGAATTTTATGTACTCCATTTGAAGGCATAACAAATGTAGTATTACCGAAAATTGTTCTGTTAATTTGTCCATCTAAGGAATACCATTGCGAATCAATATTAGTACTATTTTCATAACCTAGTAACAACCCTTCATTAAGGTTATCTCCAATATTATAATTAGGATCCCAGGAATAACCAACTGCATCAAAATAAGAATTGTATCCAAGTCCATAACTATAAGTATGCAAGTGAAATTCATCTAATTGTTCATCAGCACCAAAAAGATATGGTCCATAACCAACTCCATTTATATATACGTAGAATTCATTTTCATTAAGGCCATGATATCCTCCTGTAGTATGTTCAAAATCAATCCTAATATGATACCATGTATTTATCAATGGAGTTGCGGCTCCAATAATCGGAGTGTCACTACCATTATGATGTACATGCCATTCAGCAGGACTTCCACCAAACATCCTTACTCCAAACAAGATATTACCATTTCCCATCCCCGTGATCTGGCTTCTATCACCATCACTTCCTAAATCATCTTGTTGTACCCAAACCTCAATTGTACCGTTATCTTTATTATTTATAAGATTATATATTCTTGTTGGATTTCCACTTCCACCTTGATTATCAAATAATCGAAGGACTTTTTTATGTCCATCTAGTTCTGAAATTACTTCCGCTTCGGGATTTTCAATTTGAATTACCCAATCTTTTGGATCAGCATTGTTTTCATCATTCTCAAATCCATAGGTAGCTGGAAAGTAACCACTCATCGGATTAGTATAGGTTTTATTTTCAGGAGTGAATATTATAAAAGGTGAGACTGTGAAATATCTAATCTCAGATTTATATAAAATCTCTCTGAAATCCATACCAAAGAGTTGAATTTTATTACGTTGTTTGCTATAATTACTAAAAGGGATTACTTTATTTCCGAATATTGTTCTATTAGACTGTCCATTTAATGAATAACTAGTCCATTTTAGATCAGTGGTTTTAGTAAAATCCAATAATATACCTTCATCCTCGTTATCACCAATATTATAATTAGGATCCCATGAATACCCGATTGCATCTATATAAGAGTAAAAATTCGAATCAGTACCAGTTGTGCCAAAATAAATTGTGTCCATGGCGCTTGGTGCTCCATAAAAGGCATATCCTGCGCCATTTGTTTTATTGCCATCTATCCATAAATGCCATTCTCCTGCTGTACAGTTCCATTCAATTCTAAGATGATACCATTGATCCATATTGTAAGTCATTATATCTTGAGGCGCAGTAGTGTAATAACGAATCCAACCATTATCATCGAAGTATAAGTAAACTGCTTTCGTTTCCACACCATCATAAATGAAAACTTTTGTTCTTGTTGTATTATCCCCACACCGAACATATAATTCAATAGTTCCTGTATTCTGATCAGCGAAATTGTGGTAAACTTCCACCATATCAGTTGAAGAAGTATCATGTAATTCCAAAACTTCATTATGACCATCAATATCAGATAAAATATTGACTGTTCCTCCCTTTTCACCTATTTTCCACCCAACTGGAACTGAACTATCTGAAAATTGCACAAGATCGTCTCTTTCAAATCCAAAGGTTGCTGGATAATATCCATGCATTACACTCTCATATGTTTTGTTTTCTGGAGTGATAATATTAAAGAAATTACCAGTATTTACAGAAAAGTATCGATTATCTGAATTATAGATATTCCCTAAAGTATCGTTACTAAATACTTGAATATGATGAGATCCATCAGAAGGCATCGGAATTGTTGTATTTCCCAGAATAGTTATAATTGGTTGAGAGTCGAATGAATATCCTTGCCAATCAAGATTGGTAGTATTTTCATAACTTAGTAACAATCCTTCATTTAAATTGTCTCCGATGTTATAATTGGGATCCCAAGAAAAACTCAACGCATCTAAATAGATATGATAATTGTAATTAGATATGCTTGTCCAATATAGAATTGTATCTAGATGTGTGCAATTAGTTAAAAAGGGTAAAGATGCTGATAATGTATTGTCTACCGTATATCTTAATGTATATTGAGATAGACCGGTATAATTTCCACCTGTACATTCAAAATCTATTCTTATATGATGCCAATTATTGACCAACGGAGTCCCTAATGCCGGTATTATTGTCCATGACGGATTTAACCCTTTCCAAGCCGAATCCATAAGTTGAAAACCTGCAAAAACACTTAAGGAGCTATCTTGAAATTCAAATTGAAAAGGTCTGTTAATATCAGTACTTCTAACCCAATATTCCATTGTACCATAGGTTTGGGGTATTGATAAGTTATTCCTCATAGACACATGACCATAAGTGATAGGATCATCTAAATCTAAGATTTTTTTATGTCCATCCAACTCAGAAATAACTTTTAAATTACAACCCGACGCAGTAAGATTAATAAAATCTCTTGGAAGCGTCCCATCTTTTTCACTCTCAAAACCATAAGTAGCAGGATAATATCCACTCATTGGAGTCGTATACGCTTTATCTTCAGGAGTAACAATACTTATATGATGAGTTGAAAAATATCGTGTAGTAGATTGGTATTGATTGTTCAAAGAGTCGTTTCCATATACCCGAATGAAATGGTTTCCATCTTCTGGAAGAGATAATGTAGTATTTCCGAAAATCCTTTTGAATGGTTGATTATCTAAAGAATACCATGTCTTATTTAAGCTAGTACTATTTTTATAATAAAGAAGTAATCCTTCTTTCATATTTTCTCCCACGTTATAATTAGGATCCCATGAATATCCTACAGCATCAAAGTAAGCATAATAATTTGGATCAGCCGCTGAGTTACCGGTTGTTATTCTGATTTTATTTGCGTAAGTAGATGGATTCTGCATTATAAAGTCGGAATTGCTTTGGTTTCCATTCAGATATACCCTAAATGTATTGGCTGCTAATCCCATATACCCTCCAGATCCACATTCAAAATCGATTCTAAGGTGATACCATTGATTTCCATTAATTGCACCAAATTCTGTCAAATCGATAGAGTCTGTATTGTTTACCGCAACTAGATATCCTGCTGTATTAAATCTCACTGTTAAAATTGGTACAGCATCATAATAAGGTTGAACCCAAAGTGGATAGCCTGATATTTTCACGAGAACCCAAAGTTCAACAGTGCCATTAGATTGATTTGCATATGAATTATAGGTATCGGGATTTCCCCCTCCATTATTATCAAATAGTTCATACACTCTCTCATGTCCGTTGTATGAATCGACTAGATAAGAGTGGGTGGTTGATACCACATCATGCGTCCAATTTTTAGCATCAGCTCCAGGAAGATCACTCTCAAATCCATATGTAGCTGGATAATATCCACTCATAGGTTCGCCATAGACTTTAGCTTCTGGAGTTATTATTTCAATCGGAAAATCAACAGTAAAATATGTAATATTTGATTGATACTCTTGTTCATACTGATCAACTCCAAAAATTTGCATGCTATGAAGTCCATTTTCTGGCATTGTAATTATAGTATCTCCTTTTATAGCCCTCTTCAGTTGATTATCTAAAGAGTAGCTCATTGTATGAAGAAGAACTTCTGTATCAAAACTAATAACTAAACCTTCTTCTGAATTATCCCCAATTTCATAATTTGGATCCCATGAATAGCCAATCGCATCAGCATAAGCGATATCTCCAGTATTAGAATAAAAAGCAATAGTATCAGGAACCTTATTATTCGCGAAAGTATATGGTCCATAGGACTCACCATCAATATACAATTGCCATCTCCATTCTGACAAACCCATATATTTGCCTTCAGTAGTCTCAAAATCTATTCTTATATGATACCAAGTGTTATCTAAAGCCGTCTTTCCAACATCATACCATGTACTATTGTAATATTCGAATTTATCACTTGTAATTCTAATACAAAAACAATTTCCAACTGCAAGATTATTTATCTGATTTTGAATTGAAAGAGAAGCATCTCTTTCTGCCAGCCAATATTCAATAGTACCAAAATCTGGTGGTGATTCCAAAGTATCGCCTATTCCAATTTGTCCCGCTCCAGGATCAACCATTTCTAAGACTTTTTTATGTCCTTGAAATTCTTGAATAATTTGTGAACTATCACCTCCATCATACCAATCCTCTGGATCTCCACCATTTTTATCAGTTTCGAATCCATATGTGCCAGGATAATAACCATCCATAGGTTTTGTATATGTCTTATTAACTGGAGAAAGTAAATTTATTAATTTGTCACTTTCATAATAAAATGCGATGTCGTCAACGCGGAAATCACCGTTTCCTCCACCTGATACAAAAGATGTTATCCAGATATCTTGCGCATTTGCTGTAAAAATTCCGTGATTATAAAAAGGAAGACTATAATCTGCTCCATATCTCACACCATCAAGATCAAACATCCAACCTATACTTAGGTTAAAATAAATCACAACATCATACCATTGGTTATAAGTATAAGTAGTAAGAGTATCTCCATATGTATCGTTCCTTATTTCACCATTCCACCAGACCATAGCTAAGATAGTTTCACCATTTGCAGAACGCAAGTTTGTACCAAATCCAGATGCATCATGATACACCTTTAAGTGGTATTCACCCACTATATAAGTTTCACCGAAATATGAAAAATTATCCCTTATGGAAACTCGTCCGTCGGCTGTTTTATCGAATAATAAATGCTTTTGCTGTTCATCTCCCAAATCTGCTATAATTAAATCTCCACCTGCTTCATTCATATTAGCAAATGTTGGAGCAGTAGGATCTTGACCTATGGTTTCATCCTCGAAATCGTATGTATGTGAAAGTATCTTATGTGATGCTGCACTGAGAGATGGATTATTTTCTTCCTCAAGATTAAAATTAGTTTCAGATTTATTTGGCAAGTTTCTAGGCATAAAACCCATAAAATTGATCAATAGCAAAATTACTGTTATAATTAATATTTTTTTATTTTTTTTCAAATAGTTTCACCCTAATCTATCTAAATTTATAATTTAGAAGTCTGTGAATTACAAATATGAAGAATTCGTATTTAAAAGTTTTGTTAGGATTACGGTAGTATTACAAACAAAAAGAGAGATTTCAATAGCTTTAAAATAAAAAGATTTGAAAAAGAAGGGAATTAAAAAATTATGGTTTACCAAATTAGATTAGCAATTATATCTTTAGTTGTTTCTGCTTGTTTTTTATTCAGTATTTTTCGAATACGCAGATCATTGATAGCATCATCTAGGCGTGTGTCTAGGTTTTTCATTTCCATTAAATTATTTTTATCTCCTTGAGTCTCTACAAGTTCGATCATTGAATTTTCTTTATTCATTAAATCTCTTAATTTCTGTCTAAAACTAGCTTTCACTTTAGTTCTTACTACTTTCCCTCCATCAATTAAAATGGGTAATACGGGAGCTCTTTCAGTCGTTCGATTTGTATTGGGGTCCGTGAAGAAAAAGATATAGATTGGGATACCTACTATGACATTTTGTGACTTTAATTCAAGAGTATAGTTATTGAAGAAAGCCTGTACATTTGTCATTTCACTATCTTTAATCGATTCAATGTTATCCAAACAAGCTTGTTTTTCTGTTTTAATTTGTGCTAATACATCCTCAGCAGATGTTAAATCTTTACTTAAGTCACTATGTTTTGCCTCAATTTGTTTTTCGACTTCAGATTTCTTACGTTCTAACTCACGTAGTTTTTGCTGTTTAGTTTTCTCTAGATCTGAGATTTCACGTTGTACATTTCTCCGTAATTGTGCTATCTCATTTTTATACCTTGCTATAGAGTCTCCTAATTCACGATATTTAACATCGATATCTTTTAATCCCTCTTCTACTAAAAAGAGATCTCGTTGGTTAATAGCGTTTTTCAAACCATCCACGCTTTGTTTGAGTGTACTTAGATGATTATTAAGTTCTCCGGTTTTGTCATTGATTTTGTATTTTCCAAGCTTTACGAGTTCTTCTGGAGATTTTTCTATTTCTCGTTCTTTTTCTGCTTGTATTTCTTTATTCAATATTGCAAGTTGTTTCTCTTCTTCTCCTGTATCTACTTTTGTATCTCTAATTTTATCAGCTTCTTTGCTTCCTTTTTCGATCCATCTCTCGCATAATTTTATTATAATATCGCTATAAGAATCTAACGTTTTAACATCTGTTTGTGAAACGAATTCATTAATTTCTGGTACTATTTTAATCTGATTTACACTTTTTGAAATAGATCCTCCTTCCAACATAAAATAGGGAGTAGAGTGAGCCCCTAGATTATATTGATTAAGAAAAAAGTTTTGAAAATATCCTACTTCATTTGTATTAAACAAAGCTTCTTGAATAACTATACCACGCTTGAAGTTTTTGGCTCTCTTTAGATAGGAATTATTATAAGATTGTAAAGAATTCAAAAAAGACACAGGATCTGCGCCCTTCACAACATTTTCAGGTCGAGGGGGCATCTGAGCGAATTGTCCAACACTTAATTTTTCTTGTTTATTTAAAAGATAACTACAGACACAAGCTCTTGTATCGCTTAAGGGAATTAAGCGAACAGGCCAAAATGCTGTAGTTATTTTTGAGATTTTCCCTAGCTTTTTTAATGATTTGCCATAAATACCTACACATTCAATCAAACCCATGGCAAGTTCGTTAAGTAGGCTTGCTTGACTTCGAGCGGGAGTTATTTCACCCATATTAATTAAAAAAGGTGTTACTTTATCAACCATATTTGATTCACTTGATATTTCTATATTAATTTTTAATACCGATATAATAATTAAAGTTTTTGTATTGAAAATGTCCTAATCTAAGTAAGAAAATAAGAAAAAAAAATTATCTCAATATTTCCTCATAGAGTTTCTGGATAAATTCATCAAAGTTATCTTTTGTAAATTTAACATTCAATAAAGGCATTAATAAGAATGGAATTAAGTCCTCTTGTTCATATACGGGAACTATTTTCATCAAACCTTTTTTCCTCATTTGAAAAGCTGCCTGCCACTCATCTTCCACGGCTTTAGATTTTATAGAATTTTCTGAACAAAAGAATACAAATACTTTACTTAGTCTTAAAGTTCTTTCCATATAAGTTACTATACTCTCACCGCTATCTGCTTCCCAAAAGAATACTTTATCTATTTTTGGAAATGCTTCTAGTCGTTTGGCAATTTCATCAATATTGAAATGCTCCGAATCTAGAGTGGAGTAGCTTAAAAATACATTTAAGCCTCGAGTAAAGTATGTTCTTATAGCATTTATATATAGTGGATAGTGAGCGAAATCTTCTGTAGTTACATTTCCTTCATAAAGGTCTCTTTTGAATTGTCTTATTCTTTCGAAATTTTCTACAATAACATTTTTATCGGGAAAGGTTTCTGAAAAAACCTGCTCCCAATTGTTCTTATCAGTAATTATCGAATTTAATTGAATGAAATCAAGAGACTCCATTTCATCGGTAGTTGAGGGAAGCTTCTTAGGTGTTAATAATTTAGTTTTACTTTCAATTGTAGTCCTTATATATTCAGGGATTCCTTCTTGCCACCAAAGAGATTTATAGACACCTTTAAGTTTTGCTTTAGCAAAACTACGGATATTCGTTTCAAAAATTTCAACATCATTTTTGGCAGTCTCAATTTGTTTTTTGAGCGCTGCTCGTCTTTTCATTCTGGGTCTTATAACTAGGAAAGTGGAAATGGCACCTACAACACCAACAGAAATAACAATAATTGCGATTATCACTCCGGGATCTATCCCCGCCGGTAATTCCCCTGAAATATACAAAATAGTTTCATCTGTATTATCGACTTCATTATCATCTCGAAAGCCTCCCGATTTTGAGCTATATGTTTCATTAATTTCATTATTAGGATCCAATATAATTTCCACTAACACGTTTCCACCTTGGTATAGTTCAGCTCCCTGTATGAGATCATTATATACTTCATCCACATCCAAGTCTATGGGGTTATCAGTGTTGTTAAATAAAATTACATTCAAATGTTCGATCCATATTATAATTATAACATTTTTGGCATCCCATATTCCATTATTTGTGATTGTGATATTTACTACAAAGGGTTTACCTATATCTGCTTCTATCGGATCAAACTTTAAGACTGCTAGATTAGGCATAGGATACCAATAACCTAGCAATGGTTTTGTACCTAAGCCTGTTTCAATACCGTCTAAAAAGGTGTCTCCATCCGTATCATTATTATGAGGATCTGTCCCATTAGTAAATTCATGATAATTTATGAGGAAATCAGTATCAACATCAGTGATATTATCAGCATCGTTCAATGGATTTAAAATATTAAATACTTCCCATCCGTCAGGCATTCTATCTGAATCTGTATCAGAATTAAGAGGATTTGTAGAGTTTTTCCACTCCCAAAAATCAAATAACTCATCAGAATCAGAGTCAGGGTTTGTTACATTTGTACGATATCCGTCTAACCCTAAAAGATATTCCTCAAGATTAATAAATTTATCTCCATCGGTATCTACGTCAAATCGATAAAATAATGGAAACTTATCTTGGTTATAAGCCGTTCCAAAAATTGTCTGAGGATTATCTCCAATTGCATTATAATCTAAATCTAAACCACTATAATCATCCCAAAAATTCCCCACTGATCCATCATCCCATATGTTTTTCTTCCCATTATCTTGAGCTTGTAAATTATTCCCTATAAAATTGTTATAGTAGATGCTATTATTCTCACAATATTCATTCTGGATAAATAAACCAAGTTCACTATTCCTTATTGTATTTCTAAGAAATGAGCTATTAGAACAGCTACTTAATATTATCCCATATTGACTATTTCCATCTAGATTATTATCTGTAAAGTTATTTAGCGAACACAACTGAGCTAATATTCCGTTAACATTATTAGATATTTGATTATTTATAAATCGGGAATAAGTACTGTAAACAATTTGGAATCCAGCTCCAAAAAATCCACTCTCCATTAATATTTTGGTACTCTCTGTTAACGTATTTCCTTCATATGTATTATTAAAGCCGAAAACATCTTCTATACCAATTAAATTTTGTGAAGCAGAACAATTCATAATTTTACAGTTATTACTAAAGCCAAGATTAATGCCATAAGCGGTATTCATTGATGCATTAATATTGTAGAGTGAAATATTATCGCAATATAGGATATTAAGAGCTAAAGTACACTTAGTAAGATTCAAATTTGAAATTATTGAATCAGTACACCCAGATAAAATTATTTGCCCGGCATTCGCAAAATTAATCGGTTTCAGATTATTTATATGATAATAATAATAAATAGGCTTCCCATTTACTAAATTTGATGTATCAATAAAGAGGATAGGTTCAAAAAACGTTGGATGAATATTTATCCCACAATTAGTCATTAAATTTCTTGATAGGTTATTGTTATCACATGATCCTGGTGATGCTGAAAGGATGTATACTCCTCCGAGAAAGTTATCATATAAATAGTTATTAATTATGTTGTTTTCATAACTATCTTCGATTTCTATTCCCATTCCATTCTGACTAATATTATTATTAGATATAGTTATATTGAAGCAATCGACTAAGCTTAAAGCTACTCCAAGTCCGAAACTAATTGCAGGATCGATGAACTTATTATAATTTTTAGTAATATTATTATTTTCGATTGAAGAGTTACTGTTTTGAATTGATATAATACCCAAATATGTGTTTTGTGTGAAAGTATTATCCCTTATTGTATCGTTCATGCAATAAAACAAGGATAAAGCAGTCGTAGTATAAGATATTTCTAGGTCAAAAATTTGGGTTCCACTGCAGTTAATAAGGATTAATTGTCCTGGTTGAGGAAAATTACCTGGTACCAAATTTTTCTCATTAAATTTATAATAAAGAACCTTTCCATTAATTAAATTGGTTTCATCAATTGAGTGGGAGATTAAATCCTCAACTAATGGAAGTCCACCATTAAATGGAAAATTTAATCCACAATTTGTGAAATTATTTTCAGTTAGAGTGATATATCTGCAATCTTGGATTGTTATACCAGCGTGACTGTTATTATCAAAAATATTTCTAAAAATCGTATTATTATTAGACGATTGAAGTCCAACTCCTTTCCCTGCTTCATGATAATAATGGTTAATATTATTATTAAATGAATTATTGAATATAAAATTAAAGTTACTTCCCAATAATGTTATTCCAGCACCACCATTTCTGCAAACGAAATTTTGTGTAATATTATTATACTCACACACATCTAAGACTATTCCTGTATTTTCATTGTATGACAAATTATTACGATGTATTAAAGTGAAGAAACTACTTAATGAATAAATTCCTGCATCATTGTACATCATGTTATTATTTTTAATTGTTGCATTGTTTACTTCGATTAGTTCGATTCCAAAATCATTAAAGTTTGCTGTACTCTTTTCAATAGTGATATTTGTACAATATGATAAGGAAAGCCCATTTTTGGTACAATTATTGGTAATTATATTCGAAATAATATAATTTCTACCACCAAGCACGGAGAGACCAGTTGAAGTATGGGACAGATTAAAGTTGGTAATTACTGAATTATTACACTAAATTAAAATAATCTGACCTGGAGATCCATAACTTACAAAATCAGGTGTAGCTAAACTCGTTTTATTAAAGTAAAAATAAACCGCTCTGTTGTTAACTTGATTACTTTCATCAATTTTGTTTGAGGACATTTCTGTGATTGAGCCATCAAGACCAATACCACATCTTTTCATTTCATTACCATTGATTGTATTATTAATTGTATATCTAATCAGTACTCCATATTGATCATTACGATAAGCTAGATTATTGGAGATCGTATTATTTTGACCTCCTTCTACAGAAATCCCACTTCCTCCATTATCATGAACATTATTTAGTAAAATTTTATTAAAATCACAATTAGATACAATCCTTATTCCATCATTATTGTTATCACTAGCTTCATTTCCTATAATTGTATTATTTATACATAAACTTTCGAGAAATACTCCCGTAAAAATATTATCATTTACAGTATTTGCCGATAAAGTGTTATTTTCACTGTTGCTTAAATAGATCCCATAAGCATCATTCATCGAACAATCATTATTGATTATTGTACCATTACATGTAGAAACTAATTTTATTCCTGCTTCTTTAGAATATCTGTCTCCATCTCCAGAATTAAATAATGTACAGTTTTCAATGATAAAAGGCACAATCGAATTATTAATCAGAATACAACTCTCTGTTTCCTGTCCATCAATTACAACATTTTTAATAACAAATGGATCACTCCAAGTTCCTGATCCATTACACCATTCATTAGTTGCAGCGGTAATCGACCAATTTAAAGAGGGATTACTCTCATCAATGTGTATTTTATTTGAAAGAACCCAGTATCGAGCGAGTTTTAATTTGGAATCATACTTTTCGGTTATAATTTTATTTGTACTAAATGATTTCATCCAGAGATCGCTACATAAAAAGGATGAGATTAAAAGGGTACTTAATAATAAGGATGAAATTAAATCTCTACATTTTATTTTCACAGAAAATCAAACTCCTTAAAATTATTTGGATTAAATAATAATTTACTTTTATGTATAATAATATTTTTACTCAATGTTTTAAACTTTATTCTGAGATCGGAGATTTAGAAAGTCTACAAATTAATGTTCTACTCTTATCAGAATGTAATGGGAGTTATAAAAGAAAACAGAAGATGATTTTATTTCATGTAATAAATTCAACGTAAAATCTCTTCATAGAGCCTTTGGATAAATCCATCTAAATCATCTTCAGTATATCTTACATTTAAAAATGGCATTAAAAGAATGGGAACATCTTCTTCATTTTCATATACAGGAATAATTTTAACAGCTCCCTTCTTATTTAATTGATAAGCTGCTTGCCATTCTCCTTCAACAGATTTCGAATCTTTTGAGTGTTTAGTACAAAATAAGACGAAAGTGTTGGAAATACTTAAAGTCTTTTCCATAAATTCAACAATATTTTGACCACTATCTTTAATATAATAATAGACTTTGTCAATTTCCGGATATTTCTCAAGGCCTTCTACGATTTTATTGATGTGGAAATGATCCAAATCCAATGAGGAATAACTTATAAAAATGTTGAATTTCCTTGGTTTTACAACAGTGGGAACAACTTTTGGTCCTTCTTCAACTTTTGATGCAGTTTTAGAGGCTTGTTCCATTTCTTTTTCTATTGTAGGAGTTGGTTTCTTTTCTTCCTTTAACTTCTCTTTCACTGCAGGTTTAGCAACAGGTTCTCTTTTAATTTCTCTGAGAATTCCTGACTCAATATCCTTACATTGTTCAATTTTTTCATTCGCATTGTTAAAAATATCAAAAAACTCATACGTTTCTGCTGTATCTTGAATTTTTCCTAAATTTTTATATGCTAATTTAATATTTCTTTCTTTTATGAGATAATCAACAAAATCTAATTTTCCTTCTAGTTTTGTTCTCATCTTTTCTTTCTTTTTTTCACTTATCTCTTTTTTCTTCAATCCTGATACTGTCATTCTCTTCTTTATCAATATCGCAGCACCAGTCACTCCCACAGCAACTATCGCAATAACCAATACAATTATAAAAATTTCAGTGGGAAAACCAGAAGGACTAGGGATATTATTTCCTGTATTACCCACACTATTATGAATAATGATATCAGTTCCATTATCCGATAAATTATTCCCATTAATATTATTATAATTAGATTGATCGAGATATATGCCTACACCATTATTCGAAATTACATTATCAGTGATTTTATTATTATGACTGTTTATCAGATAAATACCATTCTCAACATTCAAATTTATTGTATCTGAATTATTGAATATATTTATATGGTTACTATTTATCAATTTAATACCATTTAAATCATTAGAATTAATAGTGCTACTTGTAATATTTACATATTGGCAGGAATCTAAGAGAATTCCATTTCCATTGTTAAAAGAACAATTAAGATATATTAATACTCCATATGATAGATTAATTAATTTAACTCCTGCGTCGTTTTGATCATTACCAGAACTATAAAAGGAGCAATTATTTATTGTAAAGGAAATATTAGAATTACTAATTGTTATGCAACTACCTGTACTTTGACCATCAATTTCTAATGATTCAATAATGAATGGATCAGTCTTGGTTCCAGAGCCAGAACACCATCCCTGTTTAACTGCTTCCATCCATGTATAATCTCCACTACCACTATCGTCAATTATAAGCGGATTTAATGGCCAATAGTTATAATACTTTTCAATCGAAACTGATTGATATCCTATATTTCCAGCTGTGTCATTAGCATAAAAAATGATAGTTATTGTCTCACGTCCTTTTTTATTCCATTCTTCTTCATCTATGATCCCTGTACTAGTAGTCGTTTTATTTGTTATACCATCATCAATCGTATACCATATATAATCGGGGTTTAATTCTGTAATTGTTATGTTGAATGAAGGTGAAATTGTATCAAATCTATCTCCTGGATGTGGCGAATTAATACTAATCATTGGAACATGAGTATCTTTTAATATATTCACTTCTGCAAATCCCATATTAGCAAATGTGTCATTTGCATAAAAAGTAATATTTACTGAACCATCTGGAAAAATATCCCATATAGTTTGATTTATAGTGCCACTCCAGATCGTAATATTCATATTAGCTGAAGAATATGATTTGTTGCTTACAACGTACCAAGCATTGTGAAAATTACTATCAATAATTGATATATTATAATTAGGGGCTTTATAGCTAAAAGCTTGGTTATAAATTGGATTATGGATTGTAATTAGAGGTCCTAAGGTATCTTTTCTAACATTAATTTCGTGCGCTGTTTCCACTCCCCGCGAGTCATTTACATAAAAACGGATCAAAACAGTTCCATTTGCCATACTATCCCAAGCTGAAAAGTTAATAGTACCATTAGTTGTAAAGGTGTAGATAGACGTATCGTTGCCTAAAGTATACCACATTGTGTGACTGATGCCTTCCTCAATAATAATAGTATAATTTGGAGGAGTCTGTTGAAATATTTCATTCTCAGTAGGAGAAATTACGGAAAAAACAATAGGATCCCACCAAATTGGAAGTTTATCTTGACTTGGGGCTGTGCCTCCAATATTTAAATAAGGTACGTCTCCAATTCCATCATCATCCACATCCTTGCCCGAATAATCAGACCAATAATTCCCTATTGTACTCGTATTCCATTTATTCTTGTAGCCATCATCATATGCGTTTAAAGCATTAGTATAAAAATAATTTTGAGATATTAAATTATATGAAGCATCACTTTGTAGATATAGTCCACGCTGTGTATTATTTATTAATACATTATTAGTCAAGTTGTTAGAGTTCCCATATTCGAGTTCGATTCCCCTAAAATTTTCAATAAGTACATTACTTTTAATAGTATTGTTATTAATCAAAGTTCCCTGAAAAAATATACCCTGATTCGTATTATTCTTTATAATATTCTCAAAAATACAATTAAAACGAATGTCATTTCCCGAACAGTAAATTCCCTGATAGTTATTACTTATTTTATTATTTGAAATGTTATTATTATAGCAATTATACAACAGTATGATTCCATAATTATTACTATTACTAATTGTATTATTTGAAATATTATTATTATTACAGCTCTCCAAAAAACCATTCAATTCAATGCAACTTCCTTTATGAAATTGGACATAATTTAGCGAGACTACAGAATTATTGGATCTATGTATAGAAATTCCATCATAATTGTATTTAATTGTATTATTATAAATAAAACTTAAATCACAATCTCCTAAATATAAACCAGTATTGGTATTATTATATATCATCTGTTCATAGATGTAGCTATACTGACAGTAATAAAATTCGACTCCACTAGGATTATTACTCACTGTATTATTAGAAAAGGTAGTATTGATGCAAAACCTAATAGTAATTGAACCAAAAGGATTAAATACAATAGTGTTCTTCTGAATCGAAGTATGATTAGAATTCTCAATAAAAACTCCATAATATTGGTTGTTTGTAATCATATTTTCAATTAGACTAATATTAAGACCACTATCAATCGAAATACCTAGATAATTATTGTCACTTATGGTACTATTTTCTAAAACACCATAAGTGACGTTATTAAAAATAATTCCAGAACCAGAATCGCTGGCATTCAAAAATTTACAATCTTGAATGAGAAATTGAACTATAGAATTACTTATTTTAATACAATTTGAAATATTATTACCATTTATGATTAAATTCTTCAAGAGATAAGGATCTGTTAATGTACCAGAACCAGAACACCATAATAAATCTGAACTTGCTTTAGACCATGTAAAATTCCCACTTCCTGTTTCATCAATAATAATAGGTGAAATAGTATAATTGCAAACATTCCATGTAAAATTATTATTTAATCCATTATTATCTTCAAAACACTTTATACTATTTTCATTTATGATATTTCCATAGATTTCAGTATTATTACTCGATTCCAGATAAATCCCATATTCGAAATTATTATTTATAAAAGTAGTTTTTATAGTATTATTTTCACAATTTTCTAACAATATTCCAATTCCATTGTTAAACGAACAATTACTATTAATAATCGCTACGTTGCTAACATTCACCAATTTAATTCCAGCGGATCCAGCAATAGAACTGCTATTATAAATTTTGCAATTATTAAAAATGATATATTTATTTGAATTTTTAATTTCAATACAACTGTTTAAATCTTGGCCATTAAAAATTAAACCATTAAAAATATATGGATCATTAGAAGTACCAGAGCCTTCTATAAGAGTTCTCCACCATGGTTGATTTCTTGCCCAAGTCCAATTATGCGCTCCAACACCAGATGCCACTCCATCGATTTCAATAGGTTCACGATAAATTGAATGGATATCATTAAACCAAATTTTACCCATAAAATTCGGCTTATATCTGAAGTCATTACGAATGGCATAGTACATATGAGGTGTGTATATATATACGTATGGATAAAGATCCTCCACAATATATTTTTGCATATTATTGTATAACGACTTTCTTATAGAAAAATCAGTTTCATTTAGAGCTTGTTCCATTAAACCCTCGAGAACTGTATCGTTAACTTGACCGCGATTATATATTGAAGAATTTGAATAAAGATATTCTAGTAATACACTTGGATCATTGTAAGTTATACCTTCATAATAATAACCAAACAATTCAAGCGTTCCTACGTTATAGTACAATCTCATATAAAAATCAAACCATGAGAGAGGGTCATCGATAACTTCAATACCAATTAAATTCAACGAATAGCTCCACGAGTTATAAATATTGGCAAATATTGGAGAACTATCTAAATAAGAATAATCTAAACTTGCAAAAATCGTAGAAGTCCAAAGACCTTCATCAGTTCCAGGATAATCGGTATCCCATCCAACACCAAAACCCATACTTTGCATAGTTTCTCTAGCTTTTGTAATATTGCAAGTAGCTATCTGATTAGAATAATTCGAATATAGCATTCCATAAGGTATTGGAGATCTTAATCTATTCGCATGCCCTTCGGCAATTTCATTAATTATATAAGAATAATTTGTTGCGTAAGAAATAGCTTTTCTCCATGTTTTATCTAGAAGTGTGTTGTTCATTCCTAAATAAATGAAATCTGAAGAGTTCTCTGGACCAATAAGATTTATATTAGAAATATTTTTAAATGAATTTAACATTGAAGTGTCTAATGGATCCCAACTAGAAATTATACCTACCCTGTCTAAAAAATCTATAACTCCTAATGACATGAATTTTTGTCTGTCTGCCATTGATTGAATCCTTATAATATTTACATATTTAATATCAGGAGCTTCTACCCAATAATCTTTAAAAGCTATAAGTCTTACTCTATCATCTTGAATATATTCAAGATACTCAAAAGGACCAGTCCCAATCAAATCATCTGTATTAAAATCAAGATATCTATAAAAGGGAGTTGAAGATGGAGATAATATTACTGATCCCTCAAAGCACAATAATCCTTCAAAAGCAGCAAAGGGTTTATTTAATACAAAGCGAATCATATAATCGTCAATTACAGCAGTTCTATTAATTATAGGGGTGTTGTCGTTCCAAAAGTATACAGAAGTAAATTGGTTAAGTGTTGTATTTGAGGGTAAAGTTCCACTTGTATTCATAAAATAGTGTAACCTATCAATACTCCACTTTACTGTACTAGCATTAAACGGAGTTCCATCATGAAACTTTATATTTTGTCTCAGTTCAACAGTATAATTTAATTTATCTGCAGACCATGTTCCCATTGATAAAGCTAATTTTGGAATTATTCTATTTTGTCGAGAACTTAAATTATATGTAAAAAGTGTCTCAAAGATTTGAGAGGTTACTTTTAAGATATAATTATCTGATCGATAATGAGGATCAAAGTTATTCACAAGAAAATACTCAGGTAAATGAAATGTTCCATAATTTAAAACTTCTGGATCATTATTTACATCAATTCCATCATCCCAAATAGGATAATTATCTATGCTTGCAGCTACACCCTGGATATTTTCATATGACCTGTCTCCTATCCCATCATCATCTAAATCTCTGTAATCATAATCAGACCAATAATTACCGATTGATCCATTATCCCAAAAATTAGTTCCATCATCATAAGCTAAGGGAGGATTTCCAATAATAAAATTACTAAACATTAGGTTATTATAACTGGAAGCATCTAAAAAAATATTATATCTACCATTATTTTCGAATATATTTCCTGTAAGATTAATATCATGGGAATTATCTAAGCTAATTCCGTAACCATTATTGATTGAGATGTTATTTTCTTCTAAAGCGCCATTTCCTGCGTTTTGAATTTTAATTCCTGCCCCAAAAGCCGTATACATCGAATTGTATAAGATACAGTTTTTTATTTTGAAATATACGTTAGAATTTCGTATATCAATACAACTACTTGAATTTTGTCCATCAATGGTAACATTCTCAATAGTATAAGGATCAGTAATGGTTCCTGAACCACTACACCATGGCTGAGAAGAAGCTGTTGTTGCCCATTCAGAATCTCCATCTATTGAAATTGGAGTTCCTGTAAGATCCCAATATGCTGCAAATTTAATTTTCCCATTTTCATTTGATTTTAATCTATTTTCTACGATTAATTCAGTATAAAATATATTATTTACAAAAATTGAAGAGAAGAAAAAAATCAACAATATTGAGAGAATTATCATTTTACTTTTTTTTTTCATGAGATTCAGACTCTGAATGGTTTATTGGATTGACAAAATATTAACTGATATGTATAATAATATTTCGTCAGTTTATTTTAAACTTTATTTCACTTTCAAAGTTTTATATATCTTAAAAAAGAATAAATATCAACATATTGAAATCTAAGAATTTATAGAAAAAATTGTGAATAATATGGAAAAAGAAGATAAATTAACTTTAATTCTAATTACTAGTTTAATAATAAGTATAATATTAATAATAGTTGTACTCTTAATCCCTTTTCTATTTAACTTCAGTATGAACCAAGCCTTGAGAGATTTACTTCCTGGTTCGTCATATTTCTTCCGATTTATAACCGAATTTGGAGGTACATTCATTTATTTAGTAATAATTTTTACAATTTTTTGGGGAATTGATAAAAAAATTGCCAATTCATTATTAATGGTTTATGTTTCATCAAATTTTGTAAATTATTATGCTAAAGCGATAATTGCGAATGAAAGGCCACCAGAAGCTCAATGGCTTTTGATTGGAGCCTCTCATCTTAGTACTCCAAGCGGCCATGCGATGAGTTCAACGGTATTTTATGGATATTTATCAATGAAAACAAAAAGAATTGCTATGTGGATAATTTCTATAGTTGTAATAATGCTTGTCGGGCTCTCCAGAATTTATTTAGGAGTTCATTGGGTTGGCGATGTTTTGACTGGTTGGTTCTTTGGAATTGTAATTTTACTTTTGGCTTATATTTTCGAAGATAAAATTCAAGATTTTACTAATAAGTATAATATCGTTTACTTATATATCGGACTAGCTGTTTTAGGATTGTTAGTTATGATAATAACCGACATCATTTATCAATCATCATATAACTTCGGAGAACCAGGAGGTCAAATGATAGGATTAGGAATAGGCTTAGCATTAGAACATAAATATGTTAACTTTGAAATCTCTTATCAACCTGGAGAAAAATGGAAAATAATTCTTAGAATCTTACTAGGAATACTCTTAATTGCTATAATCTTTTTGGGTTTGTATTTAGTTATTGATTCTGATATTTTATGGTTAAGTGCTTTACATTATATAGTAACTCTTATATTAGGGATATTTATATGGCCATTAATTTTCACAAAGATTGGACTTTAGGTTTAAGTCTTTAAATAGTTTAATTTTAATGATAAAGGAGTAGAATGAAAAATGGAAAATAATGAAAAGATGAGTAATGAAAATTTAATAATACTATGGGGTTTCATTTTAACTATCATAGGAGGTTTGGGAATGGTTCAAATTGGATTATTAGAGGGATTAGATGATTTTCTAATAATTGGATCAATTCCATTCATAATTGGAATTATTATATTAGTTTGTATAGCAATCATCGACAAAAAGAAAAATAAATAAGAATATATTAAATAAAAAATAGATTTTTGAGTATGATTGAGAAATTCCTAGAAGGCAAGGGTGTTTTAATAACGGGGGGTGCAACTGGTTTTGGTAAAGGGGTTGCTTTTGAATATGCGAAAAGAGGTGCGGATTTAGTATTAGTAGACATAAAAGAAGAACAACTTGAAGATACTGCTAAGGAACTTAGAACCAGATACAAACAAAAGATCATTCCTATAATTTGTGATGTATCAAAATCAGATCAAGTACAAGAAATGGTAAAACAGACTTTAGAAGAATTAGATAATGTATATATTCTATTTAATAATGCGGGAATATCACCTCATTATAGCTTAAACGTATTTAGAACAAACGAAGATGAGTATGATCTAATAATGAATACAAATCTTAAAGGACAATGGTTAGTAGCCAGAGTGTTGGCAAAGAAGATGAGCCGTCAAAAATTTAGCCCATTAGCAGGAAAAATAATTTGTAATGCATCTATTGCTGGTGTAAAGCCAAATTCTGCTCTTCCAATATATAGCATCTCGAAAAGCGGTGTCATTTCTTTAATGAAAATACTTGCTCATGATTTAGCCCCTAAAGTAACTGTTAATTCGATTTCTCCTGGATATCATGTAACTCCAATTTATAATAGTGATCCAGACTTAATTAAACAAATGTTAAGAGAAGGATATGTTAAGACTCCTTTAAATAGGCTAGGTACTGTAGAAGATGTAGTCAATTTAATGTTATTTTTAGCATCTCCTGAATCTGATTTCATTACTGGTCATAATTTTATGATTGATGGTGGGTTAGGTGATGCAGGAATAACAGCAACATTCTTAAAATCAGAAATTTAATTTCAAGTATAAGATATTTAGTGGAAAAAAATGAGTGAGAATTTTTTAGAAGGAAAAGGTGCTCTTATTACTGGTGGAGCATCTGGTTTTGGGAAGGGGACCGCTCTTGAATATGCAAAAAGAGGTGCTGATATTGTATTAGTGGATATTAATGAAGATTCTTTAGAAGAAACATCAAAATACATTGAAGGAGAAACTAATAGAAGGATTATTCCTATTGTTTGTGATGTCTCTCAAATTACTCAAGTTAAAAAGATGGCAAAACAAGCATTTGAGGAGTTAGACAATATTTATGTATTATTTAACAACGCAGGAATAGCTCCAGGATACGGAAAAGATATCTTAAAAGTAAATGAAGATATCTGGGATTCTACACTAAACATAAATCTTAAAGGTCAATGGTTAGTTTCTAAATTTATTTGTCGTAACATGAAAAGACAGAAATTTGAACCCTTAGCGGGCAAAGTAATTCATATGGCATCCGATTTTGGAGTAACCGTTGATATAACTGTTCCTGTTTATAGTATCAGTAAAGCAGCAATAATTACCTTAATGCAAACTTTCGCAATAACATTAGCGCCTAGAATAGCAGTAAATTCTATCTCGCCTGGATATCATCTTACTGGTATTTATGGAAATTCTAAGGAAGTAATGATTGAGACGATGAAGATTGGTAATGTGAAGACCCCTTTGAACCGAGTAGGAACGGTAGAGGATGTTGTGAATGTGGCACTTTTTTTAGCCTCACCATTATCCAATTTTATTACAGGTCATAACTTCTTAGTTGATGGTGGTATATCGGAAGTAGGAGTACCACCAAATTATTTCAAAACAGATATATAAAATTCTAAATTGAGGTGAAAAATATGTTAAATATTATGATGGCAATATTTCAAACAATATGGGTTTTTCTTTTCGTAGGGTATTGGCTAGTATTTTATATTACTGAGTATAAGAAAGGTAAAATGCCAGAAGTGGAATACAAACATGAAATTTCATTTCCATTTCCAGATTTGGGATGGATTATGCCAAATCTTATCGTGGCTGCGATTGGATTATTTTTAAACCAAAATTTTGGTTACTTTTTCTCCGCTTTAGCTGGTAGTGGGATGATGTTTTTAGGAATTATTGATCTCGCCTTTGATATTCAAAATGAGAAGTTTAATAGAGAAAAATATGGATTTGATGCAGTTGTCAGCATGGGAGTTGTTATCTTAACATTAATTTTCGGTCCAATTTTTATTATTTACGGAGCTTTTGGCTTAGGACTTTTTTAGTCTGATTTGGTGATGTAAAAATGGCAAAAGAAAAATTAATTAAAAAACAGCCTTTTAAAGGAAAATTAGCTTTTTTAATTGGTGCTTCAACTGGAATGGGTCGAGCAGCAGCAAAGGAATTTGTACAATTAGGAGGGAGTGTTTTAATAGTCGCTCGTCGTCAGAATGTTTTAGAAGAAGCTGGTGAAGAAATTAAGAAAAATATTTTTGATGATTCTCAATTTGTTGAAATTATTTCCTGTGATGCAACCAATATGGAGAAGTTGAAACCTCTAATCGAAGGTTTTATTAAGAATCATGGAGTTCCAGACTATTTATTTAATCTAGTAGGATTTGCAATACCAGGTTATATAGAAAACTACACTCTTGATGATTTTAAGAATAATATGAATGTGAATTACTATGGGCAATTGGTACCAACTCTTATTCTACTACCATATTTTATAAAAGAAAAGAGAGGGCATATAATCTTCTTTTCATCCTTGTTAGGATTTATGGGAATGATGGGATATGGTGCATATATTCCAACCAAGTTTGCTATTGTTGGGTTAGCAGAATCCTTACGTAATGAATTGAAACCTCATAATATAAAAATTTCAGTAGTTTATCCCCCTGATACCAATACTCCTGGGCTCTCAACAGAAAATGAAGGGAAACCACCAGAATGTGTAATAATGTCAGAAACAGGAGGACTCTTAGAACCTGAAGAAGTCGCAGAATATGTTATTAAAAAGGTTATGAAAAATAAACTTCATATATCTCCAGGTAATGCAAAACCGATTCGTTACATTCATAGGATCTTTCCTAAACTTGTTAGATGGTTCATGGATAGAGATTATAAAAAAGCACGTAAAAAATTAAGGAAAAAACAACTCAAAAGTAAAGAAGATCCACCCAAATAGTAATATTTGTTAACATGTGCTAACTTTGACAAGAATTATTTAGACTTTGAATTTTTCTCTTTTTTTTTTGCAAATATATATCTTAATTTATGAGTATGAGGTCCAAGATCACCATGATTCTCATTCTCCTCAATAATATCCGTTTCAATTACAGTAAAGCTTTTGAAATGCTCTATTAAATCTTGTTCTGAAAAATAATGAGTTGGTCTGTAAGGTTTGCTTTCAAAAGTGTTTTCCTCTATTAAATTGCCTTTACCATAACTATTCTCTTTGTCTGAAAATACTGAAAAAAATGCAAATCCATTATTTTTCAATTGTCTATAACATTTATCTATGAATAATACTCGTTCATTTCTAAGTAATAAATGCAAAAGGTTATAACAAAATATAGCATCATATATTTCACTACTAAATGGCATATCTAACACCGAACCTAAGATGAAATTAGATTTTGTATCAAATTCTCTAGCGATATTTAGACCTTCTTCAGAAATTTCAATTCCAGTTACTTGGTAGTTATTTTTTGAAAAAAGTTTAGTATGACGTCCATAACCTGCACCAGGAATTAGAATTGTAGTTATTTCATGTTTTTTAAACAATTTTAGAGCATAAAAAGCCGTTTTACTTGGTTCAATTCCCCAAATCTTTCCTTTTTCTGAGAACCTATTATTCCAATATTCCATAGATGCTTATTGATAATTGAATTAGAAGGTTTAATTATTCAAATTTAGAATATTTTAATAAATAATAAAATTTCTATTTAATTGGTTTTAAAGTTAGAATATACTGAATAAAACCAAAAATCGAAGATTTATTTAACAAAATGAAAAAAATTGGCTTAATTATAAATCCAATTGCTGGAATGGGCGGAACTGTAGGTCTTAAAGGAACTGATGGTGATATATATAAAGAAGCAATAAAGATGGGTGCTACACCAGTAACTCCAATCCGAGCAAATGAGTTGTTATCGAATGTAAAAAATAAAAACAAGATTACGCTTTTGGTGGCACCAGGTAAGATGGGAGCCGATGTTTTGCAAGATCTTGATATGGATTATACGATCATAGGAGAAATTAGTAAAGATACGACAAAAGAAGACACAAAAAGAATTGCAAGACAACTGGTTAGTGAAAGTATTGATCTATTAATCTTTTGTGGAGGAGATGGAACCGCACGAGATATATTTGACTCAGTTGGGTTAGAAAAGCCAGTGCTTGCATTACCGGCAGGAGTAAAAATGTTTAGTTCTGTTTTTGCTATTAATCCAAGAGCAGCAGCACAAATTCTAGATAGATTTATCGAGGAAACCATTGAAACACATGAAAAAGAAGTTCTTGATATTGATGAGGAACTTTTTCGTAAAAATATATTACAAGCAAAATTATATGGATATTTGAAGGTTCCTAAAATTTTAAGCTTAATACAATCTGGAAAAACAGGTTCTGGATCTGGAAGAACTATTGAAGAAAATAAACAGGAAATCGCTCAATTTATTATTGAAAATATGCAAGATGATGTTTTATATTTTTTAGGACCCGGTACTACAATAAAAGCTATAACCGACAATTTAAGCTTACCTAAAACGCTTTTGGGGATAGATGCTGTTTATAATAAAAAGGTTATTGGAAAAGATTTGAATGAAAAAGGTTTAATTGAATTACTAAACAAATATAATAATGCAAAAATAATTATTTCTCCTATTGGAGGGCAAGGATTTATTTTTGGACGGGGAAATAAACAAATTACACCTAAAATTCTAAGAATGATTGGAAAAGAAAATATAAAGATAATATCGACTGTAGTAAAAATGAGAGAACTAGATTGTTTAAGAGTGGATACCGGAGACGCTGAGATTGATAAACTATTGAGTGGATTCGGGAAGGTTATTACAGGATACAAGGAAGAACTTGTTGTTAAAATAGAATAATCTATTCGAAATGGTTTTCACCTTATAATGGATCAAATGCGTTAATTTCTTCAAGGAGATCTAATACTTTTATACAATACTTGTCTCTTTTTTTAAGGATTTCTTCCTCACTACGACCCTGATAATCATAAAAACCTTTACCTGTTTTAATTCCAAGATATCCTTGTTTTACTAAGTTTTCAACTTGTGGGTATCTTTTATTAGTTCTAAATTCTTTCTGTTTATCAAGAATTAATTCAAGACCAGTGAAATCCTGAGACTGAACAACTCCTTGCACAGGAAGTCTTACACCAAGAATTGTTTTCACTGCAAAGTCAATTTGCTCGGGTGTAGCCCACCCTTTTTGTAACATCTCATAAATTTGTACAAAAATTACTCTTTGAATACGGTTGAGGATAAAACTGTCCACATACTCCTTCATGACAAGTGGTTTTTTTCCTAGTTGTTCCATTAATTTTACTGAAAAATCAATAGTTTCTTGTGAAGTTTTTGATCCAGGAACGATTTCAACCAATGGCAATATATAAGCAGGACAAAACCAATGGTGAATAATTAATCGTTCTGGTTTTTTCACATCTGCTATATCATATATGTTTAATCCAGAGGTATTACTTGCTAAAATGGCATTTTCTGAACAATAATTGTTTAAATTCATTAAAAGATCTTTCTTTATATTTGCAATTTCATTTACAGCTTCAACCACTAGATCTGCCCTTTGAGCACAAGGTTTAAGTTCAGTTGTTAAATTAATTCTATTTAAAATAGCTGAAATCTCATTAGATGATATCTTTTCTAACTCTTCTAATAAAGATAGGTTTGATTTTATTAATTTACTAGCACGTTTTAAAGTAATTGGATTTTTATCAACTAAATCAACCATAAATCCATGTTGTGCATAAACTTGTGCTATTGCATGTCCCATTGTACCTGCACCAACAACTACAACATGTTCAATTTCATTTAATTTCATAAACACCAAATTTGAATCTATTATTGTAAATATATTTTTCTAAGTAAATATAAAAAAGTACATTCAAATATTAAGCTTTAAGAAGTAGGAGATTATTAACTATTTTATTATATTCATTTCTTTTAATTTTTCTTCAGATGGCTTACCTGTCGCCCAATCCCAACCTCTTTTATCATAATAAACTTTCAAGCTATCTTCTAAATTTAATTTTACATGAACAGTTTTACCAGATTCTAATTCTTCAGTTAATATACCCGGAAGTTTATCATCTTCTCTAGTAATTCCTAAATTACAATTAATTACTCTTTTTAAATTATTAATGTGTTCTCCAACTTTCAACAAAGACTTTTTATTATAATTAAATCCAGTAGAGGCATTAATATGTCCGACAATATGTTCCAAACTAAGATTTACAAACGCACAGTTTACAGCAGAATCATCTATAGCCCTGATATCCTGTAAGGCGATAACTCCTTTTTCTCTCCCCTTAATTAATGATCTGCTTTTCCCAATTTTCACACGTAGTTCTGGATAAGAGGCAGTAGTTATTTCAACACTATACCAATCACATTTTTGATGGCTTCCTCCTATACAAGCAGTAATATAACTTAACGCTTGCCCAGCAAATGCCCTTGGATCATGCATTGGCATTTCTAACCCTTTTACATGAGCGGCCAATTCAGGATTAACATTAAGTTTTATCGCCATTTTTCTTACTCCTTCAGCAAGTAAATTACCTATTCCATCCCTCTTTGCAATTTTCTCAATTAGTTTTAATAGAATAGCTCCATTATTCCATTTTAATTCTTCCAGAGTTATTTCATTTAACAATTGATTGATATTATCACTCTGTAAATCATTTTCAACTAAATATATCAAAAAAGCAATACTCACACCACATGAGATTGTATCAATCCCAAATAAATTACATAAATGGTTAGCTAAAATGACATCTTTAGATTCATAAATACCTAATAAAGGGCCGAATGCAGCAACAGTTTCATACTCAGGACCATCGACTTTTATTTCCTTGCCATTATCTTGAATAATCGTTTGTTTACCACATCTTACAGTACAACCAGCACATCCATAGTCTAGGACGGGATATTTTTCTCTTAATGTTTTCCCTGTTAACTTTTCTGCGGGAAATTCAGTCTCTGTAAAATAATATGCAGGTGTATCACCAAGAGCCATCCCAATATCGAGGTAACAATTTGTTCCATATAAACTGTATAAAAGTGGTGTAGTCGTTTTAAGGAGATTTCCTTTTTTTGCTTCTTCGTCTTCCTTTATTAATTTTCTACCTATAGTAGGATCTGCGATTGTAATTTTTTCAGTGCCATGAATAGCAATAGCTTTTAATTTCTTTGAACCCATTAGAGCCCCTAAACCACATCTCCCAATAGCTCTCCCTTCATCATTAATAATCCCTGCATATTTTACAAGATTTTCTCCACCACTCCCTATAGTAGCAACTCTAATTCTTTCGTTATTTAGCTCATTCTTAATTAATGTCTGTGTTTCATATGTATTTTTGCCCCATAGTTTACTAGCATCTTTAAATTCTATAATTTTCTCATGAATGTATAGATATATGGGATCTTTTGATTTTCCATTAATAACTATAGCGTCAAACCCGCAATTTCTAAGAGAAATACAAAAAAATCCTCCTGAGGTTCCTTCTCCCCAAATCCCTGTCAGTGGTGAAATCCCTGTTACAGCATACCTGCCAGAAGATGGTCTTATAGTTCCTGTTAAAGGTCCAGTAGAAAAAATTAAAGGATTTCTTTCTGAAAGGGGGTCATTTTTTAAAACGTCATAATCGTCATCCGATAACAAATCATATGTTAATTTAGCGCTTAATCCAGTCCCACCAAGAAATTGTTTTGCAATTTGAGTTTCAAGATCTTTTATATCAATTTTTTGATTTGTCAAATCAACATATGCAATTTTTCCATTATATCCATATTCTACTTTTTCCATATTATTAACCTTCGACTTTTGATTAAAAGTTTATAAACCTTCCATCCCAAGCATATTCAAAAATTTTTCTATACATTTCTTCATTAATAGGACGATACGTAGTTAAGGTTACAGCATCATTTAGAGCATAATCTACTAATTTATCTAATTTTTTGATGTATTCATCTTCAGTTATTTTTGGTTTTTTTATATCTCTAACACATGTAGGACCATCAACTGAACTGATGAAATTTTTGAGTGATTGAATAAATTCTTTTAACAAATTGTCCTTATTCTTATTTTCTGTGGATATGCCGAAAATAGGGCATAACGGTATCCATCTATCAGTAACTTTCGCTTTAAAAGCAATACCATATGACAAGAATAAACTTACAGCAATCCCATGATGGACACTGAATATTTTTCCAAAACTATGGCCTAAGGCATGATTTATTCCAGGAGCCATATTACCATATGATCCAAATGCGGCTAAAGTTGAAGCCATTTGCATATGACTTCGAGCTTCAATATCTTTCCCACCATATTTATAGGATCGTGGAAGATATTTCACAATTTCTTCAATGGTGGTTTTATTGGTTGCATCAAAATAAGGATTACCCCAGTTTGTGGTAAATGATCCCATTGCATGAGCTAATGCATCTAAGCCTGTAGCCATGGTTAAAAAAGGTGGCAAATCTTTAACAAAATCTGGATCTAATATGGTCATATCTGCTAGTAATTCTTCATGTACAACCTCAATCTTTTTTGGGGGATCTCTTGAAGTATCAGTAATTAAAGCTGCTGTAGCAATTTCAGAGCCTGTTCCTGCAGTAGTCGGTATAGCAATTAAGTATTTAATCTTTTGGCGTAATCCCAATGCTGCTCCTATACTAGGTAATATCATGAAAAGATTTTGCTTAGGTTTTTCATATTTCACCATAACCATCTTGGCTGTGTCCATTACACTTCCACCTCCAATAGCAATTATTATTTTTGGAGTGTATTCTTCACAAATTTTTGCTCCTTCATCAATAGTTTGAAGTGGTACTTCTGGTAAAACCCCTGACCAAACCTTGTAGTCCATACCTATTAGGTCTAAAAATTCTTCTAAATTGTTAACAAATTTTTTTGTAAAATCATCAGTGATAATTAAAGCCTTTCTTTCCTCCTTATTAATAGTTGCTTCTAAATATCTAAAAACCTTTAGTACAGCTGATTTCCCAGTATATATTCTTGATAAGAAAAAATTAGTTTCTAAACCTCTTACAGCTCTAGCTCCCAAAATGGGCATCAGATCTTTAATTATTTGTGACTCATACCAAGTAGGCATTACTAAATCCCTATATAATCTTATTTATTTACCTTTTTGAATAATAAATAGTAAAAGTTGATTCAATAAAAAAACATTTTTAATATCATTTTTCGATACTATCATAAGTAAGAAATTGATTATTGGTTTTCATAGTAAATATTGAAATTTATAATTACTGGGTGTTAAAATTATGAAAATAAGATTGAATATGAATGAAATGTACAAAACACCACCAAAAGATATAATTATTTCAGCAAAAGAAAGTATTGATCAGATTAACAGATATACTCCTCAAAAAGAAGTAGATCTTTTAGTAGAACACTTGTCACAATATACAAAAGCACCTTGTGAATCCATATTTTTAAGCTCTGGTTCAGATCTCTTAATTAAAGAATTTATCTTTTTATTTTCAGATAATAGACAAATAATAATTCCAGATCCAACTTTTATCGTAATTAATAATGCTGCACAGAATACTGACTCCTCTCTACTAAAAATTAAATTAAATGAACCTACTTTTAAAATTTCCATAGAAGCTTTTATTGATGAATTGACGACTCCATCTTTGATTGTGTTCGATAATCCTAATAATCCCACTGGAAATTTGATTATAACTCAGAAAGATATTGAGACCATATTAGAATACGAAAATGTTATTCTATTAATTGATGAAGCTTATTTCGAATTCTCTAAAGTCAGTTACATCAACTTAGTAAATAAGTATCCTAATTTAGCTATATTGAGAACATTGAGTAAATCATTTGGATTAGCAGGATCAGGAATTGGGTATTTAATTGCAGGAGACCTAATACGTAAAAGGTTCCATGGATTAGATATCATGCTTCCATATCCGAGCGTAGTTGCTGGGATAAAAGCTTTAGAACATCAGAAATATATGCAAGATTATATCGATGAAATTGCGATTGAAAAAAGAAGAGTTGCCAATATCGTTTCAGAACTAGGGATTTCTGTTTATTCAAGTTATACAAATTTTTTACTAATGAAGACTGAAGTAAAAAATATTTCAGAAAAGCTAGCAGAACATGGTGTAATAGTACATGATGCATCAAATCAATTAAGTTCAGAGTATTTTAGAGTTACCATAGGTTCTGAAAAAGAAAATAACTTTTTTTTAGATGTTCTAAAAAGTATTTTAATTAATGTTAAGGAATGAGCAAAATTTTATTATAAATCATAGCTAAATGTATTCTATTAAAATTATTTTTATTATAAAATGGTAAATTCTGAAATTTAGGTGATTATTTGGGAAATCAAATTAATAATGTCTCTATAATTGGGGCAGGATATATGGGACGCCAAATTATTGAGAAATCTGCGTTATTTGGATATAATATATTTATTTTTGATGTTAGTTCTGAAGGTTTAGAGGACTTTATTAATGATGTAAAAAAGAAAATTGATGAGAAACAAATTAAAATTGAAATTAAGAGTTATAATAGTATTCCTGAAGCTGTAAAAAATGCAGATTTAATCATTGAAGCTGTTCCAGAAAAGCTTGAGCTGAAAAGAGAAATTTTTCCTATAATTGATAAATCAGCTCCCCCTCATGCTATTATAGCAACTAATAGCTCGTCTATTCCAATTTCAAAATTGGAGGATGTTATTGAACGGAAAGATAAAGTAATGAACATTCATTTCTATAACCTTTTTACAATGCCTTTGGCGGATATCATGCGAGGAACTCAAACTAGTGATATTACATTCCAAAAAGGGAAATCTTGGGTAGAAAGTATTGATGTAATCCCTCTTGAGGTCAAAAAAGAATGTTATGGATTTGTACTTAACAGAATATGGAGAGCCATTAAAAAAGATTGTCTAAAGATTTGGGCTGGAGGATATGCTGATCTTGAAACTGTCGATAAGGCTTGGCCAATTTTTTGCCAATATTTCATCACTAATGACTATGGTCCTTTCAAATACATGGATAGGATTGGTTTGGATGTAATTTATGATATTGAAATGTCCTACTTCAAAAATAGCGGATTAGAAGATGATAGACCACCAGATTCTCTAAAAAATTTGGTTGAAAAAGGTGAAATGGGGGTTAAGACAGAAAAAGGATTTTACAAATATTAAACCATATAATTTTTTTTTTAGTTTTAATTTAAAGAAGTAATCCTTATAGTCAAAATTATATTTAGTCATACTGATGCCAGAAAAAGGAAAACAGGAAATTCAAAGGATTAAAGAACTAGAAAGTATTAATTTAGCAAGAGAGGATGTTAGAGATCTCGTTATAGAAACAAAAAAAGCAGTTGAAAAAGATAATGATTCTTTAGCAGAACAGCTAAATGATATGCTTAATAATATAGGTATCAAATCTATTGATATTGTTGGAGCTATAGGAGCAGGGAAGACTGCACTTCTAGAAAAAATAGCTAAAAAATTATCAAAAAAATACCGGATCTTAGTGATATGTGGTGATATTACTACAAGAGTAGACGCCGATAGAATTGAGAAACATAATGTGAAAACGATCCAAATAAATACAGGCCGAGAATGCGCTCTGAATGCTTATCATATTTATCAAGTTATTAAAAATCAAGATCTAAATGATTTTGACTTAATTTTTGTAGAAAATGTTGGTAATCTAATTTGTCCCTCTGATTTCAAATTAGGAACCGATAAAAGAATTACTGTTGTTTCTATTACAGAAGGTGAATGGGTGATTGAGAAACACCCAATGCTATTTAAAATGTCTGATGTTGCAGTTATTAATAAAATTGATCTTTTAGAAAGATTAGGAACTAATATCGACAAAATGAAAAACGACGCTAAGAAATTTAACCCTGATATAAAAGTAATAACTACAAGTGCTAAATTGGATACTAATATTGACCAATTAATTGAAACCTTGGGATTATAGAAATTAATAAAGTGAACCTAAGAATGGAAAAAGACTTAAAAAAAATTGAAAAAATAATAAGTAACTTAGAGCTAAATTCTAAATCACATATCAAGGAATTATTAAATAATTTCTTGCAAACTCATCTTAAGCGGAGTAAAGTGGATAATTTCATAGGAGATTATCCTACATTTATAGAACCCGTCCATTTAGAAGATAATGTTAAAATAGGTGACGATGTACTCTTAGGACCAAATGTATATATTGGAAAAAATACAGAAATAAAGGATTATGTAGAAATTTCAAACTCAATTATCTTCGATAATGCTATAATAGCCGAAAACATTAAGATGGATAAATGTATTATTGGTAAAGATGTTTCTTTAACAAGTCAAAATATTAGTATAGATAATTGTGTGGTAATTGGAAATGTGTCAACAAAAGAAGAACTTTATAAGATTATGTATAAGTTTAAGTAAGTCTTTGCAAACTGATAGATTTCTTATCCTAGATTAAATATAGTGATTCTTATGAATGAAGAAAAATATTTTAAGACAAATCTAAAAAGATGGAATGAACTTGTAGATATTAACGCTAAATCTAAATCTTATGATTTACCTGGTTTTTTAGAGGGAAATTCATCTTTATTTCCTATAGAGGTTGAGGAAATAGGAGATGTTAAGGGAAAATCATTATTACATCTACAATGCCATTTCGGAATGGACACACTTTCATGGGCAAGATTAGGAGCAAAAGTTACTGGTGTAGACTTTGCAGACAAAGCGATAGAGTTAGCAAAAGATTTGAGTAATAAATTAAATATCCCTGCAAAGTTCATACTTTCAAATGTTTATAATGTACTTCAAATTTTAAATGAAAAATTCGACATTGTTTTTACATCGTATGGAACAATTTGTTGGTTACCTGACCTAGTTCAATGGGCTCAAATAATCAGCGAATGCTTAAATCCAGGTGGTTTTTTTTATATAATCGATGGGCATCCTTTTGGCTTTATAATTGATGAAAAGCAAGAACCTTTTAAAGTAGGTTTCAATTATTTTTCTGAGGGAAAACCGATATTCTTCGATGAAGGGACCGCCTATGCAGATCCTTTAGCAGATCTAAAGAATCAAGCAGCATATGAATGGGACCATCCTATGAGTGAAATTATAAATTCCTTAATTAATGCAAATTTAGAAATAGATTTTCTTCATGAATTCCCATTCACATTCTTTAGCATACATCCAGATATGAAAAAAAGGGAGGACAGATATTGGGAATTTAAAAACTATGAATTTACCATTCCTATGATGTTTTCAATTAAAGCTCATAAGAAAATAATTTAAAAAATAATTACATATTTTTTGGTTTCTTTCCTATAAACAAACCATTTATCCCTGTAATCTCGAATTTAGAGTTTTTTTCAAGTATGTTTGAAATACCTTCCTCAACTTGAGGTTTTATTTTTTGAAAAGAAGGATATTTTTCTTTAGGATACATACTCTCAATGTATTTTATCAATGGAGCTAAAGAAGTAATAGATACTTGATTAATATACTCTTCAAAAAAAATATCTGAAAAATAAGGTTTTAGGACATTTCTCCCCGTTTCATTTCTGAATTCACTAAATAATTTTAATTTCTCGTCTGTATATAATCCAAATTTAGAAAGAAAGTCTTTTAATTCTTTAATATGATTTCTACTAATAGTTGTAGAGATAAATCTGCCACTTGGTTTCAACACACGACTTATTTCTACAAGAGCTTTATCAATATTTGGAATGTGATATAACATATGACACCCTAATACAACGTCAAAATTATGATTTCTGTAAGGAATTTTCTGTGCATCTATAACTTTGAAATTTATTGGCAGATTGATTGATTCTAAATTCTCCTTAGCTTTATTCAACATTTTTTGAGAAAAATCAGATAACACAATTGAACAGGTCGAAGGAATTTTTTTATAATTTTCGAGCCAAATTTGACCTGTTCCACATCCTAATTCTAATACTCTTTCGTTTTCTTTAAGTTGAATTCTTGAAAAAATCCACTTCGGTAAGGTTTCGGGATTTGATCCATATGACCAAAGGTTCATTCGGTTAGTTAAGTTTTCATGAGAGTTATATTGTAATTTTGCATATTCCTTAACAGATTTATTATTTTTCATATGAGATTAAAGAATGTGTTTATCTATTATAAATTAAGTATAAAAATTAATCCTGTTGCTTGCCTCAAGGATTAATGATAAATAAAAGAAAAAAAAATATGTTTAAGGATGTGCCCATGGGACTGGCAGTGACACGTTTACACTAATAAAGTTTAATGCATAATATGTTGAAAATGAAATCTTTAACAGTAAATTACCATTAGTCGTTATTAATCCTTTAATATAGGTCGTATCAATACTTAACGTTATGTCTTGATCTAAAGTTTCTGTAAATGAGTGGAATGTGTTTTGGTATGCACTAGGTGCACTACCAATTTTAGTATCCCATGGAAGAGCAGAAGCATTATCAGTTGTTAATGTGTGAATTTCAGCATTTAAGACCACATCATTTATGGCATATAATCCCATATTTCTTACATCAAAAGTTAATGTGATATCTAAAGAATCATCAGAAAAATCTAGTGGAAGTACTCCAGGATCATAATCATAATCAATAGAATCATGAAGATTAACCCTAAGATTTATTCCACTAAATATAACAGTTCCAAAGTAACCAGCAATTCCGATACTTGCCAAAATTCCTAAAATTTTAAAAAAAGTGCTCAATTTAAATTCCTTTTTAACTTTAACTCGATATTCCCTCTTTTTACTTAATTCTATTGCTTCTACTAAGTACTGTAGCCCTTTGATTATAAGAGCACCTAAAAAGAGCCACGCAATTAGTTTCAAACCTAAAAGAGCTTGAATCGTAGGCGTGTTAATATAGTATGTTCCTAAACTCCTTCCTGGCTCAAACCCGCCAAATATATAGAAGAGGAAAATTCCTGAATAAACAGTTACTCCAAACCTAACAAGGCGATTTGCCGATGTATCTTCCGGAAAAGCATATCTTAAAATAGAAATAATAATACCAATAATCCCAAAAATAATAATTGATGTTCGAAAACTTGCAGAGAATGTCATTATATTAAAGTATTCGAGAAAATAGAATAAAACTAAGGGAACAACTATGTAAGATATCGTAGCAAGAATCCCATGTAATATCATTTTACCATATTGAATTTCCATAACTTTTTAACCTGTTTTGAATTCTTATTTTAAGTTAAATGAGATATTAACCTTAATATCCTTGAATCTAATATAAATTTTCATGGTATATAGTTATTTATTAATTTTTTTCAGTTTTTTATCAAAAATGTGAAAGAATAAATTTAATATTCTCCCACCCATATGCAACTTCAGTATATTTTCTCCCTCCAATTTCAATGGACTGTTCTCCTAATATAGTTCCTCCTAATTTTTCATAGAATCGACGAGAAGAATTTTTCTTTAAAACCCAAGTAAGCATACTGTAAATAGTATTTTCTTTAAAATATTTTACAACTGATTTAACCAATTCAGTTCCAATATTTCTATTTTGAAAATCATTCAAAACGTAAATAGCACATAATTCACCAATAAATCTCTCTGCTTGGAGTAAAGCAATAACTGGGTTATATTTTTCTAAGGTAGCTAACGCAAATCCAATTATATCATTATTATTAGTCTCAGCTACGTAAATCATTGCTCCATGAGTAGGGTTTTCTAATCTATGTTTCCAATTTTGTTCTTTATCTTTATAAGATAAACTTTGAAGATATTCTTCTGCGATTATCCCTTGATACGCTGTTTTCCACGTATCAACTTGTACTTTTGTAATTCCAAATGCATCTGATTTAATGGCTTCTCTATATTTCATTGAATTAAATTATTTGATCATAAATTCTTAATTTTTTCTTCAAAATATTCTTTTAACAGAAAGTAAGGCAAATCTCCACTTCTAAGGATAGTATCATGAAAGAATTTTAAACTGAACTTGTTTCCCATTTTTTCTTCTACTTCCTTACGTAAGTCCTCAATTAAGAGCTTTCCAGGGAGGTATGATAATGGATAGCTTGGGGTAAGTGTAAATTCTAAAGCTATTCCTTTGGCAGTAGACTCTTCATATGACAATATATTCATCATTGTTTTACTTGCATCCTCTAATGTTCTTTGTTTACAGTGTAATTGAATATCCAATAATATATTCATCGCATATTGCATGTGCATTCCTGAAATCAACTGTTGAGTTTTTTTTGCATCTTTATAAAAACCTTGTTGTAACATCATTTCCTCACAGTAAAGAGCCCATCCTTCAGAGGTTTCTGTCGATGAGAAGTAACTCAATCCTAACATTCGAACAAGAGGTGCATAAATATTATTGCAAATAAAATCCAGATGATGTCCGGGAAAAGCTTCATGAACCAACGCCCAAGATATATATGTATAAGATTGAAATTCTTTTAGGGTGGGACTAATCATGAAAATTCCTGGTCGATCTTTATTAAAATAAGGAGCTTGCTCATAACCAGCACCAGCGAGGATTGGAACGAGATGGGGAGGTGTTTCGATTATTAATAACTTCTCTTGAGGAAGTGTAACAAGATCATGGTTTATTATGAACTCTTTTGCTCGTTCTGCTTCGTTCTGAGTGTATTTAAGTACTTCTTGAAACGTAGGGATTAGATCTTCTTTGAAAAATTCTTTAATTCCCTCAACCAGAGTTTTATCGGGATACAATTCTTTTAGAATTCGTTTTATATTTTTCAATCCTGAGCTGAATAACTTATTCCCTTTTGAGATCAGTGTCTTTCGATCCCAAGGAAATTTCCGTAGACTCAGTAGCTTATCGAATTTCTCAGGTCCTAAAGCCCAAGCAAATTCGTTAGTATCCACGGGTAAACTTTTTATCCATTTTACATGCCTTTGAATAGTTGATTCAACATCTTTAAAAGCTTCTAGAAGTTTGTTTTTAATTGAATCGTTTACATCTGATGTTCCAGTGTACGCATCAGCAACACTTTTTAATATTTTAGGAGTAGTTTGAATTGTTTCTAACGCTATGTCTCTCCATATAATTGGAATTGGAGTTTCATCAAAACGTGATTGAAATTCCTCTATATATTTTGGTAAATTCTTTATATGTATGAGGAGAGTATCTGCTAAATCAACAGTTGGTCCTTTTCGCTGTAATAAAAGGTAGACAATCTCATGAAAATAGGCTAACCCGTCAGGATATTTTTTCCATAGTGGAAATTCCTCATGTATAAACAGATTAATATTATGATAGTATTCCATATCTTTTAGTGAAATTTTATTTTCAAAATTTAATTTTTCAACATCTAATTGCTTAAGCTCTTCAATCCATTGACCGAACCATTTAAAATTTTCCTCTATATGTTCTTTCGTACCTGACTCTACTACTTTTTCGTATTCTTCTTTACCAAACATGACAGCACTCCTGGGATTCCGCTTAAAGTACTCTTCTATCCCTCTATTCACAATTTCTTCGAACTTTCTATTCTCATTCATAAACTATTCACCATAATTATAGCTTTGAGTTGTATTCAAAATTAAGCTAAGTGGATTCCTTTAAAATAATATTAAAATAGATTTTTATTTAAATCTTGTAGATAAATAGAGAAAAATTTTCGGAAAACCGCGTTCATCTTAATTAAAACTTTAAAATAATTATATAATGTATTAAAATTTAAAATTGAAAAGGAGTGAAGAAACATGATGAATAATGAATTTGATAAAGAAAGAAGATATTTGTTGGCTTTAATGATAAATTCGGATAACTTTTTCAAGGATTTTGGAAAAATTGATGATGATGCATTTTCAGAGGGGAATATCCCAAAGAAATATAAGGAATTGACAATGCTAACTGTTTCAATTGTTTCTAAATGTAAAGAATGTATTGAATATCATATTAAAGAGTGTCTAAATGCTAAAACAAATAAAAATGAGATGATTGATGCAATTAAAATGGGAATGATGGCTAGTGGCTCAGTGAGTTATCCATATGTAAGATATTCATTCAAAATTCTAAAAGAACTAAAAATTCTCTAAAAACATATCTTCGTGAAACCCGTCTTTCACGACTGTTTATATTTACTTTAATAATATTACAATATCATTCTAGTATTATAAGAATATCATATCTCCTTGATGTAAAAGATATGTTAGATTCAGTCTTTTATACCCATACTTTAGAATTAAAATAATTTATGTTTTTTTGCCAAACTTCAGGATACTATGTGATGTTAGAAAATTCTCTACTACAGAAATTCAGCAATCTGTAATATTTTAAAAAATATATTTTTAATATAAACGCATACGAATATATACTATTCAATTTCTACTTTAATCCTTATTGAATTTGAGAGGAAAATAAAATGTCAATTAATAAAAAAGATGTTTCAAGGAATATATTAGAAGTAGGAATCAATGAAGATAAAACCAAACGATGTTCTAAGTGTAAACAAGTTTTCCTTGCTACTACAGAATTTTTTTATAAAAATAGAAATTTAAAGCATGGTATTGATTCATGGTGTAAAGCTTGTAAGAAAAAGTATGATAAGATATATCACAAATTAAAAAATTTTAATTTATCTATAAAGGAATTTGAAAAATTATTAGAACAACAGAACTATAAATGTGCAATTTGTGGTAGGAATTTCAATGATCTCTTCGAGATATATAATAATAAGACAACCGTTCGTACACCTAGAATTGATCATGATCATAAATCTGGGAAAATTAGAGGAATTTTGTGTAATAGATGTAATATGTTATTAGGTCGGTGTGTTGATAACCCATTTATCTTAATTAAAGCAGTAAACTACTTAAAAGGAAATTAGAATAGCTTTAAGAATAAAATTAAAAAATATTAAATAAATTTGTTATTATTGAGAAAAACTAAGTTATTTTCTTTTTAATTCTCGATTTATTGGTTTTAATAACATCAGATTTAATACGACTAATATCCAAGACGAGAGTGAAAACATAAGAAGCCATTCCCAAAAAGGAGCCCATTGCCAAAGTGGTAAAGAGGTCCAAAATGCATCAGTATACCATAAATATGGTACTGTATAAAAGAAGCCAAAGAAAATTGGAGTTAAAATCCATGTGTTAATCGCTAATAAAACCCTAGCTGTCTTTATATTTTTTAATCCAATTTGTGCTTCTAATATATCTGGAAAAATTATAAATTGCGAAGCAACAAGGATCCCACTAATCATGAAAAAAGTAAAAGCGAAATCCGCGACAATATCATGCCAGAAATAATTAGGTATAGGTGGTCCAATAATACTGTCTAATTTTGCTCCAACATCCTCAGAAATTACACCTGTTAAAAATAAACCACACATTGCAATGACCATAGATATTAACGTTAAATTACCTAATACTTTTCTTAACTTTTTCGACCCATCTCCTATTAAAATAAATCGTAGGTAGAAGGTAGCGGGTATCATTAATATAGATGTTTGCATCATTCCAAAATCGATGATTATAGGCATTGGAGTTAAGTCAAGATTGCCTAGATCACTAATATAATTGATTAATATATTAAATCCAGCAGGATCATAAGAAGGACCAGCAGGATCTAATTGAGCAATTAGAATTGCTAATATTACGCTTGAAATCCAAAAAAAGGTTGCCCCTATACATGAAAGTTTCACGACCTTGGGATGAATTAACATCTTATAAAAATTTTTTACTTTATCTTTAAATCCCATATATTTCATAACCATTTCTTTTAGTTTTCGATTTTAGTAAACATAGTTAGGTTTATGTGGTATATATAGATTGTGAAATTAATTAGTACCTTAAAGTAGAAGGTAGAGATTAATTATTTAATACCTCTTAGGCGTTATGTAGAAATCATAGCTAAATAATTTTCATTTTCATCCTTACCAAGGATCTTACATGGAAATCCCATTTCTAAAGTAATTTGTTTAAGTGTATCAGGATCTATTTGTAAATTTTGGATTTTATCTCCCATGATATTTTTGTATTTCATCTGAAATATTGTCACACCACTATACTTTCCTAACTTGCGGTTTCTTTCTTGATATTCAAGAAGAATTTGTTCTTTAATTGAAGGAAAATCTATTGAATCAAGAATTATAATTCCCTCTGGATTCAGGAGAGTTTTACAGTAAGATAAGAATTTTTTCATTCCATTTAAATTCTCCACAAACCCGATTGAACGTCCTAATAAAAGAATAGTATCAAATGAGCCCATTTTTAAATTATAACAATCTGTACATTGAACATTTTTTATACCTCTTTTTTTCATTATTCGACAAGCATGAGAGGATATGTCAATTGCATAAACCTCAAGACCTAATTTTTGAAGTTCCAAGGTATGTGGTCCAGCTCCTGCTCCAATATCTAAAACTCTACCTTTACATAATTGTAGTGCTTGTTTTTCTATATTTGAAAAATTTTCAGGGCCTCTAAAGAAATATTCAATAGGGACTTTCCATTCTATTCCATCATCTCGACATAAAGTAACCTCAACTCCTTTTTTACCATTATAAAAATCCTCAAGAGCTATACCAAAAGGTTCAAATGCTTCTTTTGTCATAATAGTATTCTATGAAGATGAAAATTTTAATCTTTTTACATTTTTGTTTTCTTTTTTTCTATTTTTATTAACAGTTTTCCCACCGCTTTATGACTTATAAGTTGTAACCAAGCTAATAACCACCACCATCTAGGTACAAAAACTTCCCTCTTATATTTGCGTGAAGCTTTCATTACTACTTTTCCAACATCTTTTACCTCCACATATTTATATAAATGACCCCGTTTTTGATATTTTTTTACCCAATCTTTCATTTCAGGAGTAGATTCCCAAAATTTAGTCTTAACAGGCGCAGGACAAATTGTTATGACTTGAATATTATGATTTTGCATTTTATATTCTAATCTAAGAGAATTAGCCAAACCGACTATAGCGAATTTACTCATTGAATAAGCCGCCATATTAGGAATACCTGTTTTTCCTGCTGAACTTGAGCTAAATATCAGTTGCCCTTCTTTTCGATTTGGGTATTTATTAGTAGGAGTGGGGCGTCCAATATAATGTAATGCTTCTTGGAGTACTAACCACATCCCATCGACATTTATTGACATAATCTTTCGATATTCTTCAAATGTTCCGCCGTTAGTTATTGAACAAGTAGTTCCTATACCCGCATTGTTATATAAAATATCTATATATTTTTCTTTTTCCCCAATCTTCTTAATAACTTCTTTAATTTGATTTCGATCAGTAACATCAAATTCAAAACTTTCTACATATTCTGCGCCTAAATCTTTGAGTTCCTCCTTTAAATTATCTAGTGGTGTATTAGGGAGATCCAACAGATATATTCTCATCCCTAAGGAAGCAAATCTACGGCACACTTCACTTCCAATAGCTCCACCGGCTCCTGTTATTACAAATACCTTCCCTTTGTACCATTTCTTTTTCATTTAATCATTCACTCATGTACTTAACAAATTATCATATACTAAAAAAAAAGATTAAATGGGTTATTCTCCCCTTTTTACATTTCCTTGAAATGAAGAAAATTGATTAAAAAGTGCTTTAGTATCACCCTCAATTTTGGCAAAGATATTAACAGGACTCGCAGCAATAGGCTTATCACCAGAACTTGCGGGAGTGGGTCCCCAAAAAATACAAAAACCTTGACCACTAATCCAATATCCTACATCCCCGATATCACATTCCGTTTGTGAATTCTCTGTAGGAATTTTAACAGGACAATCTCCATAAAGCTCCTCTCCCCATCTTGATAATTCAACTTCAAATGGAAGAGCATCCCAAATTGCTTGACATGTTTTTGGGTTTTTTTCAGGTAATAACTTTGCTTTTACTTCTCCGATTTTTTCATTTTCGATTATAATATAATTCATTGTATACCCTCAAAATTATAATTTTAACAATATATAAGAATCACTAGTATTTAAACAAAATAAATATAATTTACAAATAAAGCATTAGAGTTTTATAAAATGATAAAAACTAATAGGGATGACCTACCTGCAAATCCCATAGAAGCTCAAGGATTGTTATTAAAAGCTGTTTACAAAAAGTTTGGTAAAGAAGTTTTACCTATAATAAGAACTGTTTGCCAAAAACAAGGAAAAGCATTAGGGCTAAAAATTAAAAACAAACTTACAAAGAACAATTTAATTACTGTTGCTAATGCATTTTCAAAAAGTTTTGACCAAAAATATATTGAAATAATCTCTATATCAGATGAAAAGTTTCATATTCGTGGTACTAAGTGCCCATTTGGTCTTGAGAATACCTCTAGAGAATTATGTGAAGCAGTTATGACAATTGATCATGAATATTTTCGTGAAGCAGTTAATGATAAGATTGAACTCAAGATTCTTAAAACTGTAGCTACTGGAGACCCTTATTGTGATACAATTTATGAGATAAAAGATTAATTTTTATTTTAAGAATGTTTTAAACCATGATTTTAGAAAAAACTGTTGATTTAATTAAACAGATTTATAAAATTCACAAGATTGTACCTCCCAAAATAACAAAGGTTGTAATTGGATTAGGATATACTGGGGTAGAGGTTACTGCTTATGCTTATGAACCTTTTTTAGGTTTAGCATCAACCCTACAAAGCGTATTAAAGAAAACTAATTGTAGTAAAATTAATTTTGCTGGAGAGCTGACAAGGTATCCTATTACAGAACTTTTAAATTGGTCATTCAAATCTCCTAGCCTTGAAAAAATCATCGGTATCGCTACTCTAAATGGAGTATCTCAACATATTTTAAAAATTATAAAACCTTATAGGAAAGTTAAAGAAGAAAGTTTGACAAATATTATAGAAATTAATTCAGATACTAGAGTTACTTTTATAGGATTAATTAAACCATTGATAAAAGAGATTCATAAAATTACTTCCTCAGTCATAGTTATAGAGGATTCACTTTTAATCTCCTCTGAATTCAAGAATATTATTTTCAGACATAATATCGAAGAACTAAAAGATGATGAACTTTATACTGATGTATTAGTTTGCACTGGAACAGCTTTAATTAATAACACTATTGAGTCAATATTAGAAAAATTCAAAAATAAGGCTCGAAAAATTATCTTAATTGGTCCTACTGCAAGTATGATACCTGATATTTTGTTTGATTATGGAGTAGATATAGTTGGTGGAATGAAAATCTTGAATTCAGATGCTACAATAAGAGTTTTACAGGAAGGAGGGGGTACTAGATTATTTAGTATGTATGGAAAAAAATATAACTTAATTAAGGAGTAAGTTGTTTTAATACTAGAACCTTAGTAATCATCTGTATTTTTGTTATCTGGATATTCAAAAAGTTTATAATTTTGTAGAAACCAATAATATAATAGGAAGTGTATTAAAAATGTCTGAACAGGTATTTTCTTTCAAGCTAATTGTAATCGGTCCTGCTGCTGTAGGCAAATCCAGCCTCATCCGAAGATTTGTCGAAAATAAATTCACTCTTCATTATAAATTTACGATTGGAGTAGATTTTATGACTAAAACTGTAGATTACGAAACAGGTAAATCTGCTAAACTAACATTATGGGATATTGGAGGTCAGGAACGGTTTAAAGTATTACGTAGAAGTTTTTATGAAGGAACCAATGGTGCATTAGTTGTTTTTGATCTTTCAAGAGCAAATACATTTACTAAAATGAAAGAGTGGCTTTCAGATGCACGACAATCTATTTCAAATGCATTTCCAGCAATAATTATTGGAAATAAATCTGATTTAATTCCAGAAATTGGAGAAATAATCGATCGAAATGAGCCTCTTCAATATGCAAAATCTGAAAATAGCATTTATATTGAAACTTCTGCTAAAACGGGAGAGAATGTTGATAAAGCATTTCTGGATCTTACTCGACAGATGGTACAAAAATTCTCGTAATTTAAATCTTTAGAAAACTATTCCTTCTGTTATTAATTATTAAAATTTTTTTTTGAATAATTCAACTTTTTAAAATTTTCGAAAAGTGTACTATATAAATTATAAATCTTTTATAGAGAAGATATAAAAGCATATTTTTTAGATCTCATCAAAATGCAAGATTATTCATTCAAGGTTATTGTTATTGGGCCCGCAGCAGTAGGAAAGTCATCTCTAATACGTCGATTTGTTGATGATAAGTTTTCACTCCAATATAAATTCACTATTGGAGTAGATTTTTTAAGTAAAAATATTGAATATAAGCAAGATAAAAAAGCTAGATTACTTATATGGGATATTGGAGGTCAAGAACGTTTTAAATCATTACGAAGAAATTTTTATGATGGAACTAATGGTGCTTTAGTGGTTTTTGATCTTTCAAGAGCTGAAACTTTCCCAAAAATGAAAGAATGGCTCTCCGATTTGAAACAGTTCATTGGAGAAAGCATTCCGGTTGTAATAATAGGAAATAAAGCTGATTTAATTTCTGAGATAGGTGAAGTGGTTGATCGAAATGAATTAGATCAATATAATAATTGTAAAAACTGTGAATATATTGAAACTTCAGCTAAAACTGGTGAAAATATAGAGGATGCATTCGTCCATCTTACTCAGAACATTATAGAATCACTTCATTCTACCTAAATTTTGATTAATTTACTCAAAAAAAATTATTATTTAAACTCGATCGTTTCGAAAATGTTTAAATATCTAATAGAGATTATTTATTAGAACTGCATTATTAATTGGTAATCTCCTATGCCACTCTATGTATTTAAGGTCATAATAATAGGACCTGGAGCTGTCGGTAAGACTTCACTTTTACACCGATTCGTTGAAAATAAATTCTCATTTAGATATAAACTTACAATTGGAGCAGATTTTCTTTCAAAGATCATCACACATCCAAAAGATTCAAAGTCAACAGTAAAGTTGCAGATCTGGGACATTGGAGGCCAAGATAGATATAAATTTTTAAGATCAAGCTTTTTTGATGGTGCAAATGGTGCTTTAATTGTTTTCGATCTATCAAGATGGCATACATTTGAAGAACTTGAAGAATGGTTAAAGGATTTGCGTGAATATGCTGGTGAACATGTACCTTTTATATTAATTGGTAATAAATTTGACTTGGTTGAAAAAAGTGATGAACTTTATGAAAGAGAGAATGCTCAGGTGTTTGCCAAAAAGGAAAAAACATATTATGTTGAAACTTCTGCTAAAACTGGTGAAAATGTAGAAGAAGCTTTTCTAAATTTAACAAAGAGCATGTTGAAAAATATAAATAATAAATAGGTTTCGCTCTTATATCCGTATTATAGCAAAAGATAATAAATTCGTGTAAAATTTAGCTAAATTCCTTCTTTTCATCTCATTTCTTAAATCTTCATACTCAAAAGCTAAATCATCCAATTTTTTTTCGATTAATTGAATGTCTCTTAGATTGAATTTAATTTCTTCTTCCAATTTTATAATATTTTCTAATTTTTCTTGCTTTTTTGCTGAATCTGTAATTCTTTCGATATTTTGACGCTGTCGTGGACTCGGAAGTCTGTTTTTATTTCTCTCTAAAGTTCCATTTAATGATTCGCGTTTAAGATTTAATATTCTTTTTTTATGTGAGAATATTTTGTCTTTTTTCTTTTTTTCTTGATTGAATATCTTTTCATTTAGGATACTAATCTCCTTTTTCCAAGTTGAAGTTTTTGATTTAATTATGGTTTTAGCACTCTGCTGAATATTTAAAACCAAATTATAATCTAGATTGATTATATTATCATCCTTATGAAACAAAAACATTTCATTGAAACCATTAATATCCAATACAATTTCTGCTAAATTATTAATTTCATTTCCTTTCATATCCACAATTGTAGAAAGAATTTGGTTTTCAATAATATATCCTTGAAATTTAATAGAGAAAATGAACAGATATAATTGATCGTCTCTAATTAATCCCATATCAAATTTCTTTTGTAATTCCCTCTTATTTAGATGTAGAATGCTAAAATTTCCTTTAAATTCATCAACTATAATAAAATCTAAAACGTTGTTAATTAAGGGATGTCCTAAGGCAAAAAAATCTATTTCTTCTCTTTTTCTAGCCAATTCTAAGTTAAAAGTTCCCATATATTCATTTTTAAATTTATATTTAGTATTGCTTAATAGATTATCATTCAATTTAATTTTTGATTGAAAGCCAATATCCTGTGAAAATTCTTCTTTCGAATCTCGAATATCTTCAAGAAGTCCAAATTTTTTATTATTAAGATTGAAAAAGGATTTTATTAAAAGATACAATTCATTATGTGTAAGTTTTACTTCCACACATGATGCTAATGAACTAATAAGCCCCTCCATTTGAAATGATCTTTTATCGATCATTAAATCATCCAATTGCATTTCGATTTCTCTTGCCTTTCTTATTTCATCATCAAGAGTTCGATAAAACTCATTTAATCTTTTACGCTTTTTCCCATCTTCTTCAGCAAAAATTACACTTTTAAAGTCATTTTCAATTCTACCGATGATTGGTTCCAAGATCCCTATAGATTCCTCAAAAAGATTTATCCTTTTAATTAAAGCATGAATCACATCGGTTTCTACAGTCCCTTCCAAAAAGATATTATAGATATATATTTCTTGAGATTCTTGTCCAATTCTATCTAATCTTCCAATTCGTTGTTCAAGCTTCATAGGATTCCATGGAAGGTCATAATTAATAAGAATGCGGCAAAATTGGAAATTCCGACCTTCACCACCTATTTCTGTAGAAATTAAAATAGAGGACTTCTTACTACTCCTAAATTTCTCAACAGCCTCATCTTTTTGTATACTATCCAATCCACCATAAAACAAATTTACGCTATTTTGTGGGTTATTATTCTCGATTAGGGATTTTAAATGATTTAATGTATCAACAAATTGAGTAAAAATAATAATTTTTTCATTTGGATTCTGAGAGTAAATATTATTTAATATTTCCAATAGTTTATCTGATTTTGAATCATAAGGTAGCGCTTTTAATTTATTATAAAATTCTTTCAATATTTTTTCCTGATTGAGAAGGTCAATTTCTTCATCTTTTTTTTCCTTCTGTGCCTTGTTGTTAAAAATCTCATCGACATCTAGAAATTGTTCTTCTAATTCTGATTCATAATATTCTGGATTTTCTTCTCTTATGATGTTAGTATCAAGAAATATATTTTTGTATCTATCAATCTGGTCAAGTCTCCGTTCAAGACTCCTCAGAAATGCATATTTTGAGCTAGTTAATAGTTTTTGGAGAGTTGTTATTACAAAACCAATCCCTACATTTTCTTTACTTATTGAAGAATTATATATTTTCGCTAAATAAAGCCGAATTTCATTATACACTTCCAATTCTTCCCTAGTAGGATTTACCATAATTGTATTTACAATTCTTTTATTCAGTGCGTCATCAGTAAACACATTTTTCTTGCGGTTTCTAATTAGAAATTTCGATAAAGTATGGTCTTCTGCAATTTTACTCAATAAGTTCAATTTAAAGGAGTCACTTTGAAGTTTTGAAAGAAACTCATTAATATTTCTATTTTTATCTATATATCTAAGATCTTTCAGAAGTTTTATTGTGTTTTTTACTTCAAAATTGTTTAATTTCTCAATATTATTCAAGTTGGTAGTTAATAAATTAATAAACGGCATATTTTTTCTAAAATGCTCAAAATCACTAAAGTTTTGAAATATTTCAGGATGAATAAGCTCAATTAGAGAAAATAATTCAAAAGAATGAAGTTGTAGAGGAGTGGCTGTCAATAGTAGCATACTTTCTGATTTTAAACTTAAATTTCTCGCTAATTCATAATTAAGAGTTTCTCTATAATTTCCTGTTGTTGCATTAATAAGATATCTTCTTAAATGGTGTGCTTCATCAAAAATAACTATATCCCAAGATATACTTGATAGTAATTCGATATATTTTCTATTTCTCGCAAATTGAAGTGAGCAAATAATTAGATTATCATAATAGAAAGGGTTTTGAAGAATTTCTGGGTGTTTATAGCTCCCTTTTCCTTTTAATTCTTTAATTTTTTTTCCGTCATAAATTGTAAATTTTAAATTAAACTTATTTTGCATTTCAAATTGCCATTGCTTCACTAATGAGGCAGGGACAATGATTAAAATACGTTCTGCTAAATCCCTTGCCATCATTTCCTTTATATAAATACCTGCTTCAATAGTTTTTCCAAGGCCAACCTCATCAGCCAAAATTATTCTTGGAAAGTGTTCTTCAGATAATCTATGAGTGACATTTATCTGATGGGGCATTAATGACAAGCGCGAATTTGTAATGCATTTAATTTGATACGATTTGTAATAAGAGTAAAATAAATTTGCCCAATATTTAATTAAAAAGTTCTTAGGAGGATCAATTAATTGTTTTGAAATCAGATTTTCTAAAGGCGTTTTGTATTTAGAATAAATTTCATGCTCAAAAATCTGAGATACTTTACCATTTTCCATTAGAAATTCATAGGAAATTACTCCATCTTTAACAAGAAAGTCCTTAATATTGATGTACCCTATTCCTTGTTTAGTAACGACCTTATCATTAAATTCATAGACATAGTGAATAAGATCAATGGGATGGATAATTTTAACTACATTATTTTTAAAAGACACCTTGAATTTAGTTATGAAGAAGGTATCATCCTCGTCTAAAGATTTTGAAGCTGGTATTTCTACCCTCTTTATTACACGCCCTATTCCTAAATCAGTATTTAACCTATATATGACTTGATTACCTACATTAAACTTTTGACCTTGACAGTAGATATTAAAACATTTAGAGTATTTCGTTTCTATTTCCTTTCCACAAAAGGGGCAGTTAAAATTCAGAGGATTTATCTTTGAAACCATTATCTTTATATTGTATTTAATATGAAGAAAAGTAAAAATTTTAGCATTTTGAACTAAAAGTGATAATAAATGTCAGATGCAGGAATTGAACCGACATATATTGGTAAAAATGAAAATCTTATCTTTATTGTTCCTAAAGAACTCTTCAATATGAGTTTAGGACCAGCAGAAGTTTTAGATCGAGAAACTGCGAAATTATTCAGTAAGTATCTTAGAGGAACATTTAAAGGTTTCAACGAAGCTAGGAAGACTAAATATGGAAATGAGAATAATAAAAGAACCGAGACAATACCAGAGTTTTGGGAGGAATTTGAAAAAAAAGCTAAAGAACTTAACGTGGATCTCATAGGATACACACCTGTAAATGAAAATTACATTTTTAAAGGATTAAAAGTATATGGTAAAAATGCTATTATCCTCGGAATGGAAATGAAATGGGATAAAATCAAAAAAGCTCCAGGAGCTATCTGCGAAATAGAGGTTTTTCGAGTTTATAAAGTATTAGGAGATGTTACAATTGAATTAGCAGAATACATGAAAGAGCAAGGTTATAAAAGCGAAGCACACCATCCATTTGGAGGGAAATTGCTATATGGTCCTCATGCGACGGCAGCAAATTTGGGAATTATGGGTAGAAATGGATTAATTCTTACACCTGAGTTTGGTCCTCGACAGAGATGGGGCATAATTACTACCGATGCTGAAATCCCTGAAACTAAAGAGAGAGATTTTAATGAATTAAAAGAGTTCTGTGAAAAATGTGGTGCTTGTGTGAGAGAATGTAAAGGTGGTTCTGTTCTAGAAACTCCAATTAAAAAAGAAAATGGTGTTATCACCCATATAGACCGCTCTAAATGCATTCAAAGCATCTTGGATAATAATTATTGTAGTTATTGCCTAAAGATATGCATGCCCTCAAGGCATGACTAAAAACTATTTTATATAAATTTTTTATAATGAAAATATAATAGTTATATTCATATTATAACAAGCTTTTTAATCAATTATAAGAAACTGAATTTTCTTGACTTAAAATGACTGAATCTGATAAAAAAACAGCAGAGGATAAAATCACAGGAGCTGCCTCAATAGAGTTACTTAAAAAAGTAAATACTGCTGCAAATTATTGTTATAATTGTAATCGTTGTAATAATGTATGCCCAACAGCTTTTCTTGGCATTTTTTACCCACGAAGCTTAATTACTGATTTGATTTTCGAAACTCCAGAAGTAGCTTTGAAAAACAACGATATATGGAAATGCCTTACATGCGGGCTATGTTCAATTTACTGTCCAATGACAAAAGAAAAGACAGGAGTCAATTTTACTCAAATTATCAAGGATCTACGCTCTCTTGCTTCAGAGTATGAACCATTACAAGAAGGATTATTAAGCTGTAATCATGAGAGAGTATATTCAAGTTTACCAAAACTAATGGCAGAGGATAAAATAAAATTTACCAACCGATTAGGATTTCTCGATGGAACTAGATTAAAAGTAAAAGATAAAGGAGAAATTGGGTATTTTATGGGATGTGTTCCCTTCTTGACAGGAACAGCACCATGTGTTGTTGGATGCCCTGCAGGGGTTGATGTTCAAGGATATGTATCACTTATAGCAGAAGGAAAATATCAAGAAGCTCTCGATTTGATAAGAGAAACAAATCCATTACCATATTTATGTGGAAGAATTTGTACTGCTCAATGTGCCTTAAATTGCAATCGTCAGAATTTTGATGATCCTGTAGCGATACGTGAACTCAAACGGTTTGTATGTGATTGGGAAGCAGAACATCCTAATCAAAGTAAGATTAAACCAGTACCTCAAAATAAGGAAACGGTTGCAATTATCGGTGCTGGACCTGGTGGATTATCAGCCGCATATTTTCTCGCAAGAATGGGATATAAACCGACAATTTTTGAGAAAGGTGATAAAGCTGGAGGTGTAGTACGATATGGTGTTCCACAATACAGGCTTTCTGATGAAGCTCTTGATCATGATATTGACTTTATCAAGAATATGGGTGTAGAAATCGTTTTGAATAAAGAGTTCGGTCCAAATTTCACCTTAAAAGATATAAGGGATCAAGGTTTTAAAGCGGTTTTCATTGCTATAGGTTTATATGTACCCAAGACTCTGAGACTCGAAGGAGAAGATTTACCTAATGTGGATGTTGCACTTGATTTTCTTTTAGAACGAAAATATGGTTGTTCTGAAAATCCAGAAGAATTTAAAGGCAAAACTTTTGGTATCATTGGAGGGGGTGCTGTAGCTGTGGACGTCGGAGAAACAGTACTTCGATTGGGGGCTACTAAAGTTGATCTTGTTGATATTTTAACTGAAGAGGCTTTGAAAACTGTTCTTGATGACTTACATGAAGCTGAAAGAGAAGTCATGGAATATCATTTTAAAACTTCAACAGCTAAGATTACCCAAGAACCTGATGGTAAATTAGCATTAAATTGTTATAAAATTGAATGGGGTGACCCAGATCCAGAAACAGGAAGAAGACCCTTAAATAAAATTGAAGATTCAGATTTTAAGATTGTTGTTGACAACATTGTTATTGCTATTGGTCAAGGACTTGATCCAGAACCATTAAATGCCGCTACTAATAATCAATTAAAAATTGAAAGAGGTAAAATTGTAGTAGATGACCTTACTTATGAAACTGGTATTCCAGGTGTTTTTGTTGGTGGTGATTTAATTTTTAATTCTTTAATGTGTGCCGTTGATGCTATAGGAAATGGAAGAGAAGCAGCATTCACAATAGATCGTTATCTCCGAGGTATTGATTTAAAAGAAGGAAGGATAAGAAAGAATGATTTAAAGCGATCGACAATACCCAAGAAATATATTCAAACACAATCATGTCAAGATATGAATTTTATGCCAGGTAATGAAAGACTTGTATGCTTTGATGAAATGGAATTGGGTTTTACTGAAGAACAAGCAAAAAGAGAAGCAAATCGATGTTTAAACTGTAATCTATGCTGTAATTCTGACCAAAAACCAGAAGATTTTGAAAAAGCACTAAATGATTCGGGAGTTATGATATGTGATTATGGAAGTCAAGATAACTGGAGTTCTATAAATGCTCCTAATTATTTAGAAATCCCAAAAAGCATAATTGGAATCTTAAACCAGAATGATATCACTCCAGTTGTATTGTCTGAAGAAAAATGTTGCGGTCACGACAGCATTTGGCGTGGTGATATTGAGAGCTTCAAAAAACTTGCTGAATATAACGTAAAACTATTTAAAGATGCAGGAGTTAAGACCCTAATCTTTGGTTGTGCTGAAGGATATTATACTTGGAAATATGAATATAACAATTTATTTAAGGGAAAGGATGAATTCGATTTTGAGATTTATCACATTACTGAGTATATTTTAAAAGAAAACCTATTAGAAACTTTAACATTTCCCAAACTAATTGATAAAATTAAAGTGACTTACCATGACCCTTGTAGACTTGGACGAATGAGTAAAGTATTTGATGCTCCTCGTGAAGTGTTGAATCAAATACCATCCCTTGAGTTAGTTGAAATGGAAGATTCTAAAGAAGACGCAGAGTGTTGTGGAGTTAATGCATATATTTCATGCAACCAAGATTCAAAAAAATTACAGGAGAAAAAAATATTACAGGCAATCGAAACTGGGGCGGAATATCTTATTACTGCTTGCCCTAAATGTATAGCTCATTTGAATTGTTACCTAAACGAAAATAGAGAATTAAAAGATAAAATAAAGGTTATGGATTTCGTAAGTTTTCTCGGTAAATTACTCTTTTTACTGTAATTATTATATTCTTTCTCTATTTTAACTAAAATCCTTTATTCTCTAAGTTTTATATATAAACTTAAAAAGAATAATCTCTTACTAAAAAGTTAATGGGCAGTTTTCAATAAAATATGAATTTTGATAATTATGAGTGAAAAAGAAATTGCCTGGGATTTAAGTGAGATTTTTGCTGGTTGTGATGATCCAAAAATTTCAGAATCAATGGATGCTCTTTTGAAAGATACGGATGAGATTGTCAAGGGTTATAGGGGCAAAATTAACACAAACAGTTTTTCTGCTCAAAATTTATTTAACCTTTTAAAAAAACAAGAAAAAATTCTTGCAGATATGGAAGAATTAAAGGTTTTTTCAGTCAATTTATTCAATGCAAATATGACAGTTCCAGAAACCGAAAATCTTTATAACAAATTTAAGGATTTTCATAGTACTATTTTGAAAAAATTAGCATTTCTAGAAATTGAAATTGGAAAACTTATCAATGAAAACCCACAGTTGATAGATGATGAGTCTCTTATTAATTACAAAAATTATCTTTTTAAAGTTAAAAGAAGATTTCCGTTCAAACTGTCAGTAAAAGAAGAAAAGTTAATTTTGGAAAAAGATCAGTACGGAGTTATCGCATGGGAGCAGTTAAGAGATTCTTGGATAAGTAGTAGAAAATTTAAAGTCATCGTAGAAGGGGAAGAAAAAATAATATCGTTTAGTGATTTCATGCCATTGGCGATGCATCCTGATAGGGAAACAAGATTGTCCGTATTTAAATCAGTCTCTGATTTGCTAGGAAAAGATGAAAGCATAATATCCTCTGCATTACGAAATATATGCAGTGATTGGGTGAAAATGGTGAATCTTAGAAATTATAACAGCCATATGCATCAAAGTCTTATAGATTTTAATACAAAACAGAATATAATCGACAATTTGATGAAGACAATAGAAGAAAATATACATATATATCATCGATTCCTAAAAATTAAAGCTAAACTCTTAAATCTTCCAAAATTGCATGGTGCTGACATCTGGGGAAGACTTCCATTTAAAAAAAAATATACTTGGGAAGAAACAAAAGAACTTACTATTCGATTATTCAGTAATTTCGATAAAGAATTTGGAGAAATTGTCTCAGATATCTTTGAAAGACACCATATTGACGCTAGTACAAGAGAAGGTAAATCCGGAGGAGCCTACTGTTCACCATGGTTTAATGGAAGAACAGTATTTATTCTTACGTCATTCAAAGGCTTAATAAATGACGTTCTTCCTCTCGCTCATGAATTAGGGCACGGAATTCATTGCTATTTATCTTCTCGTGAGCAAACATTTATAAATTATATTGCTGAAAAATTATTAGCAGAATCAGCTTCAAATTTTGGAGAGTTATTATTAGCAGAACATTTACTCAAATTTGCAGAATCATCTAAAGATAAAATAACAATTTTAACTAATGAATTAACAGGAACTGGAAGTGTATTATTCTATGTGAGTGCAAGAATGTGGTTTGAGCAGAGTCTTTATGATGCTATTCAGAAAGGTGAATTCTTAGATGGGAATACTATCTCAGAATATTGGTGTTCTGCAAGAGATAAAATATTTGGAGATTCTGTTGATTGGTTTGATGAGATGAAATGGCTGTGGATGACGACACCTCATTATTTTTTTTCCGATACTCGTTTTTATAACTACCCTTACGTATATGGTAAGCTTTTTGTTTATGCATTATACAAGAGTTATAAAAATGAAGGTGAATCATTCATTCCTAAATTTAAAAAGCTATTAAGTTTAGGAGACAGTTTATCTCCTGAAGAGCTAGGAAAAATTGTAGGTATGGATGTAACAAAACCTGACTTTTGGCAACTTGGGATAAAACAATTTGAGGAATTTGTAGAGGAGCTAGAAAAACTCATAGAATTACCAGGCGAATGAAGCTAACTAAAATAAGGTTTAAATATTCAATTAGTGGTAAATTGAAGTTTTTGGTGGTAGTTTTAAATTTTAAAGAGTAAAAACAACCAATACTCTTTTTAAATGTTTTTATTCTAATTGATATAATAGATTATATAAATCTCAATTCACTTCTGGTGAAAAGATAAATTGAAAATAAATACCAAAATTAAAATTCTAATTGTATGTTTAGTAGAATTTCTGTTTATATTGCCTGTTTTTTTCAGCTCAACTTATTTATCTACAAAACCAAATGAAAAATTTGTCATAAATAATGGATTAAACACTTCAGGCTCTATGGGTTTGATATTGCAAAATAATTATATTTATGATTACCCTAACACTCAATCAGAATGGTGGGGCAATGCTGAGGCAGTAATGAATCCTTCAAATCAAATTGTAGATGGGTTTTTTGTCAGCCGTTCTGCCGGAGATTATTATTCAAACCAAAAAAGAGGTTTACTAATTAGATTCGATGTCAATGGAACTGTAGAATGGCTAAGAACAACTAAAAACTCAACATACATAGCAGCTATGGTTGCCGCTTTGCCTAATGAAACAAGCGTTTTGGGAGCCTATCATTATAATTATGAGAATATTGATTATTTCAGCTTCGATAAAGATGGGAATTCAATCTACAACTGGACATATGATCCATTGGAAAATATAACATTAGTATCTATGAAATGGTCTAATGGATTGTGGGCAGTAGGTGATATTGAAACACCCACTAAAGGGATTTTCATAAGAAAAATGGAGTATACTAATGGATCCACATTAGCTTCAAATATTTGGAATTTAGGGGTGGATACACATGTCGTGGGTATCTGTTCTGATAACAGTGGCGGTTTATTTATTACTGGTTGGATTTTAAATAATTCTAAACATCAATTATTCATTGCACACTCAAATTCATCAGGTAATATAGTGAGTTCAAATATAATTTATGATGATCTTCTTAATGTTAGAGGAGTAGCATGTACCTATAATGGAACTCAAGTTTACGTTGTTGGAATGTATCAAAATGGAATATCTGAAGACAAATATAATACTTATTTATGGTCTTTCAATAGCACTTGTAGCCTAATAGGGTCAGTTTTGCTTACCTCTGAAGCAAAATATGGGATAGGATATTATTCTAAAGGTGAAGATACAAGTTGGATTTATTTTAACTATGATATTAAAATTTTGAATTCAAGTACCAATTATTTAATAATATCTGATGTGATAGAGAAAGACTATGCCAATACAATGATCCATCTTTTAGATTCTTCCCTAAATGAAATTGATTATTTTGAATACAAATCTGATACAGAATCCGTGAGCTATCATGATTCTTGCGGAAAAATAGTCATTACTGAGTATTGGAGCTTATTTTCTATAATGTTTAGTTCTGTAACCTATTCTGATCATCCCTATATTCGGATGGTAGAATATTCACTTGACATTGTTGATAAACCGATTAATATAATTGGAGATGCTGCTGGTATCGATGCTCATAATTGGACATGGGCAGTTTCCCAAGATTGGTGCAATGGGTCAGGTACTTCTTCTGATCCTTATATAATAGAAGACTTACTGATAGATGGCAGAGGAATGGGGAGTTGTATTCTAATTGTCAATTCGAGTGTGCACTTTAAGATTGAAAATTGTACTCTTTATAATACAGGGGGAAGTTGGGATGATGTGGGAATTTATCTCGAAAATGTTCAAAATGGACAAGTAGTTGAAAATATTATTTATGACGCTTCTAATGGTATACTCTTGGAACATAGTAATTATAACAATATTATTGGAAATTCCATTAGTCAGAATCGACTCGATGGCATAAGAATAGACAATAGTGATCATAACTATATTTTTGGAAATACAGTGTCCAACAATGGTGAACAGGGAATTCATCTATACTTTAGTGATTATAATACTATTTCTGAAAACACTGCAAATTCCAATTCTCATGGGATCCATTTATACTATAGTAACTATAATGATATCACAGAAAACAACCTAAGGTATAATTCTATTGGTATTTATCGATATTATGGTAATGGTAACAATATTTCAAATAATAATTTTATCGGTAATGGAGAGAATATTAGCGAAATTCCAAATTATGATTGGGATTGGGATTGGGATGACTGGGATCCCTGGCCTGATGATGATCCATATAACCCATTAGCTGCTATTGCTGGTTTTGCTTTTTTTGTTATAATCATAATAGTTGCTATTGCAGTGAAAGCAAGTGGAAGGACTTCTCAAAGAAATGTAGAAAATCTATCATATTTGAAAAAATATAAAACTTCAAGGACCATACCCCAAGTTAAAGTAAAAGAAGTTAGTTCACAACCTTCCTTAATTAAAAAAGAAGTAGAATTAATTAAAAATTGTCCTTATTGTGATCAGGAACTTTATTTAGACGCAAAATTCTGTAGGAAATGTGGTAAAAGACTCGAAAAAGAACCAATAGGTTCTCAAAAAACACCTTTAGAAGTTCCATTAGCCCCCCGAATTCCAGAAAAAGAAGATGCTAAAATAATTCCATTAATTCCTCCAATAGAATATGAAAAACTACACAGCAAAAAAATAGAGTCTTCACCAAAAATTGAAAAACAACCTGCTCAGTCTGCTTTTGATACAGAGCAAGAGAAAATTATAGTAAAACCTCATTTTTGTGAGTTCTGTGGAATGGAATTAAATAAGGATGCAGTATTTTGTCCCCAGTGTGGTACTAAGATAAAAAAAAAGTAATCCGCAAAAACTCACAATAATTTTATTATTTAATCCTGCGAACTTTTAAATAATTTTAAGTTAGAGAGTTTTAGTCTTTTATTAATTGTTAATTCATAAAGTTTTAGTTCTTATAATTTTTAATCCAAATTAAGTGATTTAAATGAAAATATTGGTTGCTTATTTCTCAAACACAGGAAATACTGAAAAAGTAGCAAAAGCCATAAAAGAAGGAATAACTGAACATGAAGTGGATCTCTTAAATATAAAAAAAGCTGATCCAAATTCAATGGGCCCATACGATCTTGCTTTCATAGGTTCAGGTCTCTATGCATTTAATGTTAATCGGAAAGTTCCAACTTTTCTTAAAAAAATTCCTTCACCTCCCCCTAAGTTCGCATATTTCTATACACATGAAAATCCTCAACAAGGAGCATATCCAGACTGTTTTAAATCGGTGAATACAATTATAGAGAAAAGTGATTGTGAAGTATTGGGTACTTTCGATTGTTGTGGAGAAAATTTAGTCGAAAAGGCAAAAGAACAAAGAGAAGCTATGATGAGTAGATTATCACCAGAAGAAAGAAAGAAATCTGAGGAGGATTGGTTAAATTTGGTTAAGGGACATCCTGACGTGCAAGATCTTGAGAATGCTAAGATTTTTGCCGCCTCTATAGTAAATAAACTTACCTAATATTCTTTTTTTTTATCATTTTAATAGGCTTAGAAAGTCTCGGATCTTTTTTTAAAAGCCTTTTTACAGATTTGTTAAATTTATTACTTTCTTTTTTCAAAAAATCATTTCTGAGATCACTCATTTTATAGAGAGAGATTTTTAAGATTAACAAATAACCTTTAAAATTTTGATAATTTATTTTTAATATCTACAATCTATTCAAAATATAAATAAACAACTAGTTGTGAAAAACATGAGTAAAATTAAGGAAATACCTGTTCCTGATAAAGTTAAAGGTTTTACACAAGTTCGGCTCGATGTTGATTTAACAGATGGAAAGATCAGCAAATCTACGCTATCCAATGAATTTTGTCGAGATTGGGTAGGAGGTTATGGTTTCGGTGCTAAAGTTCTTTGGGATGAATGTCCTACAGGAGTCGATCCTTTAAGTCCTGAAAACGTATTTGTATATGCTCACGGTCCATTTCCAGGAACAATACTTCCTACAAGTTCCAAATATGGTGTATTTGCGAAGTCTCCATTGACAGGAATGTTTGGTATGGCAATATCTTCTGGGTCAGTTGGAGCTCAAGCTCGACGTGCCGGAATAAATATGATCGTAGTCAAGGGTAAAGCTCCAGAGCCCGTTTATATGGTAGTTGATGATGATGATTATTATTTAGTACCATGTAAAGATACAATATGGGGTAAAGGTTGCTGGGAAACAGAGGAACTTTTAAGGGAAGAATTTCAAGATCAACGACTTGGGATAATGAGCATTGGTCCTGGAGGTGAACGTGGTAGTCATATGGGATGTATCACCAATGATCGCAATAGACAAGCTGGGAGAACTGGAATGGGTGCTGTTATGGGTTCAAAAAATCTTAAGGCAATATGTTTTAGAGGAACCAAAGGGATAAGTGTAGCTCACCCTGTTGAGTTCTTTAAATTAGCTAAAAAGCTAATTAAAGTCGCAAATGGACCTGCTACCGCTAAATATCGTGATTTAGGTACCCCTGCTGGAATAACAAGTTATAATAAGCTTGGAATGATGCCTACTTTCAATCATCGTGAAGGTACTTGGGATAAAGTTGATGATGGAACCTTTACAGGGGATACACTCAATCAAGATTGGGTTGTAAAGAAGGTAGCATGTTCTCAATGCTCAATTGGATGTGATCATATTACTAAAGTACCAAAAGATCATCCTCATTGGCCAAATCTTTATTCAAGTATAGACCAAGAATTATGTTATAGTTTTGGAAGCGCATGTGGAAATTATGATTGGCCATCAGTGTTCAAATGCGTATCATTAACAGATGATTTGGGCATAGATGCGATAAGTGGCGGAGTTACTGCAGCTATGGCATGCGAATTATTCGAGGAGGGTATAATTACTAAAGAAGATTTAGGATATGAGCTTCCTTTTGGGTCAACAGTAAATCTTGTTAGATTTACTGAAGAGATGATTCTTGGTAAAGGTTTTGCAGGGAAAATTTTTGGAGATGGGACACGAGAGGCTGGAAAACGATTAGAGGAAATGGGTAGAAAAAATGCAAGTTATTATGGTATGCATATTAAAGGATTAGAAATACCCGCTTTTGATGTTCATGGCATGAATTCATTCGCAGTTGGAATGAGTGTATCAATTCGCGGTGCGTGTCATTTAAGAAATGGTTCTTATGGTCTTGATGCTAAAGGGAATTTTGATAGATTCGCTTATGACAAACCTCTTGAAAGAGGTAAAGCAATCAAAAATTTAGAGGATATCTATGCTATAATTGATTCATATATTGTATGTAAATTTACTCGCGGTATATATGAAAATGATGCAGAAATGGCTAAAGTATTTGAATTAGTTACAGGAATCCCCGTAACTGATGAATTCATACAACATAGAGGAGATGCAATTCTTAACCTCTCAAAATGCTTTAACATAAGAGAAGGATGGACAAGAGATGATGACAGACCCCCTGAAAGATTTTTCAAACAAGCTCATACAAAGGGACCAGCAAAAGGAGTTACCTTAAAAGAAGACGGTTATCAAAAGCTTTTGAGTGGTTATTATGAAGCACGAGGTTGGGATACTAAAACTGGAATTCCAACTGATGAAACATTAAAGTCGCTTGGATTAGATTTTGTAATCGGTAAATTAAAGCCTGCTGGAGGTAAAAAATAGATGTCAAAAGCTACTAAGAAGAGAGGTGGAGTAGTTCACCAATTCATAATTGTCGATCCGAATTTATGTACTGGATGTGAAACCTGCGAATCAGTCTGCTCATTTGTCCATGATGGTGAATTTAATCCAATTAACACGAGAATTCACAGAGTAAGGATTGAACCTATATTAAATGTTGCACTAGCATGTCAAAAGTGTGATGATGCTCCATGTGTTCGAAGTTGTCCTGAAAAGGCTTTGGAACAAAATAAAGAAACGGGTTCCATTATCGTTGATGATGATAAATGTAATGGATGCGCTTTTTGTATCCGCGCATGTGATTTCGGTGTATTAAGTTTACATATACAATCTCAGAAGGCTCTAATTTGTGATCTTTGCGAGACCATGAAAGATGATTATATTGATTCCGAACGAGGAGAAAAATACCCCGCTTGTATTGATGTTTGTCCAAAGGAAGCTATCTCACTAAAAGATGTAGAACAAATCGGTGAAGAGAAGCGAATTGATGCTGTAAAACGACTCTTCGGTGAGATTTTAGAGGAAACTAAAGCTTAAAACAATTTTTTTAAATTTCTTTTATTTTTATAAGTACTTTTTTATAAGTTCTTGAAGCGAGTAAATAAAATATTAAGAATATTCCTTTATTTATAGTGAAGGATTAAATATTCCTTCAATTAAATGATAATTATGTACTCATTAAGAAAAGCTAATCTGAATGATATTGACAAATTAATAGAATTTCGAATTGAATTTTTGAAGGAAATTCAAGAATATCCGCCCTATAAGGAATTCGAGATATTTCAAAACTCTTTAAAAGAATATTTATTAACTAAAATGAAAAATAATAAGTTTGTTGCATGGTTTGCTGAGTACGAAAATGAAATAATTGCTACAAGCGGATTGTCGTTTCTCCAAAAACCACCTCATTTCATCAACATAACAGGTAAATTTGCCTATATCATGAATATGTATACTAATCCTGAATGGCGTAGAAAAGGTATTGGTTCAGCATTACTAGAGAAATTGTTTGAAGAAATAAAACAAAAAGGGATACATTCAGTTGTTCTACATGCGACTCCATCTGGGAGGTTTTTATACGAGAAATATGGTTTTAGAGAAAATGAGGGAGATAAAGAAATGATCTTAAAATTATAAATATACATCTATAAAAAATTCTAGCCCTTGAGAAGACGGAAATCTTTATAAATGAATAAGTTGAAATTTGAATCGGAGATATTCAATTTTTAAAATTTTCATATCTTCATTAATAATGAAATTTACGTGATGGTCTAATGAGTGATTCAAGTACGTTAGATAAATTAAAAAAAGCAGTTCTTGAAGGAGATGATGAAATCGCCCAAGGACTAGCTAAAAAAGCACTAAAGGAAAAAATAGAGCCGCTTAAAATAGTAAGTGAAGGTATTGTTCCAGGAATACAAGAAGCAGGTGAATTGTGGAAACAGAATGTGTATTTTCATACAGATATAATATTATGTGCTGAAGCTTTCCGATTGGCTATGGAAATCATAGAACCAAAATTGTCAGCGGGAGCGCTTGCAAAATCAGGGAAAATTGTAATGGGAACAGTAGCAGGAGATATGCATAATCTTGGTAAGATTATGGTTAACGCAACTTTACGAGGCGGAGGCTTTGAAGTTATTGATCTAGGGGAAGATGTATCTCAAGATACTTTTATACAAAAAGTAAAAGAATTGAATCCTAACATTTTGGGATTAGGTTGTTATATGTCAACCACGATGTTAGAAATGAAAGAAATTATGAGCAGACTTAATAATGAAGGTTTAAGAGATAAAATTAAAGTAATGATAGGTGGTGTCCCCTGTACCCAAGAATATGCTAACGAAATAGGTGCTGATGCTTGGGGTAAAGATGCATTTGATGCTGTAGAAAAAGCAAAGAAATTGATGGGGGTGTCTTAAAGTGTCTCAGACAGGAGAAGTTAAAAAAGACATAGGTAGTTTAATTTCAAGAGGAGATACAGGTGCATTAACTATTGGAGCTCAATGTCATGATCATGTAATGTATCTTACAAAATCACCTGCTAAAAAATTCTATAGTGATTTTGCCTTTAATTATGAAATGGGTGAGATAGTAGGGCGTTATTATAATTTAGATAGTCCCGCAGGAGGTCATGATATATATGATCTTGAAGTAGAAGCATTAGGTGGAAAGTTAATTTATGGTGAAAATTCGATGCCTACTATTGATTTTCGTGAACCATTAATTAAGAGTCCAGAAGATCTTAAAAAACTGAAAATGAAAAAAGTTGATTTCCATACAGCTGGTCGATATCCGTCATTAATGAAGTCGGGTGGATTAGTACAAGCCGATATGGCAATGGTTTCTTTTTGTTCACCCTTTAGTTTAGCTGTAGGATTGATGGGGTTTCCAGCACTTATTAAAGCGATGAGGAAACACCCAGATTTCGCTCATGATGTATTTAAATTTATCGTTGATGATGTATTAACCCCTTCGATTAAAGCTCAAAATGAAACTATGGATGCTCTCATGGGAGTGGGAGCTGATGCTTGGGCTTGTGTACCAAATTTATCTCCGAAAGAAATGCAAGAATGGGTAGTCCCTTATAATCAAAGACTTGAGGAGAACGTAAAAAAAATCGGAGTCACCACTATGAATGTAAGTGGGGATTATTGTGAAGAAAGGATAGAAAAATTTGATCCTAAAATCCTTCATGATAGTTTTGATGTAGAAATTGCTAGCATGGGAGGAACTCCTGCCATATTTTTAGGTATGGGACGTTGGCATGAGTATCCCCTTGAAGCAGTTCGAAATTACACAGAAAAATTTCGCAAAAAAGGAATTCCTGTGACTGTAACTGCAGGTATAAACGCCCGATTACTACGTGATGGTCCAATTGATAAAATTGTAGATACTGTTAAGAGATATATTGATGCTTTTGCTCGTGATCATAATTTAAGTATTTTCCTCATGAATGTACCATATGATACTCCATCAGCTCATATTCATGCTGCTGTAGCTGCTACTCATACATATGGAAAATTACCGATCGCAAATAACTTGGATGACATAAATTTTGTGCTGCCAAAGAGAGAGTCTTTTGATGAATGGGTAAATACTGAAGAGGCGAAGAAAAAACCTCCAAAAGAAAAAGAGAGAAGGGGTCTAGCAGGATTACTATGGGGACAAATGGGGAAAATTAATAATAACCCTAAATTTAAGGAACTATATGCAGATGCAAAGATGAGCTTCTTATATAATCTCACTGACCAACGATATGGTGCTTTAATTAAGGTAGAAAATGGAAGATTGGAAGTAGAACATGTGAGGAATGATGAGGAGACATTAAAAAGTCTGAAGGTAGATGCTTTACTCGCATGTCCAGCAGGTTTATTTTTTGATTTTAGTGCTGGTAAATTATCTAAAGTTGCTATGATAGGTAAAATGCTTACTGGCAAGCTAAAAGTGAAAGGAGCGAAAAAAATGAAAGAACTGGGAAATATAATGGCTCTAATGAGCTAATTTTTTTTTATTATTATTTTTTATATAAAAAGAAGATGGTATATTTATTCGATTTTTTTTATATCTCTTTTAAGAATTTTACCTAAAACTGCTCCAAGAACGGAAATACCTACCCCAATAAATGGAAGATAAAGCCCTGCTTGAATTTCATATGTACTCCAAAAGTTCATATTGGTATGTGAATAAAAACCATTTTGTATTCCTAAAATATATCCGATCAAAGTACTTAACTCTAAGAGTGCCAATATAATCCACAGATGTTCATTTTTAATAAAGACTTTTCTTCCTCTGTAATCCAAAATTGCACTAATAATAAATAAAGCAGAACTTAAAGCTATTAGAATTGTAGTGATAATACTAGGAATAAACATTTCATTCGGTAACCAATCTAGCACATCGCCTGCTGTTACATGACGAATCCTTCCATTAATCCAAATATACTCTATCCAAGGCGAAGGACTATACCATACTGGAAACATAAACACCAGTAGAGAGATTATTCCTCCTACTATAGGTAAGAGACAATTTAATTTCTTTATTTTGCTCAAGATTTTAATTCCTCATTTATTTGTGCGATTTTATTATTTTTGATTTTTTTACAATTGAACATGAAAATTCATAATTTATATTTAAATTTTAATCAGAATCACATGAAAATTCATAATAATTGAGTTTTAATAATATAGACTATTTACTTTATCATTAGTATTTCTGGGATTATTATGAAAAACTAATCCAAGAAATAATCGATCTGTAAAAGTTAGGAGGTTAGACTAACTAAAGGTGAGAGATATGTCTGATAAACAGACCAATGAAAACAATAACGAAGATCAACCAAGAATAGGTGTGTTCGTATGTCATTGAGGTATCAATATCGCAGGAATCTTAGACATACCAAAGATAGTCGAAGAAATAAATAAATTAGAAAATGTTTGGGCTTATCCATATTTATCATTATGTACTGAAGGTGGTTCCACCGTGATCAAAGAAAAACATGAAGAAGTTAATTTTAATAGAGTTTTGGTCGCTGCTTGCACTCCAAAAACACATCAGCCTGTTTTCCATGCAATATTAACAGAGATGGGGTTACCTCCAAGATACTTAGAATTTGTAAACATTCGAGAACATTGTTCTTTTGTACATCAAGCTCCAGAAGTACGTGAAAAGGCTGCTCTAAAAGCAATTGAATTAATTAAAGCGGGGATTGCCAGAGCAAAATTATTAGAAGATGTCCCTACAAAAACAGTACCAGTAGAACCAGCAGCTTTAGTTGTAGGTGGAGGAATTGCTGGTTTGTCTACCGCTATAGATTTAGGTGATGCGGGATATAAAGTCTATTTAGTTGAAAAAAATACGACTATAGGAGGACGTATGTCCCAACTTGATAGAACTTTCCCTACAGATGATTGTTCTATATGAATATTGGGACCAAAAATGCTTGAAGCTAACCGCCATCCAAATATAGAAATCTTATCTTATAGCGAAGTAAATGAAATTGATGGATATATTGGGAATTTTGAAGTTAAGGTAAGAAAGAAGGCTCGATTTGTTCTTGAAGATAAATGCACGGGTTGTGGTACATGTACAGATGTTTGCCCCGTTTACATAAGTAATTACTTTGATGAACATCTTTCAGCAAGAAAAGTCATCGATATTGCATTTGCACAAGCAGTTCCCGCAATATCACAGCTGGATAGAACAGCATGCATCGAATGTTTTGCATGTGTAGATGCTTGCGAGCAATCTGCAATAGATTTTAGTCAGCAGGATGAGATAATAGAACTCAAAGTAGGTACAATAATAGTTGCCACTGGTTGGGATCTCTATCAAGGAGATGATTATGGTTATGGTACTTATGATAACGTTATTAATCAAATAGAATTAGAGAGAATACTTGCTCCAAATGGTCCAACTTATGGTCATCTAAAGCGTCCATCTGATGGTAAACGTCCAACCAAGGTTTTATTCATCAACTGTGTTGGATCAAGGGATGTAAGTAAGAATGCTCACTGCAGTGTTATCTGTTGTAATCTTTCCCTGAAAAACTCAAAATTAATTAAATCTGAGTACCCTGATTCGCAAATAGTTTGTTGTTACATAGATATGAGATGTGCAGGAAAAGATTATGAAGAATACTATAGAAGATCTCGAGATGCGGGAATAATCTTTGTTAAAGGATTAGTTGGAAAAATTGAAGAAGATCCTCTAACAAAAAACCTTACTGTTCAATTTGAACCTGTTGGAACGGACTCAGTAGTTACTATGGAATTCCATATGGTAGTATTATCACCTGCTTCACTCCCATCTCAAGGAACAGTTGAAATTGCAAAAGTATTAAACATGGAAAAAAGTCCCGATGGATTTTTAAAAGAATATCATGCTCGTTTGGATCCAATTAGTACAAAAGTACCTGGAATTTATATTTGCGGTTCTGCTCAAGGTCAGAAAGAAATCGATAAAGCAGTAAGTCAAGCAAGAGGAGCTGCATCAGTAGCAGGGATTCCTATGGGTAAGGGAGAATATACTATGGAACTAATTCGAGCAACTCCTTCGGATGAAAGATGCGCTAAATGCTATAAATGTATTGAAGCCTGTCCTTATTCTGCGATTTCTGTAAATGAACAAGGCAATATAGTTGTTAACCTTATTAATTGTCGAGGTTGCGGTACTTGTGCTTCATTATGCCCTTCAAAAGCAATTGAATTAACATACTTTAGAGATGATCAATATATGGCATTAGTTGACGAATTATTACCAATGGAGGAATAAAGAGGTAATTAAAATGGCTGAAGATAATGATATTAAAATAATAGTATTTGCTTGCTGGAAATGAGGTTATGGTTCAGCGGATATGGCAGGGACTATTCGAGCCCAATATCCGGATTCGATTAGAAACGTATTAGTGCCTTGCTCAGGACGTGTAGGACCAGATCTAATTATGCGAGCATTTGGAAGAGGTGCAGATGGTGTCGTTATTAATGCTTGATATCCTGGTGAATGCGATTATGAGACAGGAAATTACCATGCATATAGACAGGTTGAATATATAAAAGAAATCTTAAAAGTAGTCGGTATAAGTCCTGATAGGTTAAAAATAATCTATTGCACCGCTGCTGAAGGTCAGAAATTTCAAAATGAGGCTATTGAAATCGATAAAACAATCCGTAAATTAGGACCAAGTCCTTTACATACAAAAGGCACACCTAAAAAAGAAAAAGCTAAAGCGAAAGCTAAAGCTTAAAAAATAATGTGTTGACTGATGAAGCTGAGTTAAAAAAAATGAGAACTCAGCTGAAGAAATGGGTGCACCATATAACACATAAAAAAGTAATAATAAAATATAAAAAAAAATCAAAAATTTGATTCATAAATTTGGAAAATTTAAAAAATAGTTTAGTATATAGTTAGAGTTGGAATTTCATGGAAGTCATAGCAGAATACTTAATAAAGATTGAAGATTTTCCTAAGATCTTAACAACTTTATTAAAGGAAAAAGCTGTAGATAAATTCATAGGTGCTGAACTTAGGGTGGATAAAAAATCTGGTGCTATAGACCGATTTACTGTTCAGCCTAAATTAGCAGAAAAAGAGGAAGATGTTAAAGATTTTCCTTTAACTCCTCTAATTGCATTTGGATACGCAAGAACAGACTCGGCTTCAAAGTATCTGCATAAATCAGTTGCAGGTGCGATGAATGAAAAAGTAGGATTGGTTGCTCGTCCGTGCGACACAAGAGCCCTAATAGAACTTGCAAAGATTCGACAAGTAAACCTAGACAATCTCTTTGTGATTGGTATTGAAGATCGGGGAATGCTTCCAAAAGCAGGACGAGAAATGAAAGCGATTAAGGATGTTGATCCAACTAAAATTGTGAAAGAAAAAGTAGGCGATACTGGTCTTATCGTGAAAATGGAAGATGGAAGCACAAAAGAGCTTAATCTTACTGTAGCAGAAAATTGTTTAAGATGCTATCGTAAAATTCCTGTAGTCGCTGATTTAACTGTGAGTGATCTTGGAATTCCAGTTGATTCGGATGAGATAATCCTAAAAGTTTATTCAGATAAAGGGAGTGAAATTTTAGATAAATCAGGAATTAGTAAAAAACCTCTCCCCGATAAAGAAAAAAAAGCTCATTCAGATAAATATAATGAAATAATCGAAAAAGCAAAAGAAAAACGAGCAAAAGATTTGGAAGAATGGGATACACTTTCACAAGATGAAAAAATTGCTGAACTTCTTAAATGTACAATGTGTAACACTTGTATTCGTGGTTGTCCTGTTTGTTATTGTGTGGATTGCATATTAATGAAAAAGAGAAAGGATAAAGCTATTGATAAAGCAACATATCAATTAACGAGAGTAGCTCATGATGCTGATCGCTGTGTTGAGTGTGGGAACTGTGATAATAATTGCCCTCAAAATTTACCTCTTTCGCTCTATTTTCAATCTTTGAATGAAGCTTTTAAAGAAAAGTTTGGTTATGAGGCAGGGATGTCTCTCGAAGATATTCCATTTCGATCTGGAAAAGCAATTTCTCAGATGGAATTAGAGAAAACATAAGACTAATTATTTTAAATTCTTTATTTTATAATTTTATTGAAATAATAAAGGTCCTTTTTAGAGAATTTCTTTTTTTTAACTTTTTTTGTAAAAAAATAGGTATAAATAGTGCAATTTTTTTATCAAATTTAAGAAAATTTACATAAAGTAAATCAAAAAGCTAAATAAGTTTATGAGAAATTTATGTTATTACAAATTCTAGATAGCGAAATGGTATTTAATCTTTCAACAGCGCCTGTACTCGCATGTAGTTTGCTTTTTATTGGTTATTTGATATTACGAAGAAACGGAAGAGGTATAAAATCCACAGAGTTTAGGGTTATTTTCATGTTCCTTACGTCAATAGCGGTAATGGTAACCATTACAATATTAGTAAATGTAGTGTTTGAATATGGTGGTCTCCCTCTAATTTTTGCTTTTATCATAGGAATCGGTTATATGTTATTTTGTTTATTTTACATCGGTAGGACAATTTATAGAGCGAATAACCAGATAGCTAATTTATTAGATAATGTGATCAAATCAAGTTCAGATGTAGCTGTGAATGTAGCGAATATAGCTACGGAGTTAGCAGCAAACGCAAGTGAAATAAATGCCGCCTCAGAAGAGATTGCATCATCTACTTTAGAAGCAACCAATCTTACAGAAGGGATAATGAGAGCTTCAAGTGAAATAAACAATGTTAATTCTCTTATTACGAATATAGCAGATCAAACAAATTTATTAGCATTAAATGCCAGTATTGAAGCTGGTAGAGCAGGTGAACAGGGGAGGGGATTTGCGGTGGTCGCGGATGAAGTAAGAAAGTTAGCAGAAGAGTCAAAAAGAGCAGTCAGTAATACTGGTAATAAAATTTCAGATATCATTAATAACATCCAACTTTCATTTAACAATATGGAAGGAATTAGTTCGGCATCGGAACAACAGAGTGCTTCTATGGAAGAAATTACTGCAACAGCTAATAAATTAGGGACAATGGCAGAGGTTCTAAAAGAATCCTTGGAAGTAAAAGAGGAATCGAATAAACAAAAGAAGAAAATGACCTTAAAAGTAAAAGGCAGACATAAAAATCAGTCAGACAAAAAATCTGCTAAGAAGTTTAAATAGAGTATCCTATTTTTATTTATTTTTTTTTATTTATTTTTATTTATAGGAATGAACTAAGAAGACTAATTTTTTCAGGTAATAATATTTCAATTAAGGATTCTATTGATGATTTGACAATAGTATCCTTCATGATGTAATTTATTTCATTAAATGATCTATCTTTTCACATTAATTTTAGAAAAAAGGTACCAAATTTCAAAAATTAGTCTTTTTATTTGATCAATTCTCAAAAAAAAATTAGAACTGTTTATTAACTTCAAAAGTTTTTAAATAAATAAGTTATCAGAGGGATTCATTATTTCGGTACTGATAAAAAATATTAGGATTGGAGTAATTCTTGGTCTTTTTGGTGCATTATTTATCATAATATTTCTCCTGCTAACTGCGTTACTTACTCCTGGATTTACCCCCTTTGTCTATCCTATAAGTTCTTTAGGATATAGTGCTGCTAATTCGTTATTTGGAATTGGATTACTAGTGGGGGGTTCATTGCTAATTCCCTTTTTTATCTATTTAGAAAGAGCATTATTGAATATAAGTATAGGTGTGAGAAGTCTGACCACGGCAATTACAGTATTTACTAATGTTTGTGTTGCTTTAGTTGGAATCCCTCCAAATCCAATTAATATAAAAGCTTTTCAAATGTTTCATGCATTTGTGGCAGTAGGAGGTCTAATTGGGACTTCAATCCTAATTGTATTTTACAGTATTATGATACACCGAAGTTCTAAGCCTATTTTATTTAAAGGTCCAATCTTTAAAAAATACTTAGTGTATTTTGGCCTTTCCATTGGAGTTTTATTGGGGATATTTCTCATTACACGATATGCGATATTAGAATGGATAGTGGGAGCTCTTATAGTATTCTGGGTTTTAATTACAGCAAAACAAGGAATTTCATTCAAGTTTTCTAAAGTGAAAGGAACATACTATAAAAAATCCAGAGTTACATAGCCTTACAGCTATTTTTCTATTCTATTTAGTGTTTCAGGAAATAATTCAATTTCTATACATATGAACCAAGTAGGCTTAATTTTTTTGGAAATAAAGTTTCAATAAGCAATTTGGATGATATATTCACTATAGCATCTTTCACAATATAATTTATTTCATCAAATGTTCTGTCTCCCAATATTAGTTTGAACAAAGTTGCTTCTGGAATCATGAGATCAGTTATTTTCGGATCTGGATGCTCTGTTAATGTTTCAATTTTCTTAATTTTACCATTGCTAAAATCTATTAGAATTGTTTCAGAATAATTACTAATTCTAACAGTTTTTGTAAGTCCCTTAAAATCAGAATTGCTGATTCTATTTTCCAAAATATTCTTTATCAAAGAAATAAAATTCTTCAAATTTGGAATTTTTACTTGCCATCCATATGTCGAAATAGGTTGTCCTCCTAAGTTTCTGATAAAATTGTACAATGACGAATGCTCATTTATACTTAGAGTGATATTATCATCATTAGTATAATTTCCTATAGCTTTAATGAATTGAAGCAAGGTTATCATTTCATTTTTATTTAAATCTGGACAGCTAATTTCAAAATTCTGATTGTCATAACTCATTCCAAAGGAGAAATAATTCATAGATATGCCAGAATCCTGTAAAATATACGTTGAACGTAGTTCTGTGTTATATTGATCATTTAAATATTTAAACTTAAAGCATTCAATATCAAATTTGTTAAAGATAAAATAATTTTTGTGGAATTCAGAATATTTTTCTTCAATAAAGGGAAGATCGTCAAGATTAGCTAATTTAATGATTACATTTTTCAATCTTTCATTAGGTATTTTCGATGCGGGAATCATTATTCTGTCATCGAGAGATGAGATATATTCGTATCCTAAAATACGATAAAAATATGGTATTCCTGTAATAGCTGAAAGAATAAAACCATTTTGGTCCATGATTTTTTCATAGAGTTCATTTAAAATTTTAATAAAGCCTTTTCCCCTATATTCTTCGAGAGTCCCTACAAATTCCATTTCACAAACGGGTAAGATAGTATCTTCTATTTGCCATTCTAAAGGAATTAAACAGATAAGAGAAACAATTTCTTTTTTCTTATCATCTCTGATATATAACCATAAGATCTCATTTTTTTGCGGATATTCTAAAAATATTTGATGAATAAGAGATTTTAACACCTCATCTTGATGAACTTCCATACATAAATTGGTGATGGCAACTTTTTCCTCTTCACTTTCTTCAGCAATATGAATACTGAAGCGTTCATCAACTTTAACGCCATATCCTTTTCTAAATTCCATAATCATAAAAAGAAAAAGTCTAATTTCAATTTTTTTATATTCTTTATTTTTTAAATTACATCATTTGATTTTTATAAATTTAAAAAAATTACTTAGGTTAATTTTTGGCGGACATTTAGTATTGAAAAATAGAAAAGAAATATATATTAATCCGGTTTGTAATAAAATGAATTTTTATCTGCATTTAATATACATTGTTCTAACAATTTCAGAATTTCATCTCGATCGTGAAGTGAAGGATCATAATAAGAGTGTACATATGAACCTTTCTGAGAAATTCCAAATTTGATCATCAAATAAAAATCTTTGAAAAATCGCTCTACATGGAAAAAACTATTCAATTTCTCAGGTTCATCTACAAACTGCCAGAATTTTTTTTCTTCAAAAGGATCGAATAATGAAAATAACCATTCTTTAATCTCATGAATATCAAGTTTATTTCGTAATAATGCGGTATAAACTGCTGAAGCTATTCTTAATTCTTCCTTGCCATTGAAGATTATGGGGGAAGGTGAAGATAACTTTTGTTTGAAAATTTGGAAGATTTGAAGAATTTCTCTTTTTTCAATAAAACGATGTTTCGCGAAATTCTTGAACAAATCAGCACCATGGGCAATAGAATGTGCCCACCCCTTCCCAATTACATATGCTCTATAATCTTTTTCTTGCTGATAATATTCCAGCGCTTTTTTAAACCATTTCTTGACTATTTCGGGTGTTAGAAAAGCTTTTCTCTCCTCAATTTCTCCTTTTACACAACTTTCATCAAAAGACAAGATTCCAACTACTTCTAATGCAGCAAATGCCCTTAAAAATACAGAGTCGGATGTTTCTTGTCCTAATCCCCTATGTGTTAATGAAATAAGTTGATCACCTAACGATATAAGTGTTGTATTATCATATTCTCCGTTCATTATCCATGTATACAAAATATCCAAGCAACCTTCCCGAATATCAGAATCTATATTACCCAAATTATCTATTACCCAAGGAGTTATCTCCATGAGAGAAATTTCCGAAGGAAGTTGAAAATTATTTTCCGCAATAGATTTAATTTGTTCTATTGTTAATTCCATTTTGTCTTACCCTATTTTATTTAAAGTCTAATCTATTTTTGAAATTCTTTTGGGATATGAACAGCAAATTTACAGAGTAAACCTCCAGTAAGCGGTGATTCAATAGGTTCAACTTTAATTGGTTGGTCAAAAATGACATCCCAGTATTTTTTTGTGTATCCTGCGCTACAATAGCAAAAGTGGGAGAATATTTCTTTTTCAGTACCATTTTTAATTGCACCTCGTATCCAAGGGCAATAACAACTATAGAAACCTTTCATTTTATTATCTTTTGCTTGTATATATTTTTTTGTTTGGTAAGGGAGCTTAGCTTCGATAATTATTTCACCTTTTCTTATTCCAGGATTAATTTCAGGCGTATTTTTTACAAATTCTATTACCTCATCATCGATATATTGCGCAAATTCTAAAGTTCCCTCCTGCTGATGTTTTTCCAATCGTTCAATTAATTCTTGCTTTTTTATCCTTAAAAATTCATCAATATCAGCTATTCTTAAGAAATCTTCTCTTTCTTTTTTAAGATCTCCAGGATGACCATGTAAGCATGGCTTCAATAGCTCTATAGTCTTTTCTTCTCCAATTTTCTTTTTTAATCTTTCTAAGACTATTTTAGTAAACTCTGGTTTTTTTTCGGGATGAGTTCCTAATGGAGGAATTTTAAGATCTTTAAAAATTTCTTCTTGTATTGATTTACTGTGCTCTTCAGCAACTCTTTGGTAAAGATTATCCATTGCATTATAAGATTCTGAGATATCAATAATTTCTACGATATAATCATATTTCTTTATGAAATTAGCATAATTTATTAATGCTCTTAGAAAATCTAATACCTCTTCACTTCGCTTTTCCACTAAATAATCCGAATACTTAATTATTTCTCCATTGGGAATTGTGTCAATATCAGTATTTTGTTTTTTAAGAAAAGTGCGAAATTTGTCTAATTTAGAGATATATATCTCAGCTTGTTCTTGAGATAAGTTATTATCTATGAGATACTTCAAGAAAGCGTCCTTGTTCAATTTGCATTACCTAAAAATGAAATTATAATTAAATACAATGACTAGACTAAAAGTATATTTCTTTTTAAGGAGATCTATTTATGTAAATAGTTAGATTGATTAAGTCGATTATTCAAAATATCATGAATTTTTATTTGAATATTGTATTTTTATTTCTTAAACAATCGTATTGTAAAGGTAGAACCTTTGTTTCTTCCTTCAGATTCTAACATAATTTGACCACCATGTAATTCAACGATCTCTTTTGAAATGAATAATCCAAGTCCTGAACCCTCAATATCAACATCTAAATCCATTCCATAGCGTTCTATTTTTCCAAACTTTTGAAAAATTTTCTCTTTTTCTTCTTGTGTAAAGCCAACTCCAGTATCTTTTATTTTTATATCAATGAAATTTGCGTTATCAACTAGATCGATTAGAATTTTACCTTCTTTTGGGGTATTTTTAATTGCATTAGAGATAAGATTTGTGAGAACTTGTCTAAATCTGAGTTTGTCAATATTCATATAAGCTTCATGTGGTAGTTTTAAATCCATTATTAGTTGGCGATTCGATGATAAATATTTCATATCGTTAGCGCAATCAATTATTATTTCTACAAGATTTTGTTTTTGAAAATCAAGTTGGAACTTTTTTGCCTCTAATCTTGAGACGTCTAATAGATTATCTACTAATTCTTTTAATCTTAAACATCCACGATGGCCAATTTCAACATATCTCAGAATTTCATCATTCAATTCTTTAATATGGATTTTTAGAATCATTTGGACAGCACCATAAATGGCTGTTATTGGAGTTTTTAATTCATGTGAGACTCGAGTAATAAGATCCTTCCGTAATTCACTAAGTTCTAATAATCTCTTATTCTCTTCTATTATAAGCGCTTCAGCTTCTTTTTTATCTGTTATATCTATTGACATTACTAAATCTGCTGGTCTTCCTCCATAATTAATTGTTTTTGAAAAATTCTCAACCCATCCAACGGACCCATCTTTTCTTATCGAACGATAAATATAGTTATTTATAACATTCTCTTCACCAGACTGCTTTTTTCTAGCTTGTTCTAATACAAAATCTTTATCGTCTGGATGAATCACCTTTGCAAATTCATATGAGCCCCAATTTTTTATTTCTTCAGCAGAATATCCTAATCTTTTCGGTAATCTTTCATTAAAGTATTTTAAAACTCCATCTTGTAGAACCATAATACTCATAAATGATTGTTCTGCTATTACTCTAAACTTTTCTTCGGATTCTTTTAACTCCATTTCTGCTTGGATTTTTTCTATTATAGTACCAATTTGATTTCCAATAGATCTAAATATTTCTTTCTCCTCATCTGAAAAATGATATCTTCTTTTCGATGTAATATTTAATGCTCCTATCACTTTATTTTTTGAAGTAAGAGGGATACTAGCAACAGCTAAAAAACCCCATTTTTTATATATCTCAGGATCTATATCACGATAATCTTCAGTAAAAAGTGGTTTATTGTCCTTGAGAATACTTTTATATGGATTTTTATCAATTGGTACGTATTGGTTCATATCAACAAAATCTAACGGAAGTCCTTTATGATATATTAACTCTGCTTTATTAATATCCTCATTAATCAAATAAACGCCTCCACCATCAAAATCAAGCAATTCTAGTGAGTTTTTCAAAACATTGGTTAATAATGAGCTCAAATCTGAAGCTTTTGTTCCTCCAATTATAATTTCATTTAGAAGTTCTAATTTATGAGCATGTTCCTTTAATTTAAACTCGATTTCTTTACGATCAGAAATATCTCTTGTAACCATTAATAGTTTTCTGCTATTTTCTTTATCTTTGAACATCTTCCCCTTTATTTCTGCCCATATATAACTACCATTTTTATGTTTAATTCGAGCTATTACTAAACCATTTCCAGATTTAATTATTCTATTCATTGCTCGCAAGACATTTTCTTTATCATCAGGATGAATAAGGATAATTCCATTCATACCAATAAGCTCATCTTTGTTATAACCTACTAAACTCTTGTGAATCTTTTCATTAACATATTCAAATTCAAATTTATTATTAATAACTGAAATTAAGTCATTAGCATTTTCTGAAATACGTCGATATTGTTCTTCAGATTCCATGAGTAACTTCTCTGATTCAAACTTTTGAATTATTAATCCCATTTGCTTACCTATCGCTACTAATATCTCTAATTCTTTTTGAGGAAGTGTTTGACAGATAGAAGAACCAATATTCATACTTCCAACATATTGATCTTTTGAACGGAGAGGAACAACTATGGCAGAATGTATACCCAATTCTTTTGAATCTTTCATAAATTCTGAGAAATCTTTAATATATAATGGTTTATTTTTATCAAATATTTTAGTAGCGACTCCTTTTGAAATATTTACATCCTTAACTGCGGCTATAAAGTCAGGATGGACATTTTTATGATGTACTAAAATATTATGTTGAGGTTTAGCATTGTAAAGGAAGACTCCTCCTCTATCGAACCCAACAATTTCCAAGACTTCATCAAAAGATTTAGATAAAAACTCTTGAAGAGTAGTTGACTCGTTTCCCAAGGTGATTATTTTATTTAAACAGTTTTGCATTCTAGCATTTTGTTTTAATTTCTGTACAGATTTCTTTCTCTCAGTTATATCTTGTATTATAACCTGTATAAATAATTTTCCATTGATCTCTACTTTTGATCCTTGCCAACGTAACCATATCTTTCTGCCTTTCATAGTAAGTACGTAAAATTCAATTGGATCTATTGGTTTTCCTTTGGATAAACCCTTAAAGTTTTCAGTTAATAGTTGAATAATTTCATCTGAATTTGCAAAATGTGAGGCTATATTAATGAAACTTTGACCTTTAAAATCAAATTGAGTATAATCAACCAATTTCTCTATAATTGTTCCGTTAGTTTCAACTAGATTTCCATACGCATCAAATAAAGAAATATTATAAGGTGATTTATTAAACAAATGGTAATATTTTTCTTCAGATTCTTTTAATTTTTGATCCATCTCAATATATTTGGTAACATCATGTCCAATACCAAGAATAGCATAAATCTTTCCATTAGTTTTAAGAGGAACAGTATTGGCTTCAACATAAATAAGATTTCCATCTTTCTTCTTTACTTTCTTCATTTTAGGTGAATTTATTAAACCAGTTTCCATTGTTTGCTTGATTTCAGCAGAAACTTGAGATGAAACTTCTTCAAGTAAGAAATCAGTTACTTTCATTTTTTGTATTTCCTTCTTAGAATATCCAAGATTTTTAACAACTACATCATTTACATCAATAATATTACCGTTTTTATCGTGAAGGTAAATATAATCAATGGAAGTTTCAAGGATTTCCATGAAATGATTACCATATTCTTCTATTAAAGTTTGCATAGCTTGAACCAACCCATAGTTGTAGATCTTAATAATATCATATCTATGATTATTTTCTTACTATAAAAATTAGAAGAAAGCAATCAACATATTTAATAGAGTTATTATTATTATACCTTTTGCTATTATAAAATAAATTTAGCGGACTTGAATTTACAGTTCCAAAAGGTTGTGATTGTGCTGATGAAAGTGCCTGCTCTGACATGGGTTTTACCTGCTGTGGAGAAACAATGAAGAAAGTTTAATTCATTTTCATATTTTTTTTTAATTTTTGGGTTGTTCTTCTAATTTGGAACTTTATTGAAACTTTTATTATCTTATATGAATTATAAATAATTAATCTAAAATTCATAATGAAGTAGAGAGAAAATGAGTCTACCCTCAAAGAAAGCTATACAAGTTGATGAAAACACTGTAGATTATGAGTACAAGATGTTAAATCATGTTATGCAACTTCGATATCATGAAGATAAATGCATTGAATGTGGATTTTGTCACCGTGTATGTCCTGTTACAGTCTCAATTTACGATGAACCTTTAAAAAAGACAGCTATAGGAACACCAAAAGAAATGAGGATTGAATCCGATAAGAAGATCGTGGTTGACACAGAGAAATGCGTCTGGTGTGGTTGTTGTACATGGATCTGTCCTGGTTATACTCTAGAACTTTTCGTTAATGGTGAAAAGAAGTTAAATGTGGTTGAAAATGGTTCACTTCCAGAATTTGAAGAAGAAGTGAGAACATTAGAAAATGGACAGAAAGTACGTAAAGTTGTAGAAGGTTCTATTACAATAACTTGTAATGAAAAGGATACAAAAGTAATTGATGCTTTTTGTGATGAGTGTGCTGTGAGTGCTATGGAAAGAAAAAACAAAGAAATAGAAGTTGATCGTGATAAATGTATTCTATGCTTTAAATGTACAGAAGCTGCTGAGAACTATGAGAAAATCAGCGTTGAAGTCCATCGTGATAGGTTTAAAGAAATAAAAGGAGACCCTTCTTCTGTCTGGAACGGCATCATGCTACGTGTACTTGGAAAGGAAGGAAAAGTAAAAGGTATATTGAGTCGAAGCCAAAATAAACTTGCTGATGCCGTCATGAGATTAATGGGAAAAGAATTTGAAGAAGAAGAGGAAGCTTAAATTAAATATCAAGTTTCCATAAATTTTTATTATAAAATCTGTTTTTAAGCTGGTATTTTTACGCCTAATTTATTATTTAAAATTTCAAAATCCTCTCAAACTTTCATATTACTTTTGAAATTATATCTATATATGAAGGTAAAGATACTTTTCTAATTGGTCATCCTTATGGTGATTTATCCAAAAAAAATTATAAAGAAGAGTTGAACAAAAAAAATGACCGAAATTAAAAAACTTACAAAAATTGTACTTATAGTGTTTACTATAATTTGGTTATTAATGGGGACTCTGGTTACATTTCTATATGATATAGCAATGAATCCTGAGGGCTGGACAAATCCCTTTTACCCAAGATTTTTTGGGGGCGTTATTTACGTAAGTGCCATATTCGCGTTTTTAATGTTTCGCAAAAACGAGTGGGAAGAAATCAAAATGACATTTGAGTTCCTTTTAGTTTTTATTTTATCAACACTAACCATTCAAATTATTGTCTGGCCTATTTTTGCCCCCACTTTTGGAGCTTCAATTACTCAATTAGCTACATCTACTACAATTTTAATGTCTATATTATTATTGCTCGCAATTATCTGTTATATTAAACAGAGAAGCTAAACGCCATAATTTAAAAAATTTCTAATAACTTTTTTTTTTTACTCCTTATTTATAGATAACATTCTGTTTTTTTTCAATGGAATTAAACACTAGATTTAAAATACTATTTAGCTTAGTATTCTCATAAGGTTATAATCCAAATCTCACAAATTTATGTCTCATCCTGAGCTAAACCAACTCACAAGAGCGGAAGAACTTTTTGATGAAGGTGAGCTTGAAAAGGCTCTTGAACTATTAAATGATTGGAAACAGTTTGAAGGGCTTAATCCTCAACAAAAAAGCTATTATCAATTTATTAAGGGTTTGATTCTAACATATCAACATAAATTCGAAGAAGTCATAGAGTGGGGTGAACAAATATTTGAAGAAGGTCAAAAACACAATAAACATCTCCAATCGTTTGATGGGTTATTTTTTATTATTATTGGATTTATAGAAGCAGAAAAAATTGACGAAGCACACAAATTACTTGATAAAGCTGAAGATCTATTAAAAAGAATTTCTGATTTATCTAAAAAAGCTGATGTTGTTAGAGAAGTTCGTATAAACTTGTTAAAAGGATGGACTTATATGCTTCTAGGTAACATTGATTTAGCAGAAAAGAGTTTAGAAAGGATCTTTGATCTATATCAAAAACTCCCTAATTCTTTCGAAATTGTTTGGCCTTATTTATTAAAAGGTACAATTGAATTTTTTTTAAAAAAAAATACGGTAATATCATTGAAATATCTCAAGAAAGCATATTCAATCGCTAAGGAAATTAAATTCAACCATTACTGGATCGCTATATGTCACGGTTATTCTGCAGTTATATATACTTCTATTGGGGATTTAGATAATTCTTTAAAACAATATGCAAAAGCTTTAAAAAAAATGAAAGGATTTCAAAGCTTTTATTTGAATACGGCTTACTTGAATAACGTCGGAAATATATATTGTGAAAAAGGTGAATATGACCTAGCTTTAAAAACTTTAGAGGAGTGTTTAATACTCAGTGAAAAAAAACAATCCGTAGGAATTGAAGCTCCACTTAGTAGTTTAATAGAAGTTGCTCTTATAAAGGGTGATGTTAAACTTGCGAAAAAACATTTTCATCGTTTGGAAAATTTATATAACCAAAAAAAAGATAGTCACATTGAATTAGTTTACTATTACTCTAAAGCTTTAATATTAGAAAGAAGCTCGCGAATCCGGGATAAAGCAAAAGCTGAAGAATTATTTAAGCAAGTTATTGGAACTAAAACCATGGCTTTTGATCTACCTATCAACTCGTATATCCATCTATGTGATTTACTTTTTTCAGAATATCAAATTAGTAATAATGATGATGTCCTTGATGAAATCAATGACAATATTACTCAATTATTAGTTATTGCTGAAAAATCACATTCCTATCTAGTCTTCTGCGAAGTTTTCATATTACAAGCTAAATTGGCTTTATTAACTTTTAAAATAAAAGAAGCGCGACGACTTTTAACTCAAGCACAGAGGATTGCGGAATCTTATGGTATAACACGATTAGCGATGAAAATTTCACATGAACATGATGAGCTACTAACACAACTAAATATTTGGGAAAATTATAAAAAATCTGAAGCAACATTATCTGAACGCTTAAGACTAGCTGGTTTAAATGAACAAATGGAGGATATGATAAAAAAAAGGATGGCTGAAGTCCCAAAACTCTCAGATGAAGATCCTGTACTTCTTTTAATTGTATCAGAGGGAGGAATACCCACATTCTCCAAATTATTTACAAAATCATTAGTTATAGAGGAAGATCTCATTAGTAGCTTTCTAGCTGCTTTTAATACCTTTAGTGCTGAACTTTTCTCTGAAGGATTGGATCGCGCTTCATTTGGGGATTTTACATTATTAATGAAGCCCATTTCAACATTCTTAGTTTGCTATCTTTTCAAAGGTCAATCATTTTCTGCCCAGAAAAGAATACAAAGTTTTGTTGAAAACATGAGGAACAATGAAGAATTATTGGAAAAATTTAACCAATATTATAAAACTAATCAAGTTGTAAAACTCCAAGATGTTCCATTACTCAATTCTTTGATTATAGAAACATTTATAAAAAAAAAGAATTTTTAGACCACTTTGTCGAAATATTATTTAACATCTTATCATTAAATAAGTCAAATACTATAGATTAGATTAAAATGACTAATCAATTTAAATTTAAAATTGTCATCATAGGGGATGGGGGAGTAGGAAAAACATCATTAATAAAAAAATTCACTCAGGGTACCTTTCAAAAGGATTATATCAAAACAATAGGAGCCCAATTTACCAGATTAGAGAAAAAAATTAATGAGGATAAAATAAGTTTAATATTTTGGGATATTGCTGGACAAAGCAGTTATGACTTTCTCAATCCTTTGTTTTACAGAGAAAGTAGAGCTTGTATAATTGTTTATAGTCTTGAGAAGAATGAATTAGGAAGTGAAAGTTTTAAAAATATGGTAAACTGGCATAAAGAGCTTAAGATGCGTTGTGGAGATATTCCTGTAGTTATATTTGCAAATAAAGTTGATTTAATAGAAGGAGATGATTTAGATACATCCAAACTTCAAAATATTTCAGAAAAACTAAAAATTTTTAGTTTTTATCAAACGTCAGCAAAAACAGGACAAGGTGTGAATGATGCTTTTAATGTTATTATAGAGGAGTTATACAAGAAATCTAAGGTATTATCATCATAAAATTAATAAAAAGCTTTTATAACTCATTTTTCAAATCCATAACTTCAGCTAAAAAAAGATCGGCAATTGCTAGCCAATTTTGCTTGGTTTCAAGGTCTTTTACTTTCTCTTGTATTAGATTTCTTCCCGTTTCAAGATTTTTTTGTGCTAAATCATAGTTTTTGAGTGCTAAATAACATGTTCCTAATTTAACATACGTCTGATATATAAACCAATTATCCATATCTAAGACTATAGCTTTTAAGAATTTTTTAGTCGCTTCTTCATAATCTTCAAAATATAATAGAATTTCGCCATATGTATCATGGTAAGTTGCATTTTTAGGTTCTTTTTTGATAAGTTCTTGGACAATTTCTATAGCTTCCTCTTTTTTACCTAAATATCTTAACCAATATGCTTTATAATTTTGAAGTTCGTTGTTATCTGGATATTTCTTAATTAAATCTTCGATAATTTCGAAACCTGACATAATATCTTTTTTTATCTTAAGAATTGATGCTTTTTTCATTAGAAGCTCTATTTCTTTTTCAGGAAATAGTTGGAGCATTTTATCTAATGTTTTTAAAACTTCACTATATTGATTAAAATAAATTAAAATTTCAATTTTCGAATTATAAAGTTCATATTTTTTTGGTTTTAAGGCTATTGATCTTTCAATTTCTTTAATTTCTTCTTCATATTGCTGTTCTAAAGACTCAGAACTCTGTGAATGAAATATCGTTGCCAGATCTTTCCAAATTATTCCTTCCAATTTATCAGCAGTATCTTTTAATTTTCTTTTTGTTTCAATTTTGTAGGCTAAATATTTAATATATTCAGGTAAGAATTCCCTTAAAGGTTCCTTTAAATCCTTTTGGAATAGACTTTTACATATTTCATTTAAAATATTGTCAAGTAGACTCTCCGTACTCTCAGATAATCCAAATTTCTGTAAAAATTTGTTTCTTTTTATCTTATTTTCTGTGATCGCTCGCAGTATCTTTTCCAATTTTTCATTAGATTCAAAGAAGTAGTATTTATTTGGAGGAACCTTCAGTTGATGAATTTTAATATCATAAATTTTACCAGAGATAATCTCATCTATCCAAAAATCGAGAACTTTTTTTTTAATTTGATATAATTTCGAAAATTTTTCGAGAGAAATAAAGTTAGGGTAAAAATCGGGATGATTAATAACTATAAACAACAAAATTTTATGAAAATCTATCTCTTCTGTTAATATCATACTCACTTTTGAATAATCTAACTTCAAAACTTTATTTAAAAAACGGAATTTAACCTCTTCATCGTTAATATTAAATTCATCAAAGAATTGTGCAGTTTTTGTTGTGATATCATCTACTCTTTTGCTTTCTTCTTCTAAAATGGTTTGGCGATCCAAATCATAATTACGTAATATCTTGGAATATTCTATTTTACCTGATTGAGTAATTTTGTATAAATGGTCAGTTTTTTGAATAAAACCCTTTTCTAAAAGATAATTAAGGTCTCTCGTTAAAGCGTTGTGATTAATAGATAATGGTTCCTTAGTAAAATAAGATCTCTTACAATGCTGGTTGTTATAAAGCATCCATAATATCCAATGGTCATAATTTCTACCACTTTTTAATATAATATCCGGAGGATAATTTAAATCATGGTAATCTCGTTTATATTTAGATAATTCATTATATCGGTTTTTTCCTTTTAAAGTGATTTTATAATGCCCCCGAGAAACTTTATTTATCAGTCCATTTTTATGTAATGAGCCTAAATACCTTGAAAGAGTGGCTTCTGAAATATTGAGAGGTTCATTACAAAAAACAGCCCATTCACATACATCATTATTGAATAACATCCAAAGTATAATATGTTCATAGTTCTTCCTCAACATTTCGCGAGGGTTTATTATCTCCTGAGAAGGAAAATTCATTTTTTCTATTGTCCTATTATATAAATTTGGTCATTTAATTATTTAAAGTTCTTTTAATATAAATCTTACTTTTAAAAAGTTTGGGACTTTCATAATAATTTTGAAAGTATGACCATACTTATTGAAGTATGAAAAAAAGAATTGTTAATGTGCTCTTTTACGTTTAAAACTGTGGATAAAAGAGATCCTGTTTAGTTAAAAAATCTTAAATAACAGAGGAAGTTTAATTGATTAATATGAAAAAAGCCAATTTGAAAATAGAAGATCTTCTAGGAAATGACCTAAATTTGACATTTTTGGTAGGAGCTGGGTGTTCTATTGATGTTCCTTCTTCCCAACCAGCTGGGCGTTCAATGATGGAAGCAATGATAAAGTTTGCATGTGCTGAATCTGAAGTAGAAAATATTCTTAAAATAAATGAACTAAGGTTTGAAGGCTTGGTAGAAATTATTAGAGACAATTTAGATCCCAACTTAAAGATAATTGATTATTATGGACTCTGCGATAAGCCTAACACTCAACATTTTTATCTTGCGGAGAAGATAAGTCAAGGACATTTTGTCATGACGACCAATTTTGATTTTTTAATAGAACATGCGTTACTTCAGTTAGGCATCCCAAAAGAACAAATTAAAATTATTATTACAGAGAAAGATTTTGAAAATTATCCTAATCCTTCTGAGATGTATTTAAATGGGATAAAAACGTTATATAAAGTTCATGGTTCTACAAAAAACATAATTAGTGAAGAATATACAAGAGACACTTTAGTAGCGACTATTCAAGCCTTTGGTTCGAATAAAGAGGGCATGAGTGTATTTCAAGTCGAGCCTTATAAGAAACCCTTATTTGATAATATCTCAAATGGGAGATCTTTAATTGTCATGGGTTATTCTGGAAGTGATGATTTTGATATAGTCCCTACATTAAAGAAACTTCAAAATATCGACAAGATTGTATGGGTTAATTTTGTCTGGGATGATAAAGGAAAGGAAGCAATCTATGAAATTGAATCAACTGATATTAGTACGTCATCTAATATGGAAAAGGTTGATCAAATTCTTTCAGAAATTAAACAAATGAATAATGCGAAAAATGTTTATCGCTTGGACGTCAACACATCAAGATTAGTTCAAAAGTTATTAAGTGTTTCTCCAAAATTGAGTGAAGATAATTTCTCAATTCCACCCTTAGGATGGTTAAAAGAAAATATTACCCCTCCAAATGAATTAATGAGATATTTTATCCCTCAAACAATATATTTTGATTTTAATTTGATGGATGATTCACTCCGCTGTGCTCAAAAATTACTTCAGATTTCAGAACAAATAAAAGACGATATTATGATTGTAAAATCTCTAAATCTAATTGGTAAGATACATTATGAAAAAGGCAGCTACCCTGAAGCGTTAAAACTATACAATCAAGCATTAAAATCTGCTGAAAAAATAGAGACCCCCGAATGGAAGGCTGCTTGTTATAATAATATCGCGAATATTTATAATGCATGGGGGAAATACGATGATGCTTTAAAGAATTTTAATGAAGCAATTCCCTTATTCGAGCAAATTGATGATTACTTTGCAAAGGCTATAACTCTTAGAAATATAAGCTCTATTATGAAAAATATGGGAAACAATGTGGAAGCTTTAGAAAAAGCTACTGAAGCATTACAAATCTTTAATCAAATGGGAAAACTTTCAGATAAAGCAGATATGCTCATGATTATTGGGATGATTCAATTAAGTTTAGGTAATGTTGATGCTGCTTATAAGAGTTATGAAGAATCATTAAGAATTAATGATTTATTATCTGATCTCGATGCAAAAGTTGCTTGTTTAAATACAATTGGTGAGCTTTTCCGTGCTATTGGCAGATTTTATGAAGCACTTGAATATTTCAAAAATGCACTTGATATCTCTATTAAGATTGGGGCTTTATCAAAAAGAGTATCTACACTTAATAACATTGGATTAATCTACACAAATCTTAACAACTTTACTGAAGCTCTGAATTATTTTGATGAAGCTTTAAAATTAGGAGATTCATTAAATGATCCTATTCTAGAAGGCACAAACCTCAGTAATATAGCCTTAGTATATTTCTATCAAGGAAATCAACCAAAAGCTATGAAAGTTTGGGAAAAGGTTTTAAAAATATTTCAACGTGTGGGATATCAACTTGGAGTAGCAAATACACTTATAAATTTAGGAAAAATTTATCGTGAAAAAGAAGATCTCAAAAAAGCTCTTGAAGCTTTCGAAGAAGCCTCAGAATTAAGTGCAAAGATGAATCAACTAAATTTACAAGCTAAATGTTTAGAAGATATTGGAATGATTTTAGAAGATCAGAAAAATTTGCCTGAAGCTCTTACAATGTATGAAAATGCACTTGAATTATACAAACAAATAGGTGATCCTGTAGGAATGGCAGAAGTTATTCACAATATTGGAACTATTGATTTCTATGAAAAAAATTATGACTCTGCAATACAAAAATATCAAGATGCACTACAAATTTTACAGCAAATTGGCTTAAGTGAAAGTCCACTAGCACAGACTATTATGCGAAATATTGAATATGCAGAGGAAAAAAAACAAGAATAAAAGATTTTTATCCTAATACTAATTCTAACTCTTCCATTTTTATCCCCATAAAATTCCAAATATATAACTCTTTAATGTGGAAAAATTTAAAACTATAAAATTAAAAAACTATCTTACACATATTTAGATTGTCATTTCTAACTAAATTTAAAAAAAGTGATAAAGATGGCAAAAAGAGTCGCAATTAATGGATTCGGTAGAATCGGAAGACTTTTTTTCAGAGCTGTAATGGATAATTATGCGAATGATATTGATATAGTGTCTATTAACGATTTATTTGAACCAAAATATTTAGCGTATGCACTGAAATATGATTCCGTCTTTGGAAAATTTAAGGGGACCGTAGAAGCACAAGAAAAAGCTTTAGTAGTAAATGGAAAAACAATTCCAATTACTGCGGAGAGAGATCCCACGGCATTACCACATGCTGCAAACAATATTGATGTTGCTGCTGAATGTACTGGAAGATTTGTGAATCGAGAAGGTGCTAGCAAGCATTTAACGGCAGGGGCAAAAAGAGTGTTGATTAGTGCTCCAGCAGTTGATCCAGATATTACTGTTGTCCTAGGGTGTAATGATGATAAATTGACAGCTGATCATAAGATTATTTCAAATGCTTCTTGTACGACTAATTGTTTGGCTCCCGTGGTAAAAGTTTTACAAGAGTCTGTAAAAATTAAGTACGGAATAATGACTACAATCCACTCATATACTAACGACCAATCCACAGCTGATATGGCACGTGCTGGAGCTCCAGAGAAAATGATCCGAGGAAGAGCTGCCGCAGCCAACATGATACCAACTTCAACGGGAGCAGCTAAAGCTATTGGATTGGTTTTTCCTGAATTACAAGGAAAATTAGATGGAATAGCAATTAGAGTTCCAACACCTGACGGTAGTGTTGTAGATCTTAAAGCCGTAGTCGAGAATCCAATTTCAGCAGTAGAGATTAATGCAAAGATGAAAGAAGCAGCTAATGGATCCCTAAAGGGTATCTTAGATTATACCGATGATCCAATAGTAAGTAGTGATATTGTTGGAAATTCGCATAGTTCTGTCTTTAGTAGCCTCTGGACGAAGGTAATCAATGATCAAATCTCCATTTTATCATGGTATGATAATGAATGGGGATTTTCTAACCGTATGGCTGAATTAATCATTAAAAAATTATAAATATTTAATTTATTTAATTCTTTTTTTATTTTTTTTGTTTGTTTAATAATTCTTTTGTTCTTTCTGATTTAATTATCTTCTTTTTCAAAGCCACATGGAACTTTTTTACTGGAATGAAGAAAGGAAATTCACATTATCTTATTTTTTTATAATTTAACGAGATAATTCTAATAATTGGACTCCTTTTGCTTTAAAATTAACCTCAACAATTTTTATAATATATCCAAAAACTAAATATTTAGAGATGAGTTACATGATAATGAAATTTTGTAGAATCCTCAACGCTCAAATTCTTATTTTAATAATAGTTGTTTCAACTGGAATAATAATGGTTAATAATGTTTGTCTCATTAATGTTGAAGCAAATGAAAATATAAATCCTACAAATTGTACAATTTTTACAGTTTCAGATGATGATAATGTTTTTTTTGGTAATAGTGAAGATGAAGGGGGAAATCGGAGATATACTGAAATATGGTTTTCTCCTGCGATAAGTGAGAGTACATATGGGTGTGCTTTTTTAGGTTTTAATGGGAATGAACCAGGAGGCGATGATATCGATGGATTAGCAATTGGAGGAATAAATACTGAAGGATTATGTTATGATGCGAATGGAATTCTTCCAGTTAGTTTTGTGAACTATTCATGGTCACTTGGACAAATAATGAGCTATATTTCATGTTGGGAAATTATTTTAAGAGAATGTAGTTCTGTTATCGAAGTTATTGAATGGTATGAAAATCATAATATGGGAGGTTGGTGGGGAAATCAAATTCATTGGGCTGATAAAACTGGAGATGCTGTTATTGTTAGTCCATCTCCTGATAATGGAATAGCATTTACTCGAAAAACAGGAGATTATCTTGTCTCTACGAATTTTAACCCTGTAGATCATTCTCAAGGTTGGTATCCATGTGAGAGATATGAATTTGTTACAAATCGTCTTGATGAACTTTCGGTTGAAGGAGACATTTCTCGTCATGATTTAATCCCAATTCTATACGAAGTATCTGACCCAGAAACGGAAGATTACATTGGAACCGTTTATTCTAACATTTTTGATTTAAAGACACAAACAATTTATCTATATATTCAAAGAGATTTTCAAAACGAAGTAATTTTAAATCTTTATGAAGAATTAGAGAAAGGTAGCCACACTTACAAAATTCCAAGTTTAGCTGGTAATTATAATTCCACAGGGGTATTAATATTTTTCATTACATTTCCAATTTGCTTTGTGGGAGTTGTAATTATTGTTTATTTAGCAAGTAAGAAATTCATTATCAGAAAACAAAATAATTAATATTTACCTTAATATATTTTCTATATAATAAAATCTAGAATAGTAATTATAATTACTAGGATAAGACTAATTAGAATAATATATAAATTTGAGCTCCGTGTTTTTATTTTTCTTCGCATAAACATGAATTTAAATCCAACAGTGATATGGACTATGATGCAAATTGCTAGGAAATAATCATAATAAATATGTACTTCAAATGGAATTACAATTCCGATAGTTCCTGAGTACCATTCAAAATATCCTAAACCAGAGATTACAACTAGTACAGCTAGTATAATTATTATTCTGTTTGTTATTAGTTGAATTAACCTATTAATGTATATGGGGCGAGCTCTCTCATTTTTTAGTCCTTTAAAGATACGAGGGAACCATAGTTTCAAATATTTTTGTGAAAGAACGCAATGTATAATAAGTAATATCAGTAAAGTCCATTCAACACCCAAATGAAGAAAGGTATAGAAATTATAGATTTCTAAAATACTACGTAAACTCACTATAATAATCACAATTAAAGAAAAAACAGCGACTATCCAAGAAATTTTCCGATGTAATTTTAATCCATTAATTTTCAAGATTACATTTCACTTTTTTTAAAATTTAATTGATATATAAACCAATTTCCAAATTGTTCGTCTAATTCAAACCCAGCTTCTTTAGCCCATTTCTTTTCTGTTTTTCGTCGAGGATAATCGGGATCAGGAAGCATTTCACTTAGGGATAACAACCCATTTGGCTTTAAAACTCGTTGAATTTCCATAAGAGCTCTTACAGGGTCAGGAATTTCAGGTAGACATGCAATCATTAGTACACGATCGACAATTTCATCTTCAAATGAAAGATTGTATGCATCATCTATTTTAGGAATAATATTTGTAATACTCTCCTTTTCAATTTTTTTCTTTAAACGACTTATTACCGGTTCTTGGATGTCGATTGCATACACTTTTCCATCGGGTAAAACATTTTTCGCAATAGCTTTTGTATAATTTCCTTTACCGGGACCAATCTCTATAATTGTCATACCAGGTTTGAGTTTCATTCGTTTAACAACAGTTTCAGGTTTTTGGATAAATTTTCTTCTGAAAGGATTGTCAATTAGACGTGTCATAAAAGTAGGAACAGGGAATTTATGGTATTTACGAATTATTCGTAGAACGATGAAAACAATAAAGAAGAAAATTCCGAAAATTATCAAAATAATGAAGAAAATAATTCTTAAAATTAGCCAAAAATCCATATCTTGAAACTCTCGAAATTTTGAAATAATATTAAATATAATTAATTGAATAAAAGAATAATCCTTTTAAAGTTCTTTAAATAATACAATAAGCATGGATCTTAGCAAGGGAAAACCAATTGAAATAACTCATAAAGCACTATTTGATGAGTTTTTTCAAAAATATCCTCCAGAAATATCTGAATTTACATTTACAAACCTCTTCATGTGGAGAAATTATTATAATTTCTTATTTATGGAATTTAAGGACCATTTAATCTTATTTTCTTATGATTATTTAAAAAATAGAAGAAAACCAATCAATGTAGGTACTAAAGATTATCTTTATTTTTTTCCACCAATAGGTCCATCACCAGACAAGATCATTATTGAAATTTTTGAAAATCTTAGAAATGTAGAAGTTCATAGAGTACCAGAGAATATCTGTCAAAAGTTAATGGAAAATCAGAATTTTCCCAAATTAAATTTAGATTGCCTTGAAGATCGAAATAATTGGGATTACATTTATAATAGAGATGAAATATTGAACTTGGCAGGAAATAAGTATAGGCAGAATAGAAGATGGTTGCAGAAATTTTTAAATACATATGATTTCGATTTCCAATTATTAACAGAAGATCTAATTGAGAAATGTAAAGAATTGCAATTAGAATGGTGTATAATGAGAGCGTGTACAGAGGATGAAAGTTTAGATGCTGAACAAGATGCAATCTATGAAGCCTTAAACAATTTTAAAACTCTTGGATTTAGCGGAGGATTAATCTGTGTGGATGATAAATGTGCTGCTTATACATTTGGAGAAATATTAAATAATAATACTTTAGTAATCCATATTGAGAAAGCACATATGGAATATGAAGGATCCTATCAAGCAATCAATAATTTCTTCTTAAAAAACTGTTGTATAGATGTTATATTTGTTAATCGGGAACAAGATTTAGGGATAGAGGGCTTAAGAAGAGCAAAAGAGTCCTATAAGCCAATTAAAATGATAAAAAAGAGTATTATCTATAAAAAAATATAATTGATATATTTTTTTTTCTTAAATATTAAATTCCTTCAATTTCTTCAACTAGAATTTTAACAGGTATGCCCATGTGAAACCAATAGATATGTTTCTCTTGATTAGGGTTTTCCTTTTGCTCCTTGATACGTGTTCCTCAAATTCCATAGCAAATTTAACAAATAGTTTTTGCCATCTCTTTCATTGGTCATCAGTAAAAAAAAAATTGAAGAATTTAGAAAAATTATAAGTTAAAATGAGGTTCGAAGGTTTTTAAGATCTTCAATAGTCCCTATCTCTACTACTTTTGCTTCAGTTATTAACCATCTCTTTCTCTCTTGAGAAAGACTTTTTTCCTGAGCTTCGCTTAATTTTTGTCCAATTAGGGTAAATTGATTAAAGAGTTTTGAACTAAGGGAATGATCATGGTCATCTTCTATCATTATCAAATCTCGAAAGAATAAACCAGCATGTCTTCTACATTCGCTCCAAACTCCAGCATTCCACCAATGTCCATGATTATTTCCATCATTTTTTTGCAAATATCTTAACCAAGAATCGTAAGCATCTTTTCCAGATTTATAATGAACTGAATCCTCAGGTTTTTTCGAATAATTCCCTTGAATTGATTTTTCAGCAAACGTAAGGGCATTAATAATAACTTTTTTCGGGGTTTGAGGTTCTATTTTCTGAACCGCCCATATCATTGCATGGAATTCATTTCCCATTTCATTCCAGGTTGAATAAGTTATTCTTTGAGGGAAAAATTCAGGATATTCAGGATCAAATGGATCTAGCAAAAAACCACTTTCATCAAAACCATATATTATTTGATTATCCATATTTTGTATAATCAATGGGATTTTATTTGAAAGATATTCCTTTATTTTTGATTCAAGATACTCTAAATGAGATTTATTAGCTGTATTATGAAGAAATCCCAAAGGAATAATTTCTAATCCAACATTTCTTGCTAATTCTATAAAGGGATCATAGTCAAAAACATATGGTCCAGATGGACATAAATCCTGATGGATGTTTATAAAGAATGCCATTCCAGTAGCTCCCATTAACCATTGTTGGGAAATATGATAACGGTAATATTTAGCAATGCCATGTAATGCTCCAATGAAATTATTATTCATCTTTGTTGCTTTTAAATTATCTAAAATAATTTTCTTCATTTTTTTATCACATCAAATAATAAAAGATCACACAATATTAATTTATCATTTTAAAATTAGATTCGAATTTTGGAAGCAATGATACTAATATTATATACCTTAAATCTTATCAAAATAAAGAAGACAAGGGTGTGTTTTTATTAAATTTTCCAAAATTCTCAATATTATTTTTTGGTACTATGAATATTTATATTAATATATGTGAAATTACTTATAATACTAAAAAACTGAATAATGTGAGAAATTTATGTCGGATGAAGGTTCAGGTGAAGGATTACAGGAGGAAAAACCTGTAGGTAGATTAACTGGTAAAACCACAACTCATACGGTTACTGTCGTATTTGAAGGTGCTCCTGTTGATAGAAATAATTATTTGACAATTTATGGAGAAAAAGATGATGAAGGAAATCGAGAGCATTTTGTACTTTATATCATAGATATGTGGACAGAAGATAAAGGTCGTATGGCTAAATTATCTGTTTTAGGAGAAAGACCAAAAAGACCATTTGAAATTGGATTAGATGTTTTTCTAGCAAAAGAGGAACAAATTTCAAAGATTTTAGGAATTTTTAATCCTCCTGAGGAATCGCTCTCTTTAGGAAACCTCATCGGTTATCCTTATGAAGTATATTTATTAATTAAAAATTTTGGAAGGATTTTCATTACGGGAAAATCTGGTTCAGGTAAATCATATACAATGGGCGTTTTATGTGAGGAATTTCTTAAAAAAGGAATTCCTTTAGTTATATTGGATAGACATGGTGAATATGGAAGCCTTAAAGTGGCTGGTGAGGATTTACCGGAAGGAGAGAGTGAATTTGTAGATCGAGTAGTAGAATTTTCTGATTTAAAGAAAAATAAAGGTGGAGATGTCGATATCGAATACTTATTTTCATTAAAACCAACGGATATTGTTGCAGCTAACCTGTGCACAGTAGTAAATTTGAATGGAATGGCCTTAGAGGTACAAGAGGCTATAGCTGGTAAACTACTCAAAAAACTCTATGATGCAAGTACAACAAGAGGAATACCTCCGTTCTACTTATTTTTAGATGAAGCGCATTTATTTGCAGGTAAAAAGCAAACAGAAACGTGTGAGGTGGTTAAATTATTTGCTCAAGAGGGAAGAAAGTTTGGAGCTAACATAGTTATTGGGACTCAAAGACCTCAGCTACTTGACACAACCATTCGAGCTCAAGCAGGTACATGGGTTGTTCATAATTTATCAGATGTAAGAGATATTGGCATTACAATTTCCAGTGCTGAGGATTTAAGTAATGAAAATAAATCAGATATTTCTGGTTTGGATAAAGGACAAGCAATAATATGTGGTGAAGCTGTTAAGGGGATTCCACTATTTGTTAAGATAAGAAAAAGACGAACTAAACATGGAGGTGTTAGCTTTAATCCATTGGATTTTCTATCAGAACAAACTGTTGAAGAATTACAAAAAAGAAAAGAGAGACTTCTAGGAGGTAAATCCGCTGATGAATTAGAAACTGGAAAATCAATGTTTGAAGAAATGTTAGAACCAAAAAATGCTACTGATTATCTAGATGAAATTGCCCTCTTAAAAGTGAGAATTCAGGAATTAGAAGATGAAGTTTCTCGTTTAAAGGAGAAGGTAGCCAATGTTAAAGAAGGAGAGGGTATCCCATTAATTGCAACCGATGAAACTATCGAAGAATTACAAACAGAAATTAATGTTTGGAAGGAAAAATATAAATTCTTAAAAGAAATGGCGGAACAAGGAGGAGAAGACATAGTTCCCTTAGGTGATGATAGTGAGAGGATATTAGACCTAAACAATAAAATAATCGAACTTGAAGCGCAAGTAAAAAAATATAAATCGAGATCTGATGATGCTATTATCTTAGCTGAGAAATCTATATCTGAATTAAAAAAGCATAAGAAGAAATAATTATAAATCCATATTTTTTGAATTTGATTTTATTCTATATTTTTTATTTATTCCAATAATTTGATTAATTAGTTTTAATTATCTCAATTTATTTATCGCTAGTAATTTTGAACTTTTTTATTATGAATAATGATGTATTAAATATTGAAAGCATTAAGGAATATCAGAAGAAATTATCAGATTTACTTGGTGTATCTGGACACGAGGAGGAAGTAAGGAATTATATTCTTGATGAAATCGAAAAAAAAGGTTTAGCTGATAAAGCGTGGATAGATCCACTCGGAAATGTTTTAGCTACAAAAGAGGGAACTATTGGAGAAAATAGAATTTTATTAGATGCTCATATTGATGAAATCGGATTTATAGTTTCTCACATATTCAAGAAAGGTTTTTTAAATTTTGTATCGATTGGTGGTTGGGATAATAGAGTTCTTTTTGGACAATCTATTATCTTAAAATCTGCTGATGGAAAAATATATCACGGAATTATTGGATCAAAGCCACCTCATCTTACTACAGCTGAAGAACGAAAGAAGGTGGTTCCTATTGAGGATTTATATATTGATATAGGAATGACTTCTAGAGAGGAGGTTAAAGGAAATAAGATTGATATAGGAACAATAGGCACATTATATAGTCCTTTTATTGAATTTCCTAATGGTATGATTCGTGGTAAAGCATTTGATGATCGCACTGGTTGTAATGTTTTACTCCATACAATGATGCTTTTAAATAAAGAGGAACATACTGATACAGTTCTTTTCAATTTTGCAGTACAAGAAGAAGTAGGAGGATTTGGAGCAATTACTGGAGCTTATGAACTTAAACCAACAATGGCAATTGCGATTGAAAACACGACTGCTGGTGATGTACCTGGAATTAAAGACTCGAAAAATCCAGTTAGTATAGGAGAAGGTCCAGCAATTACTGTTGCAGACAAATCAATAATTTCAAATCCTAAAGTGAATAATAGATTGATCAAAAATGCTGAACATGAGAACATTCAATATCAATATAAGAAACCTAGGTATGGAGGAACTGATGCTGGTAAAATTCAATTTAGCCGCAGGGGTGTTCCAAGTACAGTTGTATCTGTTCCTTGTAGATATATTCATTCACCGACCTCATTATTGAAACTTGATGATATTTATAAGACCATACAGCTGATTGATGCATTTATACGAAATCCAGCTAATATCTAATTATTCCTTTAGAAGGATATCTTCTTCAGAAATTTCAATGGCATCTCTTTTTATAAATTTTTCATCTACCTTGATTTTTCTTAGAAAGGAATAGCTAATTAAGTAGAAGAAACCCATTGAAGCCAAGATTATTGTAATTATTACAGGATTCTCAGCATTGTGACCTGTAAGAACTAATCCTATTATGAACGAAGCCAGTGATTGACCTGCTGCCATAATAAAAGAACTCAAACCAAAATAGGCTCCAGAAATATTTGAAACAACTGTATCAAAATCTACATCTTTTGTTCTATCAGCTGCCTCATAAACTAAAACACTTGCTAAAGGTGGATTAAACAAACCTAAACCATACATTGAACCCAAAATTGTACCCATAGTAAAAATGAATAAAATAATTTCGAATTCAAGGGTTAAAGCTTCTATCAAGAAAGATAATTCTAAAAAACAAGCTATAATAGAAGATATAATACAGATTTTATATGTTTTAAGGTTTGAGTTCTTCTTAAGTAATCTCCGCCAAATATAAAAACCACCTAATTTACTCAAAATAGAAACTATTACATAAATATAATATTTTGTCCCCGTAAATACAAGTGTATATGTTAGAAATGGTATTATAATTATGCCAAGAATTTTTCCAGATATACTATTGAAAAATCTTACAATTAGATACTTACGATATTTTCTATCCCATAATGGTTCTCTCATTTGTTTTAGAAAATAATTTAGCTTAATTTTGTTTCTTGTAGCTTCTACATTACTAGTTTTATGAAAACTCTCATCTACTGATAAAAATGAGATTAATATTGTTAACAAACCAAATATTGTAAAAGCTGTTCCTATCCAAGGTAAAAAAGTAAGTACTATACCTCCTGAAGGTTCCCACCATTTTACATTGCTAGGTTCGGGTAAAAAACTTTGTACTATTAAAGGAAGCATCATAGCTAAAATAGATGCTATTATTTGAAAAATAGTCATAACTGCTGCTATTTTCTCTCTATTTTGATGAGTCTGAGATTGTTCAGTTAACATAGAAAGGTGAACAGTCATAATCGATGATCCGGTTATAGATTTAATAATCAGTGTGGTCCAAAGGAATATTGCGGTAGGTAAAAATAATGCATCATTTTGAGGACTTCTAGGTGGTATCCACACCAGAATACTAGTTATAAACCATAGTGGTAAGCCATATAAAAGAAATGGTCGGCGTTTTCCTAATTTTCCAGGTTTTTTATTATCAGCAATTATTCCAAATATAATTGAGGAAATGGCAAATGTAATAAATTGGAATGATATACCAACTGACGTGAGGATTGAATCCAAATTAATGGTATAAACATAAAATTGGAAAACAAAAATACCCACCAACATATTAGATAATATCATGCCAAAGTTTCCTAAGGCATATCCAATAAGGCGTTTTCCATGTAATTCTCGTGGTATTTCTACCATGATAATATAATATGTCTATTTAAAATTAATTTTTCGATTTCGAAAGCAGAAAAGATGTAAACCCTAAAAAAGAGAAAAAAAATTACTTTTCTTCTTTATCCTTTTTTCGTTTTTTAATTTTTTTTTGCTGTTCTACGATAACATTACTGATAAATTGAGTAGTAGAATACGCTGATTCAGCTTCACCAAGACTTAATCCTTCTAAATCTTTTTCAATTTCCTCAGCCTCAGCATCGGAGAACGCCATTTCAGATTGGACATAATCTTTAGCACTCATTTTGTGCCTTTTTGTCCTTAATTCCGCTCTCTGCAAATAATAGTGACTGGTCATATGTAGAACAGTACCCTCGCCATAATCAAATGTAATAACTATTGGCGCTTCCCCATATTTTTCTTGCATTTCCTTGCTAACAATTAAAAGTTTAATTTGGGATTTATCTAATATTTGAATAGGATATGAAGAACTTTCTAACCACCAAATTGGATCTGATTTTTCATCAAATAGTCCCTCTAAAAACTTATTACTCTTATCCAATATTTCTACTCTTACGCAGTCATCTCCTGTCGGACGTTGATTATATTTTAAAAAACGAGGAAAGATTTTTTCAAGGATATTTTGTAGAGCCCAATCCGTAGTAAAAAGAAATCCTCCACTCTTAACAAATTCTTTTATTTTAGGTAAAGCATCATCATTTACATTCCCAGGACAATTAATGATTAAGATTTGATCTGCCCTTAATTCAATTTGACTTACTTCGTGAGGTTCGATTAGAATAAATGGAACTTTTATCATTTCTAATACTAACTCAATTTTATCATAAGCGCCAGTAACGATAATAATTGAAGATTCTTTTACTTTTCGTAATATATCAAAATCTACTGGTCGTTCCTTTGCCATTCGTTTTTCTAATATTTTGGAAGAAGCTTTATAAGCTTGTTCCATCTTTTTAAAATCTCCCATTTTAATCATATAACAAAATTTCTTTTAAAAAATTATGAAAAAGAAATAAAATAAATTTATTTTTTTTTTGAGTTTTATTCATTATTTAAAATTAAAAATTTTATATTGGAATAAGTCTTATTTCTTCAATAATGACACAAAACCAGATATTGAGTGTTACATATTTTGACCAAATTATCGGTCCGAACATTTTGTATTCAAGTGAATCATTATCTGGATCAATAGATACACCTGACATTAATAGAATTCTTGAATTTAATGATGAAGAAGGCACATTCATTTTTGCTTATAGAAAGTATCAAACTGTTAATCATATCTTTTTTATAGATTCAGAATTAGCTCGAGGTGGTAAAGAACTAATGATGATTACTTATATGATTAAAACAGCTATTTTCAAGGATGAAATTGTAGATGTGTTTAAATATTTAGACTCTAAAGCTCCCGTATTAGAAGAATTTGCTGCAGAGATTAGAAAATTAGAGGATATTAAAGAAATACTGCATACAAAGAAAAGTGCCTTTAATAGTGAATATGCTTTAGATTTAGCAAATGATGAATTAAAAAATAATTTTTTAAATATTTTCAATAAATATTTCAAAAAATTAGCTCCTAAATATCGTTTAGAGACCCCTATAAGGGATAAACGACTTATTAAAAAAATTTTTATTATAGGTGCGCCAAGAGCAGGTAAAACAACGTTTTTGAAGAATCTTGAGTTGATTCAATTTTTAAATATTAAAAGGAACGATTTACCTAGTAGGATTTATGAGGTCGTTATTGAGAACCTTGAAGTACTACAGTATGATAATCAAATGAGTGAGTTTGAGTGTAGAGATTTTGAGAATCTGGAGAATTGTGTGAATTTTGCGCAAGGTTTTATAATCCTTTTCAACCTGTCAGACAAAAATTCAATTATTCAAACAAAAGAGCTTTTTAAAATAGTTGACAACACTCGATTAGACCTAAACGCTGAATTAGTCCCTATTCTAATAATAGGTAATAAGTTTCATGGAAAGGAGAATTTTAATCTTGAATATGTAAATGAAATTTTTGAGATCAATGAGTTAAGAGAACTTGGCGTTAAAATCAAATATATTCCTATAAATATTTTAAAAGATGATGAAAAGTTAATGAATGCAATGCGATGGTTAATTAGAAAAATAGTCTAATACTAAATCTAATAAATATTGTATGATTTAAGATTTATCTTTATTAAATTGAACATCCAGCAAATCTTTTAAATCATCATAAACATAATAAATAAAAATATCGAAGGATTCTTCTCTATATAAAAAGTGAATTTAAAACAATGGCGGTTAAAGGAATTGCATGGGGGATTGTTTTTTTTCTCACAGCAATTATATATTCTGCAATACCCACTTACCTAATAGTAAGATTTTGGGTGTGGTTAAACAGTTTTCCAGTATATACTTTATCGTTATTTATGTTATTTTTATGGATTGTGGCAATTATCATAGTTTTTATTTATATTGTTGCAATGGTAAGAGCTTTTATTCAGAGAAATAATGAAGAAGGGTTAGGAATACCGAAAGGAGTAAAAGGTTTTGGGTTAGTATCAACCGTTATTATTGTTGTATTTATGCTAGTGTGGTATTTGATCTTTGGTCAAATTGCATTTTTTTCTATGGTCCCATTGTAGGATAATGTAATAGAATGTATCTCTAAAAACTTAGGGGATAATTACCATACTTATGAGTTGCCTCAATCATCCATTTTAAATTTTGAACTTTAACCGCTGGGTGCATATTTGCTGCACTAACCATAAAACCACCTCCAGGTCCACCAGTTTTAATAGCAAATTTGACTGCATCAAAAACTTCTTCTTTCGTTCCATATGTTAAAACATGAGCAACATCAATATTACCCATAAGACAGAGTTTATGGCCTACTTTTTTCTTTATTAATGCTAAATCAACGCCGGCAGTAGGTTCAAGAGATTGGAGCCCATCAAACCCACAATTCATAATAAAATCTAAGAGTGGAGTTATTTGGCCATCAGAGTGCAGTACTATTTTGCCCCCTCTTTCATGAACAGTTTCAGTAATTATTTTATAACCGGGTTGGACCAATTCTGTGAACTTTTTTGGGCTCATCATAGGACCAGTTTTATAAGCAAGGTCTCCAGATTCAACAAATACTTCTGCACCCGCGTCCATATAGCTCTTATATAATTCTGCGGTAAATTGGGCAATCACGGTATGAACTTCTTTTATAAAATCAGGGTCTTTTTTTAACATTCTCGCATAAAAAGGCCATCCTAATCCTTGGTTGGCTGCTTCAAAAGTTCCAAGGTAATCATTAGTGACAATGACAAATATTTTATCTTTATGTCTCTTATTAATCCTTCTAAAGAATTTTTTCACAATTTTTTTATATTTTTCAGTAGCAGGTCCTTCAATGTTTTCTCGAACTTCTTTCCATCTATCTTTCGAGTTTGTTGTACCATATAGATAATAAGGATTAAAATTACCTTCATTATTCAATACTGACCATACTCTACCATAAATATCCCCCAAAAGGAGCGTTCCATTTTGATCTTCTCCTATTGCATAAAATGGGATAACTCCAACTTGCATAGCATCTAATCCTATTTTTGCTGCAGCTTCAACACAGCGAGAAAATACAGTTGTTTCAATTCCTTCAATCAAATTACTCATTTCTGCAATCCAACCTTCAGGATTATATGCTTTAACCTGTTCCAAAGTACCAAAATCATCAACTTCAGGTTTTCCGAGAATTTCATCACTGTTATTAGCATCAATCAGAATTGTGTGACAAGGTACACGATCTGGTTCTTCTAAATTAAGAGCAGCAAGAACTCTCTCTCTACATTCCAAATTAATCTCACTTTTCGACCATTAATATATTTCTTTTGAACTATTTAATCTTTCAATTGTGAAAAATATAATTGGTTTTATTTAGTGATTAACCTTAAAAATTTAACAAGCATGTCAGGATTCTTAGATATTAATCTCACAAAAAAGGAGATTACTAAAGGATTTTTTATTAGCTTTAAAATTAAAGCTTTTGGAAAATCCATATCACCATAAATATTAATTAAATTCTCGATTTTATTAATTTTTACTATTTCAAATAATTTTATAAAGTCATTTTTATCTAACCTTTCCAGAATCAACCTAATTAAATAATGAAGTTTCAATTCTTTTCCAATAGTTAGGCGACAAGGAATTTCATAATATTTTTTAATCATATTTCTTGAAAAATTATCAAACTTAAAACAATTTTTAATGCAATTAGCAGCATACTTTGCTGCCGTTAAAAGCATTATAATACCCCCTCCTGTTGTTGCTTTCACCTGACATGCTGAATCACCTAATAATAAAACATTTTCAAAAGCAAGTTTATTCATCAATCCGTAGGGTATTATTCCCCCTTGTTGATCAATTCTGTGATTAGAACTAATTTTTAGATTATTTAAGAAAGTTTGAAACTTTTTATGTATATTTTTAGAAGTTGCTATTCCAATACGGTAAATTTTGTTTCCCTCTGGCACAATCCAACCAAATAATTCACTCCATCGCCGATTAAAAAATAAAACCGCTTCATTTTCATCAAATTGACCTTTAATTCGAATCTGGGAAGCAAATAAATTATTATTTTTTACACCTAATATCTTTCCCACAGACGATAAAGGTCCATCACATCCAACCAAAATATTAGCTCTTATATTTCGCTTATTAGTCTTTATTAGAACTAGTTTTTTGTGATTATGTTTTACAATTTTAAGGTTTTTAAATTTTTCTCCAAGATTATATTGGATATTGTTATTATGTTTTATCTTTTCATAAAATAAACGATCTAATCCAATCCTATCAATAATATATGGTTTTTCATTTCCAGATAATTTAATATATTTTCCTGCTGGTGCTACAATTTTAGCTGTTTTTACACGATTCAGTATAAGTTCTGGAGGTAATTCAATTAATTTACTTAATTTTTGAGAGACAATACCTGCACATTGAAGAGGTACTCCTATTTGATCATGCTCTTCTATGACTATTATTTTTAAGCTTGTTTTGGATAATAAATAACTTAGATAATTACCTGCAATACTCCCACCAATAATACATACATCAAAAACAGCTAATTCTCTATCCATTATAAAATCTAATGATAATTAATAATTAGAAGTTTTTGGAAGGAATAAGTTAATGTTTTCATTGTATATATTTCATTTCTTCTTGAGGGATTTCTCTAAATCCAAGAGAGAGCATCATTCCATATACAATTCCCAATACAATATTTACGAAAAGGGAATTACTATCAAGGGATAAATCAGTTCGAGGTAATAATTCTGGAAGTATTTTTTCTAGAATATATTTAGTTTCTGGTTTCTCATTATAATATTCCGTGATGAGGTTCTTAAATTTCCTCATGAATTCTTCATGCTCAATTATTATTTGCCGAACATTGTTCTGTCCAGAAACAATACCAAAATGTCCATAACCTGCCTTTAAAGGTTTCAATTTTTTTAGATTTTCTAAAGAGTTCATGTAATCTTCATGATTATAATATATTGGCATGGAAGTGGGCATTGTTAATAATTTTGAATCATGATATATAGTTCCAGCAGCTTCTCCCAAAAAAATAAAATCAATAGAATTATTTTTAATTAAGACTGGAGTTTGGTGATCAGGAGTGTGACCTGGTGTTTTTAAAATAGCCAATTTTATTTCTGAATTATTTATATTAAATGTATCAACAATGTCAAGATTTTCAGGATTTGAAGTAAAATTTGTACTTGGTTCAATTATTTCAAATGCTTTATCTTCAATAGCTTTCATTTCGCCTACCAAATTTCCGTATGTACTTCTTCCACGAGCTAGATGATGTTCATAATCATTCAAAAGTAACTTAGTGGTTGCGTTAGTAAGTATTTTTACCTCAGGATTATACTTTTTTATTATTTCATATAATTTCCATAGACCACCATTGTGGTCAAAGTGATGATGGGAAGTTATTAGATATTTGAATGATGACAAGGGGATATGATTTTTTTTGAAGTATCTTATTCCTTTTTTGACATCCAAAGAAGAACCACAATCAAAAAGAATCGAACAATCTTCAAATTCCCCTAAAAACGAGGATAACATTCTTGTAGTACCATAAGATCTCATATCAATATGATGCAAGTATTCATTAACTTTCCCCGAATTAAGAATTATAGCCTCGTTATCCATAAGAGAAGTAATTTATTATGTTATAATAAGTATTTTATTATAAAAATAAACAGTTAAATAGAGATATAAGATTAAAAATAATAAAAAAAGAATCTCTTAAAGATTGAGTTTTTGCTTCCAAATTTTCATTGAAAGTTTAAGTTCTTCCTTTTCAGGGTGACTTAATATCTCAGATTTATCCTTAAGCTCTGTACTAGTATTATGAATGCTTTTTAACACACTATTATATCCTTCTCTCTTAACATATTCATTTTGAAATCTTTCTAATGCTGCTGAAACTTCTCTACCTGTTAATGTATCAAGATTATTCAAAACATCATGGAATTGTTTTGATAGGAATGTCTCTTTTGGAACTTCCAAAGGTTCTTCCTTTACCTCTTTACGTTCTTCAGGGGGGATGATTATTGTAGGTTTTGTTATAATTGGCTCTTCTTTTAATGGTGCTTCTAATTGAGGTTTTGTTTCTAAAGACACTGGTTTTTTAATTGCACGCATTACTTCTTTTCGTGCCCCCACCCAAGCATCTTCAAGAATAGGTACAAAAATTTTAATATGTTCTTCAATAATACTTCCAATTCCCGCGATTTCAGTAACATAATCTCCTCTAATTTCTGTTTTTGAGAGAACGCATAAAATAACTTCTTCATAGTCTTTATTTATTCCCCATAAATTTTGTAGAGCTCGATTTCTATAATCTACATTATCCATGTTATCCATTTCTCGCATAATAGCTTCATGTATAGGATTTGTAGGGTCAATATTTGCAGCAATTCTAAAATTAATGCGTGATGGACGGGTTTTAATTACGTCTATATCAACGTCAGAAAGGGTTGGAGCAACAATTAAGACTCGCATCTTTGCGTTTGAAATTTCTTCATTTATGTGAGCTTTAGCTGCTTCTGGAGATCGAATAAACCAGATATCTTTCATAGTGAACCCTCTCTGGCTTTTCGCTTGATCCCAAAATTCGCGTGTAGTAACTTCACTAACTTCTAATCTTTGTAAAATATCTGATAAAGTCTGATCTAGTGTGTCAATAATTCCTTTTCCAAAGAGTTCTTTTATATTCCCAAAAGACTCAAAAATACCTCCAGAAAGACCATCGATACGTTGTTCTGCTAATTTTACTGCTTCATTAAAATTATTTGAAATATTTGCAAACATCTTTTCCTTATCCTCTCCTGATTTTGATTTGATAGATTCAATATTCTTTGCCGCATCCTCAAGTGAATCCTTTAATTTAGAAATAATTTCTGTGTTTAATCCTTGTGTCGCTTTTTTCAATTCATCGGCAAATACGGTTTGACTCACACTTAATTGAACATTTAGATTATCAGTTATATCCTTTAAACGTGTAGAAATAACGCCGTCAATAATATCACCTACTGCTTGTTGAATCACTCCTAAACGGAGTTTCTGCAAATTATCGGTAATCGTCGTTTTGATATCACCAAATTGATTTTTTAAATCATCAACCTGATTTTTAATGATTTGAGATGTTCTTGTATTAAGGTTTTCAAATTGTCTTGAAAGAGAACCAATTTGATCATCGGACAGAGTTTTAGATAAATCTCCAATATTAGATATATCATCTGTAATTGTTCTAATTTGATCAATTGCAGAAATTGTATCATTAAATTCTTTCTTTTGAGCGTGAATTTGAGTAAGCATTTTTTCTTTCAAATCACTCATTACAGCGCCAGAATCCTTCATTTTCTCCATATCTTTAGCTTCAACTTGAAGTTGAGCAAAAGATTTATCTAATTGCTTTGGAATAGTAGCTTTAATATCTGCTATATATTTATAGAATCTCTTTAATTGCGCAATTAAAGCAGCATATGGTGGCAATGCTTGATAATGGGGAGTTGCACCAACGATCTCCTTAAATAACCCTTTCTCTACAAATTTTTCTGCTATTTCTTTACATTTTTCTTTTGGTTTATCAATTAGAATTGCCATTTCTCCAATCGATACAGCTTCTCGTCCTGTTGTTCGAAAGTAAAGATCTATTTCTTCATCTGTAAGATCAATCTCACTTAAGACTTGTTTTGTTAATTCTTTAGAATAAGCAACATCCTTATCTTTTTCAATTACATCTTTAATTTCAAAATTTTCGACTTCTAGGTATTGATTAATAAAAGCTATTAGTTTATGAGGAGGGTCTCCATGAACATTTTCTTTTTTAATCGGAAATTTAGTAATTCTTTTATACTCATCTATTGTAACTGGAAATTTTATTTCTTTTAAACAAATTTTGCATGTAATAGAGACGTCGACTATATCTTTATCTTTAAATTGATACATTTTTTTAAATCATCTCTCATTTTTTTTTCTTAAAATGATACCTTCTCAGGATATGTTATTTCTAATAAACTAAGAGCTTTTTTAGCGATTTCATATGTAATTACCCCATCAGAATCTGGTGACTTATATGCTGCTCTAATTTTAGGTAGTAAATACTCTGGAAAAATTATTAATGGCTTAATATCCGTTAATAGACAAATCCACTTTCTATCATTATCATCTACAATCTCTGTTATAATATTCAAATGCCTCAAATCGTCCAACAACAGCTCTGTAACGGCAAATTCAGAGAAAATTTTCGGTATTTTATCCAATGGATAATGGTTATGCCTCATTAATATAAAGAAATCGTAAATATCGGGTGAAAGAAGAATTGAGGCTAGCTTTTTCAAATCATCAATTGGTTGTTCATATGGATCATAGTCTGAGAAATATTCAACCACTTTTTGTTTGTATAAAGGTAGTAAATCATTTTTTGTATCTTTAAAATGATTTAATAGATTTTCATTAGGTACGCGAGCAAGCATCAAGTCTTTAACAAGAA
>JBHLPW010000045.1:0-44226 GCA_048939015.1 Promethearchaeota archaeon
CCTTGGAAGGCGAACCATTTATCTTTTTTATGAACAAACTTGCTTTATCTCTTATTGAATAAGCTCCAGCACGTCCCTTCCATTCATTAGTTTTAATATAATTTCTGATTTCTTCATCAGAAAGTTCAAGAAATTCAACAAAAGTAATGTCTGAATCTACAATTATTTTGGATGTTTTAATTTCAGTAATCGCTATTCCTGTTATTAGTTTATGTGTTCTTCCCATCATTTCTTTAAGTATTTCGAAAGCCTCCATTTCATTTTGAGCTTTCCCGATAATTTTTCCATCAAGGACTACAACAGTGTCTGCTCCAACGATAATAGCATTTTCTTTTTGATTTATTAACTTTTTCTTCGCAAATAGTGCCTTTGCTTTTGCTAATTCCTTTACAAGCTCAATCTCATCTCGGATTACTAATTTGTATTTTTCTTCGTCTATCTCAGTTGTAAAAGTTTCAAATTTAATTCCTGCTCTATTAAACATTTCAGTTCGATCAATAGATTTAGAAGCTAGAATGATTTTTTTCAAACTTCTTTTCACATTCTTGGAATTTTAAAGCTAAATTTATATAAGAAATATTTTTAATAAACCATTTCAAAAAGAATTCTGGAAAGTTAATAATTTAAGTGGACATGAAATCTAAATATATAATTTACTTTAATTAACAAATATATAATTATTATAAATTTCGCTAGTAAAAATATGGATTTTGTTCTAATTTGGTTTTCATTAATTATTTTTTCATTTTTTATTATTTTATATTATTATATTCATTTCTCCTATAAGCCAGATATTTTAAATAACCTATTCGGTTTTGGTACTCTATTTTTTGTATTCATTCACATTGCTATTTTTCTAATATTGATGAATCACGATATTTTACTTCCTCCAATCATAGTTCCCTTGTTCTTTTTTGCAGTAGGGATTCCAATACTTTTTGTAGGTATGTTAATGATAATTTCTTCGGTTGTTGTATCAATAAGCAAACAAAAAATAAAGAGAGATTTTTCAAAACTCAATAATAGATTGATAGAGAAACGTAAGCTTTGGAGTAAGGCTAAAAAGGATACATTCCGAAAGTTAAATCATGTTTTAATACTCATTGGCTTATTGGTTGTGTGGTATATTGGATTATATTTAGTAATATTTTTTGCAGGATCCTCATCAGGAATGATTCCTGCTGAAAATGATATGTTACTAATTTATTTAAGAATCTTGAATGATCCAAATTCATTTAGGGATGTAATGTTTTCTTTTGGGTGGTTTTATTATCTTCTGTTTTTCTTTTTTTATATTCTAAGTTTATTTATGCTTGCTAATGAGTTTGCACGTAAATCTCGCTTTTTATCATTCCCTTTTACAATTTTCCCAAAATTATATCTTTCTGATGAGGAAAGTGAAAGCTATGGTACATATCTTTATTTTGCGATTGGTCAAATGTTTGCTGCATTTGTTTGTCCTCCAATGGTATTTTTCACCATTTTAGGTATTAGTTCTATAGCCGATTTAGTAACAAGTCAAGTGGGAATAAGATATGGAAGTAGTTATATTTTATGGAATAAAAAGAAGACCTGGGAAGGTTCCTTAGCAGGAATGATAATTACCTTTATGATTTGTTTCTTTTTTATTGGAATATATTGGGGTGGATTTTTTTCCTTAACATTTTTAATTATAGATATTTTCACTAATAAACCTATTAAACTATCGGATAATCTCCTAATCCCCATTGGATGCAGTATAATATACGTACTCCTAAGATTTCTTTTGGAATTGGATTACTCCTCCTTTATCTTACTATGGTTTTAATTAAGAGAGGAATAAAGTTTAACTGATGCTATAAAACTTTTTAAATTATTCACATTTAAAGGTTAATAATATGTATTTCTTACCTACAAGCCTAATATTCATTGGATACTTTATTTTAACATTAGGCTATACTTTAAAGAATAGGAAAGTGAAAATTGAAAATAAACTATTATCAAATGAAATATTAATTACTCTATTATTTTTAATGACTGGAATTTCTTTCCCATTTATGTATCGTTTCCATTCACCTAATCTGAGTCAACCTTCATTAAATTTCTTATGGTTGTTCACATCTTTCTTCTTTTTATTTGAGATGGGAGTTTGGATTATTACATTAGTCTATAATTCTATAATTTCAAAAAGAGATCCTAAAATCATGGCAGAAAGAGATTATAGTAAATTCTGCGATGAATTTAATAAAAATTGGAAAGACGATTTAAAAAGCGAAATGGGGAGGAAACTTCTGCATTTGTTCACATCTTTTGTAATTTTTTTTTTTGGACAATAGGGACAATTCTTAATGAATTAGGTGTTTTAACTCAGTGGGGATTAGATAATTATAGTTTTTCTTATTGGTTAATAGTTACTGTAGGGTTAGGTTTTGTGATAATGTTTCAGGTTGCTGATTTAGCAAGATTAAATCGCTTTTATTTGCTTCCAAAATGGGCAATAAAGTGGTATCAAGATATGAAACAAGGAGAATTACATACATTCATCGCCTCTACACCACTAGTCTTATCTTTTGTTCCGTTCCTTTTTGCACCCTTTCCAATTTTCGCATCAGTATCTTTAATAACTACAGGAGCAGATGCTGTAGCTTGTATTGTAGGGAAAAAATATGGAAAGCACAATCTTAAAACAAATACTAAAAAAACAGTTGAAGGATTAATAGCTGGTGGATTTACAACTTTTATAATAGTTTTTTTGATATCTATTTTTTATAATCCTTGGATGTCGGTGAGTATTCAAAAAATTATTCTAATGAGTTTAGTAGCAACAATTCTATTTTTATTAGTAGATGCATTTGCCAAGAACATTTCAGATAATATATTGAATCCGATATTAACAGGACTAGGTATGTGGCTGATATATCTGCTTTAAAATATTTTTAGTTAAGAAGTTTTAAAGTATAATTATGAAAAATTATCCTCCAAAATAAACATAAATAAAAACTATCTCGTCTCCATCTTTAATTATAGTTTTTAAAAAATTATCATCTCTATAACTTCTTCCATTAATAATAATAGATAATAATTTGTTGAAATTTCCCTTTTCTCCATTCTGCCAAATTAGCTCAATAAATTTATTTCCATATTTCTTCCCAAAAAATTCTATTAATTCATCTAACGTCATTTCTTTATCGAATTCAAGAGATTCGAACAGATTTTTAGTTACTTCATTAAATGGCGGAGAAAATTCGAGATTTACTTTCATATTTAAATGGAGACTCTTTAATTTATATTTTCTAAAAATTTAATATGATCTAATAATTAAAAATGTAATTATAATAAAAAATAAAAGGAGAGTTAAGATTTTAAATTTTCAAGTTAAAGTTAATCATCTTCCTTTGCTTCTTTAATTCCCTTTTTAATTCCTTTTTTTAAACTTCCAGATTTTACAGCTTTCTTAGTTCCTTTACCTGCTGCTTCTGAACCTGTAACTCCTTCCACAAGTTTACCTAAACCTTTTGCGAAACCTTTCTTTATGCTCTTTCCAAGTTTACTTTTTTTCTTTTTTTCATCGTCTCCCATTCTATATCAACCTAAAGTATGTTCATAAGTTTATAATTGTAGGTTATATTCTTTAAAATTTATTCGGGTAAATTAATCGTTTATTTTTATATTAAAATAATGAAAACTCGGGTATTATAAATGTTATGAAAAAGTATAATAGTCCTATTCATCAAAAATAAAAATTAACATTAATCAATAGGACTTTATTAATTTTTTAACAATTATATTCTAATATTGTAATTATAAAATAACCTATATCAATAAAAATTGTTAATATTTATTCGAGTTGTTCAAGTATGGCTAAAGTTTTTTTCATATCAAAAAATAACGTACGTGATGCTTGGCTTTCAGCTGTAGGGAAAGTGTTATTCAATGGAGATAATATAAAAACGGAATATGACAATCCTGAAGATCCACCATCTAAAGATGCAACAGTATTAATAGAAATTCTTCATCCTTTCAGTAACCCTATTATGCGAAATGATAAAATTTTGAAAATTAAATCTAAATTTGGAAATTCTTATGAGATCTATGGAAGTATGGCTGACACTTATTTAATTGGATCGATTCAAAGTGGGTATATTGAGGAGATTTTAGAAGGAATTAATGATCATTTCTTATCTGAATCCGGTTTAAGTTTTCCATATTCATATCATGATAGAATATTTAATTATACACCATTTTCTCTTGAGGATACTATTCATCGATATTATGATGTGGATTTTGTAAGTGCTAAATATGTAAGAAATCATCAGAAGTTGATAAAAGCAGAAAAGATAAAAAGTTCAGAATCAACAGATATATGGGAATTAAGAGATGGCGTAAAAATTGAATTGGACAAAAAAATTTCGGATAAATTTGGTATAGAAAAATTGCCATTGGGGATTTTAAATTTGCCAAGAATTAATCAAATTGAGTATATAATTCAGAAATTGAAAGAACGACCATATAGTCGTCGAGCACAAGCAATAACATGGAGACCTTTAATTGATCCTTTCCATGTAGATCCTCCCTGTTTACAACGTATTTTTATGCGTATAAAAGAAGGAAAATTATTAATGCAAACAACTTGGAGAAGTAGAGACTTATTTCGGGCATGGGAAGCTAATGTAAATGGGATGATAAGGATTCAAAAAGCAGTTGCTGATCAGTTAGGTGTGGAAATGGGTCATTATTTAGATTTTAGCAATTCACTACATATATATGGAAATACGATTATTGAAGTAAAAGATATGTTAGAACGCATGAAAAACAAAGGAACATTACCTCAAGAGATTATTAAAAAGATGGAAGGAATTTGATAATCATAAAACACGTTGTTTAAAATATAGATTTAATTTATGCGTAAATAATTCAAAGAAAAAATAACTAAGTTTGAAAGAAAATCAATAATTTTTTCATCAGTATCAAATAATTCCATTATAGTTAAATGATGATATAAAATCGCATTGATAAGATTATAGATAAAGATAAAAATTTCAACCAATTTATTCTCAGGTATTTGCTTAAAGCTTTCATTTATTATTCTCAATTGTTGTGCCATATCTTTGAAAAAATTAAAAACTTCCTCTTTCTGTGACTTAAGCAGATTTTTATCAGATTGTATAGCAGATCTAAAAGCGATTATGTATCCTTTGTTTTCAAGGTGATTCTTATATAGTTCCAAAATAAAATGATTAAGAAATTCTTTAATGTTTTCATTGTTGATGTTTATTAAATTAATTCTTTTGAAAAATTGTTTCATTGACTCTTCAAAATATTTTCTTATTATATCTTCTTTCCCTTTAGGAAAATATTTATATATAGTACCTATACTAATCTTGGCTGATTTTGCTACATGATTTGTGCTGGTTTTGTGATATCCGTCTTTTAAAATTAGTCTGAAAAATGTTTTATAAATCAAATTTATTTTTTCTTGTTTATTTCGTGAAAATTTTTTATGTGACATTATAAAGACAATAAATGAGTAATTGCTCATAAAGTTTATAAGTGAGTAAATACTCACTTATTATAATATAATTATAACAAATATTTAAACATGACTCAAGAAATTGTTATCGAATTTGACAAATCCAATGATCAAAACGATCTTTCTAAGGTAGAAAGTATTATTTCTCCAATATTTTCTGGAAAAGATAAAAAAAAAAAGCAGTTTCGCGAAAAAATAAAGATTTTATTATTGGATGCTATGAAAAATACGGGAACTAATTCTTTTAAAAGAAATGCTTTTTGGTTTTTTGTAAATAAAACAATTACTAGTGGCTTAAAAAAGGGAGAGCCATTAATAAAAGTTGAAGGGAGTTTACGAAATTTTATTAGAAAACGCGTGGATAGAGAAAAAGATATTAAGTCTCAAGAATTCAAATTTGCCAAAAAGAGGTTTGAAAATATTAAAAACTACATTGTGGGAAATAAAATACTTGATCTGGGTGCGGGAAATGGTCTTTTAGCATTAGAAATTAAGAAAGGACTTGAAAAAGAGGTTTTATTAGTTGATGTAGTAGATTATAACTATACAGATCTTCCAATAATAATATATAATCCCAAAGATGCCCTACCTATAGCTAATGAGGAAGTAGATACTACTATTCTATACAATGTTTTACATCATGCAAATAATCCTGAATATCTATTACAAGAAGCAACAAGAGTTACTAAAAGACGTTTAGTAATTAAAGAAAGCTACATTGAGGAAGAGAATATCATGATAACTAATAGTTTTGTTGATTGGTTTTATAATCGAGTAATTGGTGATGAAGATATAAATGTACCACTTAATTTTCTTAAAATTAAAGCATGGAAAAGTCTTCTCAAATCATATGGTTATACTGTAATTGAAACCAAATATGTTGGTATAGATGAACCAGCAGTCCCGGAACATCATGTATTTATTATTGCTGAAAGATCTAATTTTGTGTATTCTAATTATCATTAAGTTGAATTCGAGAATGCTTTTGAATTTATAAAGAAATTTTTGTAAAAATTTCTTGGGAATTCTTCTCAATTTGTAGTACTAATTCTTTTGATTTAATACTCTTTAGCTTAGAGATTTTATTTAGTTAGGGGCAGAAATTGGTCATTATTTAGATTTCAATAACATTTTTCACATATATGGCAATTTTATCTCTGAAATAAAAGAGGTGTTAAATCGGATGAAAAATGAAGAAGAATTCACAGAAGAAATAATTAAATTAATGCAAAAAGATTATATTATATCAAGAAAAATTTTTCCTATAATTAAATTAATCTATTTATAAAAATCTGTGAGATAGATATGAATTTTCCTTTAAAGATCAATTTAAAGGATAAAGTAGCTATAATAACGGGAGGTGCCGGAGTTCTATGTGGATATTTTGCGGAAGCTCTAGCAGAATGTGGAGCTAAAGTAGCAATAATTGATATTAATAAAGACGCGGCAGAGAAAATTGTTAAAAAAATTCTTAAAAATGGTGGTACTGCTATAGCTGTAAAAGCGGACGTATTAAATAAAGAAAGTTTACAGCAAGCAGAAAACATTATTTCAGAAAATTTCGATTCATGGAGTATATTAATAAATGGAGCTGGGGGAAATCACCCAAAAGTTACAACATCAAAAGAATTCTTAACCAAAGAGGATTTATTAGATAAAAAAATCTATACGTTTTTTGATTTAGAAAAAGTAGGTATTGAATTTACCTTTAATTTGAATTTTATTGGAACCTTTTTATCAACTCAAGTATTTGCAGAAAAAATGATAAATGAAGAGGATGCAATAATCATAAATATATCATCAATGAACGCAATTCGTCCATTAACCAAAATCCCTGCCTATAGTGCCGCAAAAGCTGCAGTAAGCAATTTTACTCAATGGTTAGCTGTACATATGTCTAAAGTTAATATCAGAGTTAATGCTATTGCACCAGGCTTTTTTTTAACTGAACAAAATCGTTCCCTATTAATTAATAAAGATGGTTCATTAAACTCTCGAGCTCAAAAAATTCTTAGTCATACTCCACTAGAACGTTTTGGAAAACCGGAGGATTTGCTAGGTACGCTTTTATGGTTAATTGATCATAGAGCGTCTGGCTTTGTTAATGGTGTTGTAATTCCTGTTGATGGGGGATTTTCAGCATATTCAGGAATCTAAAATTTAATTTTTATAGGTGAATCAAAATGGAAATGACTTTCCGTTGGTATGGCGATAATGATCCCATATCTCTAAAGTATATTAAACAGATTCCAAGGGTAAAAGGAATAGTTAGCGCATTATATGATGTACCAGTCGGGGATATTTGGCCAATCAAAAAAATTCAGGCTCTTAAAAATAAGATTGAATCGGTAGGTTTAAATTTTACAGTAATAGAAAGTATTGCTGTCCATGAAGATATCAAACTTGGACTTCCAACTCGAGATAAATATATTGATAACTATTGTCAAAGTATTCGAAATATGGGCTCTCTTGGAATAAGAATTTTGTGCTATAACTTTATGCCTGTGTTTGATTGGACTCGTACCGAACTTGATTTTGAGATTTCTGATGGATCAAATGTTTTAAGTTATGATCATGAACAACTAAAAAATATAGATCTTAGAGAAGAATCATTAGAACTACCCGGGTGGGCAACTCATTATAATAAGAAAGAATTAGACACGTTATTAAAGAAGTATTCTAATTTTGACGATGAAAAATTATGGGAAAATCTAGAGTACTTTTTGAAGAAAGTGATTCCCGTAGCCGAAGAATATAAAGTAAAAATGGGTATTCATCCTGATGATCCCCCATGGTCTATACTAAATTTACCTCGGATAATTACTGATGAAATAGCTTTAGAGCGGTTTATAAATATAGTTGATAGCCCATCAAATGGGATAACTTTTTGCACTGGTACTCTTGGGGCAAATAAAAAAATAGATTTGATAAAAAGTATCAGAAAATTTGGTGCTATGGAAAGAATTCCGTTTGCTCATTGCCGAAATATTAAGCACACTGGTGAATATAGTTTTCATGAAGTTGAACACCCTACTGAGTTTGGTGATATAGATATGTATGAAGTAATCAAAGCTCTTGTAGAAGTAGAATTTAAAGGGGCAATCCGTCCTGATCATGGAAGAATGATATGGGGGGAGAAAGGCCGTCCTGGATACGGGCTGTATGATCGAGCTCTTGGTTCAATTTATTTATCTGGTCTTTGGGAAGGAATAGAAAAGACTCTTAAAGGTAAATAATGATAATTCAAAATATACTAGGAAAAATTTTCTTTGTATTTTCTTCTATTTGAAGTTCTAATTCGTTAGAATCAAGTTTTTTAAGTTGAGAAATAATCTTTAATACATTTCTAATCATAGAGGGAGCACCAGTTTTCCCCGAATATTTAACTGGTCCATCACTTTCAAGTAAAAGATGCTCCTTTTCAACTTTTATAGCTGTTTTTTTAACTGCTGGAGAATATTCTATCGCGGGGGTTATTGAAAAATAGTAGCCTCTATCAATCCCTACATCTAAGAGTTTTTCTGGACCAGAATACCAATGAATGTTAATATTTGGAATTTTATATGAAGGAAGTAAATCAAATATTAGTTTTTCTGCTCCTTTAGTGTGTAGATTAATTGGTAACTCTAATTCTTGTGCTAATGAAAGCATTTGTTCAAAAATCTTCTTTTGAAGTGGATATAACTCTTTTTCTTTAATAAAATGATGATCCAAACCGATCTCTCCTATAGCACAGATTTTATCTCTATTTTCCTTAATTAGAGTAATTACCGTTTCTATTTGACCTTCAATCTTCTCGTTCATTTTTACTTCTTCGGGATGGATACCTAATGCAGGATATATATTATCAAAACTATTGGAAATTTCTAAGATCCTTTTTAAACTATTATGACTCATTCCAACAGAGATTATTTTTTGTACGCCAACATTTTCCGCTTCTTTTATGATTTCATCAAGAACCAAATAGAGATTAGTATGACAATGTACATCTATCAACATTATAAAACACTTTTAATATATAAAAATCAAAAATCTTACATATTATTTACTTGCTCTCTTAGTAGAGCAATTTTTTTTACTAATTCAAATTTTCTTCTCCTGTTATAATCAGAAGAATCTAATAGATCTTGTAGAGATTCTAATTCTTTAAGTAAATAATTCTTAAGATCTTTTTTCGTGAAATGACCTATATGCTTTGGAAGAGGTTCAATTTTCTCAGCTCTTTTAGATCTTAGATCTATAATTGCCTTCGCCATTTGTGCTTGGAATCCTTTAGCTTGGGTTGGATCAATATTCTCTAAAGTATCAAATGAATCTTTCAATCCATTAATAAATGCTTCTAAGTCTTCAATTTCGATTTTATCTTGTCCCATTTAAAATCTCAGAATATCAATTATTATAGAAATATAAGTTCTAGAAAGAAATTAAATATTTATTATTGATTATTTCTCTTTAAATCGTGTTTACTCTTGTAGTACCAATATTATTGATATAAGAAAAAAAGACATTTAAAAAAAAAAAAAAAAGTGAGAAATATATATTTAATTTTCTTCGGAAGTCTCGTTTTACCTAACAGATTTTATAGCTACCAACTTCTTTTTTAGACCAATTTTCTGTTTCTCTCTAGATTGTTTCTCTCGTACTTTTCCATTTTCTGCTCCAGATTTTGCTAATTCATTCTTTAATTCTTCTGCCAGTACACCCAATTTATTTGCTGTAGCTGTTATTTCTTCCATTGAAGCAGTTTGTTGTTCTGATGAGGCACTAATACCTTCAAGTGCCCGTGAATTTTCCTCACCAGCTGCAGTTGTGGATTCAATGTCTTGAGTTATAGCTGCAATTAGTTCAACTGTAGATTGAATGCGGGTTGTAATATCCTTTACTTGTGCACCTGTATCATCAGTAGCATTTTTAGATTCTTCAGCAAGTTTTCGAACCTCATCTGCCACTACAGCAAAGCCTCTTCCATATTCACCAGCTCTTCCTGCTTCAATACTGGCATTAAGTGCCAATAAATTCGTTTGATCTGAAATACTTGTTATTAGATCCATTATTCTATTGATATCTGTAGTTGATTTCATAATTTCATGGGAGAGATCATTGATATTACTTGACATTTTACTGATTTCTACAAGTGAATTAACTTGACTCTGAGTATTCATGGAAACCTCCTGAGTAGTAGAGGCGATTTCCTCTGAAGCAGCATTAACTTCACTCGCACTTGCAGCTAACTCTGTGGCCATATTTGAGACATTCACACTTGCATTCGATCCTGCTTTTAATATATTTTCCATGTTGTTAGTAACACCTGTGATACTTCTTACAGTTGGAACCGCTACAGCTATACCAAGCGCAATTGCTATTACTATAACAGCAACTATTACGATATATGAAGTAGTTATTGCAGATCGCGCTGCTGCCTTATTTGCTTCAATATGAGTATCTACTTCCTGATCTAGAGCATTTAAATCTGCCACTAATTCATCAGCGGTGACATTTATTGTGTTGATATCTGCTTCCAGTTTGTCATAGTCATCAAAAACTCCGTGTCCGGGCTCAATTGCTAAATTTGAAAAGTTCACATGGTGAGTTTCTATCTCATCAAGAACATTTTCAATAGTCGTATTTCCAGTATAAAATGTAGCAATGTTATTAATACAACTATCGAACAAAGTTAAAGATGCGTTAAACTCATTACGTGTTTCTTCATCTTGATTAGAAATATACTCATAAACGAAGAGCATTTGTTCGGCTATACACATTTTCATAAGTGAAGCATTTAGGTCCATTACTGGATCTTCAATATATCCTAGTAAGATATTAATTTCTTCATCGATATGTTCATGTAATTCAAAGATCATATCTACATGCCCTAAAATTTCATCTTGATGAGCAAGTATTCCTTCAGTTCCATTAACGATGAATCCCATTATCTCTTCATGATGCTCTTCTAATTCATCGATTTCTAAGGTATACTCTGGAACCAATTGTTTTAATTCATCAGCATGTTCATCAAATTCTTCAGTTGCAGATATAATTTCAGTTCTTTGATGACTAGTATCTCCTCCTAAGTATTCCCACATTTCTCTCAAAGCATAATCCATATGAAATTTCATATCATTCATGATTTCCATTGCAATAGAATCTACATTAGCTAAATCAGTGTATCTTTGATCTAAATTATTAAGTTGAAAGAAGCTAACTCCTCCTAGCACGCATGTAAACGTAATTAAACATGCAAATCCTATTGTCATTCTTCTTCCTATATTCATTTTTTTTAAATCCCTTCCTAAATATCACTGTTTATTGTAACATATAATTCACTTAACGAAAGGTTATAATTGCAAATCCCTTAATATTTACAATAAGTGAATTTTGATACAAAAAACTTCTTAACTTAGTAGTTTTAGCACAATTATTTAAACTTTTTTTATTCAAACATTGTTCTTGAACGCGATAGTATGTAAAAAACTGCAGAAATTTATTCTTTTTTATGTAAATCAATATTTTTTTGTACAAAAAAACAATTAATTACAGTATTTAATAATTAGACGATAAAATTAGAGCATCTTAAAAATATTGGAAATAGTTTTTTTTACTGAATAAAACAGTAATTCAATAAATAATCTATTTTCTGTAAGCATAATTGGAATCTTCAAATTATCTTAAAAAAAATGTATAAATAGAAGTAATATCTTTAACTTGTTGAAGTGTCTTCATTTGAGATTAAGATCTTAAATATAATTCATAAATAATTAACCAAAGCATTTTAGGAGGAGTTTTCACCTAATGAATAAGCCAACCTTAAATTTATACAATAAATTTGCCAATTTGAAGGAAAAATTTATTGAAAACAGAATTGTAATTATTGCAATTATTATTTTTTTGATTTATTGGATTTTAGAGTCAATTATGGATACTTTTTTATTTCAATCCAATAAAAATTTTATAGAAAACCTATTTTTCTTAGAGATCCATGAAAGTTGGCATCGTTTTCTTATTTTTGGATTTTTCATTTTTATTGGGTTATATTCTCAAAATATAATTACAAGGAGGAAAAAAGCTGAACTAAAAATCATTGAATTAGCAAGATATACATCTGAAAATCCAAATCCTATTTTGAGAATATCTAAAAATCAAATTGCATATATTAATGAAGTTGGTCAAGAACTATTTAATCTAAGTGAGAATAGTGAAACCCCAAATTTTTTGCGAGAGAAAATAACAGATTCAATGAGTAAAGAGAAAAGAGAATTAGTTGAAGTAAAGTTTAAAGATCGATTTTATTCATTTGTTATCTCACCAAATAAGGAAGCAGATTACACTAATATTTATGGAATGGATATTACAGAACGTAAAAAAGCAGAAGATTTAATTTTAGAAGAATATCAAAAATTATCAGAACTTAATCAAATGAGAAAAGATTTAATAATAAGAGTTTCTCATGAGTTAAAGACTCCTTTGAATGCAATTTATGGTGCTTCACAGAGATTATTCGAGTATCATGAAAATCATCCCCATTCACATCTCAACAAATATGTAGAAATCATAAACAGAGGTGGGAATAGACTAAAAAATCTTATATCCAATATAATTGATGCCTCAAAAATAGACTATAATAAAATGGAATTGAAAATGAAAAAAGAAAATTTGGTTGAACTTATTAAGGAATGTATTGAAGATTTGATTTTTTTTGCTAATGAAAGAAAAGTCTTTTTAAATATTAATCTCCCTCAAGAATTATTCATTAAAATAGATAAATTTAGGATTGAACAGGTTTTCACTAATATCCTATCAAATGCCATAAAAAATACTCCATCAGGGGGTTTGATTTATATTAGATTATTAGAAATGGATAAATCATTTGACATTTCTATAAAAGACACAGGGATTGGCCTAACAAACGAAGAAATGAAGAAATTGTTTAAAAGATTTGGAAAAATTGAAAGATATGGAAGATCGTTGGGTGTAGATATTGAAGGTTCTGGATTAGGTTTATATATTTCCAATGAAATAGTCAAATTGCATAACGGTGAAATTCTGGTAAAATCAGAAGGGAGAAATAAAGGAGCTGAATTTACAATTAGATTGTATAAGAATCACTCAAGTAATAATTAATAATCAAAATCTAATAAAAATAGAGACTTTGTTCATTTTAAATGATTAAATATTGTTTCGAATTTAGAAAAATCAAAAGGTTTCAAAAAGTAACCATTGGCTCCTGTTTCATTCATTTTTTCTTCGACTTCAGAATGTGGAACAGCTGTTATAAAAAAAATAGGCACTTTTTTCAGAGTATTCGATAACCTCATTTTTTTACATATTTCATATCCATCAATATCTGGAAGGAGTATATCAAGTAAAACTAATTTAGGAACATACCTGTACATTTCTTCAATCGCTTCTAAGCCAGATGTAAGATATTTACAGACATATCCTTTACCTCTAAAATAGTCAGTTAGTAAATTAATCGTTAAGAAATCATCTTCAACAATCAGAATATCATACAAATTATTTTCGACATCAGATTTTTCTAAATCTTTGATAATTTTTTCTTCTAAAATTAGACTTTGATCATATATTGTTTTCAATTTTAAAGCTATGTCCCAATCTAACTTATCTTTATAATTTTCCAACAAAATCTGTGAATACCCTTTAATTATTGTAAGAGATTCTTTTAAATCATGGGATATCTGAGAAATTGCTTTAAAGGAACGAGATTTCTCTTTTATCTCTATAAAAGAATTAACAGCTTCCCTTACAAGTTTTGAAATCGTTGGATAATCATAATTTTTAATAAAATCTTGCCATTTTGATTTAGTTTCTTCAGAGACTAAAATCATTATTCTTTCTTTATTTTTTTCATAAATTTTTTCACCTTTTTGCCATTTTTTAAATCCCTCTGTTATCCGATCTCTCCAAATAGCAAATTTTCCTGTCTCTTTCTCATATTGTTCCATCTCTTTAGTTTTTTTCAAATTTCCTGAGATAAGATCCACCCTATTATAATAATTGAGAACTTTTTTTAATTTAAACCTTTTAATTTGTTATTTTATGAATAAAATATCAAATCCTAAAGATTTGTTAACTTTTATCAATTGAATATAAAATATTTTATTTAGAAATTTTATATTAACGGAAATAAATTTTTATTCAAAAAAAATTTCTTTTTGAATAATATAAAATCACTCATATTAAAAATTATTACAATTTCTATGAACCTATCTAAATCCATTTTAGATGATTGATCAATTATCTATACCCTTAAAATGTGATTCTATTTCTAAAAAAATTAAAATTAAAAGGGGGTTATCTTTAAAAGATAAGCCCCCTTAGGGATTTAAAAATTTAAGGGATTTGCTAATAAATTATATTATCATAATATTTTAAACTAAAAAATTAAAAAGTTAAGTGGAATTTAATCCACAATTTAATTCTCATTATATTTTTTTAAAGGGGATATATAGATTTACACTTATATCATTCTTCTAATGATTCAGCCTGTCGAATAGTCTTTAAGACTGCTAGTTTCTTCTTAAATCCAGATTTCTCCTGCTTTTTGGGTAATTCAGTCGTACTTATTTTCTTTGTTTTTCCATTATCTCCTCCAGATTTTGCTAATTCATTCTTTAACTCTTCTGCTAGCACTCCTAGTTTATTAGCTGTAGCTGTAATTTCTTCCATTGAGGCAGTCTGTTGTTCTGAAGAAGCACTAATACCTTCAAGTGCTCGCGAATTCTCTTCTCCCGCTGCCGTTGTAGATTCAATGTCTTGAGTTATAGCCGCAATTAATTCAACTGTAGATTGAATGCGGGTTGTTATATCCTTTACTTGTGATCCTGTATCATCAGTAGCATTTTTAGATTCTTCAGCAAGCTTTCGAACCTCGTCTGCCACTACAGCAAAGCCTCGACCGTGCTCACCTGCCCTACCTGCCTCAATACTTGCGTTTAAAGCTAATAAATTAGTTTGATCTGATATGCTTGTTATAAGATCCATGATTCTATTAATATCTGTGGTTGATTTCATGATTTCATGCGATAGATCATTGATATTACTTGACATTTTACTGATTTCTACAAGCGAATTAACTTGACTTTGAGTATTCATGGAGACCTCTTGGGTTGTTGAAGCAATTTCTTCAGATGCTGCATTTACTTCACTAGCACTCGCCGCTAACTCTGTCGCCATATTTGAGACATTCACACTTGCATTTGATCCTGCTTTTAAAACATTCTCCATATTTTTTGTAACTCTTACAATCCCTCTAACCGTAGGAACTGCAATTACTATCCCTAGAACTACTGCAATTACTATCACTGAAATGATAATTATATATGATGTAAAAATTGTTGATTGCGCATTAGCTTTATTTAATTCTATATGTTCATCGACTTCATAATTCAAAACATCTAATTCTCCAACCACTCCTTCGAAGGTTGCATTAATCTCACCAATTTCGACTAATAAAGTATCATAATCTCCAAAAATCCCGTGTTCTGTACCCTCTGAGTAGTCAGAAAAATTAACATGATGAAGTTCTATAAGATCCAGCAAATTTTCTATTGTGCTATTTCCAGAGTAAAAAGTTCTTATAGTATCAATACACGTATCAAATTCAACATTTGCAGCATCAAATTCATTAACAGTATCAGGATCTGGATTTGTGATATATTCATATACAAAAAGCATCTGTTCAACAAGATACATTTTCATTATTGAAGCATTTAAATCCATCACCGGATCATTAACAAGTGCTAATAGTGTGTCTATATCGTCATCAACCTCTTCGTGTAATTCAAAAACGATATCGAGATGTTCTAAGATTTCATCTTGATGAGCCAAAATTCCTTCAGTATCATTTACAATATGACTTATAATAAAATCATGATCAGCTATAATTTCTTCTATTTCAATAGAAAATTCAGGGAGTAAGTCTGCTAGTTCCTCTGCATGCAAATCAAATTCAGTTGCACGTGCATTTATTTCATCCTGTTGATGAGAAACATCTCCCTCTAAATATTCCCACATTTCACGTAATACATAATCTATATCATATTGCAGATCCATCATTAATTCCATTGCAATTGAATCTACATTAGCCAAATCTTTATATTCTTGATCTAAACTGTTTAATTGAGTGAAACTAATAACACCTAAAGCAACAGAAATGATCATAAGGCATGCAAATCCAAATGTCATTCTTCTTCCAATATTCATATTTTTTCTCCTTATTTTCATATATTATTTGATTTATTTATGTAAATAATCATAGATTTCTGTATATTGAATCTCTTAAATTATGTAATAGTATTCATATTTTTATTTTTTATATTAAGAAGTTTGTATACAAAAATGATTTTTACATATTTTTATATTTTCAAATATTAGTTTTATAGTCAAAAAATTTATATTTAAACTTTTTTTATTCAAAAATTGTACGAGAGCCACGATATATGTAAAAAAAGTTGTGGAATTTTATCCTTTTTTATGTAAAACTTTTCTTTTTATACAAAAAGTGATTTTTTTTTTTAAAATTGTATAATTTAGCACTTTTATATATGAATTAAATTATTTGAAAGATCCTTGAATATTGAATTAAAATCTAATTTTTGATTTTATTCGAAAAGTAAAGTATCTATTTTTATTGTATTTTCATTAAATATTTAAAATTCGATAAGAATTAATTCATATATTATATAGAATAATAAGGTGATTAATTGCCACTAAATCAAAACCAAAATATTTCTGATTTATTGGAAAAACATAGTAAAAAGCAAATATCATTAGACGATATTATTACGAAATATGTTAAACCTGGAAGTCGGATTTTTATCGATTCTGGTTGTGCTGAACCAATCGATCTTACTAAAAAATTAATTGAACTTGGTTTAAACCTTCCAGATATAGAGATATTACACTTTCTCAGTCTAAGTGATTTGGATTATTATGAAACTGCCGGTAGTATAGAAGATCTATTTAGGCATAATGCATTTTTCATTGGAAAATCACTTCGTAAATATGTTGAACTTGGTCAGGCAGATTATTCTCCAATGTTACTTTCGGAGATTCCGAGATTATTTAAATCTGGAATGATGCATTTAGATACTGCGTTAATTCAAGTGAGCTTACCTGATCAATATGGATTCTGTAGCTATGGGATTAATGTAGATATCGCAAAGCCAATAGCAGAATCTGCTGAATATGTTATAGCTGAAATCAATCCTAAAATGCCACGTACTTTGGGAGATTCTTTTATTCACATAAATGACTTAGATGCATTTGTTTTAAGTGATCATGATATTATTGAATTTAGTTATAGTGAACTCGATGAGGTTTCCATTAAAATAGCTAAGTTTGCCGCTTCTTTAATTGAAGATGAATCAACTATTCAAATGGGAATCGGAGAAATTCCTAACGCAGTTACTAAGGAGTTGGTAGAAAAAAGGGATTTGGGGGTGCATAGTGAAGTATTTTCAGATGGAATTGTAGATCTTGTAGAAAAAGGTGTAATCACATGTAAAAAAAAGACACTTCACAAAGATAAGATTATATGCTCATTTGTTATGGGTTCTAAAAGATTATATGATTTTGTTGATGACAATCCTATGGTCGAATTTCATCCATGTGATTATACAAATGATCCATATATTATTAGCAAAAATAAGAAACAAGTAGCTATAAATGCCGCTTTAAGTGTTGATCTAACAGGTCAAGTGAATTCAGATTCTTTAGGTCACAGATTTTACAGTGGAATCGGTGGACAAGTTGATTTTGTAAGAGGGGCAGGAAGATCTATCGACGGAAAGCCTATTATGACTTTACCTTCTACAGCAACATTAAAAGATGGTACTGTGGTGTCAAGAATAGTTCCTTTCCTTCAACCTGGCTCTGGAGTAGTAATAACAAGAGGTGATATCCATTATGTAGTTACAGAATGGGGTATTGCTTATCTTTATGGAAAAAGTATTCGAGAAAGAGTACTTGAAATGATAAATATAGCTCATCCTGATTTTCGGGAAGAATTATTAGACCATGCTAAAAAGTGGAAGTATGTATATTCAGACCAAAAGTTGCCCATTTCTATAGATGGAAGGATAAGTATATATCCTGACAAATATGAAACTATATTAAAGCTTGAAAATGGAAAAACAATTAAAATCCGTCCTATAAAACCCACAGATGAGAGATTAATCCAAGAACTCCATTATTCTTTGGATGATAAGGATAGATATCTAAGATTTTTCACTCCTGTCAAAGATTTCCGTCATAAGAAGATACAACCACTTGTAACAATTGATTATACTAATGATATGATTTTAGTGGCAGAAGTTCATGAAAAAGCAGAAGAACAAATTGTAGCTCTTGGAGCATTTTTTAAAACTATTCAACCTTCTATTGGAGAGTTAGCTTTTGTTGTTCACACTGATTGGAGAGGACTTGGAATTACCAAGTTTTTATTAAACTATTTAGTCCAGATTGGAAAAGAATTAAATTTCAGAACTTTTACAGGCTCTATTCTACTTGAAAATAAACCGATGCTTCACATTATTAACAACTCTGGATATTCACTTAATTTGAAAAGAATTGAAGGAAATGTTACAATTTTTGCTTTTGATCTTACCTAAATTAAATATTATAAGTATAGATATTTTTTATAAACCAAAATTTCTTTTTCTTATAGATGTTAGATCATCTTAGTTTTTAATTATCAATTTTTGATGTCTAAAATTAGTGAAAATATATTCATTACTGACTTCTATAAACTTTATAAAAAAGTAGGATTAGCCCTAGAAATTATTCAATCATTCCAGAAAATAATTTATGATTATTATAGAAATCATAAGAGGAAATTTCCTTTTAGAGAGAATATCACACCTTATAATGTTTTAGTTTCAGAAATTATGCTACAACAAACACAAACAAGAAGAGTAGTAGAAAAATTCTTAAAATTTACAAAGAAATTTCCAGATTTTTTAACTTTATCTCAAGCTCCACTGGATTTAATTCTTAAAGAATGGAAAGGCTTAGGTTATAATAGGAGAGCTATAGCTTTAAAAAAGATTGCAGAAATCGTTGTTAATGAATATGAGGGAAAACTTCCAGAATCTTTAGAGATATTGAAATCTTTCCCACAAATAGGACATAATACCGCATCTTCCATCATAACTTTTGTCTTTAATAGACCAACGATCTTTATTGAGACGAATATAAGAAGAGTTTATATTTATTTCTTCTTTCCTAAGAAAAATAATGTAAATGACAAAGATATTTTGCCAATATTGAAAAAAACAGTTGATAAAACCAAACCTCGAGATTGGTATTACGCACTTATGGATTACGGCGTAATGCTAAAAAAAGCATATCCGGATCTAAATAAGAGAAGTTCTCATTATCGAAAACAAGCCCCGTTTAAAGGATCTTCGAGGCAAATAAGGGGACAAATTCTAAAAATGTTAATTTCAAATGTTAAGATGGAAATCACTGAGATTAGCAATAAAATAAAAAATGTTGAATTAAATAGAATAAAATCTATTCTTTTTCAATTAGAGAAAGAAGGTTTTGTAGAAATAACAGGTAATCAAGCTAAAATTGTTGATTAATTTTAAGTTGGGTACATTTTATTCAAATATTCAGCAATTCTGATTGCTAATCTTTCTTGTTTCTTCCAATCTCCGAATGCTAATCCTTTTGATATAAGTGATTTAATTTCTTTCTTATATAGGTCTTTTATTCTTTTAACTGGGGATTTAGCAAAGGGAGTTTGTGGTAAAGGAATAAAGGAATGTGCATGTACACGTGCTCCCTTATCAGCTAATTCGTTCATCATATTTATTGTAAGAATTATATCTTCTACTTCCTCTCCAGGCAGACCAAATATAAAATCAACATTAATTTTCAATTTGTTTTTTATTGCTAAATTCACTGCATTATATATATCTTCTATGGAATGATCTCTATGACATAGATCTAAGATTTTTTGACTCCCAGATTGTGCTCCAATAGTAATATTATCATTATCAGCATAATTTAAAATAAGATCTATTGTCTCATATCTAACATGTTCAGGGCGAACTTCTGAGGGAAATGTTCCTAAAAAAATTCTTCCATTTTTTCCAATAATTTCTCTTACTTTTATTAATAACTCTTCCAATTTTGATAGATTTAATACCTTTCCATCCAAGGAACCATATGAAAAAGCGTTTGGAGTAATAAATCTTATATCAGCAAGATCACCATAATAATTTTTCAATACTTTCACATATTGACATATTGATTCTATAGTCCTATGTCTAGGTTTTGTACCCAATATATAGGGAGTTTGACAAAAGTAACACACGTAAGGACAACCTCTTGTTATTTCAATTGCCCCAAATCTTCGATTTTTTAATGGAAAAGGAGGATAATCATCTAAATTTATAGGACTTCTTCTTACGGTAGAAATATATTTACCATCTTTGTTAATAAAAGCAATTCCTTTTATACTTCCGAACGAATCATTATTTACTATTCTCTGCATGAGTTCTATAATAGTTTCTTCTCCTTCACCTGTAATGACAATATCACTACCCATTTTAAGAGTTCCAAAAGGATCTCCGGTTGGATGAGGTCCTCCAGTAATTATTAATAATTTTTTTGGAAACTTCTTTTTTATCATTTGGATTAAATTTTGAGTTTCAAATAGTTGGGTTGTATAAAATGAAATTCCTACAATTGTTTTATTATATTTTCTGACAGTTTCACTTAGAGCTTCTAAAAGTTTATCTTGTGATGGAGCAAAATAAAATTCTATACTTTCAAATACTTTATCTGTTTCAAGTGCCCCTGCTATAGCATTTAAACTATAAAAGTTGTCTTTATGATAATAAATAATGAATGCTATTTTTTCCAATGAAAAATTACCCAAAAAAATGTATATTTTGGTAATTAAATCTTTTATATTACATTAATTTTTAAATTAAATTTATGATTCGTTATTTTATAATAATATACTCATGAATTATGGACTCCCATGATTATTTATTTTATTTTTTTTATTATTAATTTATGAAATTTAAAAAAAATTAAAAGTGTAAAAAGGAGTGCTCAATGTTATTTAATCAATTTTTTGCAACAACTGTAGATGAAGTAGGAATTTCTTGGTTTGACTTTTATTCCATTGGTCATATTTGTTTTGGAATTGGCATTTTCTTATTTTTTTCGTTATTTTATACAATTCCAAAAAAGAAGGGAAAGATTCCAATATTCTCATTACTTTTCGTCTTTATACTTACAGTTATAATAGCAATAGTATGGGAAATCCTCGAAAATGTGTGGTTTCTAGAAATGGGTTGGAAGTTTGAAGGACGATTGGATAGTTGGCCTAATATGATTACAGATGTTCTTTTAGGTGCTGTTGGTGGTCTTGGAGCTTGGCTCTTCGCATACCTAATATTTGAGAAAGAAAAGAGCGTTTTTGGATATTATGCATTTGGAATAATTGGATTTGGAGTTTGGATAAGTATTTTTATAATACTTCGATATTTAACTCTGCAAAACTCCCCTATATTTTAATTTTTTTTTTATTTTTATTGTCTACGTACTTTGAACTATGGTTGATCTTAGAAATTATCTTGAATGTAAGGCAGGTAATATTCCTTTAATTATATCTGTTCCACATGGAGGATTGTTTGATTGTACTAGTATTCCACGAAGACAAATTGGGATTCTAGGTATTGATAAAGGAACGATAGAATTTTCTAAAAATCTTATAAACCATATTAATCAGAAATTTAAAAATGAATTATCAAAAGATAAAGTTCCTTCTTATATTTACTCTAAGGTTCCGCGTAATAAATTAGACTTGAACCGTAATAAGGCTTTAGCATATAATCAAAATTCCTTCCTTGCCAGAGAAATATATAATTATTATCATTATAAAATTAAGGAATGGATATTAGGTAATGTAAAGACGTTCAATCGATCATTATTGATCGATATTCATGGTTTTGAAAGTGACAAACGGCCCTCTGGATTTCGAGATGTTGATGTAATTTTAGGCACAAATAATTTAGCATCTTTATTTTATGAACCAGTTCCTAAGAGGAATTGGGGAAAAAACATCCGTGGAAAAATCATTCAAAAATTTCTTGATATTAATATTCCTATAGCTCCAGGACATCCGAGAAGAAGAGAGTACGTTTTAACAGGAGGGTACATAACACGAACATATGGTGCGGTAAATATCCCAAAAAGTCAAACAATCCAAATTGAACTTTCTGATAGAATCAGAATGTATGACGAAGAATTAAAAGATGAGGTTATTATATTACTAACTGATATTTTTTTTGAAGAATTAAAGTATTTCCTAGATTAAACTTTGTCTTTTGAGGAGATGATTAGCTTAACTATTCGATTTATAAACTTGCTTTTTTGAATTTTACAAATATGAGCAACTTTGTTATAATTGAAAGATTCTGCTAATGTATCAAGATAAGATATATTATATAAAATAGAAATATTATTATCATTTCTCATGAACAATGTATCAATCGCATTTTGAAGCTTGTGTTCACTCATTTTTGATTTCTTTAATACTCGTCTTTTTATCTCCCTGATAGATTCTCCAAAATTAAGATCTCGAATACTTGAAATAAGAGAATTTAAAACGAGAGAATATATTATGACCATATTAATGTTTTCAGCTTCTTTCAGTGTTTCAAATTTAAGTTGAAGGTCCTGATATATTTCTCTTATATAATTTTCGTCCATCCCTTTTATTTTTTTAAAAAGACTAAGAAATTCAAGATATTTACCTTCAATGAATAATTTCAAATTCTGATTAAATAAATCTTTAAACTTCCTAATTATTTGTCCCGAATTGCTTATCTTTAATGAAACTTCAGGTGTTCTACCAATAATTAAGTCTTGACCTCCAGCATAAAACTGTTGATTTATTAAATTATCGGTTGCATTATATAATTGCTTTAAACGCACGCTTATTATAAAACACCTATTACCAAAATTTGTCGATATTTATCCTAACCAAACTATAAAAACACCATGTTTTAATTTTTTGCTTTTACACTTAAATTTTCTTACGTATGGTTTTAAGAGAAAATATTATGAGTATATCATACTTTTTGATTTTAAATTCAACCAACTAATATATTCAATCGCTTTTTATTCAGTTTATCAAAAAAAAGAAATAAAACCTTTTTATATCATTATAACCTTTTAATATTGTTATTTTATGTAATATATTTTTAAATAATTCTTAAAAATAAGTGTTAAAATTACAAAAGAAGGTTGAAAATTAAAATGGTTGACGAAGATTTATTAAAGAAAATTAAATCAGCTCAAGATGCTGGAGCGTCCGCAGCATCAGTAGAGGAATTAAAACTGATGTATGAATTTGTTAAGCAGATCTCGACTGAAAACGAGGATCTGAAAGAAGAACTCGAAGATATGGACATAGCCATAAGTCAGATATTAACAGATGTTGATAAGAAGTACTGGCTAACAGTTAAAGAAGGAGACTTGGAATATGGAGAGGGGGATGTTGATAATCCTTCATTCACGATGTCTTCCACACTCGAAGTAGGAGCTGGTATTCTTATGGGAGAAGTAGATGCAACTTCTGCATATATGGCAGGAGATATTACAGTTGAAGGAAATCTTCAAGATGCTATGGCATTTCAGGAAATTATCGAGCTAGCATTAGAAGCATATGAAGATTTAGCCGAAGATTTATAAGTAACTTAAGTTAACCTCTCTATTCAACGTATTACATTTATACATTTCTTTTTTTTTATTATCTTTGTTATTATTTTAGTTAATGATTGTTTTTCTTAATTATAGAAGTAGATTTAATGATCTAATTAAGGAAATTTTAAAATAAAATGGCGCGGCTAGCGGGATTTGAACCCGCGTCGCAGGAGTGACAGTCCCGAATGCTAGACCGGGCTACACTATAGCCGCAATTTCAAAAGAGAAGTAATATATTTTTTATTATAATAAATTTATATTCTCAGAATAGTAAATAAAGGAAAATATAAAAATTTTATTCCTTTCAGCTTTTAAACACCTAATAGAAACATTTAAATGCTTTAAAGATGATGTAGATAATAAGGAATATTTAGGTATAACAATATTATATATTTGAATTAGTATCAAGATTAGACAGTATGCTCAATTCAAAAAGCTACAGTTCTGTTATTCATTCTTTGGAAAATCATGATGGGGAATTTATTGCAATTCTAGAAAAAATCATAAAATTTGCTGTTAACAAGTTCAATAGTACTGAAGAATTACGAGATGAGATTTTAGATTTTGATGATATATATCAAATCATAGTAACTGATGTAAATTTTAACTTTTGGCTAAAAGTTTCTAATGGTTCAATACTATATAGAAAAGGGATTAATAGAAGTGAATCAGTTAAAATTATATACACTAAAGATATATTTGTTAGAAGTCTAAAGTGTGAGATGTCTGGAATTGATGCTTTTATGAAAGGAATAATAAAAGTTGATGGAGATCTTTCTCAAGGATTAAGATTTACAAAATTATTTCGATTATTTATGAAATATCTAAATAATGGTTTTCAAAAAGAAGATCTTTAAATTTTTTCTGCTTTTCTTTTATTTTTAGATAATTTTAATTTGTCCTAAATTATAATTCAATAAGATTTTTTATAAATAATGAATGAAAGTATTATAACTTACTTTAGTTATTTTATTTTTGATAGGGGCCTGTAATCTAGTCTGGATAGGGTGCCCGGCTTCGGACTGGGATGTCGCAGGTTCGAATCCTGCCAGGCCCATTTCTTACTATTTAAATAATCTTACTGTAAATAGAGCGCCCTTATGCCGTCCTTCTGATTCGACGAGGATCTGACCACCATGTAAATCAATAATTTCTTTTGAGATATATAATCCCAGACCAGATCCTTCAATATCAACCCCTAAATCCATTCCATAGTGTTCAATTTTACCAAATTTCTCAAATAACAGCCCTTTTTCTTCTTTAGTTATACCTATTCCCATATCCTTTATTTTAATATCAACTTGATTTTGATTTTCAAGAAGATCTACATAAATCGAACCATTTTTGGGAGTATTTTTTATCGCATTTGATAAAATATTAGTAATCACTTGTTGAAGTCTAATTTTATCAACATTCAAACAGGTTTCTTCAGGCAATTCTAAGTGTATCGTTTGATTACGATTATTAGCGAAATAATTCATGTCCTCAACACATTCTCTCACTATTTTGATAATATTTTCATTGCTTAATCTCAAATCCAATTTTCCAGTTTCTATTCTGGAAGCATCAATTAGATTTTCTACTAGTTTTTTTAATCTTAAAGCCCCCCTATGAAAAATTTCTATGAAACTTAATACATCATCATCAATTTTCTCAATAAGATGTTTTAGAAGTATCTGAGATGCCCCATACATTGAAGTTAAAGGTGTTTTTAACTCATGAGAGACTCGTGTTATTATGTCTTTTCTCATCTTATTGAGTTCTAGTAGTTTTTTATTTTCTTCAAGAATAAGCCTTTGTGCTTCAATTTTTTCAGAAATATCTAATGTTGCCACTAAATCTGCCAGCATTCCTTCAAAAGTTATTGTTTTAGAAATTATTTCCAACCAAATTGCTTTTCCTGTTTTTTTAATAACCCTGAATTGAAGATTTGCTAAAACTCCATCGGTACCATAATATTTTTCTTCTGCCAAGATTTGGACCATTTCTCTATCTTCTGGATGGATAATCTGAAAGAATTCTCTTGGTTTCCATCTTAGAATCTCATCAGATGAAAAGCCTAAAGTATCTGAGAATTGTTTATTAACATATTTAAAGGTAAAATCCTGTAAAATAGCAATTCCAATGAATGATTGTTCTGTAATCGTTCTGAATTTTTCTTCAGATTCTATTAAATTTTGTTCAGAAAGTTTTCGATCGGTTACATTTTCAACTATAACTTGAACAGAATTCACATCTCTTAACTTTATCGGAGATACATGCAAGAGAGTCCAAATTAAACTTCCATCCTTCTTTATCAATTGAATTTCCTTTGGAACAGGAGTTTCTCCATTGTATAATTTCTTAAAGCCATACATAATCAAGGGAAGGTATTCTTGAGGAACAATATTTAGTTCAAGGAAATTTTTTCCTTTCATTTCCTCCTTTTCATATCCAAAAATTTCTTTAACATAGGAATTGCATTCTAAAAAAGTACCATTTAAGTCCATTAGGGCTATTGCAAAAGGAGAATGTTCGAACAGACAGCGAAATTTTTCTTCTGATTCCTTTAATTTTAATTCAGAATTCTTCCTTGAGGTAATATCGTCAAATACAGTAATGAATTCCCCTTTTCTAGGGGAAATTACTGAAATTTTGAAATGAGATTCTATTGGCGGAAAATATGTTTCAAAAGTAACTGATTCCTGTGTTTCTGCTACTTTTGAATATATTTCTATATATGGCGCTTTATCGAGATTATATACTTTTGTTGCAGTTTGATTTATTACATTTTCTTTTTTAATATTCAGAATTTTTTCGTATTGGGGATTTACATCTGTGATAATGTAATTTACTGGATTTCCTAAAATGTCATAGACAACTTTATGGTAAGCAATTCCACTAGTTGAATTATTAAATAAAACTTGAAAGGTCGTTTCAAGATAATTCTTTTTGGTTTTTTGTTCTAATTCTTGCATTAAAAATACCTTAACCATTATCCCGAATATCTTAGAAAAGTTACAATTATATTTTCCTACTCGCCAATAATTTTAGAGAATCTAATTTAACTCAAAAATACTATATGATCGGTTAAATAATTTAAATTTCTGTTGTACCGAGAATTAAAATCGTTAATATATTTTATAATAATTAAAAAAAAAATATCAATTTTATATAATCTTACATAACTTTACAAAATTTTGATATTTAAATCTATTTCTTTTTTGATTTTTCTATTAAGCCGTAAGGTTGATTTCATAAATATTTCTTGAAAAATCCCACTTTTTAAAGCATTAATTTGATGTATTTTTTTGTACATAATATCTCAAAAAATGGTGTAAAAATAAATGTTTATATACAAAAATTTTTATTAATTATAAAAAAGTTCTATTAAAGTTATTTTATGAATATTGGCTGAAAGGGATTTAACTTTTATAGATTACTTTAGAAAAAACGTTTTGGAAGTGATTAATAAATGCCTAGTTTAGAAATAAATGAATTAACAGTTTTAATAATTTTAGCTATTCCAGTAGCTTTTTCTCCATACCTTTTAAAGAAGAGGAGGGACATCATGAAGTGGTTTCCGGGGTATTATTGCATTTTTATAACTTTTCTATCTACAAACTTAGAAGCAGCAATTTTACCCGATACTTTCAACTTCATGGAGCACTTTTTTGCTATGATGGCAGGGATTTTATTCTGTGTTGCAGCATTTTATGAATACTACAGTAAGGTTATAAAAGGGAAAGAAATCAAACTTAATATCAAAAAAAAGTCGGTGAGTAATTAAATGCTATTACAAATAGATCCAGCTGATCTCCTTGATGGAGGCTTTAATTTTGTTGGTATGATTTTCTTTTTTTTAGCAATAATAGTAACTGTTTTTATATACTTTAAAAAAAGAACACCAACTAATGCAATTTATGTATTTTCTGTCATTGGAGGTTTTCTATATACTATGGGAAATCTTCTTGACAAGTGGCAACTTTGGAATCCAGATTATGCAGATGCTTTTGGAGAAAGTTTTGCATTGTTTATGGGAACGGTAGCATTATTTTTTGCCGTAATTCCTTTCTTAGAACAAAAGTTTGAAAAATCAGCTAATAACATGAAAGGAATTATAGAAGCTGCTTCAAATGCGAGTATTAATGTCGCAAATATTGCAAATGAATTGGCTGCAAGTGCGAGTGAAGTTAATGCTGCTTCAGAGGAAATTGCCTCTTCAACACAAGAAATGACTAATAATACTGAGGACGTTATTCGTTCCACTAATGAGATTAATAATGTAATGAGTATCATTACTAACATTTCTGATCAAACTAACTTACTAGCTTTGAACGCCAGTATTGAAGCAGGAAGAGCTGGTGAGCAAGGAAGAGGCTTTGCTGTAGTTGCAGATGAAGTTAGAAAATTAGCAGAAGAATCAAAAGATGCTGTAAGAAACACAAATGATAAAATTAAAGATGTAATTAATAAGATTAATTCCTCATTTAGTGCAATGGAAGGAATAAGTGCTTCTGCAGAACAGCAGACCGCATCAATGGAAGAAGTTACATCTACTGCCCATAAGCTAGGGACCTTAGCAGAAGACTTAAAGAGTTCTTTAATATTGGATGAATAATTCAATTATTAGGAGTTAATATTTTTAACCTAATTTTTTTTTTCTTCTTTTTAATAACAATTTTATTCATTTTTCAAATAGTATTAAATTTTAGGTAAAAAAAAAAATATAAATATGTAAAACCTAATAAATATCTATAAAAAGTACTAATTATAATCTAATTAAAGGTGGGCAATATCCCTAATGATTTAAAAAAAACTAAAGAAATGGAAGACTTTGAGATAAAAACCGGGAAGAGGGCTATTTGGCGTGGAAGTGTTACAGAAAGCTTTAAAAAATGGCAGAAAGGTAAAAATGATTTCGATGTAGATAAGGAAAGAATTTCATTATATGTATCGAAAGATATTAAAGAAGAGTGGCTGAATTTTGCTAACAGTAATGATTATTCTACTTTATCAAAATTAATTAGAGAAGCTTTGAAATTCTTTATTGAATATAAGTCTAAAATTACAATTAAAGATAAAAAAGTTGATATAGATCTTCTTTCTATTTTATCACATGATTTAAAGGAACCTTTAACTTCTATTAAAGGGTATTTACAGCTTATTATTGAATCCTATGGAAAAAATATAGAAGATAAGTTATTATCAATAATAAAAAATGTTTTAAGTCAATGTTCAGTCCTAGAAAACAAAATAGTTAACTATTTAGATACATTTGAAACAAATAGAGAAGTTGAAATCGAGGAGATGGTTAAATATGATTTATTATTAATTGAGGATGATATCGAAACGGTCAATCTTCTATCCAGTTATTTCGAATCATTAGGAATCTCATGTAAAGGCGTTTCAAGTGGTTTTAAAGGGCTAAAGGAACTGAAAAAAAGACAACCCAAACTTATTTTACTTGATATTATTTTACCAGATATTAATGGTTATGAGTTTTTGAAGAGAGTTAAAACGGATAGTAAGTTAAAGAAGATCCCGGTATTTTTCTTAACAGCAATTCCTCGAGTAGAGATAGAAGAAAAAATTCAAGATTTAGGTGCCACCGGTGCAATTTTAAAACCATTTAATTTATCTGATTTTGAAGTTATTCAGAAATATCTAACTGATACATAAGAGAGTATTTATCTTTTATATTATATAGGCTGTAATTTCTTATTTCTTAAAAAGAATAAAAAATCAATTAAAAAATCGAAAAAATATATAATCTTATAGATTTCCACTAAACTAAAAAATTTAAGTACTAATAATTTTATTTGTTATCAAAAAGAATGCTATTTGATCAAAAAATAAATTTAAATAGTAGAATTATAATATTTTTATTAACACAAAACTAACATTTTGTACAAAAATTTTACCGATCTATGATTATTTTAAATGAAAACCAATATAATATAATGGAAAATTTCCAAAAGTTTCAATTAAGAGGCTTTTCTGTTTCAGAGATTAATACTGAGGGATATATTGAGATTATATTCCAAAAAGGAATTGGAATTTCTCTTACAACTAAAATTATTGATCTATATAGGGAATCTTTTGTTAATAGAAGACAGGGATATATTAACGATACTATAGGCAATCTTACAGTATATATTCACTTTTTTGAAAAAGAGAATAATAGTAAACTCATAATAATGTATATAGATAAGATAGAGAATTTAATGAATTTCACAGAACTTTATCATTTATCAAAAAGAATATATGATGGTATAAATCCTAATATTTCTAAAACAGAAGTTAGAAAAATATGTGATAAATTAGTTGATATTCCCATAGCAAAAGGAATTGTAGGTTTATTTATTATAGATAAAGCAGGATTTTTGTATTTTTCAAAGGTAAATAAAGATAGAGAATATATGGCTAACAATAATTTCCAAATAGCGGGTTTTATTTCAGCAATTTTAATTTATTCTCAGGACTTTATTGCCGGAGGGGAATATGGTTTAAAACTTACAGATATAAATCTTGGAAATGGGTGTCAAATGTTTATAAAAACCAAGCAAAATGTCATTTTCGCATATATAGTCGAAAAACCAAATTGTTCAGAAAATATCAAAAGATATATGCAATTACTAGTAGAAGAGTTCTTATTTAGGTATTATTCATCATATGTAGTTGGGTTTAATGGAGATTTAGCTCCTTTTCACAGTTTTGAGGAAGTAATTGATCGGTATTTTGAAATATGACTGATTTTTTTAATATATTTTAGATAATTAGTAAATTATTCATATCAACATCCCCATAATAGTTTTAACTATAAAGTCATAATATATATCAATGTTTCATGTATAAACTACAAAATGTACCTAAAATTATAAATTAGAAAACCAATAAATTATATCATAATGACTGCAACACTTCAGCTTGATTTAGTATTAGATACATTAATAAAAGAATTAGGTGAGTCTGGATTATATTTTATACTCATTACTTCCGAAAATGGTGCTGTCATAAAATCTCACATCAATCAAGAATTTAATAAGTCATCAATAGGTTTGAATATGTCGCAATTATACGAATTGGCTGAAGAAATAACGACAGAAATCGGAGTTCATAGCCCAGATTTCAATGTAATTCATTCAGATAACTTTTATATTCTTTCAATTAAAATTTTAGAAAATATAATTATCCTACTTACTGAGGATCAAGTTGATTTCTCTACTGTTTTTGAAATAATAAATAGGTGCATAATTACCAATTAATTGGTAAAGAATTATTCTCATTCATATTTCATTTCTATTTTCCTCTCCCAAAATTAGAAATGTATAAATATAAAGTAAAAATTTATAAAGTGTTTTACAATTATTTAGTGAAATCTTTTGAAAATAATAGAAAATTTTGTGATTTAATATGAAATATGAAAAAAATCAATATTCTGAGGGTTTCTCAATATGCGCGTTGATAATTGCTGGTGCTTTCTTTTATTGGGGAATTAGTTCATTTATCCCTTGGAACAAGTGGAGTTTTTGGGGTTTCATAAGTATTGGAATCGGGATTGCTATTTTATTGAGTCAGATATTTGCAATAACTAATAGAAGCAAATTGAGAAATGTTGTTTTATCAGAATTTCAAGTGAATCCAGAAGCAACGGTAGATGATATTAGTACAAGCACCAGAATTTCCCGAAAGGATGTGTATGCCATTATATTAGATTTAAAAGCTTCTGGTCAATTACAAGGAAAATTTAATACAACCACAGGACAAATAAAACATTTATCAATACCAAAAACACAAGAGGTTGTTGAAGAACGAGCTAAATATTGTCCTAATTGTGGTACACCTATCACTAAGGATGCCGCACAATTCTGTTCATATTGTGGAGCAAATATATAAATTTTATAATTTTTTTTTCCTTCATTTTAGAAGCTTATCTGATGAAACACAAATATAGTCTTTTCTGTTCCAATCAAAATAATAAAAAAAAAAAAATTTTAAGGAGGGTATCTTAGTTCATAAATACTTTTTCCACCATTTAGAGGTCCTTTTATGTAAGGTTCAATTTCTTTCGGGTCTCTTTGAGTAATTCCTTCAATAGGGGGTAATTTTCCAGGAGGAAAAGTGTTTAGTATATCATTAACCAGTTTTTCAAGGTAATCGAGAAATGCTTCCATACCAGGTTTACCTTTTTCAAAAGTTGCTTTACTAGGGCATCCTACATGACCCTCTGGATAAGCAGATACTTCAATAGGACCAAATCCAACTTGTCCATACCATTTAATAGGCCGTTGATAAATATTTCCCGCTTTATCTACATGTCCTTCTGGCATCCAACCTATTGGAGTATTATCATTACATTCATCTATTTTTTTCACCATTTCAGGAAATAGTGTCATTGAGAAAGATGTTTCAGCTTCATCAGCGTGAATAAATGGTGTTTCAAATGGACCACTATGTTCTTGATCCATACAATATTGTGGAATTGCATGGTACCAATTAACATTACATACAACCATAGGTAATTGATAATTCTTTGCAAATTCATGTATAGCACTTGGAATAACATATTCTTGGCCATGTCCGTTTAGTAATATCATTTTTCTAAAACCCATATTCCAACATCCAGCCATTACTGATCTTAATAGAGATTTAAATGTTTCTTCGGGGACTATGATAGTTCCAGGCATTCCTACGTGATGATATGGATGTGATCCATACCAAGTTGGTTGAGCAACTGTACATCCAGTTTTCTGTGCCACTAATTCTGCCATTCGTGTGACTAAGAATGTATCTTCTCCAATGCAAGCTGCTGGACCATGATTTTCAGTAGAGCCACAAGGAATAATAATAAGATCATTCTTTTTTACCCTTTCTTTAATTTCTGCGATAGACATTGTTTGAAGATAGATACCACTTGGTTTGTCCATGTGACCAAATTCTTTGGGAGGTAGATTCCAATCTGTCATATTTAATCACAAAAATTTGTCTATAGAATAGAATGAATTATCAGTTTAAACTTTTAAAGTTATTGGCTTTATTCCCCCTTTTTTGCCAAATGTTGGAATGAACCAAATATACGAACAAAATTTCAGATTTTTATAAAAAGGTTTAGCAAAATTAATATGCCCTAAGTGTCCTGGAAAAAATAACCCATCACCATTTGAGAGATCCTTGCAAACAGATTGTCCTTTAGAATTTATTAAATATTGGGTGATAGCATAATTATCATCATCAATAAGAAAAATATAAACTTCAGGAAAATCTGGATGAACATGAGAGTAGATTTCAACATTTTTCATTTTCTTATTCGTTTCTAAATTGACACTAGTAACTACACCTGTTTTTAGAGATTCATTAGGAATATTTGTAATACCGGACATGAAATACTCATCATTAAAAGCAGTCCATACAGTTCTAAATGTTGCCATTTTTTCATTTGAACAAGGTTCACCTCGAGGGACAAATTTTTCTAGATCATATCTTTGAATTTCAAAGATTTTATCAACCGTCTTTTCAATAGTATTGAAGATTAATATAATTTTACACTCTGAATTGGATTTCCCAATAATCGAAAATTCTTTTCCTGGAGGAATAAAAAAAATGTCAAATTGATTTAAATGGGATTCTACTTCATTAATTATCAAAGAACCATCACCCAATAATAAACTTCCATTTAAAATTTGATTTTTTTCTGTTTTTATCTTTATCTTTGAGTTGAAATAATAGTACAGTACTTTTACCCTATACATTTTTCTATCAATGGCTTTTTGTTTTGGATCTTCAAAGAAATAAGAAACCATATCTGATTTAGTTAAAGAACTCCCTTTCATTTTTCAGATCTCACTAGTTATTTAACTTAATTTAAGGAGAATTTATTTTTCTTTTTTTTCTATTTTTAGACATTATTACTTAATATTATTATATAGGTAAAGTATTATCCTATTCAAATTTCAAATTGAATATTAAATTATGAAACTAAGTATTGTTTCAGGATTAAATGAATTCAAAAAAACTCAAGATGAAGTCTTAAAGCAATTTGCAGAATTATGTGATTTTTTAAATTCTTTGAACTATAATGGAATTGAATTATCTCTTCTTGAACCAGAGAAAATCAATATTGACAAAATAAATGATATTAAGGAATCATATGATTTTGAGATTTCTGCTATTGGGACTGGCAGTACTTATATACGTTTTGGATATTCACTAGGTCATCAAAATGAGCAGATAAGGCAAAAGGCAATTCAAAGAATTCAGCGTTATTTAGATTTTGCACAAAAAATTGAATCAAAAGTTATAATTGGATTAATTCGGGGAAGGTATAATTTTGAGAGTAGTTTAAAAAAGGAAAAAAATTATGTTAAAACATCTCTTACGGAATGTTGCCGTTTAGCAGAAAATTTTGGAGTATTATTATTATTTGAACCAATTAATAGATTTGAATTAGATTCATATAATACAATATCGGAATCAGTAAAGTTAATAGAAAAAATTGGTTCAGAGAACTTAAAATTATTAGTAGACTCATTCCACACATATTTAGAGGAGGATCCCGGCTATATTTGGGATTATTTGGAAGAAATAACTCCTTATGTGGCACACATACATCTAGCAGATTGCACTCGTAGAGCTCCGGGAACTGGTCATTTTGATTTTAAAACTTTTCTTAATATTTTTAAAAAGTCAGGATATGATGGTTTTGCTTCAATAGAAACAATAATGAAACCTTCATTCGAAGATGTTGCGAAAGAATCATCAGAATATTTACATTTAATCATATAGAAAAGAATTAACAAATAAAAAATAAAGAATTATCAGGTTTAGAAGTTATTTTATTTCTATTACTTTTTTCACACTAGTTTGAGTAGTATTAAGCTATCTTTACTGAAATTTTACAGTTTTCTTTATCTGTTTGTAAAATTTTTAGGAATTCAGGCACTTTATCAAGAGATATTTCTTTTGTAATCATTGGTGTCATATCCATTCCAGCAGCCATACAATTTATTACATTTGGAAAATTACCGTGACCAGAATGACCTTGAGATCCTACAATACGAGCTCTCCTTACTTGGAAATATTCACCACAAACTGGCATATTTTGTTCTGCTCTAGCTACAATAACTACAGTGCTATTCACAGTTTTACATTCCCATATAGCATTTTGGATGTCACTTGTTACAATATCTGGTAATCCTGTTGCTTCAAGATATATCGCAGCTCCTTCATTATCCGTGTATTCTTTTACTTTTTCAACAAAATTTTCATGAAGAGGATTAATAACATAATCAGCGCCCATTTTTTTAGCTAATGAAGCTCTACTCTTTTCAGGTTCTGATACAATTGATACTGCAGCTCCAGCAGTTTTCAGAATTTTTACAGCTGCCAAACCAATTGGTCCAGCTCCTAAAATTATTACATTCTCCCCTGGACGAATTCCGCCACCTCTTTCAATAACTGCGTTATACGCCACTGAAGTTGGTTCTACTAAGCTGCCTATTTTAAAAATATCATCATATTTATCCTCTAATTTTTTTAAACTCCAACACAATTTCGCGGGAACTGCTATATATTCAGCATAAGCACCATCGATCGAAAATCCAATTTCTTGCAATCTTTCACAATGATTTGGATATCCATCACAACAAGGCTTACATTCGCCACACCAAACCATTTCTTCAACTGTTACAGGTTCTCCCTTCTCATATAGTTTACCCGTCCTTTTATTAATAGCTGAAGTTCCAACCTCAACAACTTCCCCTGCAAACTCATGTCCAAGAGTTACTGGAAAAGCTGTTAATCCTGGGTAATAAATATATCCATCCTCATATGTCTGTGCCATGTGTACATCACTTCCACATATGCCACACCGCTTAACCTTAATAAGGACTTCATTAGATTTGATTTGAGGTTTTTCTCTTTCCACAACCCTAACTACAGGTTTTTTCCAAACCTGAGAACCTAAATATGTTAACTTATGTTCAATATCCTTACTTCCGAGTTTAAAAGTCGATTTAGGATCCCATTCTGCTGACAATTCAACTGCTTGCATCTTTAAATCAAACTCATTGACTATTTAATATAATTATATTATATTTACAATAAGAAAAAAAAAATAAAGAAATTTATTATTGATTTTTTGGTTCTTTTATGAAAAATGTTATTATTAAAGCAGATAAAAGTAAAACTGCTTGAATTAATAAAGCAGGCCAATAATCGCCATTTATTGTGACATCTTCTAAACCAAGAATAAGTAAAATACCTCCAACCTGTCCTATCATCATTAGCATTCCATTTGAACTTGCTTCTGGTACTGGTTTTGTTAAATCGACGGCAAATTCAAGCCCTACTGGTCCTGCTGAAAGTATGCCAAAACCTAAAAGAAATCCAAATGCATTCAACATTAAGCTGTCAGAAGTGAATGTTATTATGAATAGAGAAATCGACGCTATTAAAAGTGAAATAATCAGTAGTATTTTTCGTATTTTATATTTATCTGATATTGTTGACATAACAATACATCCTACAATTCCTCCTAATAACATTAAGGCCCCCATTATACCTGCAAAATTAGGATCATAACCTCTTGGTCCTACAATTCCTTCAATATAAGTAGTAATTGTATTGAAAATTCCGAGTCCTAAGAAGAAAAGAATAAACAGAATGATAAATTGTTTATTTATAAATAATTTCTTCAAGCCTTCGGATATTAAAACTTTCTCTTCTATAATTTCTTTGGTAGGCGGTGTTGGTGGTTTATCTTTTGCGAATAATGTAAATAAGATCCCCATAGCTAAAGATATAATTCCATAAGTTAACAACATTGGCAATAAGTTATTTGTAGTAGTCAGGATTGGAGTAATAAACATGCCTAAAGCAATTCCAAGAAATTGGGAGATTAAGGCTAGACCTGTAGAGGTTGTTCTTTCATCATCAGGAAACCAGTTTGCCGATAATTTTGTCACTGCATTTAAAATAAAAGGTTGTCCGACACCAATTCCTATTTGATAAATTAATACCAATGAATAGTCATTATATGCAGTAAATCTTAATAGACCAAAAATTCCAGCTATAAGTGCTCCTATACCAGCACCTATTCTAAATCCATACTTATCAATAACCCATGTTGATAAGAAGGTAATTGGAATATATACAATCATAAAACTCATGGCCAATAAATCAATTAAAAGCGCATCCACACTGTAAAAAGTTACAGCTATGCTTCTTACTGGTGCAAAACTTATCCATAGCATTTGTAGTATAATATTTTCTAACATAAACAACAAAAGAACTATCCAACGAAATCCATAAATTTGAATATTAGTCTCACTCATTAAGCTAACACTTTTATTTTTTGATAATAACTTTTAATTAATTATTTCAATTTAGACTTACATAAATATAAATCTATAATTCTTAATTAGGAACTTTGCGACAATTATATTTATCTAATTTTCTAAATTTGTATTTTTAAGGTTTTGAGTGATTTATATTGACAAAAAAGTTTACCGTAGGAGTGATTGGGGCAGGTAGAATTGGAAAAATACATATTGAAAATCTGTTGCGTAAAGTAGCACATGTCAAGTTAAAAATTGTAGCTGATATACAAATAAATGATAAATTGAGAAAATGGGCAGAAGAAATTGGTGTACCAAAATTAACTAATGAACCAAGGGAAATCTTTAATGATTCTGAAATTGAAGTAGTGATAATTTGTTCACCAACAGATACTCACTCTAAATTTATTCAGGAAGCTGCTAAGGTTAAAAAGCATATATTCTGTGAGAAACCAATTGATACTGATATAAAAAGGATTAAAGAAACCCTTTCAATTGTTAAAAACGCAGGGATAAAACTCATGGTGGGATTTAATCGACGATTTGATCGTAATTTCATGAGATGTTACGAATCTGTCGCTTCTGGTCAAATAGGTGAACCACAAATCATTAAAATTACTTCTAGAGATCCTGCGCCCCCTCCAATAGAGTATATAAAGGTATCGGGAGGTATATTTCTTGATATGTCTATACATGATTGGGATATGGCAAGATTCCAAGCGAGTAGCGAAGTAGAGGAAGTCTATGCAACTGGATCTGTACTGATTGATCCGAAAATTGGAAAGGCAGGAGATATAGATACTGCTGTTGCAGTTTTGAAATTTAGAAATGGAGCTATAGGAATCATTGATAATACTCGTCAAGCTGTATATGGGTATGATCAACGTGTTGAAGTTTTTGGATCTGAAGGATGTATTATAGCAGATAATGAAGCAACAAATACAGTTCGTATTTATACTGCTGAATGCACTAATATTGACAAGATTCCATATTTTTTCATGGAAAGATATATAGATTCTTATTCAACTGAATTGAAATACTTTTTTGATTGCCTAATTAAAGATGTAAATCCTAAACCAGACGGAGAAGATGGCTTACGAAATGTTTTGATCGCATTAGCTGCTCAGAAATCATATGAAGAGAATCGTCCTGTAAAGATTTCTGAGGTAGAAAACTATTAATTAATAGAAAGATTATAAGTCCATAACAAATTAGAAGGTTGAGTTGTCATTTCATACGACTTATCTGCATTTAAAGTTCTGATAAGGAAGATTTTTCCACCAAATAAGAGTATTTTCACTGTAGATAGCACTGGTGATGGAAAAACTGATTCTCTACAAATAAAATTCATTAATCTACTGATACCATTCGTAATTCCTAAAGAAATTGAAATAGGAGATTTCAATATTAAAGAATTTGATCCTACTAGCCTTGATCTTTCAAATTATGGTAGATTTTTCTTGGATGATATAGAATTGAATTTTTCAAAAGAAAGTGTTAATTTAGATATAATAGAGAGCCGCTTGTCCATCTTTCATAAAGGAGAATCATTTAATATAAATGATATTATTGGAGGAAAACTAAGTGGTAGGACTATTAAATTAAATGATACTATTAGTCTTCTTATTAAATTAGAGGATGATACTTTAAAGAAATTTACTAAAGGGTCTCACTACTTCAAAATTGAAAGCGATTTAGTATCAAATTTAAAGATTAATTTCGTATTAGATGAGAATAATATGGATATAAAATTTGATCCAGATAATGCATAATAAGGTATAATAATAAATTACTTAGTAGTTAATGTCTCCCATCTTAAATCTCATCATTAGTTTTATGAAATAAATGGGGTTTTTAATATTATTTTTTTAATAATTTTAAGAAGGTGTCATAATGGCAATTACAGAAGCAAAAAATAAGGTAAATATTAATACTTCGAAAGTAGAATTTATTTGTCCAGTGTGTAAATCAAAAAAATTAATGGATGTTCCTAATTCTGTTATTGCTGAAGCAAAACAATTAACTACGATGTCCATAGCCAGAGGTTTGGTCTGTGATCATCAATTTCAAGCTTTTGTAGATAAAAATTTTCAGGTTCGAGGCTATCAAAGAGTAGATTTCGAATTGGAATCTAAGGAAAAGAATCAAACCCAATCAAATCTACATCATCATATTAACGATGAAAAGGAACTTTTTGAGAATTTAATTTTAGAGGGTAATTATCTTGAATATGCTCTTAAAGGATCTATTAAAAATAAGAAAATCTTCATTGATAAACAAAAAAATTCATCCAATATAAAAGAAATGACTCTTGAAGAAATATATTATGAATTTCGGGAATTTATAGATAAAAATAACGAAAACTTTAGAGATTTTATCAATCAAGATTTAAGACAAAATGAACTACAGCTAACTTATTAATAAAAATACCAAATGAAGAATAATATTACTAAGATCTTTCTTTTAAGGCATTTACTATCCTTTTCATACATTCCTCCAATATAGATCTTGGACATGCTACATTAATTCTCTCAAATCCTTCTCCACCCGAACCGAATATTTTTCCATCATCCAATGCAATTTTTGCTCTTTTCAACATAAATTCACTAAGTTCTTCATCATTCATACCCAATTTATTGCAATCTAACCACGCTAAATAAGTCCCTTCTGGATCGATGAAATCAATCTTAGGGATTGATTCATTGATAAATTGTTTTAAGTATTTAAAATTTGATTCAATATACCTCAAGGCTTGATTTAACCATTCTTCTCCTTCATTATAGGCAGCAATTAATGCAACAATACCAAATACATTAGGACTCATAACACTATTTTTATGAGATATTGTATTTATGAAAGATTCTCTCATTTTTTCGTCTGGAATAACAATATTAGATGTATTTAAACCAGCAATATTAAATGTTTTACTAGGTGCTGTACAAATTATCGTATTTCTTTCAAAATCTTCTGAAATTGTCGAAAAGAGAGTATGTTTATATCCCGAAAGAATCAAATCATGGTGAATTTCGTCAGAAATTATTAAAACATCATTTTCTATACAAATATCTCCAAGTCTTCTAAGTTCTTTTTCATTCCATACACGTCCCACAGGGTTATGAGGACTACATAGAATAAACATTTTAGTTAATGGATCCTTAGCTTTCTCTTCAAAATCTTCGAAATCAAAGGTATATCTCTTATTTTCATAATATAATTTATTTTCCAATAGAATACGTCCATTACTCTTTACAGCTGAAAAAAAAGGATAATATACCGGTGGTTGGATTATTACTTTCTCTCCGACATTTGTAAAAGTTTGAACTAACATTTTAATAGCTGGAACAATTCCAGGACTAAATACTATCCATTCGTTGTCTATTTTCCAGTTGTGTCTTCGTTTCATCCAGTTTGAAACTGCATCTAAATAAGTTGCAGTTTTATACCAGCAATATCCATAAACCTCTTTTTCAACTCTCTTTTTTAAAGCATCTATAACCGGTTGAGGACATTGGAAATCCATATCCGCAACCCAAAGAGGTAAAACATCATCTGTTTTAAATTGTTCTTTTAAAAAGGCTCTATCCCATTTAACAGAATAGGTATCACTTCGATCGATAACTCTATCAAAATCATATTTCATTTTGAATCTAAACATCTAAATTAAAAGTCTTTTTTAAATATTTATTTGGATAATTGGGATGTCGGAACGAAAAGTGAGATTAGAAATTTGGATGGAAAGGTAAATTCAGAGTCCGATTCCAATGAAAATTCCTTTGAAATGAAAATACATGAAGCTCGGAATAGAGGGGAAGGATCATTTTTGGTATTTGTAGAAGGTCTATCGATGTATCCATTATTTGAACCAGGTTCTCGAGTTCCGGTAAAACTCATGCCCAAGGGGACTGAATATGAAGTAGGAGACATTATCGTGTTCAAAAGCTTTGATTCCTACGTCATCCATGCGGTTATAGATAGCTATGTTTATAAAGGCAAGACTTATTATGTTACAGGCGGATTAAATCAAGAAACGAATCCTTATGTAGATTGTACGACCATTTCTAGCGACCACATCTTAGGATTAGCCGATCTTTCCGAAGAGTTCCTAGCCGGGATTCCAGCACTAGAAAGCCAAGGATTGCTTTTTGAAATTGAAGTTCTAGGAATGTCAAATCAATTTGATTTATTAAATAATAAAATGCTAGAACTTGAGGAATTAACAACTGAAATTGACGAAAATAACAAAGAAGAGAAATTTGATAGAATCTTGAAAATAATGTATGAGGTAAGCACTACTGAACATGCTGAAATTCAAAGGTTCGCAGAATATAGAGGAAAAGATGGTTTTAATAGATTCAACCAAATGAAACGAGAAATATTAAAATCTTGTCATGATTTTATTGTCTCTCACATTTTCACTGGTTATTCCGCTGAAATTTTTAAAGTAATATTCAATGAAAGGCTTGGGATGTTATTTAGAACGACATTGCTTCCCTCTGGAGCCGATTTACTTGGATTTGATCTTGACGATTTGATGATTAGTTATAAAGATGTGAATGTTCTGATAAAATTACAGGAATTCATTTCTGAGGATTCTCAATTTGAAAGTAAATATGGGGAATTAACTGGAGAGCTTGAAAACAAGATAGAAAATGGTATTGAAATAACAAGAGACGATTTAAAAGAGATTTTTAGTGAAATCAGCAAAGATTTCGACTCTCTTAAAGGTCATAAGAGATATCAAGAATTGATAGAAGCAATGGCGGAGCACTCACCTTATTTCTGGCTTGATTTAGATGCGAAGGAGATTAAATATGTTGAAGAAATTGACCCGAAATTGAAAAATACCAACTATGATAGTTGGTTGCAAGATGAAGAAACTAAGAAAATACAACTAAGTATTCTTAAGAAACAATGGGGTGGTAGATGTGCTCTTGTAGGAATCTTAATTGAGACTCAAATAATAACAAGGCATCATCTCCGATTAGGAAATACAAATAAACGTGACTGTAGTCTTTCTGCATTAGTACCGGTTTTAAATGAATTTCATAAATTTTATCCAGGCGGAGCACCACATACGGAACTGTGGACGAGGAGATTTGAAGATGCAAAATCTTATATTGAAAAGGGATTTGCTTATATACCATCTTGGTGGGATGAAAATGAGAGAATAGAATATCAAGAATGGTTAGTAGGAAAACAAATCCCTTTTGTACTGGGAGATGATATTAACTAAATGGATATATTTTTTAAATTAAGCCACTCTTAAATTTAAATATGATATCTACCAATAAAGAATTATATAAAAAATAAATGTTAAAAGTGTAAATAGATGGAAGGAAATACAGGTCTAAAAAAAGAAGAAGATGGTGAATCAATTATATCAGAAATTATAGATAAAAAAATCTATGAAGTTAATATTGAAGGATTTGATTTAAAGGATAAAGGTAAACGATCAATGGATATTGCATTTTGGGCAGATGAATGGAGTCAGGATATAATCTATAAATTATTTAAAATCATTCAATCAGAAGTAAGCTTCATTAAAATTTTCATAGCGCACCAAGACAAAGATTCTGGACTTAAAGACCTTCTTTTTCAAGGATTTCATCGAGACTTTATGAATAATAAAGATTTAGAAGAATCCCTTGTCACAAAAATTAAAGAATTAGAAACTTATGAGTTTCAATCTCCAAAAAGTTTGTATAAGAAATATAAGATTATAAAAGATGGATTGGAAAATATATCATTTAATGAACTTAAAAACATGATTTTATCAATAAGAGAAAGACGTATAAAAATATATAAAACACTTTTGAATGAATTTAAAAAGGATAAGGAAAAATATCTAGACTATATGAAAAGCCGTGATTATACTTATGTTTAATATAATACTTTCTTCTAATCACATTTAACTATTTGAAACTCAAGTGGTTGATTTGAGCAATTTTGTATAATAAACACTCTTTAAATAGTGCTATATCTTCTGTTTCATGGTAAATTGATTTATAAAAACTACAAGAGCTTATCGGGCAATCATTTCGATACGGACACCTATCTGAAGTAATTATTTCGAATTCACCTCCATATTTTTAAGTTATATCAAAAGCTAATTAACATATTGAAAATTTTATGCATTCATTAGAAATTCTTTATTTTACCTCCCTCCCCCGTGGTGCCCCCTCCTGAAAAAAGTCTTATTAGAAGCACTGGGATCAACTTAAATTTGAAGTTATTAAACCCTTAAAATGTTTATCAAAAGTAGCTAAAAAATTACAATTTAATCGTGTACAATGGGTTAAAATTGCACAATCTGTGAATGATAGTCTTTTTTCCTTATATTTTATAAATGTCTCCCAAGAATTTTTAAAATCATCATCTGTAAGACTTATCAGCTTAATCTTTCTACTTTTCAAAATGTAATTACCCAGATTTATGGCAAAATCAGAACGTTTTATTCTTACTAATGCCAGAGTTACTAATTCATTAAACACTAATGTAGATGTAATGATTTCCCCGAATTCATTTTTTAGGAAACGTCTCATCCAAGATTGGGCAATTTCGAAATTCATATCATCTCTATTCTTAACCGCTAATAAAAATCCCGTATCTAGAAAAACGACCATCTTATTCTTCCTCGTTTAACTGATATAGAAT
>JBHLPW010000105.1:0-10142 GCA_048939015.1 Promethearchaeota archaeon
TGTCCAATTCCAGCAATATGAATTCCAAAATAAGGGATTATTAATTTATAAGCATTAATATGCTCACAATTTATCTCAACTTCCTTAACTCTTGTAAAAGTAAATTTACTAAAAATTTCCCATAATTTCATTGTAGTTAATGTTTTATAATCATTTTGAATTAGGTATTTTAAAGTTTTAAGTAATCTATATTCAGAAATGTTCTTTTTAAATTGCTCTTGAGAACATTTAGCAGCTATGAATGGTATATTTTTTCGTTCTGCTAACATCCTTAGAGAGATTTTATACATTCTTTTCATTTCTTCATTAATCTTTTTCATCCATGGATTGAGATTAATTACTATATCTTTTCCTCTAGCAAATTTCCCATATTCAGGTAAATCAGGAATAAATTCTCGTAATTTTTTTAAATTCGCTTTACTATTTATAGCAAGTACGTAGGAATCATGCCAAGTTGGATGCTTTTTATTATCAAACTCTCTTGTTTTAAATTCTGCTACAACACCAAATCTTTTTAATAAAAAATTCAATCCAAATATCAACTTTTTCGAAGAAGAATTTAGTCTGTATAATACATCACGAGAGGGGGATGCTTGAAACTCTCGATTACGAATATAATCTCCTATTGAACCATCCCCTTTAGTGAATCCTACTAGAAATCCCTTGACACATTCTTTTGGAGCGTTATACATGAAAGGAGGAATTTCTTTAAGGGGTGCATATTTTGGCTTTAAACCTATTCCAATAGTAAAGATTAACTTTGCTAACTGGGAGTAAGCATCTACAGTATAAACTGTATCATATCTCTTTTTATCATGTTTTCCAATAGATGGTGAAAATCCAAAATTATTTTCAACTAGAACTGATACTTTTTCTATTTCAGCTTTTTGATTACCACAAGATACCACTACTTGGTTCATGGAACCTTCTGAACAATAGTGCCCTAAAATATAACCTAGATCAAAATCCTTTTTAATAAATCTAAATGCTTTAGTACGAGCCCTTTTTACGTATTCAATTCCGTCTTCTTCAAAAACTTCTCCGCAATTAGAAAAATCTAAAGGAGAATGATTTTCAATAATATTAATTTGTCGAGGCATCAAGATTGGCATACCTACTTCAATTTTTTTTACAGGAATTTTGATAATATTTAAATTTTTATCAACACTAAGGAGTGAATGATGTTCTGATAAGGATAAAGTTCCATGCTTAAAAGCTATTTTATAAGAAATACTATTTGGATATTCTATAATTTGATCTATTTTTATATTTCTTAAATTACTATTTTTATCTAATCCAAAAATATATGAATTATTACTTATTTGACGATTATCTAGTTCTGCTAACTCATAAGTTTTTAAATCACTGTTATATATTAAAATAAGCTCATTTTCTATTGTTTTGATATTAGGCTTTTCTTTGCCAATAACATTACAAAAGTTCTTAGAAGTATTTTTCTTATAGTTCCAATATGGTTTATTACTCTTTTTACAAAAATCTTCATTATCCATTATTTCATCATTATTTCTTTTATCGCTGATATTTAATTTCCACAATTATTTAAAAAAAAATCTTGATATATTTCAATTTTAAAATTTTATCTTTTGTTATAAAGTCCTAAAAAAGCTGTTGTTCAATCAAGTAGAAGTTCTGCTTATTATACTAATTCTGGTCATTTACGATATGATGCTGAGATTCCATTATCAGTATGAATCAAAAAACAAGGTGATTTTCATCCTATCGTAAATGGAAGTGTAATAACTCACATTTGGATGGGAGAGCAAAAACCAGATATTTATGGCTTATGGGAACTTACAAAAAACATCTGTCTTAATACAAACACCGCATATTTCGCGTATTCACCAGACTTTATTTATTGTCCTCATTGTAGAAAAATGTTTCGCTGAGGAACTTTTGTATGTCCTCAGTGTTAATCAAGAGATGTAAACGTGTATTCAAGAGTTACAGGATATTACAGTGAAGTAAATAGATACAATCCCGGAAAAAGGGCTGAATGGAAAACTCGTAAACGAGAAACCATTTTTTAGGAATTTTTTTAACTAGTAAATTCAAAAGAGTATTTTAAATTTCATTAGAAAGTAATGTGAATTTTTTAAACATTAATGTTACTTATAGGCTTTAATCATCTCAATTGCCAATTTCAAGTAGCGACTACTTATTTTGGTTGGTATTTTTTGAATATATTTCCCAGGACTAATATAACCAGGTATTGTTTTTGGAGCACGTTTAGCTGGTGAAAGAGTTTTCTTTTTCCCCCGATATGATAATTTTATAGCATGAGTTGGACAAATTCGAATACAAGTAGTACAATACATACATCGATTAAAATTAATAAGATTAGATGAATTGGAGATCTCAATTGCTGCCATTGGACAGATTCGTTCACATAAACCGCATTTATTACAAGAATGTGTATCAAATTTGATTAATCCTTTGGTAGAAGCTTTGGTAGAAGCTAATCCTTTAATAATATATCTATATGCATATCTAGTAAGGAATTTAAAACGAAATCTACTTAAACGTAAATTAACAAATCTATCATCTTCAGTCCAAAGTCTTTTTGCAATGAGTAAGCCAAAAGAATAACATCTATCAATGATTTCAGGAGCCCACCCTATGGGATAATATTTGTTACTACAAAAGGGTTCAGCAGTAGGAGTAGGAACTTCTAAAACACCTAAAGGTTCATAGTTCTTTTTTCTCAGTAAATCCATCGCAACTCCAGCTGAATCACATGGTATGCCAGCACTCGTGTCTATTATAAAAACAGGTGTGGTGTGGTGTGCAGATGGTAATTGGTTTAACCAAATTAGAATAATACGTGGAATCATGAATTCATATACCGGAAAGGCTAATCCAATGGCAGGATACATCTTATTTTCATCAGGAAATGGAAATTTTTTAACATTTTTAACTTTTATAAGCTTGACTTGAATATTTTTATCTTGAAATCCACGTTGTACCAATTCAGAACAATATTTGGTATTTCCAGAGCCAGAAAAATAATATAATGGGATTCTTCCTTGATTTGACATTTTACTCGTCTAAATATAAATTTTTAAGTTTATTAATTTAAGAAAATATTTAAGGATTTCATTTTTTTGAAATCAAGAATATTAAATCTTTAAATTATTGGCAATATTAATAAATATTAATTGATGCATTATGAAAGATGATTTTCAACAAAAATTTTTAAAGATTATAGGATCTTCCTATCAAGATTATGGATTTCCTCCTATTTGCGGTTGGATTGAAGCTCTTTTGGGCATTAAAAAAAAAGGATTGACACAAGTTGAAATCTCTTATTTATTGTCTACAATAATGGATGATAAGAATATAGGAACTTCAGTTTCATCGGTAAACAGAGCCTTAAAGATCTTAGTTCCTTATGGTTCAGTAATCAGAAAAGGTACAGCTAAAGAAGGGTATCAATATGAGTTAAACACAAATCCAGAGTTTTTCGACATGTTTATACAAAACTTTATTAATGTTAACAAGATAACGTTGCGATCATTAGAGAAATTAAAACAAAATTGTTTAAAAGCAGAAGACACCAATTTAATTGAAGCTATTGAAAATGAAATTGTTTACTTGAAATACATGGATGATTACCTGATAGAAAGTAAGAAGATTTTAGACTCTTTTAAAAAAAAATATTTTAAAGGCTGACAATCTATTTTATACTTCACATATATTCTCAAGGATAGGAGTCTGAACTATTTAAATAATAAAAATATCAATATATGATTTCTTTCTCAATTAATACAACAAACAGGAAAAAAATTTAATGAACTTGAACCAGAAGGATGGTATAGTACTAAAGTAATTGACCGTGTTTTAAATTTATACGCTGAAGCTTCTCCAATAGGATTAACCGCAATTGTTACAATGGGTAGAAATGTTTATCCTCTCATTAATAGAACAGTAGGAATACCCCCTGAGAAGATAAAGACTATATTAGATGCAATAATGTTTGAAACTGAAAATTTTCTTATAGACCATCAGAGTGATGAAGTTTCTCAAGTCGTCCCTAGAAAAATAATAGAAAAAAGTGATCGTCGCATTGTTATAGAAGCACCTGCACCAGGATATAACCCTCTATTGTATAAAGGTGTATATTTAGGAATCTTAAATATGTTAGGCAAAAATACTGGAAAGGTCGAAATGATTGATAAAAATAAAGCAATATTTGAAATTACTTGGTAAATAGTATAAAAAGTAGAAATACCAATCAACTTTATTTATTATATACCTAAAATTCAATCATTACTATGCAAATGGTAGAAAAATGTTCAGAGGAACTCAATTTAGTTGTCCAAGATGTAGTTCTGGAAATGTAAAAGTCTATTCAAGAGTTGCTGAATATTATAGTGAAGTGAATAGATATAATCTTGGAAAAAAGGCTGAATGGGAAACTCGTAAAAAATATAATTATTTATAATTTACAAAAGTAAATTAGAAAATAGTAAAATCACCTAAAAAAAAAGTTTGTAAACGTGAGTTTCTTAAATTATAATTGCACCATTTCTATTTTTTATATATTATCACATATTATAGAGTATATGATTAATGAAAACTTTCTAAAAGAAGCTCAAGATATAGTAGATAAGTGGATCCGAGATCATGGAGGGTATTGGCCTCCATTATCGATGACTTGTGCTATTATGGAAGAATTAGGAGAAATAGCTAGAGAAATCAATGCTATTGAAGGATATAAACCCAAAAAATTAAGAATTTTAGATTCTAATCTAGGTGAAGAATTAGCGGATCTACTATTTTCAGTCATTTGTATAGGAAACTATTTTGAAATTGATTTAGGAAAAGAATTTAATAATATAATAAAAAAATATTCAAGAAGAGACTCAAATCGTTTTAAATAACATAAGGTAGAGTTAAAATCATCCTCTTTAATAATTTAACAATTTTAATTGTAATTTATAAAATTTTAATTGTTTAAATTCTTCTACTTTATGAAGAAATTACAAAGATTGACCAAGTTAAAAACGTAACAATGTTAAAAGAAGGATTAGAAAAGCAAGAAATAATAAAAATTCTTAATGATAAATTAAAAACAGATTATTCATACAAATCAGGTTCTATATTGGGTTCTATGTGTACTGAACCTTTAGCTCTTGCTGTTGAAATCTATATGAATTATGTTGCTAAAAATTTAGGAGATCCTGGCTTATTTTCAGGAACAGCTGAATTAGAAGCAGAATTAGTTTCTGAAATTGGTGAACTTTTTGGAGGGAAAGAGATAATAGGGACTTTCACTACTGGTGGTTCAGAATCAAACTTAATAGCTATGAGGATTGCGAAAAAATTAAGACCTGATATTTCTTTTCCAGAAGTAGTTTTACCTTGTTCAGCACATATATCTTTTGATAAAGCAGCTGATTTACTTGGAATTAAACTTAGAAAAGCAAGATTGAAAGATAATTTTGAATTAGATCTTGACCATTTTCATTCTTTAATAAATAGTAATACTTGTGGTGTTGTGGGAATTGCAGGAACTACTTCGCTAGGTTTGATTGATCCAATAAAAGATATTGGGAAAATGGTGGAGGGAAAAGATATTTTTTTTCATATCGATGCCGCTTTTGGAGGATTTATTTTACCTTTTCTCAAAGAAATGAACTATATTTTACCCTCATGGGACTTTTCTGTAAAGTCAGTTGATTCAATTACCGCAGATCCTCATAAGATGGGATTAGGAATCATTCCTTCTGGTGGTTTTTTCTTAAGAGATTCTTCAATTTTGCAAAAAACAGGATTTGAGATTCCATATTTAGCAGGAGGGACTTTTAAACACTTTCATATAGTAGGAACTAGATCAGGGGGAACTGTCATAGCATTTTGGGTAATAATGAAAGCTTTGGGAATTAATGGATTTAAAGATGTCATAAAAAGCTGTATGACAAACACACAATATTTAATTAAGCGAGTAAATGAAATTAAAGGTATTAAATTAGCTACTAAACCGATGATAAATGTTGTTGGAATTACAACTGAAAATAATGAAAGTATTTGTAAAATTGATGAGGAATTACGAAAGAGAAATTGGATGGTTGGAAAGTTTGAAGAATTCAATCTTATTAGAGTTGTGATTATGCCTCATGTGCAAAAAAATCATCTACATAATTTTGCAGTTGATTTAGAGAAAATATTAAAAAAACTAAAAATTTCTTAGGATTCAAATAGAAATTTTTTAAAATTTCTTTCTTAAATAATATGATTAGAAAAAAAATATATTTATCACAAAGTATTATTAATTTATTAGGAAGGTTATTTGGGAGTTAAATTTCTAAAATTTAGAATCTGGACTATGGTCAAAGAAAAGAAAACACTTGGAATTAAGACAACAAGATATTTTACAAAAAATTGTTCCAAATGTAATTTTGAATATCCTAATTGGTTTACTAATTGTCCTAAATGCGGAGCCGCGTGGGATGACACTAAAATACCCACTACTTCAAAAGAGGCTCATAAAAAAACAATCAAAATTGTCGTAAAGATAACAGAAGAAACATTTAATAAAGCTATAATTTCAGTAAATTTAGTATTTAGTGCGGATCAGGGCAAATCTTGGTACCAAATGAATATGGATTCTAAATTGGATTATTACATAGCTGAAATTGCTGAAGTTCCTATCGGGTCGACCATAATTTATTATGTAGATGTATATTTAGAAGATGGTGAAAGAATAATCGAAAATAATGATAATAAATATTTTTTCTACAAAGTTGGAGTTCCAATTGAAGAATCTGAACCTGAAACTCCCAAACCAGAACGTAAAGTGTTAGAAAAGAATATCGCTGAAACACCTATTAAACCTCAAAAGTATATTAAACCTCCTGTAGAATTACCACCAGAAAAAGTTCATGTCTCTAGAGAAATGATTGAGAAATCCACTTTAGTTCCACGAGAACAAATCAAAGTTCCAGAAGAAGATCTTCCTTCTGAATATAGTAAAGTACAACCAACTATTTTTGGGAAGCCACAAACACAAATCGATCCTGAACTAAAAATTTGCATTCACTGTAAATCAAAAATTAAAAGAATGTGGAGTGTTTGTCCAATTTGCGGAAAATCACTCTAAATTGAGTGCTTTTTAATTGATTAATACTAGGATTTTTTGAAAATATTATTTAGAAGAAAAATGTAGATAAATGATCCAATTTGGATCTAAATAAAAAATTATAATGGTGATCCACATTTATTACAAAATTGATAATCACTCGAAAGAATTGCTCCACACTTTTTACATGTAACAATTTCTTTTTCTGAAGAGATCGATGTTTCTGGCTGATTTGACTTGCTTTCTATGTCTGAAACGTTTGGAATAATTCTTAATTTGCTAGGTTCTTGAGTTTCCACTCCTTTTTGAGCTGAAAAAGGAGTAAAATCTGCAATAAGACTTTTCTCAGTATCATCAGTTTTTTGACTTAGAGTTTGAAAAAGAGTAGGAGATCTTGATATGTCTTTTGCTGGTGCTGTTGGTACTGAAGCTACTGGTTTAGCTTCTGTTTTCTCTTTCTTTACTTTTTTTTGTTTTTCTTTTTTTTCTTTCTTTGCTTTTTTCATTTCTTCTAATAATTTTTGTTGTCTCTCCTTTTCCTCCTGAAGTTTTTTCTCTTTCTCTACTTTCTTTTTTTTCTTTTCTGCTTTTTTAATATCTTTTTTAGAGTAAACAGGTTCAGGTAAGTAGTCCATTAATGAATCTGATCTGGGTTCTTGCGAATCTGTAGGTGGTAAAAAAGGAGCACTAGTTGAGGGTATAGTATCATGAGACGTTGATTTTGCTGGAGATTGAAATCCTTCTGGGGCAGGGGCAGGAATAGGTACATTTGGTGTAAAAGGTGCTGTTTTTGGTTTATAACTTTCACCCTCCTTTGTAAAAATGGTTGGTTCTGAACGAATTTGTGGTCGATCTTCTGGAGTTACATTTGTTAATATTTCTTCTGGTGTTTTAAAATCAAATTCAATAGGTTTTTCACTTTTTTGTTCAATTTGTGATTCTGGCAAAGGAATTTCTGGTTCAAATTCCTGTTCTTGTATGTGAGTTGGCTCTGGAACGGGAGGAGCTTCAAATTCAAATTCTGGCTCTGGTTCAAATGCTTGACTTGGTTCAAATGTTTTGTCAGAAAGAGGTTCTGGGACGGGAGGTGCCGCAAACTCATATTCTGGTTCTAATTGACTAGATGGAGTAGAATACATTCCTATTGTTGATGGAATTTGCCCAGGACTATATACAATTCCTTTTGAAATTAACTGATCTGGAACGCCTGATCCAATCATTAAACATGCAAGGATGTAAAAACAATCACCTACTCCTTCACCAGTTTTTGCTGAAGTCTCCATATAGTATAAATTGAAGTTATTTGTAAATTCATTAATTTCTTCTAATGAAACTTCTCTTAAGTCGTGAAGATCACTTTTATTACCAACTAGAAGTAAGGGGATCTCTGTTTTAACATTTGCTCTCACTTCTTCTATCCATTGAGGGAGGTGTTCAAAACTAGCACTATTTGTAAGATCAAATATTAGTAAAGCTCCTAAAGATCCTCTATAGTACATTGGTCTAATTGAGCTAAATCGCTCCTGTCCTCCAGTATCCCATATTTGAAGCTTGGCTCTTAATGGTCCTTCAATAGAATCGATATTAATCGTCTTTACGTGGAAATCTACTCCAATTGTCATTTTATAATCTTCCGTGAAGAACCCTTTACTAAATCTGAGAGTTAAAGCAGTTTTTCCGACTCCACCATCTCCTACTACAATCGATTTAAAGAGATAATCATATTCTTCAGCCATTGCACGTCCCTATGTTAAATTTCAATTTATTTTATAAACGACTATTTACTAAAATGGTATAGCTATTATATATTATAACTATATTTCTATTAGAGTTTATATATTTTTTAAGCTAATTTTATTTTCATATTTTTTTTAATAAACCTATTTAACTAATCATTTTTGAATAATTTAATTTTATGTTTTTTATTAAATTGTTTAGATTTTATAATTAAAACCTATTTTTTCAAAAAATAAGTTTTGAGATTATCAAAATAACATTTCGACAAATCATAATAACAGTTTGAAAATCTTTAAAAATTAAGAATTTAGTAGATTGTATTTTGATAATTTAATCCAATTTTCTAAATTTGAATTAAATTAATAAATAGGATTTGATAGAATGCTTTTAAAAAAACTTTAAATGAATCATTTCTTTCAATTAATTTAAATTTTCAATTAACTCTAAAAATTGATTATAGTCATAAAACTTTGGAGGATTATCGCTTAATAGATCACTTTCAGATAAGAGCGATTTGGAATATTTGAAATACTTTTCATTATTTTCAGTTAAAAAGAAATATCTTTTATATTTTTGACATACTTTTCCAACAGTACTAGAGCCAGCAAAAGGATCTAATATAATGTCTCCTATGTATGAATAAAATTTTATAACCCATTTTACCAATTCTTCTGGGAATACAGCGGGATGGATCTTGTCATTAGTAGGTGCTATTTTCCATAAATTAGTTTTTTCATAATCTTCTTTCACTTTACTTTTTTCTATAACCTCATCAGAATAATGCTCCATATTCCAATCAAGTAATCTATGTGTCTTCTTTCTATAAACCATAACATATTCTACCACAGAATTAGCTTTATATCCTAATGGTTTTCTATGTTGAAAGAAACCACCATTTCTATTAGCTGCACTGGGATCTGGTTTTTTCCATATTATATCTTCAATGAATTCAAATCCAGCATTTATTATTCTTGGATGAATATCAAAAGGAATAGCAAAACGATGACTCGAATATTTCCTGCTAAATCGTGGAATAATTATAGGTGATGTATTTAATACAAAAAACCTTCCTTCATAAGTTATTCTATATATTTCTTTAATTACATCAGTTAAAAAATTAAGATATTCTTCATAATTTGAATAAATACTATAATCTCTTGCATTGTAATAAGGAGGAGATGTAAAGGTTAAATGAATACATTCTTTTGGTAATTGTTTTAGGATATCTCTTGTATCTCCAAAAACTGAAGTGTTTTTAATTATTGGTAAATATTTTTCAAATCTTTCTCTTTTTTCTTGTTTACTT
>JBHLPW010000106.1:0-10058 GCA_048939015.1 Promethearchaeota archaeon
ATTTAAGCTGATTTATTTATTTCTTTAGAAATCTGGATTATGTTTTGACTGGTTCCTTTTAAATAATTGGTAATGTCGCTGAAATGATACAATTTATTATATGTTATAATAAAGATTATAAAGAAAATTCCAGTAATTTCGGTACTGATTACTAATGGGTCTGTCCACAATTTCCTAAGCCAATAATTCAATGGTTCTTCTATGTAATAAAAATTATAAGAAATAAATGGATAAAATAGAGGAACAAATGGAAGATCCAATATGATATGGGAACTAAGGCCAATTAAAAAGGGTAGAGAGACCGTTTTATTTCCTTTAGTGAAAATATGGACTATTAAAAAACTTACAATTACAAAGAGTAAGTTATGAGAGAATAATCTTCCATCCGCTAAACTCAAAAGAAATAATGGTTTATCAATAATATCTGGAAGTAACGCACCTATTATTAATGAGAATCTATTGATTTTATATTTCTTTATACGTGGAATTTCAGTTAATATTAAAGGTACAGCAATATGGAATATAGGATAAATATATCGTCACTCTTTTCTTCTATTATATCCGTATTAATCTAAAAAAGTAGAATAAGTAAAACACTATAAGAAATAAAGAAAAAAACTCTATAGCTAACTTTAGAGATCTCATCATTAAGTAATTATACGGGATAAGTTCTTCATGAAATAAATCCAATTTCTTAAAAAGATCACTTATCTTTATAGTTCCCAATCCTTGAGAATTTGGGTCAAGATTCAAATCAAATCTTGATTTCTTAATTAATTCCAAAACAGCATCATATGAAATTTGAGGATCTAACTCTTTAATTAGTGCGATAATCCCTGCTCCAATTGAGGCAGCAACACTAGTACCAGTGACTTTAACTTGTACATTATTAGATAATGGGACAGTAATATCTGAACCTGGTAAACAAACATCAGGTTTTATTCTATTATCTAGTGTTGGACCCCTACCACTAAAATTGGGAATTAAAAAATCTTTCGTGAGAGCACCAACTGTAATTACTCTTTCTGCTGCTCCAGGACTTCCTATTGTTTGTGAATCTGGACCAGAATTACCAGCAGGGCATACTATTATCGAGCCCTCTTTAGAATAGAGATTACATGCTTTAGATAAGACGTCCTTACCATCAGATGGCTCTTGCGATGAGAGGGATATTAAAAGAATATCCATTTCAATTTGATCTTCATTAATTTTATCAAATATATGTAAAACATCAGAGAAGTAATATTCACCTGTGGATGAGGTAAGTTTTAAATCAATAATATTTGCTTTTGGAGCAATTCCAATAAGGTTATCTTCGTCATTTCTGAAATGATTTTTTATAATACTTGCCATTATGGTTCCGTGTGTGATCATGTTCTCTGATACATTATTTACAGTTCTTTTTTTATATCTATCTGAAGAATCCTTCACACTAGAAATAGATGGAAATTTTGTATTAATTCCATCATCAATAATTCCGATATTGACTTTATTACCCTCGTAGGTAATATGGGAATTTTTATATTCATCTAAATCTAAAATCTCTAAAACATCCAACATTGAGAGATATAGTTTTTGATCTTCTTCAATTTGTTTTATAATTTTCTTGTTTTCATATTGAACTATCGTTTCCTTCTCTAAATTTACATTAATAGAAGGAATTAAATCAAACTTGCTTAAAATTTTTAAATCTCTATAATTTTTTATGAATTCGTCTCGTTTTGAGAGTGTTTCAAATGAAATTATTACCCGAAATTCATGATCATTTTGTAGGGGTTCAATTTTTTCTTTAAAGGGGGTATAAATCGTCATTTTTTTGAATTACCATGGTCTTTTTAATAGAGTCGGCCTACTCATTTCAGATTTATTTGGATAATCTAAATTGTAATGAATTCCTCGACTTTCTTTACGTGAAATTGCACTAACAATAATAATTTTTGCAACAGTTGCTAAATTTCTTAATTCTACTAAATTTTTTTCTATTTTAAAATCCCAATAATACTGGTTAATCTCATCTAACAATAAATTTATTCTCTTCTTTGCTCTTTGTAAACGCAAATCAGTACGAACAATACCAACATAATTCCACATAAATCTTCTAATTTCATCCCAATTCTGTGAAATTATAACTGCTTCTGTCGACGGAACAGCGTGTCCTGGTTCCCAATCAGGGAATTGTTTTATCTTTAATTCACTAAATCTTTTTTTGAGAGTAATGCTACATTCATGAGCGTTGACTAGCCCCTCTAATAATGAATTACTTGCGAGCCTATTACTCCCGTGTAAACCAGTGCATGAAGATTCACCAATAACATACAAATTTTGAACTTCTGTGGTCCCATCGATTCCTGTCATAACACCACCACAGCAATAGTGTGCAGCAGGGACGACGGGAATTGATTCTTTAGTAATATCTATGCTATATTTTAAACATTCATTATAAATTCCTGGAAAATGCTCTTTAATAAACTCAGGGTCTTTATAGGAAGCAATATCGAGATAAACATGGTCATCTCCGGATTTTTTGAGTTCTGCATCAATAGCCCTTGAAACTATATCTCGAGGAGCAAGTTCCTTAAGCGGATGATATTTTTCCATGAAATCTTTACCCTTAATATCTTTAAGGATGGCGCCTTCTCCACGCATAGCTTCTGTGATTAAGAATGATTTAGCAAAAGGATGGTATAAACACGTAGGATGGAACTGTATGAATTCCATATTAGCTATTGTTGCTCCAGCTCTATAAGCCATAGCGATTCCATCTCCTGATGCAATATCGGGATTAGTGGTATAGAGATATATCTTTCCAGCACCTCCAGTTGCTAATATTGTAGCCTTTGCTGCAATATTATGAATTTCACCACTTTCTTGGTCTAAAACATATGCACCATAACACTTAAAATCCTCGGCATATAGGTTAACAGCACAGCAGTATTCTTTTATTTCAATATTTTTCAATTTTTTTACATTATCGATAAGTTTCTTCTCAATAGTTTGTCCTGTCTGATCATTAACATGAAGGACTCTTCTTTGAGAATGACCTCCTTCTTGTCCTAGATCATATTCTCCATCGTCATTACGTGTAAATTCCACTCCTAATTCTATTAAATCCTGTATTCTATCTGGAGCTTGAGTAATAATTGATTTTACAACCTCTTCTTCACACAAGCCATCTCCAGCTATTAATGTATCGTGTATATGCTTTTCAAAATTATCAGTTTCATCCCACACACAAGCAATGCCTCCTTGAGCATGGAAAGTACTACTTTGATGTAAACTCTCTTTTGTTATCAATAAAATATTTGCATCTGGAACTGATTTAGAAAGGTTTAGTGCTAATGAAAGTCCAGATATTCCACTTCCAATAATTAAAAAATCGGTTTTAATCTTCAATTGAGCTAATCTACTTATTTCTTAATATTCTTAGAATTTATTATTAATTACAATTAATTAAATTAAAGTTTTATTACAATTAAAATAAGGGAAAAATTCTTAAAACGATTATTGTGTTAATTTGCTATTAATTTCTTTAATATTATTCTCTATAAAATCAATATATTGCTTTTGTTCCAGTTGATTAAATATTTTTAAAGCTTCTTCATAATTTTGTAATGCTTTATGATATTCTCCTTGTTGATTGTAAACTTTAGCAATATTTGCATAATCCATACCCATACTCATTGGGTCATTTAATTGTTGATCAATTTGTAAAGTTTCTTCATATCTTCTTAAGGCTTCATGAAAGTTCTCATTTTTTTCATAAATCCTTCCAATATTACTAAGACTAGCCGCTTTGTTAGATAATTCTCCCAATCTATCAAATATCAAAACTGCTTCTTCATAATGTTTGAGTGCATTTGAAAATTTCTCTTGAGATAAGTCAATAGTAGCAATTTTAGTCAGAAGTAGTGCTTTTTTTGATAGATCTCCGATATCTCCAGCTATTTTTAACGCTTCTGAGTAATTTTCTTTTGCAAGAAGATAATTACCAATATTATTATATATCATTCCAATATTGTTGAGATAAATTATCTTCATTAAAGGATCTCCCAACCTTTCTTCTATATCTAAAGCTTCCTTATATTTTTCCAAAGCTATTTCAGGTTCTCCTTGAGTTAAAAAAAATGAACCAATATTGTTAATACATCCTGCCTTTTTAGAAAGATCTCCTAATTTTTCTGCTATTTGTAATGAATCATTATATTTTTCTAAAGCTTTCTCATATTCATTGTTATCATCATATACTCTTCCAATATTATTCAATAGGATTATTTTTCCATATTGGTCCCCCAATAGATCTGAAATACGCAATGCTTCCTTATAGTCTTTAAGGGATTCAACAAGCTCATTACGTGCTTTATGAATCATACCTACATTATTGAGTAAAGCAGCTTTACGATTTAAGTCACCAACCTGTTCAGTAATTTTAATAGCTTCAACATAATTTTCTATAGCTAACTCAAATTCATTGCGAATCTCATATACTCTACCAATGTTATTCTTACAAGTTATTTTGCCAGATAGATCTCCCAATCGCTCTACAATTTCAAGCGCTTTATTATAATTATCAAGAGCTTCATCATATTTACCTATTGTGAGATAAACCGAACCAATATTATTTAAATCTGTACTAATGGCAGATATATCCTCTAAATCTTTATCAATTCGATATGATTCCTCATAATACTGTAATGCAAGATCAAATTTTCCAGTCATTTGAGATATCAAACCTAAATAATTGAGAAAGTAAGATCTTGATTCGATATCATTAGTTTGCTGAGCAATTGAAATTCCTTTTTCTGTGCACCTTATAGTAGCTTCAACATCCTTTAAATAGTCAAATAATTGGCATGCGAATTTGTATTTTTCTATAATTGGTATTTCTCCATAAATCTTCTTAATCCATTCTGAAAAAGTTGATGTATCAATTTTTGTCCCAGTTAAATCAATTTCATTTATCGGAAGATAGGGTAAAAAAATTCTCCATAAAACATTCTTAATAAATTTAGCCGTATTAGTTCTAATTAAGACACCATCGATATCGCAAATCTTACAAACTTCTGATACAAATTGTTCAATATAGGATGACTTTTCTTTATACTTTAATATTTCATTCCTATTTATTTCAATTATCTTTGTTATGGAATCTTGACAATGTTCGATCCATATAATACGATTGAGAAAGGGCATTTCTTTTAGGGCAGGGCCAATATCAAAATCATCACTCCCAGAATATCCCATAACCACTAAAGTTCTGTTATTCATTAGATTGAATACAGCAGACTTTTTATAAGGCTCAATAGCAAAAGTTTCACCTTCACCACGATCTTTTCCTAAAGCGCTTATAGTGGTTATTAGTGAATCTTTGGTATTCTTGCCTGTAATAATATTACGCTTAGATCCATGAATCTTATAAACTGGGTACTGGTTTGATGCTATTAAGCTTTTCGGATCTTGATATATAATAAAATCTTCCTTGGTAATAACTGGAATAATATTTTGATGCCATTGCTTATCTAGAACTTGTAGTAATGCATGTTCAATCAAGTAGTCAAAATTAGTAGTTACAACATAATTGCCTCGAGTAATCGCATTGGCTAAAAATAAATGAATTAAATTTGGCTTATCAATATGCTCTAGATAATTTAAAAACTTTAATTCTTCATCGAATCTATATTGAAATTTTTCTACGACTAATTCAAATCGTAACATTTCTAATAAAAAAAGATTTTCTACTTCTTCAAAAGGTGCACACAATTCCAATAAACTCCGAACAATTTGAACAGCAGAGGGCATGTTTGTAGGAGCATCCATTGAAATACCAGCACCAACGAGAAAAGTATAGTTGCTTTTTGGTGAAAATAGTAATTCTAAATCTTTTGTATCTTCCCTAAAGTTTATCTCATCTGCCAACCTAATTTCCTCTCAATTATAGAATCTGTATGTGCTATGTTATGTTTTAAATTTTTATTCCTTTTTGAATTTAATCAAAACTCTTTTTTGAAATGAAATTTTTAATTTCATTTAAGTCAACAGAAACATAAAATATGCTAATGATAAAACATGTACTTTTTTACTGTGCAGGAAATACATGTCGAAGTCCTTTTGCTGAAGCATATGCTAAGTGGTTGAAAAGAACTACATTTAAAGAGGAATTAGCAGAAGTAGAATTTGATTCTGCTGGAATCTATCATTACTATAAAACTGCTCAACCTGGAACAGTTAACTATTTAAATTCAAAAGGAATCGATATTGGTAATTTTAAAACAAAAAAAATTGATTCACAATTATTAGAGAATCAGGATTTGATTTTAGGATTCGAACAAAAACATCATATAAACAAACTGAAAAGAAAATTTAAAAATATCAAAGGATTAGATAGTAAAGTCTTTTTATTATTAGAATACGCTGGAGAAAAAGGTAATTTAGAGATTAAGGATCCTTTTTATTTACCCCAAGAGGAATATAACAGGATTCTAGAAAGAATTGAGAACGGAGTATCAAAAATTATTGAAAAAATTATTGAAAAAAATGAATTGGAATAATTAATTTAATTTAGCCATGTCTTAACTCATAAACTCAGAATATTCACACTTATTGTTTTAAAAATTCACTATACTTTTGACTAAAATATTTAATTATAAGGAATCTTGCTTGGTCGAAGCGTTGAATATTACCTTGGAAATTTTTTAGCTCCTTTGTAAATTTTTGTTCAAACTCTCTCGAAAATTCGTCAATTTTTTTAAATAAAACCGGTAAATCCATTGAAGCAATTAATGTTACAATGTGATATTTTCCATAGGTAAATATTAGAGTAGCTTCATCCTTTTGAATTTGTCTTAGTTGTCTTTTAGTGTGAGTAATTTCACTTATTATTGTAATTACTCCTGATAGTGCTCCTGAGATAAGATCTTCATCAAAATCTGCATCTTCTTCATTTTTTTTTACTAAATCCTTACCTTCGAAACTATAATTAAAAAGACAAACTCCACTTTTATTGAAAACAAATATATTTTTTAATGAATTTGCCCATTTTTTTTCTTTTGAAACTAAAAATTCTTTCATTGCCATCATCCAAGCAAAAAGCATTACTAAAATGAACGCATTTAAATAATCTGGGAAATCTGGTATAAAATTATTTAGCACAGGAAATTTTAAATACAAATCAGTTATAAAAAGGTTGAAAATGTATCCAAAAATTGCTCCAAATAACATTAGTGATATAAAAAGTCCATTGATTCGGCCTCTATATTTTAAATTTCCTCTTTCGGTTGAAAAATCTCCTGATATTGTAAAGATGGCAAGTAGAAGAGGTAAAATAGAAAAACCATAATGAATTGAGAGTAGAATTGTTTTTGGCATACCAAATATAAAGAGTTTATTTTTAAATGCTCCAGATGAAATAAGAAAAAAGGAGAGAACTACTATACCAAGTACTATTGATGTTTTTCGTCCAATATTATCTAAAAAGCATCCCGCAGCGATAAGATATATAAACGATGCCAATGCGAATACAAAAAAATTCACGTCAAAACCGTATCCTGCCAATAGATTCCCTAAAATAAAACTTAATACGGTAAAACTAGAAGAGTACCTAAAAAAGTGTTTTTCGAAAATGATTTTCAAATATTTCTTATCAGATTCCAAACGTTCACGTGTTTCTATATATTTATAGTTTCGGGAATACCAAAAAACAATAAAAAATAGACCTAATTCAAGAATCCCAAAAAGTACATACAAAAAGTTAAAAATAATAAAAATTACTGATAAAAATCCTAAAGAAAAACCACCAATCATTAAAAAAGTCGTTATTCTACCTCGATTCAAAATATTTGTTTCGTGAACTAGAATAGTAAACCATATGATAATTAATTGAGGAATGGTTAAGAGTATAAGTAATAATCCAAGATAATAAATAGTTAAATCCGGAATTACAGTTATGAACACTCCAATAACACATATTAAAAGTACAATGTTAAAGTATTTTGTTCTATTTTTTATCTTATCAACAATTACACCAGAAATGATAAAACTTACAGCAAGTATTGATAAAAAGATATAAATTTCTGTGCCTACAATTTCACCAAAAATTAGACCAGATTCAACAGTATAACGATAAAGAAAGGCACCTGCTACGAACATAATAGCAACTAAAGTAAAAAATAGATATGCTAATGTGGGACGTGGTAAATTGATATCCCTTGTGAATACTTTTATAAACCAATTTTTTATAGTATGTCTTTTCATTTAGACAAATCTGCATTGATTTCAGTATTATTTGTTATGCTTGCTTTTTATTTAATATTTATGTCAATAACCTCTAATAAGTTTTATTTGATATACAAATCTACTTTTATTTGATATAATATGAAGAAAATAAAGCGAGTTCTCTTTATTTGTATGGGAAATACTGCAAGATCTCCAGCAGCAGAATATCTAGCTCGAAATTATTCAGAAAAACTTCATGCCGAATTAACTTTCGATTCATGCGGTTTTTTTAATGCCTTTTCCTTTATCCAACCAGAATCCAGTAGATACTTAGATTCCAAGGGAATTAAATATTATGATTTTACACCCAAAATCGTTAATCGGAAGTTATTAGAAAAACAAGATTTAATCCTTACCATGGAAAGAAATCATTCTAGAGAAATTATACGTAACTTCAGTGATATCCCAAATATTGAAGAAAAAACATTCACTTTAAAGGAATTCAATGGTGAGAAAAATAATGCAGATATAATTGATCCTTATTATACTACCAATGACATATATAGACAAGTTCTTAAAATTATTGATGAGAATGTTGAAAAGGCAATAAAAAAAATAATCCAAAATAATAAACATTAAGATCCAAAGCTTAAATAAAATGTACTATCGTCGACTAAACTTCTTTTAAATAAGACTAAAATATAAATACTTGTCATTTAGTTATATGTTTAATGGATCAAGTAGTGATAAATAATTCTGTACTTGAAATTTTTTTAGGAGATCTAACCAATCTGGAACAATATGAAGCGATCGTTATACCTACTAATAGTCGGCTTTTACCCAGTGGCGAACTAAGATGTAAAGTCCTAAGAAAGGCAGGATCACAGGTACAAATAGAATGTAATAAGATAATTAATAAAATTTCAAAAGTGGCAGTAGGATCTTCTGTCATTACTTCAGGAGGCAAAATTTCAAAATATCTAATACATACAAATGGTCCTAGACCTGGACAAGGAAATGAAATTAAGAAGTTAATATTAGCTACATGGAATTCATTAAGTTTAGCAGATAAAAAAGGAGTTATAGCTGTTGCTTTCCCACCAATTTCTCTAGAAATGAGAGGAATAACTTCAAAATTATGTGCTGAAGCAATGATTCCCGCTATGAAAAAATACCTTTTAGAAAAGAATGAAAACTTAAAAAATATTTCAATATGCTTAGAAAAAAATAGTGATTTCGAGGAATTTGAAAAAGTCCTCAATAACATCACAAGTTAAATTAAAATTTTAGTGTTCATTAAATTCTTTCCCTATTTGATAAGCTTTAGAAAGTTTTTCACCCACAGCTCGATAATAATTATCATTAAACCATGAGAATGGTTGTACCTTTTCTAAATCTGGAATACTTTCTTTCCAACAATCCTCGTTCACGTAAGTTTCGATAACCTCCCCAATGAACAAATAATGAGTATCTCCAAAATCAATGGTTTTTACTAATTTACATGCATGGGTTATAGGGGCTTCTTTTATCAATGGTGCTGTTTTTAAATTTTCACCGTAAAAGACCTCAAAGATGTTAGACTTGTCAACTTTCTTTCCTGATTTAATACCACAGTAATCTGTCTTCACAATCATTTCTTTTGAAGGAATTGTGACACTAAAAGCTTCATTTTCAATGATTCCTATATTTGTATAATGAGCTTTTCCGCTACTAATTACAAATCTTTTATAAGCAGTAGTGCAGAGATCTGCTACAGTAAAGAAATTTGGATTAGCATTTACTGTTGCTCCTATCAAAGCAACAGGTTTTGGCATTAAATATGGAAAATTTCTTACTTTTTTCATGATGAT
>JBHLPW010000107.1:0-9881 GCA_048939015.1 Promethearchaeota archaeon
CCATTATCGACAACCAGGGCTTTTGCGTTCAAAAAGCTTTCTTCCTCTGCCATATTTCTAATTCAGCTCTTAATTTTAATTTATTTTTTTTTATTCGGTTTATTTCTTCGATTATATTTTTAAAAATTTTTATAAAAACCTTGTTTTTAATTTTCTCTTATTATTTATCTTTAAATTGATAAATTTCAAGATTAAAATTAACATAATAATAAAGAAACTTCTTTATAAATTTTTTGAATACAAAACAAAAAAACATGATAAATGTATGTAAAATCGCTTTTAAGTATATGTACAAAATTGGTAAATTTTTAGTCGTTTAGGACAACAAATTTTAAACTCAATTTCATTTAATTCAATTTATTATTCTAATTTGAAAACAAAAATTGAAAAAATAATTTTGTATGGAAATATCGATGATAAAATTATTATTAATGGAGATCTAAATATTACTTGATTATGAAGAGTTTTTCTCCCCTAATTCATAAATTTAGCTAATTTGGAGTGTATTTATGCCTGAAAGTGGAACTATCTTATATGATCTAAATAAAGTTTTTATACCTTGTCGAACAGTTTTGGAAATGGAAGCTCTTACTTCTCTTTTTCTTGAATATTATAATTATGATGAAATTAAAGAATTACCTCAGAGTCAACCTTCAAGTGAAAAATTAATAGAAAAATTTCATGTAATAGATGTGGAACCACTTGAACATATCATTGAATATTTCATCAATGTTATTGTAAGTAAACTGAAACCAATTGTTATGTACCAAAGAGATCAACATGATAGGTTTAGGATGGGAAATGTAGAAGCATATACAAAAACAAGATTATGTTTATTTTTAGCTTTACATCGATTAAAGTTGAAATTTCTAATTATTAAGAATTTTATGGATAGATTTAAGGAGAAAAAATATAAATTAGAAATGGCTAAAGATAAAAAGCACTTAGGAGCACACACATTTCTTTCCTCTTTTTATGAGGATTATTATGAGAAGAATATAATGAATCTTAGACTTATGTTATCTTCAAAGAGAATGTCAGAAAGAGTAAGTAAGTTGATGGATACTTCTAAAACCATAACAAATGAAGATATTATCAACGCTATTACTTTCAAGAAGTTTCTTGATGATAAAAATAGAATCAAATTTATTATGAAAGAAATTAAAGCGTCTATGTTTGTTTGTAGAATAATGTTTGCTCAAATGGATGTATATAAACCCTTTACAACGGCAGATGAGGCAATGATTGATGTAGAGGAAATGATGGTAAGTCAAGATTTTATTCCAGAATTAATTCCCGCAATCTCACAATGTTATGCAGAACAACATATGCCACAACTTGAAGATTGTTTTAGAGCCTATGAATTTATGATGCATAGAGTTTTAGAAGGAATAAATTCTGCTGTAGAAATAGCCTCTGGTGGGCAAATTATTCTCGATATAGATAGTACCATCTATAATACAGGGAATATCTTTGAACTTTAATGTCAAAACCCTCAATAAAAATTGGACTCGAAATAAAATATATTCTATCAACTTTTTTTTAGACTCAATAGGAAAAGAAAATACAATATTATTTAAAATGAAGACTGAAACATTGGAAATGAAACGTGAAGTATGGGATTATCTAAGAAGATATAGACGTGCACCTTTTAAAAAACGATATTTGGAAATGTTGGAATACGAAGGTATTGATAAAGCAACAAAGATCTTTAAAAAAATGTATTCATAATTAGTTAGATCTTTAATCTTAGCAATATATAATTCTGTCCCTTTCTTAGAGGTTTAGATTTTAAATTCCTGATATGAAATAATATATTTTATACAATATTTCAAGGTTTATTGAACGTTTTGTTTATGGATCATGTTGAAATTATTTAAAACAGATTTAGAGCGCTTTTCGTCAGATTTCAATGATATGCTTAAAATCGTCCTCCTAAATAGCTTAGGGTTCTTTTTTATTGGTTTTTGGATTCCAATCATCGCGAACACAAGTATGGGAGCAACTGGTTTTCAACTAAGCTTAGTCGTATCAGTTCAAGTTTTAGGTAGAATGTTAAGTGGCTTTATCGTAGGATTCATTACTGATAAAATCAAATCAAGAACGTTCTTGGTGCTAATAGGTTCATTTGGGAGAGCCATAGCATATTTTATAATCTATAGTGCGATAATTACAAATTACATTTTCTTGTTAGGAATAGGGACATTTACATTAGGCTTTATGGCAGGAGTTTTCTGGGTTCCTTTTAATGCATTTGTTGCAGAAAAATCAAGTAAAAATCATCGCTCTCAAGCATATGGCAAGAGAGATTCGTCGAATGCCATAGGACAAGTATTAGGCTCACTTTTTGGGTTTACTCTTTTGATGGTTGCAAGTAGTTTTACAGATAATGCATTTATTTTATATGGAGCTATTCCTATATTCGGTCTTGGAAATTTAATAGCAGGTGTTAGATTTTATTATAAGGTAGATGAAAAAATCAAATTTATTGAGGATTCAGAAAATAATAATAATTTAGACATAAATCCTTCAGGAAAAACCAAATTATTTTATTCCAGAGCAATTAGTATAGGATTAGCTTTGCTAATGATTGTGCTGTTCTTAGGGAGCGTGAATGGATCAATTGCGCGACCATTTTTGAATATTTATTTATTAGAAAATATTGAAAGCAATGTAAATATAGTTATTTGGGCCTATTTACCTGCAGGCATTTTAGCAACTCTTTTTGCCCCAAAATTAGGTGCAATTGTAGATAAACTTCGCCCTTCAATAGGGATTACTATTGTTAGCTTTCTAGGGGCATTAGTAACTTGGTTTTTAATTAATTCAGCAAACATTTGGATATTTGCTGCTCTGTTATTGATTGATATGACCATTATGATTGCTGCTGGTTTAATATTCCAAAATCTTGTAAGTAGAATTTCTAAAGAGCATAGAGGAAAAATATTGGGGTTTGGTGAATTCTTTACTTATTTAGGAAATGCAATTGGTCCTATTTTAGGAGGTATTGTTTGGGATTTTCTCGGTTCAAAATACCCTTTCATTATTTCTATATTTGTAGAATTGTCATTAATTCCACTTTATTTAGGAGTAGTTTATTTACTTATTCCTCATTTAGCAGAATCATATGAAATAAAAGTAGAGAAATCTGAATAAAAAAATTTATAATTTTTTATTTGCCACTTAAAGTTTTTTCCGCTCTTTCGATTTTTTTATCGCTCCATTCCTTCACTTTAGCTAAAATTTCCATTTTATTATTTGGTCTATTTAACTCAATCGGTTCTTTTATGTATCCTTTATTTAGAGCATTATTGTAAACTTTTTCACCTACTTTTGTCCTGATTATTGCAGTTGTTAACTTTTCTGGAGAACCGAGGCCTCCAAAAGAAATATCAGCATAAATATTAGAAAAATCTGGGCAAGTATAACAAGCCGGTCGTCCAATTTCGTGTAAATCTGAAAATGGGATTTTTAAAGTATTACCATTTTTAAAATATAATAGAAGTTCTTCTCTTAGGTTCATACTTTCGACTTCTTCAAATGAGAAATTAAATTTTTCTTCTAATTTTTTCCTATCTTCATCATCAAATGAGAAATTTAGATAGCAAAACAAACCGAAAGTATACTTAACAATATGAGCTGGTAGAATACTTAATTCTTGCATTTTTCTAATTGAATTAATTTGGCATGGTGTACCAACGACAGCTATATTCAATAAATCAGGACTCATAACTTTTTTCAGTGTAATATTAGCAGGTATAAATGTATTATATTTTTCTAATCCAACCACTTGACTAGTAAAATCAAAATGAGAACCAGCCGCGTCAATTAAATCTTCCTTGCTTGTGGCTAAAAATGAAGTACGATTAAAAGGACCTTTTCTTTTACATACAATTGCTCCATCTATCAGCTTACTATTTAATAAATAAGATAAAATTGCTGTTACAGCACCACCATCAGTTGCTCTATTTCTAATGTCTTCAGAGGAAGCATGACATGATGCTACTTTTAGCTGATTTCCTATAGGAGGGTCATAATCAAATTTTTTATTTAGTTGCTCATTAAGTACATGAGTTTGAGGACATACAAAATAACAAATTCCACATTTTAGACATTTATCTTTATTTACATATTTAGGTGGTCCTGATTCAGACATTTCAATAGCTTTAATTTCACCAGCAGAACAAAAACTAACACAACCACCACATTCTCCACACATTCCTTTTTCATGAACTTCTAATATTAAATCCTCAAATGTTTTTGTGACCGTAGCCATTATTCTTTCACCCATTTTTAATTAATTTTTAAAATTTATATAATTTACTTAATATTCATTTGGCATTTTTTTAAGTTCAGCAAGAGAAAAAACTGGGCCATCAACACAAACAAATTTATTTCCTATATTACATCTTCCACATTTCCCAATTCCACATTTCATTCGCATTTCTAAACTATTTAGAATCTGTTCATCCTTCCAATTTAATTCTTCCATTACCGAAATTGTAGTTTTAATCATTATTGGTGGTCCACAGATAACTGCTACAGCATTATCAGAACTAGGAGCAACTTTTTTTACGATAGGTGCGACGAATCCTACTTCTTCAGTCCATCCCTCCGCTTCACGATCTATAGTTAAAACTACCTTAATGTCATCGCGTTTTTTCCACTCATCCAAAATATCTTGATATAATACTTCCCCAGGATCACGATTTCCATAAATTACAGTTATATCTCCATAATCTTTTCGATGTTTCTGATCAAGTAAATAAATTATCAGTGATCTTAAAGTTGAGAAAGCAAATCCTCCTCCAATAACCACTATGTTTTTTCCTTTCATTTCTTCTACTGGCCAACCATTTCCACAAGGACCTCTTACCCCCACTATATCTCCTATTTCACAATTATGAAATGATGAAGTAACAGTCCCCATTTTTTTGATTGTAAATTTAATAGTTCCCTCTTCTGTAGGTGATGATGCAATTCCTATAGGGCATTCACCTTTACCAATTAAGCTAATTTCAGCAAATTGTCCGGGAATATAATCAAATTTCTTATAATCTTCTTCCTTTTTAAATTCTAATTCGATAGTCTTAATATCATTTACTTTATTCTCAGAAACTATCGATTTAACTTTTGTAAGATAAGGGATATACGGATTAGGCAACTACTTTCTCATCCTCCTTTTTTTCTATATTTTTTATTTTATCTAATATTACTCGAAGGTCATTATTAGCTGGGCAAACATAAACGCATCTACCACAACCTACACAACCTAATAAATTATAATTTGTAGGATAATAACTGAATTTATGCATGATTCGATTTCGACATCGTTGGATTTTAGTAGTTCGAGGATTATGACCACTTGTTTCCATCGTATATAGACAAGATTGACAAGTATCCCAGATTCTAATTCTTCTTCCACGATTATTATACTGATCAGTTTCATCAATAACATCAAAACATGTACATGTAGGACATAAATAAGCACAAGAACCGCATCCAATACATGATTCACTAATTTCATCCCATACAGGATGTTCAAAATTAGTTGATAAATTCTCAACAACCTTATCAACATCTATTTTTGTAGTTATTAAACCCTCCGCCTTTTCAGCTAATTCTTCAGCTTTCTTCACATCATTTTTGGAAGCATCAGAAAGCCATGATAACTTCTGAACTAAATTTTTCCCCTTCTCACTAATTCCTTCAACTAAATACTTATCTCCTAAATCAGTTAGAAATATATCCATATTCTCCTTATTAAAAGGATTACCACCTACAGATGTGCAAAAACATGTAGATCTTGGCGTGTTACATCCAATTCCAATCAGAGTTGTATTCTCTTTTTTCTTTAAATAGATTTCATCCTGCCAATCCCCATGAAATGAAAAGAAATTAGCAAATAATTCAAAACTGTACGCATCACAAGGTCGAATTCCAAATATCAAGTATTTTTGTTCTAGATCTTGTTTATCAGTGATTTCAACATCCTTTTCGTCCAAAGAATATTCAAATAATACTTCCTCTTGAGGAAATAAAACTGATTTTGGTGGAATCTTTGAATTTAAATAATCAAGAACAATATCATCAGGGTTTTCGATCTTCTCGAAAGCAATATTTCCTTTTTCATTAACTGGAGCATAAAAGTCGTATTCCTTAACAAGCTCATTATATAACTTCCCAATTTGATCCTTATTTAATATTTTTTGTTCCATTCTCTAATTCACCTCTTTAATCTTCCTCCAACATAAATTCTTGTGCATCCTCCATTTTGAAGTCCATCATAGGAGGAACGGTTTCTGCATTAAGGCCAGAAGTGTAATCAAATCTTTCTTTAACAATCTTTTCTAATTTTCTTGTAATAAAATTCAGATCTATACCAACAGGACATACTGATGAACAGGCTCCACACGCTACACATCTACCTGTTATATGTTGTGCCCGAACTAAATGAAACGTAAATATATCTTGATATTCGGTAGTTTTCCCAAACCATATTGGTTTATTTTGATCTACAAAACAAAGATTACAATAACACACCGGACAAGCTTGGCGACAACTATAACAAAGAGTACATACTTGCAAGATATCTTTGATATAAGCCCATTTTTCATCAGCAGATTTAGCTTCATAGTCAGCAATATCTGAAAAATCATCATGAATCGAATCTAATTCTTGACATTCTCCAACACAGGAGGTTTCAGTTGCAGAAGGCATTTTAACTTGACAAACTTTACACAATTCATTAATATATTCATCATAGGGGAACTTTTTCTCCCAATCTCTTCCTTTTACAATAATATCATCTCCAGATATGGAAACATCAAGAATTTCTTTTTCACCAATTTCAAGATCTATTTTACTTCTATTCACAATTCCGTTACAATTGAACCCTATCATTTTAATATTGTCTAAATTCACCTGTTTCTCCGCAGCTAAAAGATTTATTGCCCGTCCAACACAACCCTTAGCCACTATTCCAATTCTTAACGAATTTCCTTCTGAATCACAAAGTTGGGGCATTAAAGGGGCTAAATATCGGGCTAAATTCATATAACATAAATTATTCCAAATTAATTTGTCCACATCTTCCTCTTTTCTAATGATGATCGGTGTAGAACTTAATGGTACTGTACCTTGAGAATATCCAATTATTACATCAACTTGATTTTCACTAAGTAATTTCTTCGCATTTTCTCTAATTAAATTTGTAATTTCTTTATTATCTGTTTCGATTCCCATTTTTAACACCACTCCTTTTGAAATTTAGTATTTGGTCCTAATTCTTTAACAATTTTTGTAGCTTTCCTAATAAGCACAGCAAAACGTTCTCCTTCAGCGGCAGAGGCCCACATAAAATTGACTCTTCCTGGTTCAATCCCAAAAAACTCAAGAAGCTCTTTTAATATTGCGAATCGTCTCCTTGCTACGAGGTTTCCACTTATATAATGGCAATCTCCTGGGTGACAGCCACTCACGACCACCCCATCCCAACCATCTATTAAACTTTTAATAATGAAATAGGGATTAACCCGTCCAGAACAAGGAACTCTTACAATTCTTATATTTGGAGGATATTGGATTCTACTAACTCCAGCTAAGTCAGCTCCCGCATAAGAACACCAATTACATAAAAAAGCTATTATTTTTGGTTCCCAATTCTTATCAACTTTCTTTTCTTCTAAAACTGTTTCTGTCATTTTTAAACCTCTTATAATTTAACCAATACGACCTGTTATCATTTCATATATTTGTTCACTTGTAAATCCTAAAATGTCGATAGCACTACATCGACAATTCCCACTACATGCTCCACATCCTTTACATAATGCTTGATTAATTGATGCTACTAATCCAAAACGTCTGTCTTCAATTAATTCTATCGCATTATAAGCACAGTTCTCTACACACATCCCACAACCTATACAACGAGACATGTCTATTACTGCAGTTTTACCTTCTGCTTCAATTTCATCCTTAGAAAGAATTGTACACGCTCTTGATACAGCAGCGTTAGCTTGAGAAATTGAATCCTCAATAGTCTTAGGACAATGAGCTAGACCTGCTACAAATACACCTTCTGTAGCGAAATCTACTGGACGAAGCTTGACATGGGCTTCTAAATAAAAATTATCATCATTTAATGGTACTTTTAGCATTTTGGCAAGTTCTTCATTATCTTCATGAGATGCAACGATCCCAGCACTTAATACTAATAAATCTGCGGGTATTGATAAGTTTCCCGCTTTTACCGTTTTAACTTTGACATTTAATGCAGAATTATCGGTACTTATTTCTGGAGGAGAATTTTCATCATATCGAATAAAAATTACCCCTTCTTCCCTTGCTTTTCTATAAAATTTTTCTTTAAATCCGTAGGTTCTAATATCTCGAAATAGAATAGTAACTTCAGTTGAAGGGTTCAATTTTTTAACTAACAAGGCATTTTTAATTGCTTCTGCGCAGCACATTTTACTACAATAAGGATGTTCATCGTTTCGTGAACCAACACATTGTATCATAACTACTGATTTTTTATTCTTAATAACACTATCAGTATTTAACATCTCTTCAAATTCTGATTGTAAAATAACATTTTTGTTTTGACCATAGAGATATTCCTTTGGTTTATATTCATTTGCACCGGTAGCCACAATTACAACGCCATGATCAAATTCAGCTCGTTCATTCTTCTCACCATAAATCACGGTGGATTTAAAGTTCCCAATATATCCATCTATATCTTCTAATTCTGCATTAGTATAAACATGAATAAGTTTATTAGATTTGACCTGTTCAATAAGATCTTTTAAATATGATTGAACATCTCCTCCTTCAAGAGTGTGATATATATATTTAGCAAATCCTCCTAATTCTGCTTCCCTCTCCACTAAATTGGTTTCAATTTGTTGACTTGCCAAATTAAGAGCAGCAACCATACCACTTATTCCTCCACCAATTACCAATGCTTTTTTGGTTACTGCAAGCTTTATTCTATCAATTGGAGCTATTCGTCTTGCTTTATTTACTGCCATTCTCACGAGATCCTTAGCTTTCTGAGTAGCTTCTTCTGGTCGGTTCATATGAACCCAGCTACATTGATCGCGGATATTTGCCATTTGAAATAAATATCTATTTAATCCCGCTTCCCTAATCGTTTCTTGGAATAACGGCTCATGAGTTCGTGGAGTACATGATGCGACTATAACACGATTAAGATGATATTCTTCTATTTTTTCTTTTATTATCCCTTGTGTATCAGCAGAACATGTATATAAGTTACGATCTGACATAACCACATTTGGGAGTGTTTTTGCATATCTTGTAACTTCTGGAACGTCCACATAACCACCAATATTAATTCCGCAATGGCAAATAAATACACCTATGCGCGGTGGTTGTCCAGCAACAAAAATTTCTGGCGGTAGACTCTTTTCTGTAATTAATGTTCCTCTTTTTTCATATAAAAGCTGGTGTACACATCCCGCAGCTGCACTTGCTTGAGTTACTGTTTCAGGGATATCTTTAGGTTGAGAAAAAGCACCGCATGCATAAATTCCTGGTTTTGAAGTTTGTACTGGATTAAAAATATCTGTTTTTGCGAACCCATATTCATTCAATTCAATTCCAAATTTCTCAGCAAGATACTTGGCATCATTTGGTGGATTTAATCCTACGCTTAACACCACCATATTATAATCTTCTTCTATAACTTTTCCATCCTCAGTCTCATAGCGAAGTCTTAAATCTTTTGTCTCAGGGACTTCGGTTATAGATGATATTCTACTCCTAATATAACGAACTCCATATTCTTCTTGAGCTCTAATAATATATTTATCAAAATCTTTTCCATAGGCTCTAATATCCATGCTAAAAAT
>JBHLPW010000108.1:0-9876 GCA_048939015.1 Promethearchaeota archaeon
TAATAATTGTATTATTTTTCTCTACTTTTTTATATATTGTTAAATTTGAGCAAAAAACTACGATTAATAAATTGTTAAAATCAGAAAGATTGTTACAAAATGTATTTACCAGTATTCAAGATGGTATTGTTATCTTAGATAAGAATTATAACATTATTAATATCAATCCTGAAATAAATAAATGGTATCCTCAATTGAATAAATTTAAGAATGAAAAATGTTATAAAGCATTTCATGACCAAGAAGAACCGTGTAATAATTGCCCAGTTCAAGAATGTTATAAAACTGAAGAATTAGTGTATAGAGTCAAGCCTAAAAGGTGGAATCAGGGAAAACCAGAGGGTACTTTAGATATATTTGCATTTCCTCTATATGATCACATTTCAGGTGATTTCAACGGTGTTATTGAATATTTACGTGATAGTACAGAACACTATTTAGCAGAGAAGAAATTAAGGGAATCAGAAAAAAAATTCCGTTCATTTATAGAGTCAACTCCAGTTGCAACATTTTTATATCAAAATTATAAATGCATTTATGCAAATCCCGCTGCTATAAATTTAACTGAATACTCACTTGATGAGTTATATACGAAGAAATTTTGGGATTTTGTCCACCCGGATTATAGAAATACCATTATTGATATAGCAAAAACATCAGGAAGAATTACACCTTTTACATTAGTGAATGAAATTAAAATCATAACAAAAAGTGGTTCTGAGAAATGGATTAATGGAAACATGGTACTAATTGAATATGAGGAGAAAAGAGCAGCCTTGATCTCTGCAATCGATATTACAGAGCAAAAAATAGTAGAAGAGAAATTAAAAGAATCAGAATTCAAGTATAGAACGCTGTTCGAAGAAACTTTAACTCCTATTTTTATTGTTAATATAAACGGAATGTTTGCTGATGCTAATAAAGCAGCCCTTGAGTTTGTAGAATGTACCATTGATGAATTAAGAAAAAAAAACGTGTTCGATCTTAGTCCTCCACAATTTCTTGAAAAGCAAAAGCAAGAACATAGTCCTTTTTATGGTAAACGTACTCTAGAAACAGAATGTTATATAAACGGCAAAATTAAAACACTTTTGCTTAACATCGTACCAATTGAAATAGAGGGAAAGAAACTTCTTTTTGGAATCGGCCCAGATATTACTAAACGTAAAATTATTGAAATGAAACTAAAAGATTCTGAAGAAAAATATCGTAAATCATTTGATAATGCTCCTTTTGCTATTATTCTTTTTAATATTGAAGGTAAAATCTTAGATTGTAATAAATCAACCTTTAAAATCACTGGATACTATAAAGATGAATTAATTGGAAAAAATTTAAAGGAGTTTGAGTTTTACAAAGTTATTCAGGTTGCAATGGGAAAACAACGACAAATATCAGTAAATGGGGGTAATGTTTCAGCGGTTAGAGAAATCTTATTAAATAAAAAGGATAAAAATCAATTTTGGGCACGTTCATATATCGATTCTATTCAATTAGGTAAGGATATTTATATACAAGCAATTATTCAGGATATTACCCAGCAGAAAAAAGCAAGAGAACAATTTAACAAATTGAGTAAATTAAAATTTGAGTTGCTAACAAGAACGTCTCATGAGTTAAAAACTCCAACTATGCATATTAAGGGGTATGCTGATTTACTATTGCATAAATACAAATCTAGTCTAAATAAAGAAGAACTTAATATAATAGAACATATAAAGAAAGGAGTTTTGCGCCTACAAACGCTTATTTATGATATATTACATAAAGCTGAATTAGATTCTGGTACTTGTGAATTATATAGGATTGAGAATAATTTATCTTCCTTAATTGAATTAAGTGTAAGGGAGTTACAAAGTTTTGCTACACTGAGAGGGCATTCAATCATATCAACCATAGACGATAATATAAAAATTAATTTTGATAGAGATCAGATACGCCATGTAATTAACAATCTTTTAAATAATGCAATCAAATATACACCACCTAATGGAGTAATAAAGATAAGCTCTACTATTAATGATGATTTTGTAACAATCGCGGTACATGATAATGGTATTGGAATAATTGAGAAAGAGAAAGAACGACTTTTTACTCAACTTGGGAAAATCGAACGTTTTGGTGAAGGATTTGACATTATTACTGAAGGTTCTGGCTTAGGCTTATATATCGCAAAGAATATTATCGAACTACATGGTGGAGAAATTTGGGCGGAATCAATGGGAAGAAATAAAGGTTCTACTTTTTATTTTACACTCCCTAACATTTAAAAAGTTAGTACTCTATTATATGTGATCCTTATCTGTTACCTCTTCGAAATGAACATTATAAACTTTTTCAGGATTTTGGATTTTATTTTTAATTAAAGCTTTTGGGATATATACTATTATATCTGAACCCATTGATAAAATATTATTATAAAAATTAGAATCCAGAATTAGCCATTAATTATGTAGAATATTTTGACATCACAGACTAAATTTAAATATGAATCTTATTATAATATTTTTAATCTACTTTTATACTTAAAAGGTATAAGAAATGCACTCATTTATTAAGAACATTTTAAATTACTTTTTTTTAATACACAGAACTGATCCCGAGAAATTGAAAAAAAAAAAAGTTTTAAATATCTTACTTCTTGGAACAGAATTTGTAAATTGTTGTGTAATTGTAATATATCTAATTTTTTTAATTACTGGTCATCCAATCGAGGGAATTGAACACACAATTCGGATATTGATTACCTCCATTATTGTGGTTATTGGAGGATTAATTATCTTTTTAATTAATAATTACATAAATAATAAGTTAGCCAGTAGTATTTTTCTAATATTCATATCAATCCTTATTTATGTTTCAGATACTCCCTATGAACTTGTCTGGGGGAGGGCACTTTTAGTACTAACGTTGCCTATTATTATGGCAGGATTAGTATTAAAGCCATCTGCAAGTCTTATAGTATCATTCTTTATTATTATTATAAATATATTAATTTGTTTTAATGTAGGATTTCTTCCTAGTTTTATTAGCTTGACCGTTTATATCTTAATTGCGTTTATAACATGGTTTTCGTTAATTAATCTCGAACAATCTATAAAAAAATATCGTGAAGCATATAAGCGAGAGAATTTTTATAAAGACCTTTTCGCACATGATACTAACAATATTCTTCAAAATATTTTACTAGCTTTAGAACTATATATGCACGAAATAAAAATTACTGATGCATGTGACAAAAGATTGACATTGTATGGAATATTAGATCAAATTTATCGAGGAGCTCATTTGGTTAGGAATATATGGCAATTTTCTAAATTTACAGAATCAAAAGTAGTCTTAAAGAGTGTAAGTTTTAAGAAAATTTTAGAGGAAACAATTAAAAACGTTAAATCGAGATTTGAAAGAAAAGTGGTAAATATTAATGTCGAAAATTTATCCCAGAATATTTTTGTGAAGGTTGATGGATTCCTATTTGTAGTATTTGAAAATATCCTGTTTAATTCAGTTCTACATAATGATAATAAAATTGTTGAAATTTCTATTATAATTTCAAAAGTTCAAGAAAATGGAAAAAAATTTTTAAAAGTCGAATTTATCGATAATGGAGTTGGCATTCCAGATTCCCAAAAACCATATCTCTTTAATAGAGATCTTAATGAAGACAAGAGCCATAGTGGATTAGGATTAGGTTTATCCCTCATTAAGAATATACTTAATCGTTATAAAGCAAAAATTTGGGTTGAAAACAGAATTTCAGAAGATTACACAAAAGGAAGTAATTTCATACTTATGTTTCCACAGGTTGATTGATGATGTCAACTATTTTTATCGTAGAGGATGATAGGACTTTTAGAAAAACCAAATGTGATTATTTTAGATCACCAAATACCCTATAAAAATGGTCTAGAAACTCTTGAAGAGATTTTAAAAATAGACAAATCATCTAAAGTTATATTAACAAGTGCAGTTTCGTCGATCAAGAAGGAGACAATGCTAAAAGGAGCAAAAATCTTTTTAGATAAAACATTTTCTTTAGAGAGTTATATAAAACTGTTTTCAAATTATTAAATTACAAAAATACTGATAAAGATGCTGATATTGTAGAGCAAGACTTACAAACGTAAAAATAATTTAAGATTATATAATTTCATTAATTCTTAATAAAATTTAGCTTGATTCAATTTTGAAAAATGCCTTTCTTGTTCTTGATAATGGAAATTAAAATTTAACAAGAGTATCAATATAGGAGCAAGACAATTAAACCAGATTGTAATAGACTAATATTATTTGTTCTTGGGAATTTATCTATCATTCATATAAGATGACTAGAATGTACTGAACCAAATTTTTCTAATTGCTCTTGAATGATAATTTTGCTTTAAATGGTTCTCAATTATTATCTGTATATTACTGTTTAACTGAATGTATGTTTTATTCAACTTTAAGTTTAGTTTTTAACTGTTCATTTAAATTTTCATATTTGTTATAGTGGAATTATTTTCAGTTTTAATTGTGTTAATACTAAATTAATTTAGTGTTAACTAATTATTCTTCTTCCTTTTCCTTTTCTTCTTCTTTCTCTTTATTTTCCTCTTGTTTCTTTCCCTTTTTCTTTTCTTTCTTTTTCTTAACCATATTTTTACACCTCAATTTTTAATTGGCTTTACTATAATTCTTAAGAACAATCTTTATTTCGGAAAGTTTAATATCTAGAGAGATCAAAATTTAGATCTTTACTTTTATGTCCAAATAAAATTCCTTGATTTTTGCTTTCACTTCCAGTGAATTTTCTGTAATACCTATTGAGAGATTTACTTACAGATTCCTTTTCTCTTTTACTTGGGAATAGATTTCTATCTTATTCTTCTCTATTCACGTCTGCTATACAGGTATATTTAATATCCCTTGGGGGTGTTGGTTTTAATTCATCAAGAGTTACAATTTGGGTTCTATGACCTTGATGAGTTTTCTCAAATTGTTTTAATAATAGTATAGCTGTATAATTATTAGCATCAATAATGCAATATACATGGCAATCAAAACAAGCTCTTACTCTTTTTAATTTATTATTCCGTAAATCATCTAGGACCAATTTAGTCATTCCCTTCTTTTTTCTATTGCATTACATATCAGCAAAATAGACATTTACAATAACTAAAAGATTAAAAGTTTGCTCTTTCTATAGATATCTCTATATAATAATCATCTCAACATAATTTAAATGTTCTCATTAATGTTAAAAATAATAAAAAAGTGAGTTGAATTAGGATTATTTTTTTTATATTTAATAAGATATTTAATTTTCGTTTCCTCTTTTGTTTCAATTTGCTTTTCTCAATTAATTTGTGAAGAAGTTTAACAGTATGAGTTTTTTCTCTTTCCTCTTTGGAATCTTCCCAATGTTTCTTAAACTCTTTTTCTAATGATGCTGATACTTTCTTTTTTTTCTTTCAACAATTTTTTGGATCGCATCTCCCTATAGGGTTCTACCTTTTTCAATTATTATAGAGAATCTTATTGGAAATTTTATATAACTTGCTAGTTCTATTAATAAAATTCAAATCTTTAGTTTTACCTAATTTTTTTTAAAACTTAGTCCTAAGCTTTAATTGTGTTTATATTTACAAAAAAATTTCTCTATTTTGCCTTTTCCATTATTTCTTCTTCATAATAGATAATCTCCAGAGTGTATCATTACTTTCGATAAAAATTTAAAAATTGTTTCAACATTTTCTCCTGTTTTAGATGAACATTCGAAATAATTAAAGAATTTCAACTTTTTTGCCATTCTTATTGCTTTTTTTGGAGAGATTATTCTCTGTTCCTGTAGATCCAGTTTACATCCAACTAGCAATAATGGAATCTTCTTTTTATCTTTGAATAGATATTGTTTAAATGTACTAACCCAATTTTCTATATTCATTATACTAGAAGAATTAGTAATATCAAACATCAAAATCCCACCAGATACTCCTCTTGTAAAAGTTGAAAAAAGAAACTCAAATTGAGGATCACTCCTCAGAACCCAAATTTGAAGTGTAACTTTATTAGAATTTATTATTAGATCTTTAACTACAATATCTATACAGGTAGGTGGTTTTGTTTCTTTATTGAATATGTTTTGAATTGCTTTTTGAATGAATGAAGTTTTTCCGACATTAGTATCCCCAAAAAGACATATTTTGAAAATAAAATCTCTACTAATTTATGACACCTTATCAATTCTAAATTCTTTAGTTATTTTGCTCAAAAATTACAAGAGTTTTTAATTTTAAATCAATATCCCTGCTGTCCTATATTATTACATTTCAACGACTCTATAAAATGTTCTATAAGGAGCTCTATATAAAAATATAAAAGAAGATAGATTTAAATTTTTGTTTTTGTTCGTAAATGATGAACAACTTGTAATCTGTAAAAATATTTAAAATCAAATGATAAATTATAATATAGTTATTTTTTTGACAAAACATATCTTGAAAAAAAGAAGGGTGTGCAATGTCGGACGTTGGTAATAATGAATTATTTTTTACGAAATTAAGAAATGAAACCTTTCTTCGATTAGCAGATACGTCCATAATGGGAATAACACTTATTCGGAGAGGCTATTTAAAATATTTTAATAAAAAGTTTGAAGAAATATTTGGATATAGTAGAAATGAGATCCTTTCTTGGAAGAAATTTGAATATTTTAAAATCATCCATCCTGAGGATATACCCCAATTACTTCAAAAAATTAAAATTGAAGATAATAAAAATGCAATTCTTCAATTCAGAGGGGTAAGAAAGGAAGGAGAGATTATTCCTATTGAAAATTATATATACAGAATCAAGTATGACAATAAATACATGTATTTTTCCAGTTATGTCCAATTAGATAAATTCTTTGAAGAATTATATATTCCTAAGATAATCAAAACCAAAGAAGAGAGAGAAATAATGTTAAATTATTCTCCAGACATAATTAGACTTTTAGAAGATAATAGTATAGATTTCGAAGTCATTAAACATTATTCTTATCGAGAAGAATGATAACGCATTAGAAACCATAATTTTTAAATATTAAAGTCTCGTCAAAGACTATGATGAAATTCACCAAAAACTTACAATTTCAAAATAAATCGAAATCCAATACAAAAAGAATAAAATGTGTTATCCAAAAGAACCATAATTATATTTAGTGTGTCTTTTATAGTTGTCTTATCATACTTAATAACATCAAGTTTACCAGCAAGTTTTCATCGAGAGTAAGATTTTTAGACAGTAAATAATGGATCGGTTCAATTCCGAATAATTAAGACATTGGATGGCCCTACAGATGAAAGAATCCTTGGAGAAATTAACAACACATATAATGAAGTTTATGAATTTAAAACCACCTGGTGGATTTTTTGGCCGAATTATCAATTTGTTAATGTAATAGAAACTATACAATTTACATATAATTCTGCGAAAGAGAAAAAATATATTCTTATAGAAATGGTTTGGAAGAGAACAAATCATTCTAAATTTATAATGCTGCAACTATGGATTAAAATTTGGTCTGAGGGTAGGATAAGCTCTTTTTATTATTATCTTACTTAATATATAATACTTTACTTTTACCTTAAATTAGCTCCTATTTAAAAGAGAATAGAAAGAAATAAAGTAGAGTATTTTAAAAATTCATAAAAATAAAATAATAATGAAAAAGATTATTTCTTTTTAATAAAGATGAGTGATAATACTAAAGAAAAAATTTAACTTTTAAAATGTAATAAAGAATTTAGTAAAATAGTTGCAATTAATTTGATCATAAGAATACTTATCGTATTAGGAATCATTATTTAATATCTTTTAATCTGTGAAATGGGTTTTGTGAATCTTGGAATTCTTAATTCTGAGAAAAAAGCAGAAAACAATCCCACTAATGCAACAATAGGATAAAACATATCTTTCTATATTACAGTTGAAATCATATGAAATGAGATTTTTCATTTCGACTTGAAATTCTAAGAGGAGATAATAAGATTATTTTAACTTCTTCGGGTTCTATCAATGCTATATCTTATTATAATATGACTAAAATTATATTTATAGATTAACTATATTTCCTTGAATAATCTAATAAAATCGAAAGCGGAAAGATATAAAAATAAACGAATTATTTAAGGAGAACAAAAAATTTTTTAAAGGAATTTTCTTAACAATATCAATTTTACATCCAAATATTATTAAATTTTTAGAAGATTATAGCATAGATTATAAAATTGCTAAATATTACTCATATCGAAAAGAAATGTAATTTTATTTTTTTTGATCTTAATTTGAGACCTCTTCGAAATGCACATTATAAATTTTAGCCGGATCAAGAATTTTATGCTTAATTAATGCTCGTGGGATATAGACAATAGTATCGGGTCCCATTGATGATAATTTCACATGTTCTAAAGTAAATATTTTCTTCTCTTTTTTCATACTGGATCGCATTAAATATAGTTTTAATTGTTTTTTTTTATATTTTATTAAACTTTAATTATATATTTTCCAATAGAGTGCTATAGAGAATTCTATGGGGGTTTTTCATATAAAAAAGTAGAAAATCATCTCTAAGTAGAACTTGAATTTGGAAGAATACAGTTTATGGCGTTGTTTTGGATTTTCAATAGGAAGTTCATTCTCAGGTTTATGAATGAAGTAATATATATAAATTAATCTCTCAATATTTTCATAAAGTTCTTGAACTTATCGACATATAAACCACTCTTCCTTAAAAAGATTCCAAACAATTACAAGGATAGCAATTCAACAGTTTGGACATTAGCAATGAATAGTAAGAGACAAAAAAACACTAAAGCTAAGCTAAAAAGTGTAATTTGGATTTACTTACTTTTTTCATTAGTTTCACCTGAATTTTATCAGTTTCATCTAATATTTTTCCATTAAAATATTAAATTTAGATGTCAAGAATTAGACAAGATTTAAGATATTTAAATTTTAGTTAATTGTTGATCTTGATAGATTGAATATTCTATTATTAAGTTGATTTTAATTGTGGAATATCATTTATTATTACATGAATTAATATTTCATTATATAATCGAATTAATGAATTAGATATTCTAACCCTTATTGGCTTCCCTTCTTTTGTAAAGCACTGAGCTTCAATCGGTAATAATTTTTCTCCATTTGTCAATTTTCCATACAAAACTTCAACCATATGTAGGTAACGGGCTTGAAAGTTGATAACTTCTAGAAATTTTTTTCCAATTAACTCATCTTTTTTAAAATTAAATAACTTTTCGGTTGCATTATTACATTCAATTATTCTTCCTTCAAAATTAAGTAATAAAATGGAAAATGGAGATGCTTCAAATAAATGCAAGTACTTTTTTTCTGCATCTTTTAAAGCAATTTTTTCTTTTAATAATTTCTCTTCTAAATCCTTTTGAAAATCTCCCGCTTTTAAAATCTGATATGGAATCTTAAATCCCTTTAACAATTCTTCCATAACATTAAGTTTTGCTGAATCGATTTTAGAAAGCTCGATTAGGGGAGTTGGTTCAGGAATTTCAATTATGGTGAATAGGATTGCTAATCTGTCATCGTGGTAAAATTTTTTTGAAAACACTTCAATCCATTTGGATTCACCTGATTTTAATATAATTCGACATTTATACCGTGTTGTATTATATTTTCTCTCTTTTAACTTAAATTCAATCTTTCTTTTAACAATAGGTAAATCCTTAGGATGTATTACTTTCATCCAAAAATTTTTTTCTTGAATTTCATCAAAAGAATATCCAAAATGTTTTAGAATTGTGTTGTTTGCATAAATGATCCTACCATCTTGAAGAACTCCAATTCCAAGCAATGAATTTTCAATAAATTCTT
>JBHLPW010000046.1:0-42947 GCA_048939015.1 Promethearchaeota archaeon
TACATACTTTATTAGTAATGAATTCGACTGATCAATACAAATCGGATATTTAATTTTCTGGAATGTATTAGAAAGCAGAATTTTTAGATCTATGGACTCTACATCTAAGGGATATACGTAGATAAAGAATTCTTGGAGTCCAAAATGTTGTAATAATGGAATACATTTAATAGATTTTATATGATTCTTATAAAAGTATTTATCTTTAATTATTTTAAATTCATTTAGATCCAGTAGATTTTCTGTTAAATTCTTATTAAAATTTAATAGTTCAGTTAGGTGCAAAATGGATAAATCTATATTTTCTTTTTTATCATTGTAATTCATGACGTTGAGTAATCTACTAAAATACTTTTCCTTTGACCAGAATATATCACTTGATTTTTCATTATTTTTAGGTAGTAGTTTTAAAGAATCCCCAAGAATTCTTTGAACGTTTAAAAAAAACTGCGGAAAAAGGTCTTTTGTGTAAAAAAATTGTTTACTATCAAAATTATAGAAATTCTTTCTTGATAGTGCATAATTCCATCCTTTCCACATATATGACTTCCCATACAAGAGATTTTTCTTAAGATTGTTATATAATATGGAATAAAACTGTTCCTTTTCTTTTCTATACATATGAGGTGTAGAAATTTCCACGTAAAGTAAGTTATTTTTTGACTCTAAACCTGTTGTAGTATTTATAAGGATTCTGGGAAAAAATTTTTTTATCATATCAATTGTTCTATGTGTTTCCTCAGATTCAACTAATACTAGTTGAAGGTAATCCTTCTCTTGGAAAATAAGTGTATTTATTAGAAGAGGTTTAATTATCGGTGGATCATTGCTTAAGAATTTATCAATAATACTTTCAATTTTTTGATAAGTGATTTTGTATGGTTTCCATTTCTCGTAATGTTTCTTTAATTTTACTTCTTTAGATTTGTATATTTTATCTACAATTGTTTGATCAATTACCATTTTTTTTATGGAATTTAGGTTAAAGATTTTTAAATTATAACAGGAATTAATTAATTCAGAAAATTTCTGAAGGTGACTAATTCTTTTTTTATATAATTTCTTTGATTTCCAGTACAGGATGATTAACTCTTTTAGGGCAGTTTTATTATGACTCTTTTTTTTTAACAATAAATTTTCCTCAATTAATTGAGAAAAATGCTCTTTTCTAATAAATGCTTGAAAAGCAGAATAAGTTCGTATATTGGGATGTTTTTTACATATATTATCTATCAATTTCATGAAATCGAAGGCCTTATCTAAAATATTTTTTATATAAAAGAATCCAAAATTTTTGTTTTGATCTAAGAATTGTAAAAATTCTGTTGAGAGATCATTTGAATCATAGAATTTTTTTAAAATATTCCTCAGATTTTTTATTTTCACTCGTTCAGCTATTATTCCATTTATTAAATCTGATTTAATTTTACGAATTGTATCATTCATTCTCTCGAAACCTAATCCACTTATGGAGTAAAATCTAATTCTATCGAGTACTAAGAAATCGAGTAGTGAAAAATCATAATTAGAATTATCATTTCCTAAATCTGTAGTAAAGTTTATTTCATTTTTTACCTCGTATAAAGAGTGTTCGGGATTTATAATACGATAATTCTTAGAATATTCTCTTAAATAATTCAAATTTACACTATGTCTATTTGTATTCCATAGTAGACAATATTGTTTTATAATGTAACCAAAATCTTCTAACTTTTTAATAAACCCTTTAAAATCATTTAGATAGACTTGGGGGATAACTATATATCCAGCAAGATCTACTGCAAAGCTATCAAATGAAACTTTTGGAGAAATAAAAAATGGAAGTTCATTTATAACTCTATCAATTTTAGCTTTATTTAATAAAGGATGGAATCTCAAGAACACAGAAATAAGACTAGCATTTATTGTATTCCAATTTAATTGATAAGAAGGTGCTATATAACTTTTTTCCTTTATCCAGTCCATACTCTTCGAAAATCTTCTTTGACTTAACTCAGATTCAATTTCGCCATTATCCCTAAATTCTTGAAAATAATGTTTGTAATCTAGTATACTTGTATAATTCTTCACTTTATAGAAAATTTCTATTAAACATCTAATTGTTTCAATAATGTCATTACTATTTTCTAATTCTAACATGTATTTTGAAAATTCCTCAAATAAGATCTCATCAAAATGCTCAGTTTTATTACTGATTAAAGATCTATTCTCCCTTAAATATCTGAAAAAGAATTGAATAGAATACTGTGGAGTCTTCTCTTTGTTTAATTTAAAAAACTTATACCTATCATAAGAAAAGAATCGATTTACTCCAGTAGATAAAAGATCGCAGTCATCAATATTTTCTCTAATTAATGATCGCCACTGATTTAATAAAGGAGACTTAGCAAGTTGTGTCAGAATTATTCGATTGATAGTGATTTGCACCATTTCATTAGCTCTCAGCTCTTCTGGTGCAAAGAGATTAAGAATTTCACGGAAAAAGATGAATTTGAGGAATCTAAGAAAGTATTTATCAATCTCTATGATTATAATATTGTCTTTAATATATCTATTAGCACCTATATCGAAAATATTTTTTATCCTTAATGTTTTAGAAAATATGGTGTCTTTAATTCTTATTTTTACATTCCTATGAAAAGGTTCTAAATCTAATAATTTCTCAACCTCTTTAAATAAAGTATTGAATAAATCGTTTAACTCTTTATCTGATACATCTTCGCCAATATTTTCTAAAATTTGAGAATTTGAAATATCTAACATATTAATCTTGGTGAGTGGGGAGTATGCCTTAAAAATATTTTGTGAAAAATCTTAATTGAAGAGAAAAACCTTTCTAAAGCTATTCTCTGAAGGATGGATTTGACAGAAGTGTAAAAATTAATTAGAATTTTGCATTTTGTTGATCACCAAAAAAAAAATCCTTCTTGGAAAACTACCTTGATTAACAAAATGTAAAAGATTTGGTTTTATTTTGCTAGGGGAAATAAATTGGTTAAGATTTTTTGAAAAAATTAAATATTTTCAGAGATTCAATTCTTAACTTAATAGATATTGTGAGATCCCTTTATTTTTTTATAGAAAAGCAGAAAAAAAGGAAAAATAGATAGTTAGCTTTTTTTGTGTTAATAATCTCCATTTAAGGGTTTCCCCCGCCACCTGCTCCTTGGGCTAACACAGAAGTGCTTAAACCAAGGAATGCTGAAACGGCAGTCAACAAAGCTAACATTATTGAGACTTTTGTTCCCAATTTCAAGAAAATTCAACCTGTTTATTTTTTCTTGCAAAATTTCTTCTACAGATAAATATTTAAACTCCAATAAAACCTGACTAGAGCTCGTGAACGGACTATACAAAAAAGTGTAGTATTTAAAGATAAAAATCATTTTCTCTATATTTTCAGTGTCTTTCTTGAAGAAATCATCTTTTTTATAAACGCTAATAAAATTTTAAAGGCCCAAAAAATAGGTTTTTGAATAATTTTCGTAAACTTTTTTAATTTTATGACTTAGAGATCTATATAAATAAAAGTTTTATAAGAACAATTAAAAAAGTGAAAAAAAGATGGCACAATTATCTGGTGTTCCAATCCTTATATTGAAAGAAGGATCAGAAAGGAAAACTGGGAAAGACGCCCAAAAGAACAACATTGCCGCTGCTAAAGCAGTCGCTGAGGCGGTAAGAACAACTTTGGGTCCGAAAGGTATGGACAAGATGTTAGTTGATTCACTGGGAGATGTTACAATTACAAATGATGGTGCAACGATTTTAGACACAATTGATGTTGAGCACCCAGCCGCGAAAATGATAGTAGAGGTCGCTAAAACCCAAGATGATAAAGTCGGAGATGGTACAACTACAAGTGTTATAATTTCAGGCGAATTATTGAATCTCGCAGAAGAATTAATGGAACAATCAGTACACCCTACAATTATCTTTAGGGGTTATCGTAAAGCACTGTTAAAAAGTAAAGAAATTTTGAAAGATTTAGCAAAAAAAATAGAGATCAATGATAAAAATACCTTAATGAAAGTAGCAGAAACTTCAATGAATAGCAAATTAATTTCTGGAGTAAAAAACCATTTTGCGGACATTGCTGTTCAAGCAGTAAGTCAAATTAAAGAAGTACGTGGAAACCATATTTTCATTGATTTAGATCAAATTCAAATTATCAAAAAAGAAGGAAAAAGCCTATTAGATACTAATCTCATTGATGGGATTATCGTTGATAAGGAGATTGTTCATTCAATGATGCCAAAATCTCTCAAAGATGCAAAGATTGCATTAATTAGCGCTTCTCTAGAAGTAGAAAAAACCGAGTTTGATGCTGAAATAAGAGTTCAAACCCCTGATCAAATCAATAAATTTCTAGAAGAAGAGGCAAATATGTTAAAAAATCGTGTCGCGAAACTAAAGGAAGTTGGAGCTAATGTTGTTTTTTGCCAAAAAGGTGTTGATGATAAAGCACAAAACTATCTTGCTAAAGAAGATATCATTACTGTACGGCGCGTTAAAAGATCTGATATTGAGAAATTAGCCAGAGCGACTAATGCAAAAATTATTAACAATATCTTTGAAATCAGTGAGAGTGATTTAGGAAAAGCTGGAAAAGTGGAAGAAAAGAAAATAGGCGATGACAATATGATATTTGTTTCTGAATGTGCGGATCCAAAAGCAGTGAGTATATTGATTAGAGCGGGAATTGAACATGTTGTAGATGAAGCTGAGAGAATGATTCACGATGCCTTATCAGTTGTTAAAGCGGCGATTGAATTACCTTTTATCTTACCTGGTGGTGGTGCTTCTGAAATTGAACTTGCAAAAAGACTTAGAATGTATGCGAGATCAATCGGAGGACGAGAACAATTAGCGATTGAAGTATATGCAACTGCCTTAGAAATAATCCCTAAGACTTTAGTTGAAAATGCAGGATATAATCCGGTAGATTTAATAGTAGAATTAAGATCCCAACATGAGACTGAAGAAGGGAAATCTAAAGGGATAAACATAGAAACTGGAAAACCAGACGATATGGTAAAGTTGGGTGTTTTAGAACCTTTATCTGTTCTTACTCAGGCAGTTCAGTCTGCAACTGAAGTATCGGCTATGATCCTTAAAATTGATGACGTTATAGCGGCTTCAGGACTTTCAAAAGGAGGTCCTGAAGAATAAATTTGACTATTGTTATTTTTATTTTTTATTTTTTTTAAAAATGGTTTAATTCTCTAAATTGAATACCCCAGGAGAATTTAGAGAGAATCAAATTACCATATTCTATGAAATTAGTAATGAAAAGTGCCGCTGCTAAGGCTTCTGCTGAGCTTAATTTTTCCCATTTACCATAATTTGTAGGATTAGCAGCAATTAATGGTGGTAGTCGGCGAGCGTTCTTAAATGTCGAATTCTTTAAATTCAAAATATTATTCCAAGAACAATCAATGACAATTAGACCATAATTAAGCAAAGTGTTTCTATCACGTTCAGATAACTCTTGTATAGCAAATGGAGTTAGTACAATTGCCTTATTCAGAGGACCTTTAATTCTATTGATAGAAGTTAAAAGTTGAAGTCTTTTTAATTTGATCGCTGTACATTTCTTTGGATCACATTCTTTATAGTTAAGACAAAAAAGCTTAGGTTCTTCATTTATAGGATTGGAAATAGTCATTATTAGATTAAAAAATTACTCAATAATTTAAAGATACTAATGCAATCATCCCATCCTATTCAAATTTAAAACTTGTAAGAACATTTACGGATTTAATAAAATTCATCGTTGTCTGTTCATCACCAAATATTTGCATAATTGAACTTATGATATTCCTTGATTCACAGATGACAGGTATCCCTCCGTATGTTAAAGCGAATAAGCCAATAAAGGAAATATCCTCTATATTTGATGTTTCATCAATAGTAGAGAACTTTATCTTAGCAGAGGGACATGTAATAAGTCCGTAGAAATTCTCGCTATTTTGACCAGAAATAGCTACATAGCATAATAGATCTCCAATAGAGCTTCCTACAGATTCTTCCTTCATCTTCTGATAGGCAGCATTCGCATTTGCGGAGAAAGCCTCAATAGTAATAGGCAAATCTTGACCGCTTATTTCTCTTGCATCTAAGGTTAAACCAGACGGATTGACTAATGCATACCTTATGAAAATAGGATTCTGGATCGAGTCTAACACAGTACTTATTGCAGGCAATAAATTGGTTTGCTCAACAGTATTTGGCTTATATGATGTAAAAGGGACCTCAGAACCCATCCCAAAGAGATAAATCGCACTACGAACTTTATCACAAAAAATTTCAACTTCTCTCTCTGATTCATTTCCACTTCCAAAAAATTCACCAAGTTTTTGTTTCAAATAATACATCGCTGTGGCTAAGTTATCGGCATCCAATGGCCAGTCTTTATGATAATCATGCACTATTGTAAGAAGAGTATCATTAATTCTAATTGTTATTAAACAGACCTTATCAAAATATGAAAATGAGATAACTTGATCCTTAATATTTAGATCTTCCCAATTTTCCTCACTTACAGAAAAAGCAGCTGACGCTAAACTAGTGATTTGATTTGGGTTTAAATCGATATCACTTTTTCTCCCGATTTTTGCTATTGAAAGACCATTAAGATCACATAAAATAACTAAAAATGTACCTTCTGATGCTCGGAGAATAGACGTTAAATGTTTTATTAAGGATTCTCTTACACTCATTAGAGAAATCAGATTTATTTGTGCTAAGTCTTGATAATATATATCTAGTATTATGTATAATAATAAATTTCTTTCTTTTAATTCAATCGTATTTAATTTTTAAATCTCTTATAAAAAATTTTTTTATTTCTTTGTATTTTAATAAAATAATAAAACAATTTATCAGCATTTTTTTTTGCGGGAATTGCCAAGTCTGGTCAAAAGCTATACTGAGCTTGATCGGAGCCTGACTATAGGCGGTGGACTTAGAATCCATTCTCGTAGGAGTTCGGGAGTTCAAATCTCCCTTCCCGCATTATTTGTAATATGATTCATAAAATTTTTAATCCAAAATAAATTACAACATTAATAAATAAAATCTTTCAAATTGAAGATTTTAAAATTTAAGGAAACTTTTATTATTTTTTTCATATTAACTCCTGTAGTTGTCATGCTTCTGTAGTGTAGTCCGGCCAAGCAATGATTATCATTTGGATATACACTTGAATGCTAGGCCTTCACCCTGGTGACCCGGGTTCAAATCCCGGCAGAAGCACTTTTCTCCTATTTAAACCTAAAATTCTTTACATTTTTCTCAATTATCTCCTAATCCTTCTCTATTTGATCTCTTTTCTCAGAACTTATAATCCGTTCATAATTTTTTTTAAAATGAGTTGGTTGCCACGTACTATGAAAAAAATGAATTTAGAAAGTTCGAATCGAGAACAAAAAATATATAATCTATATTGATAGAAAAAACTTTTTAGAAAGTGCAAAAGTATAAAATTGCGCCCCCGGCATGGATCGAACATGCGACCGCCCGGTTAACAGCCGGGTGCTCTACCTAACTGAGCTACGGAGGCAGATTTATGACATTTTTATAGATATATTATTTTATTAAATATAATATTTAGCTTTTTCTCTATTATTTAAACTGGATTTAAAATTATTGTAAAAATAAAAAATTTGCTTTAAATCAGTCTGCTTGTGCGGCGTAATATATCAACCATTTTGCCATAGCTTGAAATGATTCGTTTATATTTATATCATCTTTCGAAGAACAGAATACACACTGGTTACATTTCGCTTTTGTAGCATAATCATTCGCTAATTCGTAATCTACTTCATGACCCGGGAGGTCCCATTTCATACCCATAAGAATTATAGGAATAAAACCGGCTTTTTGACGTATTATCTTTAACCATTCAGGTATTTCTCTAAAAGTATCATAATCACTTATATCAAAGCAGATAAATGCCCCACTGGAACCTTTGCAATAATCAGGTAGAAGTTCACGGAATCTCTTTTCACCAGCAAAATCCCATAGTTGCATTTTTACGGCTTCTCCTGTGTCAAGTATTTCGGCTTTTGTATGAAATCCCGCTCCTATAGTCATTTTGTATCCCTCCTCGAATTTACCTGTACAATACCTAGTAATCATTGCTGTTTTTCCTACACCCCCAGCCCCTGCGACAATTACTTTAAAAATCCATGAGCTCTGCATGTTTGTGTATCACATTTATATTCTAACATTAAGAATAAGCTTATTGATAATTAATAAAAATTGTTCTTTAAATATTTTTTGTTTAGGAAGTTTAATATAAAATTTTGGAAAATCTAAGTAAAAAATTGAACAAACTTTTATAGAATTTAATAATTAAAACTTGCCTTTATTTAGATCATTAAGTTTCTATTATACATGATTTTAAATTTGAAATTCATAAAATTTAGCATTGAAAAAACTAATATATTGAAACACTATCGATTTTATCAAAGATTCTTTCCGAGATAAAAAAAAGATTTTTATAAGATTTAATTCTATTATTTTTTAGAACTAAATTTTAAAATGTTTTAATAATAAAGGTTGTGATAAGACAACATTAAAGACGACGAGATTTGTCCTATATGTAGTTTTCCAAAAGAACTATGTATATGTGATAGTTTGAGCGCTGATGAGCAACAAATAATAATCTCAAACGATAGGAGAAAATGGGGCAGAGTTGTTACAGTAATCACATTCGTTGGAAATTTTGATGTAAATTTAAAGAATATTTTAACAAAAGCTAAAAAGAAATGCGCTTCTGGTGGAACTGTAAGAGATAATGTAGTTGAACTCCAGGGAGATCATAGGTTTAAGTTGAAAAAATTCTTGATTGACCTTGGATTCCCAGAAGAAAATATTCTTATTCAAGAGTAATTGAATAAAAAATTCAATATTTCTATCTGCATATTCAGAAAAAATTGGAAAACAATAAAAATAGATAAATTATTTAATAAATCGGAAAAACACAATTGCTATGGATTCTATCATATATAAAGTAATTTTTAGGGCACACGAACAATTTGAACATAAAAATCTTACTCTAAGTTTTAAAAGTTTAGAATTTAAGAAGCCAATTTCAATTTCTAAATTTATTTTAGAATTGAAAAATTTAAGTGAAATCAAACAGCACATAATCAGTTTTCAAAATATTGAAGAAGTCCTTATTATTGGGAATCCTACCATTGAACGAACCTACAACTATTATCTTGTAATATTATATACACATAAATCAAATAAAAAGAAAATCGGATACCTAATTGGAAATGTGAAGAATTTAGGTGATATTATTATAGGAGTTTGGCCTTTTAATAGAGATCTGAAAGATCTTTCAGAAGAGATTGTATTGGAGTCATATAATGATATGATGCAGAATCCAGGTAATTATACTACTATATGCCTAATCACACAATAGTTAGTAAGTAATTTAACAATTAGATCCACAGATCTTTCTCATTATGTTTTAAAAATCTTAATAATTCTGATTCATTTGGCATCCCGGTTCGAGCACCCAACTTCTGAATTTTAAATGCAGCTGCAGCATTTGCGTATTTTACCGATTTTTTTAAATTCCAATTTTTAATCCAATAAGCAAAGGAAAATGCTCCATTAAAAGCATCACCCGCACCAGTCGTATCGATTATATTATCGATATGGTAAGCAGGAATTCTAAATTGAGATTCCTCAGTAGTAATTAATGCTCCATTCTTACCTAATGTTATAATTATGAGTGGTATCCCTTTATTTATTAAATTCCTCGCAGATTCTTCAGGAGTTTTACATTTTGTTATCATCTTTGCTCCTTCTTTATTAGGGATTAATATATCTGCTTTTAAAATCATATTCTTCAATTTAGACCACCCACTTTGAGCTATCTGAGATTCTAAATCAATACTGATTTTCACATCATATTGTTTAGCTAATTCAATTGCTTTTTCTGATAATTTCGGATGGATTAAAGTTGTGTGTATTAGTTTTGCTTCAGATATGTACTCTGCTTCTAGATCAGAAAGGTCAAGCTTAGTTGTTTTCATATGAGGTGATTGAATAATAGTCTTCTCCCCTTTCACTACAAAAATAAAATTTACAGGGGATTTCTGCCCTTTCTTTTTAAATGTAAGTTTTGTATCAATATTTTCTTTTTTAAATTCTTGAATTAAAAAATCTCCATATGAATCATCTCCAACAGCACCAATAAATCCACATAACGCTCCAAGACGTGCTGTAGCAACAAGGAAATTAGCCGTTACACCGCCTGAGAAATAATTTTCCGAAATAGCATCTATTTTTTCGTCTGGTTTAGGAAAATGAGGAATTTCAGTAACCCAGTCGACCACTACTTCTCCTAATCCAATAATATCGATTTTCCCCATTTTAAAGCTCAAGCTTTCTAAAGCAACAGCACATTTAAAGGTATTTAATTAAAAAAAGTTAAAATTATAATCGATCTTAGCTTTCCATCTTTTTCATTGCTCTCTCTAACTCTTCATCAATATTAACATCTTTAAAATCGTAGACAGATACCTCGTATTGATTAGAGTAATCACTGAATTTAGCTCTTCCTTTAATAATTATATCTTTACCAAGAAATTCAGAAGATTTTTTTTCTAAAAATTTCTCAAATTCGGGTGTTTCTTTTAGTTGCAGGACTTTATTTGTCTCTATGCCCAGTAAATTCTCCGCTTGATCTCCAATAAAAGTAGCTCTTATTGTTCCAGTTCCATCATCAATAATTAAATTAGTGATCATTCGAAATTCTGAATCATCTCCTTTTCCACATGTACAATTCTCAACTTTTTTAAAACAATTTTTACAGGCTTCATAGATGGTAATATTATTAAGATCTTTAGCAATATAACCCTTTAATTCGATAGTACCAGGAGCTTTAATCATATCGATTTTTGTATATTCGCCAGAAAAATTCATTCCTCTCTCTTTTTTTTCTAAATCAATACTTTTAAGATTTTTAATTTCTAAATCTAATAGTTCCAGTGTTGATTCACCAATTAAAGAGATCTCATTTCTTTTAGAAAAGGTACTATACTTAACCATTACATTTTCTAATAATAATCCCTGTCCAATACTTAAATCTTCAGAATACTTTTCAGCTATTTCCCGCCATAAAGTAACTCTTATACCATCTGTATCATCACTGACTATAAAACCTAGTAAAGAAACTTCTTCACCTGATTTTAGCGTTATTTTTTTAAGATTATCTACTGAGGTAATAATTCCCTTAAAAGTAACTAAACCCTTACTACTCTGAAGATCTTTTATTTTATTTACCTTTTTCCCCGATATATCGAGATCTTTACTTTCTTTTGTAATTGATGTGTTTCTATTTGCATATAAATCAATGGTATTTGAATCCAAGTTGCTTAACCGAGGGTTTAGATTCGTAATTAAAAGAACATCACCGACCTCTATTTCATTCAACTTTTCTGTATCATCATTCCAACAGGTAACTTTTACTGATCCTGTGGTATCTGAGAGAGATAAAGACCTTACTTTGCCAAATTCGCCATCTTTCCGAATAAACTCCCTCTCTGGAGAAATTTGGGTAACTTTTCCTTCTATGGATAAAGATCTAAGATTTAAATTAATATCTTTTAAATTAATAGATTTAAAAGTGATTTTAGGATATTTATTATAATCCACATCTTCGGGAGATAATATTACTTTTCCATATCTTCCTACATGTATTTCAATATCTCCATATTTCCCTTTCTTTGCATTTCCATTAATAATTTTTACAAGTTCATTCTTTTCAAAATTATGTTCATTAAAAACCTTGATTTGCTCATCCCAAATTACAATTCGTGCATCGCCCGTGATATCATGTAATAAAAATGAACCTACAAAACCTTTACTACCATCATTTTTACTAAAACTGTTAACATTGTAGACCTCCTTGATTCGACCATATAAGTTTATGTTTTTCATATTTTGAGTGATATCAGAAATATTAATTTCAATTTCTTTTAAAAGATCTTTATTTTCATTTCTGATGTCAACACCTAGCTCTTTAGCTATTATAAATAAAGCGCCTTCATCAGAAATCAACCCTTTTAGTTCATTTTTCTTATCCTCAATTAGATTCTGGATTTCTTTTCTTGTTAAACCTGTATCCTCTATAATTTTATTCACATAAACCTCAGTTTTCATTTCCATCACAATATAATTCCTTACCTTTTAAAAATATTTTAGAAGGGATTATTTAAAAAAAAAATTATTTAATTGTAATTAAAAAAAGTTTTTCTTTTAAAATTAAAGAGTATTAAATAAAGGTAATTTTTTAAAATTATCTTATTGGAGATTATCACAAAAAGAGAAATAACCTTCAAATCTTATTGGATAAGTTAACAAATTTTGGTTTAAGATTATAAATGACAAACTTTAGAATTATACCAGTAATAGATATTTTGAATTCCAAGGCAGTTCATGCCATAAAGGGAGAAAGAGATAAGTATAAACCTTTCGAATCATATTTATTCCAATCATCTGATCCAATAGAAATTATACAACTCATTAATAGGAGATTAGGTTTTGATGAACTTTATATTGCAGATTTAGATTCTATTTTATATAAAAAACCCAATTTTGAAATTTTAAATGAAATAATGGCTATTCCCAAATTAGAGATAATATTGGACCCTGGAATAGTTGATCAAAAAGACATCACTAATTTCTCAGGATATAACATAAAGGGGCTAATCTTAGGATTAGAAACTCTTAAGACCATTAAAGTGATTGAACAAAGTTTACAGATCTTGGAACAGAATGAAATTATTGTGAGTGTTGATATGTTTAAAGGACAGATAATATCACATGCTAAAGATATTAGAGCTCACGATCCTATAAGACTTATTAAATTACTTGAATCCTTAGGTATTAGAAATATTATTCTCTTAGATTTATTCAGAGTAGGACAAAAAATTGGAGGAATTCCACCACTCTATTTAGATATTGTAAAGAATTTTACAGGAGACATTTATGTTGGTGGTGGGATCAAAAATTATCGTGATATTTTAGATTATAAAGAACAGAACTTTGCGGGTATACTAATCGCAACAGCCTTATATGATGGTACAATTAATATTGATAAATTAAAAAGTTTATATTTGGAAGATTAAATTAATCTATAAATATTACACCGGTACTAGAAACATTTAAAGATTTCTTACAAACTGGACAAGTATGTTTCATTCTAACCCAATCTGCTAAGTGATCTCTGTGAGCTTTTGCTTCACAAATAGGACAGCCGGTAACTTCATCAAAAATCTCTATATTTTTACCACATACAGAACATTTTGTTTTAGATGCGGTAGAAACTCTTATTAACTCTTTTTTGATATCTAATGTAACAGATTCTGTATTTTCTGCTGTAGGACTAATTTGCTTTAATTCCTCTCTCGTATCAACACAAAATATTGATCCCTCTGTATCATCCTTCTTATTACCAATCCAAACAACTTTGCCTTTGAAATAACTTGAACCTTGATCCTCCAATGTTAAGTTTAAGCGCCGATCTTCCATCACATAAGTTTGGATAACTTTAGTGTATTTTAAACCTAAGTGTGAAGATAATTGGTTAACTACCTCTATTGGTTCTTTAAATACTTCCTCAGTAATATCCACTTTTGTAATTTCTTTTGGTGACATATTATGCTCTCTATAATTTTTTATATTTTAATAAAAATGATTTCATATAAATCTTTATATAAATTCATACAAAAATAAATGTTTTGCATTTCATAATTCCATTTTCTAAAAACTTGTATTTGAAATAGTATTTACTTCAAATTCAAATCCCATAAAAATTTTTTAATATATTATCATTATATTAGATGCACTATGTCTTCTAAAATCAAACTGTTAATAAGCCCTAGGACGATTGAAGAAGCAAAAATTGTTATAAATAATCAAATAGAATATATAGATTGTAAAAATCCGAAAGAGGGGTCACTAGGAGCAAATTTTCCTTGGATTATTAAGGAAATGAAAAGTTTAATTCCTAGCAATAGTCATCAATTATTAAGCGCGACAATTGGTGATTTCCCAAATCTTCCGGGTTCAGCATCTTTAGCTGCCTTAGGTGCTGCAGTCTCAGGTGCAGATATTATAAAAGTTGGATTAAAAGGACCGAAAAATGAAAAAGATGCGATTAAGTTAATGAAAAATGTTGTTAAAGCAGTTAAAGATTATAATAAAGATATAAAAGTTGTTGCTGCAGGATACGCTGACCGTATACGGATGAATTCTTCACCAGAATTTATGAGTATTCCTACAATCGCATCAGAATCTAGAGCAGATATTGCTATGCTTGACACTTATATTAAGGATGGTAAAGGATTGTTTGATTTTCTTAAGGTAGATCAATTAATTCAATTTAAGAATAAAGCATCTGATTATGGTCTGAAAGTAGCGCTAGCAGGAAATTTAATGAGAAAGGATATTCCTTTAATAAATGATATTTCACCTGATATTATCGGTATAAGATCAGCTGTATGTGAAGGTTATGATAGAATGAAGGGAATAATTAACGCAGATCTTATTACAAAATTGAAAATAGAATTATATACATAAAAATATAATTCAATAAAACCTCATTTATTCTTTACTATAAATGATGATTTTTCATGAACGGAGGTACTAAAGATTTTAATTTCTGGCCTATAAGACTCGAATACACTTAAAACGTGCTTCTCCTCTTCTTTTTTGCATATCGCATAGACTGAACGTCCTAATTGATTCATACTTGCACCAATAATGTTTAATTTGTTCAGACTATCCATTAATTCTTTTATTTCTGGTAAATCGAGAATATCAAGAATTTCGGTATTCTTTACAAACTCTATTGATGTTTTTACAAATGTTTTAATATTTGGATCGATAATTAAGGATTCTAAGGCTTTTTTACCGGCTTCCTTAATTTTTATACTTAAGATAGGGTCTGACAATATAGATTTTGTTGGGATTATTCCTAAAGACCCACAGATAATTTTTATACCTCGTGGTACTTTAATTCTCTCATAAACACAAGGAAAGCCAGATTCTTTTAAAATTCCCATTCCACCATTTATTTGACCGCATACGGTTCCCAATCCAGTTCGATTCACAACTTCAGCAATATGAGCAATCTTTCCTTTTTCTAGATAAGTAAGATTTAAATTCAAAAGATGATCTAAGCCAAATATGGTGCCCAATGCTCCTGATCCACTGGCTCCATATCCGCATCCTACCGGTAGTTCAAAAGAATGATAGATCTTTATATTATATGGCTTTTTTAAGTATTTTCTAATATAATTAACTATATAGTATGTTGTCTCTGCCTGTTGATTTACTTTTTCACCATTAATAAAAATATCTACTTCAAATTCATCACTATTATTATTTATTTGAGCAGTTATTTCTGTTATTCCTAAAACGTTTACACAGAATCCTGCTCCTCTAGACCCAATCCTTTCGGGCTCAGAGATCTTAACTCCATTAATTTTATCAACAATTTCAAAAAATCCAGATATTCTATGCGGAATTTCAACTCGTATTTTTTTCGTTCTAATAGACATTAAACTAAAATAACTTAATTTATCAAATCCACTTATAATATTACAAAGAAGATTTCAATGAAAATATTATGAAAGATAAAAATATTGTCATAAAAATCGGGGGTTCATTATTGTTTACCGAGGATAACGAGATTGATAGTACAACGATTCAAAATTTCGGTCGAATTTTCCAAAAAGCAATACATTCTGGAATTCACATAATTATATGTGGAGGAGGTAAACTTGCTCGCAAATATATAAATGCAGTAAGATCATTTCAAGAGAATGAAGCATTATGTGACACATTTGGAATTGATCTGTCTCGAATAAATGCTAAATTACTCATATCTGCTTTTCAAGATTTAGCTTATCCGATAGTTCCAAAATCTATAGAAGAAGTTTCAACCGCAGTGCTTTTTGGAAAGTTTGTAATTATGGGAGGGTTACAACCAGGTCAATCTACCACATCAGTCGCTCTCGAAGTAGCTGAATTCATTAAAGCTGAAGAATTGGTGATCCTCACAGATGTGGATGGTATTTATGATAAAGATCCTAAGAGATTCGATGATGCTAAACTATTGAAAAGTTTGACATATAATGAATTACAAGAAATCATTATTAACTCAACAGGAAATAAACAAGCAGCAGCAGGAGAATATAGAATTTTTGATGCTGTTTCATTACAAATATTGAAAAGAAGTAAGCTTAATATAAGAATTATGTCAGGTAAAAATCTAAAAGATTTCGAAAAATATTGGAACGGCGAAAAAAATATTATTTGTACTACTATTACTGAAAGAAAATAATTAATAAATTATTTTAATCTTCTAATTTTTATTATACTATATTAAACCTCTAAAAATTGAGTTAAAAATGTCTCAATCTTCATGGAAAGATCAAATAAAAAAAAAATGGGGCCCCCATAGCCACTGTCCAATATGCGGTAAAGCAATGCCTAACGATAAAAAGTTTTGCAGTCAAGTTTGCAGGGATAATTATCTGAATCAAGAGAAGAAGCAGAAGAAAAAATCAAGAATGCAATGTGTATTCATGATTGTAATGTTAGTTGTAATGAGTCTAGTAATGTTTATCCTTCCATTAGCGGGGGGTTAAATTGAATGATAAAATTAGCTCATATTGTTTATTTTTATAATACTCATAATTATTTGAAAAAGTTAAAATAAAAATTTCAATTAATGAATATATAAAACATTTAACAAATTTACAAGCAGGGATAACCAAGTTGGTCAACGGTGCCGGACTTTTTTCGAAAATAACCTTCATAAACTGGACTCAAGATCAGATTATTATTTTATCCGTTGATTAACATAATAACTAATGAGATATCCGGTGAGATAGCTCTTCGTGGGTTCGAATCCCACTCCCTGCATTATTATGTTGTTTCATTTAAATTTTCGAAAGTATCATTCAAGAAATTTATCAACGGTTTTATTATTTCTTCTTCATTTTTCTTATTCTTAATAAATAGAAGGAGAAGCACCGGTGCCTTGAGGATGTTTGAAGCTCTTTCAGCTATAATAGTACTCAATAGTTTTTTATTTACACCAAATAAATTATATGAAGCCGTCAATGATTTTAATCCTTCAATAGTGGGAGGACTGCCTAGAGTTATGCTTCCAATCCCCATATTTGGCTGATCAGAAATTAATAACAGAAAACTCTTATGTAATTTAAAGAGTTTTATATAAAATGGAATTTCCTCAATTTTAATGTTTTTTTCAACAATAATTTTCATAGTTATTGATAAAAATGAATATAAAATTTGAATATATAATAGAATGTTGGAAGTATATTATAACAATGCTTATATTATTTTATTTTATTTAAAAATTATATCAAAATAACATGGAATCAATTAAAGAATCTTTAGAGTGTTAAAAATCGAAGGTATAAACAGAAAAAAATTTAGTAATGAAATAAATACTTGCTATAATTGTGGGTTCAGGATTAATGATAAAAAGCTGAAATATTGTCCTAAATGTCAAGCAATCTTAGATCCTAATACATACATAAATTGGAAAAAAAGTTGGTATGGTTTTTTATGCTGTTTATGCATTATTCCTTTATTAATTGCTCTAATAATAATATTTTTCTTTTGATTTCAGAATGAATTAATCAGAAGATATTACTACATCAGATAGTCTCTGCCTTCGAATATCAAAATCATGATCAAGATGGATAGTTAAACAATGTTGATCTTCTTTTTGCAGATTTTTATGAACATAACTTATTGGAACAACAGGTAATTCGGATTCCAATACTGCTTTTTTTGGAATTGGAACTGGGATAACTGCTTTGCATCGCTCACAGTTTACTAATACTACTTTAATATCTGGTGATTCTATTTTTTTCATTCTTTCTAAAACATCACCAGATAATTTAGAAGTAACCAAAGTTAATTTCTCTTGCTTTTTGGGTGCTTCAGGAACAGTAGGAACATCTAATTCTTGGTCTACTTTTGATAAGTATTCTGTTTTTGTTTCATCCTCTTTCGTTTTTGAAGTAGTTTCATTCTTTAAGTCTTTGGTCTCCTCTTTCTTGACTTTACTCTTACTTGTTTTAAGATTTGAAGGTTTTTTTTCCTTAACTATATTCTTTTTAACCAAAAATGTCTCACTATTTAAAAATTGAAACCTCTACTTATTAAAAACATCTAAAATTATAAAAATTTATATATTTTTAAATTGATACTTTGCTTTCCATCTATGACTATAAAGATAAGAATTGGGTGTTCTCTAAAAATACTTAATCAAAAATATTAATTAAACACCAAAAATCTGTCTTAGCTCATTATAGATTTTTGATAATTCAGATATTATCTGAGCATTATTTTGCTGAAGGTAATAATTTATATAGCCTGCTAATCCTTCACTATCTTTAATCCAATCTAAGAATGATTGGATCTCTCCTTTAAGTTGAGGATCAACAGCAGATGCCGCTGCTACTGAAGATTGTGTTCCAGCAGAAGCTCCCCCGCCCAATTGAGCGCCCGAATCCATATATGGACCTTGGGTACTCATATTACTTACCGCTCTTTGAACATCCATAATAGCTCCACGAGCATCTCCGTCAGGCTGTAGATAGCAAATAAGTTTATGTTCATCATCTTTTGCAGCACAAATACTTCCCTCGCCTTTCAACGATATTGCAACTAAACGCTCAGGTTCCATTTGTAATATAGAATATTTTACTCCAGAGACCATAATAAATTGAGCATTTTGACCCATCCAACTTGAAACAACTCTATCAACATCACCGCTAATATCCCAATTATCTGTAGAATAAATAACTTGCTTCCCTTGAATTACTGCAGCAGCAATAATGTTAGGATCTGCTTGCATTAAATTATAAACTGCGGTTGCGGGATCGTCAGGCATTTTTTATCCTCTTTCTTCTCATGAATTTAAAATATAATAAAATCTAAAGTCATTAAGTTTTGCTATAAAATAATTATATACTAATTTATTAAAAATCTATCGAAAACATAATTTTAATCAATTTTTTTCTCTTTTTTAATGTTAATTTTGCCAAATTTTGGAATTTCATGGAGTTTGCTTTTACCTGAATTTTGTTGAATAAACGAATTATACTTCTTTTCAAAAGAAAGTTGATTCTCAAAGAAAATTCTATGTTTAATATCAATTACTTTCAAATTTTCCATATGATTCTCTAAATTATTAAGGTTTTTAAATAATTTACCACATATAGGGCAACTTGGGGATTGATTCCCTAAAAGACCTCTTGGTTTTTTAACAATAACTGGAAAATTTTTTTTTCCATTTAATGAACCTTGATGATGCCGACAATAATGTCTCACCAATTTTCCATAAGGGGGATATTCGAAAAAAACTTTACTTCCATGAGTGCATTCCCAATATAACACATCTCTATTACACTTTGGACATTTTGATTTAAAAGAGCGAAGATAGCAATGTTTCCCATGGGTCTTATAATAATGTCGCATTATATTGAGAGAAAGAATGAACTTATAAAAATTTTTCGATTTAATTAGAAGATCAAAAACTAAAGATAAGTTTCTTATTAATGGATAAATCCTAAAAACGCAAACATTTAAATGTGCTAGATTAATTATGAAAATTAAAGAAGAGAATTTTTAAAGGGTTGGCGTTATTGGATCTTTCATTCCCTCAAAAAAATTTTAATTTATGCCCAGAATGTGGTAACAAAGATTTAATCTCAGACGAATCTCGTGGTGAGATAGTTTGTGGTATTTGTGGATTAGTTTTAAGCCAACGATTAATAGATACGGGACCCGAATGGCGAGCTTTTACATCAGAAGAGGCAAATAAAAAAGTAAGAGTTGGAGCTCCTACAACACTCACGCTTCATGACAAAGGATTGAGTACTATGATTGGATGGAAGAATAAAGATGCTTTTGGAAAGACAATAAGCCCTAAAATGAAAGCTGAAGTGTATCGATTAAGGAAATGGCATGTAAGAACTCGGACTAATAAATCTATCGATAGAAATTTAGCATATGCAATGAATGAATTGGATAGATTCTCCTCACAATTAAATCTGTCTAAAGATTTGAAAGAATCTGCTGCACATATTTATAGAAAAATGGCAAATAAAAATTTGATCAGAGGTAGATCAATTGAAGCGATGTTAATTGCCTCAATATACTTATCTTGTAGATTAAATAGCATACCTAAAACTTTAGATGATTTTATCGAATTTGCATCTGTTGATAAAAAGAAAGTTGCTCGTTGTTATAGGTTAATTTTAAAGGAGTTAAAACTCAATATACAGGTATCTTCACCAATATATTTTATTCCACGGTTTTGTGCTGAGTTAAAACTCTCAGGAAAGACTCAAAACAGAGCAGCTTCTATTTTAAAGCTTGCTAAAAAATACCGGATCACAGCAGGTAAAGCACCAACAGGTTTAGCAGGCGCAGCATTATACGTAGCCGCAATTCAAGAAGGAGAACGACGTACTCAAAAGGAAATTTCAATAGCAGCAGGAGTTACTGAAGCAACTATCAGGAATCGATATAAAGAATTAGTAAATCATTTGAAATTTGAAATACAATTATGATAAAATTCTCTTCTTTCTGATTTTAAGAAGAATTAAGCATTATTTTCATATAAAAATAAGGTTTAACGAACTTTAATTCGTTTTATAACATCTGGACGCTTCTTATATAAAATTCGAAATCCACAATGAGAGCATTTTATACCTGGAAGTGCACTTAATTCTTTTTTACTAACTTCCTTTCCACAACTTTTCCTCGCACATACATATCTCATAATTATTCTAAATTTCCGATAATTAAAATACTTTTTGCTTACGTCCCCTAAGAAAAATATTATACAAACAAGAAGAGAATATAATATAAAAGTATCTTTAGATATATAATGATTTTCGCTTATCATCCGTATCTACAAGTTGGATGGAATCAAGATCTTTTTCTAATTGGTCTCTCTTTATTTGAAGATTTTTCGTGATTTCTTCTATGTTTTCTAAGGAATATTTCTTTTTAATCGGTAATGTGAAGGATTTTTTTAGCATTTCTAATAGAGTAATTGAGGCTTTTAAATCTGTGATATCCTCATTTATCATTGCAACATTATCTGTTTCAGCTAGGAAAACCAACCCATCAATATTAAATCGTGCTTTCGCTAAAGTAGGTATTAAACCATTTGCACCAATTATTACTCCTTTTTGTATCTTTTGACAATTATTTTCCATTAAATAATGATCTAATAATTCTTGATTTGTGGAACTAAGATAAATTCGAGGTAAGGTATTATTTATATTTCTACTGTTAACTGGATAAGCTCCTAAAGCTATAATTAATTTAATACCATATTTATTTATTATTTCAGTAAGAAAATTTGATATTTTATAGATCCCTTTTGGGGTGAGACTTTGGGCGTCAGCAGTTATTAATATAATATCTCTTAACTCATTAGGATCCTTCCAATAAAGAATTTCTGCTTTAGGAGCACTCAATAAACTATCATCAACAATAGCTCCCGCAGGATAATCATCGAAAATGATATCAAGTAAATTTTTAGCATCAAGTTGACCAATAAGAGAATCTAAAGCAAATTTCCCAACATCTGCAATTCCAGGCATTCCTAAAATGCAGAGTGGTCGTATAAAATCTCCCTCTGTGATCTTATTATGTTTTATAATTCTTATTCCTTCCATAACTTTGTCCCTATTATTTACTTACATTCCTAATAATAGGGTAAATTTATCAATTTAAAAACGATGTATTATCCTAGTAGACACAAGATTTATTGTAAAAGTAATATAATCATATTACTAAAAATTAATTTTAGAAAAAACCATTAAAAATCTAGATTAACAATATCAATTTGAAAAATGTCGTTAGTATATAAATGTAGAATGTGTGGTACATGCTGTCATGAGGTTCCAGGTGAGTTTGTAAAAAGGATTCCTATATACCCCGATGAAGCAGATACTTTAATTGAGATAGCAAAGGAACGTCAAATTGATTTCAAAATTATTGAAGATTTAGTGTTTCCAGATATTAAGAACAAGAAAATATTAATCTTGACTTATAGAATAGTATTAGATAATGAAAATAAAGGATGTCCGTATTATATAGAACCACACGGATGTACGGTGCATGATGTTAAACCTTTAGCCTGCCAAGCATATCCTTTAGCATTAAAACGTGTTGATGCCTTTAATTTTGAAATATCGATCGATCCACTCTGTAATTTTGTCATTGAGAATTATAATGAATTCAAAAATTTAACTATTGAAAAATTGAAAGAAATTTTTCAAGAAGAATATCCAAAAGCAGAGAAATTTTACCAGAAAAATAAGAAACTCATGTTTAAAATAAGGAAATTGGAAGCGAAAAAACAAATTGAAATACCACCTCAGATAAGTTTGGAAGAATTTAATCAATATTTACAAGATTGGGAGAGAGAAGAAATTTCTGTTAAGTAAGCCAAACAAATTGTTAGATTTTAAGTTTTAATTCATTAACCAAATCCTTAAATTTGCTGTCATTTAAAGTAACTGTCTTAAACTGATTTAATGCTTCGCTAATAATTTGAGCTAGTATATGCTTACAAAATATACGTTTTTTTTTAATTACTACGTTTTTATAGAAGTCTTGACAAGAACAAAACAATTTAGGGTAAATTAAATGTTCTTGGTTCTCTCCCTGAGCTGTCCAAACGATTCTATTAGAAGGTTTATAAGTGTATTTAATAATCCCCTTTTTCAAAACTTCAATAACACTTGTAGATTTATTAGGATAAATTTTATCTAGGTAAGTGATAAATTTTTCATCAATTATCTGTTTGTCCTTGGCTTCCTTAAACAATTGAAATAATAAATCTTTTGACATATTATTATATTACTAATATAGTTATTAAATAAAAAGGATCATTTTCTCATTGAATAATATTTTATATCTCCCAACAAGATATTTCCCTTCGATCTCAGGTGCTGAATTCTATTTTCAGAGAATGGCCGAGATCTTAACTTCAAAATATAACTATAAAGTAGATATATATACCTCTAATGCTATAGATTTTAAAGCTTTAAGAAATTCTAATGGAAAATCTCTCTCTCAGGATAATAGATATTATGATAAAGTTAATAATTTAAAAATCAATCGATTTAAAGTAAATTATAAGCTTACTGATAAAGAAATTCTTATCGAATTGAAAAGAATTCCTGAGTTAAATTTTCTTACTTTAGATGATGATATTTTAATTAAATTCATAAAAAATGGCCCATACTTAGGAGAATTATTAGAAAATTTATTACAAAAGCCAGATTTAACCTATGATTTAATTCATACTACTTTTTTTCCATATTTTAATTGTATAATAAGTCTAATCATTGGAAACTATATCCACAAACCAACAGTATGCACTCCCTTTTTCCACTTTTCCAATCCTAGATATATAGACGTTAAAGCAATAGAAGTATTAAAAAAGTTTGATTTAATAATTGCTTGTACAAATCTAGAGAAAGGATTTTTAATCCAAAAGTATAATATTCAACCGGAAAAAATAAAAGTAATTCCCATGGGAGTGGATATTGAAGAATTTTCCCATAATCGTAAAAAACCTTTAAACTATCCTAAGTTTAAGCAAAAGTTTTTCAACGCTAAAGAAAAAAAGTATAAACTAATTTTATTTTGTGGCTATAAAAATTATGAAAAAGGGGCATTATCTATTCTGAAATCAATACCGTACATAGTAAAAAAGATAAAAAAGGTCTATTTTGTTTTTATTGGGCCTTCTACTCTCGCGTTTAATAGAGAACTTTCTAAGATCAATAAGCTTGAAAGCTCTAAAATCATCAATTTCAGTCCAGATAATTTGACAGGTTATTTTGATAAAAAGAAAATAGCAGCTTTTAAAGAAGCTGATATATATTTAATGCCAAGTAGAAGTGATGCCTTCGGAATATCTTTTTTAGAAGCTTGGGCTGCAGGAAAACCTGTAATTGGAGCTAGGATTGGAGCAACTCCAGAGGTAATTCGAGAAAATATAGATGGTCTACTAGTTGAATTTGATAATCCTGAAGATATTGCAGAGAAAGTTATTATACTATTAAAAAGTAAAAGCTTACGTAATAAACTTGGTTCGACAGGGCAAGAAAAAGTATATCAAAAATATACTTGGAATCATGTCGCAGAGGAAACGCATAACATGTATAAAAACTTAATAAATAGTTTCACGTGAATAAAAAATGAAAAACATTTCTGGTAATCCCTTTATTAAAAAAGATATTGATAATATCTTTCTAGATTCAGTCACTCTTAATGAAATTATTAAACAATTTAAAACACCAGTTCTAGTATTCTTAGAAAAAAGAATTAGAAACAATATAAAGAGATTTTATGATGTTTTCAATTCTGAATTTAGAAATTTTCAATGTTTTTATTCATTTAAAGCTAATTTTCTTCCAGAAATCTGCAAAATTGTGCTTTCTGAGGGAATCGGGGCTGAAATTGTAGGATTACCAGAACTAAAATTGGCATTAAAGTTAGGATTTCCATGTGATAAAATAATAATTGGTGGGCCATATTTATCGAAGGAACTTGTAGAATTAAGCATTAGAAATCAAGTAAAAGAAATGATAATATATGACATTAAAGATTTAAATAAAATTAACAAGATCGCTCAGAAATATAATTACATTCAAGATATTTGCATTAGGATAAATTCTCAGAAATTTAATAGTAAGTTAGGGATAAATTTTACTGAAAAAAAAATATCTGAGATTAAAAATTTACTCAGAGATAACAAAAATATTAGGATTAATTCAGTTTTGTCTCATTATGCGACACAAATGAATGATATTAAACAATTCACAAACAACATTAAGTCAATTGCCACTAATTTAAAACTATTAACTGAAGCTGATATCCAAATAAATAATATAAATCTTGGAGGGGGCTTTCCAGAAGCAACTATTATGCCGCAGAAACAATTGAAAAATATCGCTAAGGAGATAAAAATAGCTTTAGCACAATTTGAAGTGAAATTTAAGAATATATACTTTGAACCTGGAAGATATTTTATTGGAGACGCTGGTTTATTTATATCAAAAATTGTTAAAGTAAGTGACAATAGATGGATATTTTTAAATATTGGTAACCATATTTGTCCAAAATTTGCACGATGTTCTTTAAGATTTTACAATGCCTCCCATATTAACGAACCACATAAATATAAAACATCTATAGCAGGAATTATACCCACAGACCAAGATGTGTTAGCAAAAGATTACTTTTTTACTGAAAAATTAATCAAAGGTGATAAAGTTTTAGTTACTAACACAGGTGCATATTGTCTTACTTTTTCAAATAGATTCCCATATAGATTTCCAAAGATTCTTCTAATTAACAATTCTGAGGTAAAGGAGATATTTAATCCTGAAACTGATAAAGATATTTCACTTTATTAAATAAATCATTAATTTGAAGAATTTTAAAAGGTAATATTCCGATATTACATTAATTCTAATTTTTCTATTTTAATTCTTTGTACAAGCTAAATTAAAATTTGTTTAATTATGGAATCTTTTATTCAAAACGCACGTAAAAGAGAAAAAATTCGACCACAGATAGAAAATTTTGGGTATGCTAATATAAAAATAATTGGATGTGGTGGAGCCGGGAATAACACAATTAATAGATTGATGAAAATAGGGATAAAGGGAGCCAAATGTGTAGCAGTCAACACAGATTGCCAACATCTAGATAGTATCGAATCTCATATAAAAATATTGATTGGAAAGAATTTGACAAAGGGTCTTGGTGCTGGGGGAAATCCTGAAATAGGTAGGGCTGCAGCTGAAGAATCTCGTGAGGATTTAACAAAAATCTTAAGAGAATCCAATTTAGTTTTTATAACATGTGGAGAGGGTGGAGGAACTGGTACGGGTAGTGCTCCTATTATCGCAGAAATCGCAAAATTGGAAGGTGCAATTGTAGTTGGAGTAGTTACTTTACCTTTTGATACTGAAATTGGTCGGATTGATAAAGCAAAAATGGGTTTAAATATGTTAAAACGCTATGTTGATACGTTGGTAGTGATTGATAATAATAGATTACTTGAAATAGCTCCTAATCTGCCTATAATTGAAGCTTTCAGCGTTGCAGATGAAGTTCTTGCTACTATGGTAAAAGGAATCACTGAAACGATTTCACTACCGTCATTAATCAATTTGGATTTTGCTGACGTAAGAACTATTTTAAGTACTGGAGGAGTTGCTATTGTAGGAGTAGGTGAATCAAGTGGTAAAGACCATCGAGTGGAAGATGCGATTGATGATGCTCTTAACACTCCCTTATTAGATGTAAGTATTGAGGGTGCTAAGGGTGCTCTTATTCATATTTGTGGAGGAAATGATATGACATTAGCAGAAGCTAATTCTGTAGCTAAGAAAATAACAGAAAAAATGGATGTTCGTGATTCAATGGTAATTTGGGGTGCTCGAGTTTCAGATGAATTCGATGGAATTTTAAGAGTTATGCTTTTAATAACAGGAATTAAATCTCCTCAGATTTTCGGCAGTGGTTATTCCTTTAATAACTCTGTTTATAATTCCAACGTTAAAAAAACCTCAAAAATTGGATTATCTGATGATATTTTCAATATAGGCGAAATTACATTTGATTAATAATTTTTTAATCCCCTTTTTATAGTTCTATTTAGATACCCTTTCATGAATGATAAGTTTGCAGAAGATATTCAAACAGAAATAAATGAGATTTTATGTAAGCTTGAGAAATGGAATAATTATTTTGATAAAAGTGTTGAATTCTATATTGATGGTTGGGCAATATATTTAAGAGAGAAAAATCTTTACCCCCGATGTATTACGATATTTAAATCCTATTGTTCAAATACTTATTCAATTAAAAGTTTTGAAGTTCATCTCAAAGATTATAAAAAAGAAGAATTCAATGAATTATATTTTACTAATAACATTTCAAATCAGAATAAATTGTTAGAGGAATTAAATGCTGTTATTTATGGAAAGGATCTGGTAAAAAAGGTTTCAAAAATTTATCAAAATTCACTCTAGCTATTCTTAAGAAAATTCAGGTTTATACATCTGTCTAAACTCTTCCTTTTTCTTTTCATTATATTTGTTTTCTAAAAATTTTAACACCACATGGTGAGGCATTCCATTAATCAACATGCTAACTGCTTTTCGTGCAATTTGTAAATTTTCATATTCTGCAATGATCGATACAGTTTTTCCATACACAGAAATAAAAGATTCAGCAAATTTTTCAATTGATTTCCTCATCTCTCCATTTCTCCCAATTATTCTCCCCTTCACACGAGTTATTCTTTTATCAGATTTTCCCATTATTTTCAATAGATTCAGTATCTCTAAGTCATAATTCTCTTCTAATAGTCTCATGGCCTTAATTGGATTAAACCCCCGACTAATTGCATTGACTATTTTTTGTGCTGTATATACATTCAAAGGCATATAATTTGGTTCCTCTGGTTGAGGTAAAATCTCATAAGATCCCAATTTACTATCCAAATTGATTTTCACTCCTAATTTCTTTTCAATTTCCTGTTTTACTTTCCCATCTCTACCAATTAGAACAGCGATACGATTCTTTCCAATTTTCATTTTCTTATATTATGATTACAAATTCCTCATACATCTATATTTATAACTTCATAATAAAAATCATTAGGATCAGGTGTGTCCAATCCTAATTTCTTAAAATAATTAAACATATTATTTATATCTCTTGCTAAATATACTTCTGCTTTTGGGTGTTGAATTGATACAGCTTGAGATATATCTATTACTACAGGTTTTTGATTATGATATAAAATGTTAAATTCACTGAGGTCTCCATGAACTAATTTAGCTTTTTGATATAGATTTTTTATAAATCCCAATATTTCATTCATTAGTCTAAAAGGATCTTTAGGATTTTTTATATCCTTTAATAACGGGGCTGGAATGGATTCAAATCCAACATATTCCATTATTAATAGATTGTCTTTAATATATATAGGTTTAGGAACATTTAAACCAGTTCTATATGCGCGTTTAAGATTTTTAAACTCTTTACTCGCCCATAAATAAATAATTTTCGAAACATTACGCGGAATTTTCTTAAACCTAGGATCACCAATGATATAATTTTTCATCCATTTTGAAGTATTGCTATCGATTTTATAGATTTTAATAGCTACCTCATTTCCATCTGTATCATAAGCTAAGTAAACATTTGCTTCCTTACCTGCTGAAATTACACCTTCTATAGTTTTTAAAGGCCCATTGACTAATAATTTATTTAAAGTAAAAATTGTTCTCTCGTCAAAAACAGATTCAATAGTTGCTCTTTTCTTTGATTTGTCTATCTTTTTTATCCTTTTATTATCTATTTTTCTTTTTTGTAACTCATCGATACTTAAATCGAACTTTTTATCTATCTCATTATCTCCTAATTCTTCAGACTCTTCTTCAGTAACCTTGTTATTTCCTTCCAAAAGTTTTCCCACTACTTCTTTTTTTTGGTATATTTTTCATTAAAAAAATAAGAATAGTTTTTTATCAATTTAGTGTTATTTTCACCTCTGAGAATCACTTTGTTTTTCGTAATGTTTTCAACACTATAATATTCATCACCAATAATAATAACATCCTTATTTGTAATAGGTAAGAATTTTATTAACGTTTTTAGCCTATAAAGGTTTTTACCTTTTTGAGTATCTCTTCCCACCAACTTTTTTGTACGTTTTAAAATGAAATAATACCTTGACTTCAAGAATTTGATAATGTAATTCATTAATTCATTCGTACTAAGATATAAATCGACACCAAATTTCTGATCCTCCATTTTAGATATATAATGTCTGTGGTCTTTTTCAAATAAAATTTCAACATAAGTATTAATTTCCTCTAAAACTTCCTTTATTAAGTCAAATTCTTCCTCGTCTTTAACCCTTAATTGAATTATTGCTATAAAATAAGTTCCTCCTCGCAAATTAGTACAGTTTTTACATAATATGTGGTTTAAATTCAATGATATTATTTGATTATGTTTAATATTGGAATTTTCTTTTAAAGTTCCGAGAATTTCAACATCTAGTGATTTTAATAAATCTTTTGATGAAAACATAAAAGTATCTTCAATTAATGAGATAGAAAAATTAATTTCTTCGATTTTAGGCTTCAATAAGAATTTTTGAACAGCTTCTTCTATAATTGAAAATAACTCATTATCAATTGGTTCAATCCATATATCTTTTTTTGAATAACTCCCACAATCTAGACAAATATTAATTGATAACCGATCAGGTAGTTCGAATAATGGGTGTTCTTTTAGAAAACAAGAAAGGCACATACCAAAATGTGGATCCTGTTGTACTAATTCCTTTCCGCATATCGCACAAAATCGATTAGGCATTAAAACATCATCTTCAAAGCCATGGGAATTCCATTAATATATCTAACCCCTTCTTTAGTTAGTATTTTTCTATTAATGGCTTCTTTTATTATTTTTTCTCCTACAATATTGAAAAATGATGCATTTTGTAAAATAGAAATTGCCTCTTCAAGATTTATTAATCTTCCCCCAAAAAATCGGTTTGAAATCTCAATTCTTAGATTTCCTTCTTTAAAAACATGATTAAGCAATTCTTCATCACAACATGCTATTGTTTCACAATCATCCCTGATATGAATCTTAAGATATACTTTCATCAATTTTGCTTTTTCAACCTTTTCCTTACTTTTCTTTAATTTCTTCTCTTGCTCCACAAGCAGTACATTTTAAAAATAACTTTTTACTCTCCCTTTGAATTTGAGTATCTGGTTTATTACAAATCTTACACAATACGTATGTTTTTGTATAATTTTCAATCAATTTATTTAATACCTGGTCTTTATACTGCCCCTTTAAAAATAATTGCTGTCCACGAATCTCTCCCATCGTCCCTGCTTTTTTCAGAAAAATTCCTGTGAAATGTTTTTTATCTCTATTGAGAGTATTTATTATTTTGTTAAAATTTGTTATAAAAGTATTTCTGCTTTCTATACGAAGTTCAACTTTAGGTATTTCGAATCTTGATGATTTCTTTACATTTTCTGGTATTTTTTCATATGCCTTATCCAATAATTCATTGTAGTTGTTTAAATCCATAATTCTATTCCTCATTTAAATAACTTGTATAAAAGAAATCAACCATAAGAAAAATAATTTTCCATTATTATTTAGAAAAATTACACAAACAGAGTTAAACTAAAATGCTTCAAAATTATCATTATCAGATTCATATATCCGCGACTCTAAAATCAAGTCATTGAGATAACTCCTTAAATCAGTTTCAGGAATTCCAACATCCTGAAGCAACGTTTCAAAACTGATTCCATTTCCTCTTTTAGAATACTCTTCAATTAATAAATATATTTTTTCTTTTAACTTATCATCCATACTAGAATCGGTTTCACTTTCAAATAGATTTTCGACATCAATTTCATCTGATAAATCATAAGAATTATCACTTACATTAGATAATTCTGGTATCTCTTGAACTTCCCCATGTTTTAGTCTATCAATCATTTCTGCGTTTCTTAGTAAAATGAGATTAGGTTCTTTTACTTTTTTTATGATTTCAATCCATAAAGATATAAAATCTTTAAATTTGCTTACACGACCCGTGACTTCAACAATATCTCCCTTTTTAAAGTGTTTATACTTATCAGGATCTACATTCCTAATAATGGCTCTGATCAACCCTGTACTATCATCTAAATCAAAATCAAGTCTAATGTTCGATTCAATATTTTCTTCAATCCCCATATCTACTTCATTTTGTTCGATTAAATTCTCTCGTTTATTAATAACTGTGGCAATTATCCTGACACGTTTAACTTTCCCAAAAATTGTATGAAATAATTTCTCAGATTCATTATATTGCCCCTCAAAAAGATGTTTAATCCAACATTGAATAGCAGGATTTCTCCTGAATCTTATTGTTTCATTCATTTCAAACCTATCTCTGTTTTCATTAATTTAAAAGTACACATTTTCGAATATAGAAGTAATTATTAAACTAAGAATATTAAGATGTATTTTTTTTTAAAAAATAATTATAGAAATTTATTACCTATAACCATATTGATATAAATAGAAAATGGTAGCGGGGGTTCGATTTTCAGTTTGTTGGAAACCAACCATTTTTCAACCTTTGAACGAACGATCTCAGGGTTTCTCGATGAGATGGTAATAATCTCTATTACTTATGAGCCCTGCGGCATAAACCAGGCTAGCCCACCCCGCTATAAAAGCTTCTATGAGTTTGATTCCTATGCGATTTATAATGAATATATATATATCAATTTAAACTTATAATTTAATCTTTTTCTATTTTATTAGAGTGTAATTATATCCCTAATGTCAAAAAGTCGTGTTTTTAACCAATAACTTTAACTTTAAATATAAATTAGATAATAAAAAGAAAGAACTTTGATGGAATTTTATGTCTTTTGTTGATGTATTTTTAGAATTTATTTTAAATCCATGGTTCATATTATCCTTGATATTTTGGGTTGTAGTTTTGCTACTAATTCTTTTATTAAGAAACAAAAAGGAAGCATATTATCTCTTTTTCCCTTTATTAGTAATGTTTAAAACAAAAAAATTAAATAATTTCATTAAGAGAGTAGGAAAAAGAGCTCCTAAATTTTGGAAAACTTTTTGGACAATAGGAATATTTGTATCTTTTAGTTTTACAATTTTTGCCTTTTATTTCTTTTTTTCAAACTTTGTCAATTTAATCGTTAATCCTAGAATAGAACAAGCCATCGTTCCTCTTATTCCGGGAGTAACTATAGATTTACCTTTATTATTTTATTTAATACTTCCATTATTGTTTATCTTGACTACACATGAATTCGCTCATGGATTTTCTGCTAGTGCAGATGGAGTAGATATAAAGTCAACTGGCGTTCTCGGAGCAGGACTTTTTTATCTTATAGGATTTGGGGCATTTGTCGAAGTTGATGAGAGGAAATTAAGTTCTAGAAAATTTCATAGAAACACAAGACTTCGAATTGCTGCTGCGGGAACATTTATAAATGGAATGACGGCGGGTGTTGCATACATCTTATTATTATGTTTTCCGCTTATAATAGCTCCTTATTATAGTCAAGTAGCAAGAGTAAGTAGTGTTGTTACTGAAGCAGAGGGGGGTTTTAATTTTGGAAATTTGGATAATGGTGATGTTATTCTAGCAATGAAAAAGCTAGGTACTGCAGATAATGAGTATGTATATCTTGACAATTATGCTGGTAGAACTCTTAATAATATTTTAAACAATGGAACTAGCCTAGAATGTGCAATAGGTGATAATTTAACATTAAGAGTTTATAATCCTACATCAGATACCTATTTAGAGAAAAATATAACTTTAGGACCTCGATATAATATAGGAATTCTTTATGAATATATTTCCGATACTGTAATACGTATAACTAGAATCTATTCTGAAAGTGAAGGAGGAAACAATTATGATAAAGGTTTGAGTGTTGGATTAAATATCACCAAGATAAACAATGTCTCAATAAATAGAATTAGCGGGGATACATTGGAGAAAGCATTAACCGAATTTGGACTCCATACTATTAATTTAAGTTCTGTGTCCGATACTTATCCTTTAGATGTAGAGACAACGGGTGTCAAAATTGGCATATATAGTTATTCATATTTTATGCATAAAAATGATTTTGCCAAATTCTTTACACCTTTTTGGCCTGAATTTTGGTTGAGAGAGATAGCATGGCTTTTTATGATTGCTTTTAGTGTTACACTGTTTAATATGCTTCCTTTACCTATATTTGATGGGGATAGGATAATGAAGGAATTAATTGGTTGGGGTTTTGGAGAAGAATTCAAAACTATAAAGAAAAAAACGGAGAAAGTTCTATTTAAAAAAGATGAGAAAGATCTAGAATTATCAGAATATCGGGTAGAAAACGTAGAGTCTGTGAAAGTTAAAATAGGGCAAAAATTTAGTGCTACACCGGAGAGCGAAATTATTCTAGCGGAAGATAAATACTCATTAATTGATAAAACTGGTGATGGATTTAAAGATACAGTGTCTTTAGACCTTCCTGAATATACAAATTTAGAAGATGGTTCCCTTTTTGAGATTACTTATGATTACTGGTTTGACGAAAAACGAAAAATTAAACGTATATTTATTAATATTATACGCTTCATCACATTGTTTATTCTCGCGGGCAATTTGGTTCTATCATTTGTAAAATTTGGTTCACTTATTTTTTGGTTTTAATTTTTATCAATTTTTTTTTAATTGACTTTCATGAGTAATTATAATATTTTTTTGAAAAAAGGAGAATGTTCGCACTGCCATAATACCACTATAATCCAAAGAAAGTATTCGGGTGAAAATCTCTGTCCAGAATGTTTTCAGAAAAATATTGAGAAGATAATCTATAAAACAATTTCAAAATATAAGATGCTAAAACCTGATGATAGAATTATTGTAGGGTTATCAGGAGGAAAGGATTCAATAGCACTTTTGTATAATTTGAATAAGATTCAGAATAGAGCTTACCAATCTAAATCAATTATAGCTTTAACTATAGATGAAGGTATAAAAAAATACAGAGAAAATAGTATCAAGAATGCAAAGCAATTTTGCGAGAAATATGACATTGAGCATAAAATTATTTCTTTTAAGGAAAAAATTGGATTTACTTTAGACGAAATTATTAAGATAAAAAAAGAATCTCCAGATTACAAATATGCCTGTAATTATTGTGCTACCGTAAGAAGAAGATTATTAAATGATGGTGCTAAAGAACTAGGAGGTACAGTTTTGGCCATGGGACACAATCTTACTGATTTCGGAGAAACTTACCTTATGAATATACTTTATAAACGTTTAGATATCATTGCTAATCAATATATATTTAAGAAAGAAAATGACAAAATAGATTACTTTTTTATTAAGAAAATATCACCATTGATGAGAATCCCTGAAGAAGAAATTTTTCTATATTCTAACCTCAAAAAGTTTAATTATTACCCTTCTCATTGCCCTTATAGGGAAATGGACCCAATCATAAGAAAAAGAGTCTTGGAGTTTATTCAAATTTGTAAAAAATATAGCCCAGAAATAGAATTTAATCTCTTAAACGGATATTTAGAATTATCAGAAACTCTTTATAATTCTAGAGAAGTTAAGGGCTATAATTCATGTCGAATATGTGGTTATCCTTGTGGGAGTACGCAAATCTGTATTTATTGTAGTTTATTAAAGGAATTATCTTATTAAAGTTATTTAATTAAATATTCTCCCATTTCTTTTAGTTTTTTATACTCTCTTACTTCTTCCTTAAATAATGGAACTTCAATTAAAATTTTATTCAATTTATCCCTAAATACTTCCCTTATCTTCTCAAGGTTTCTTTGTTGCATTTCTCGTCTATTCTTACAAAAATCACATAATTCATTAGGATCTTGATATAACTGATTAATTATAATATTTGAAACTGGAATTTCATATTTTACCAACTCATTTAGCAACCTCCCAGTTTCTAGTATTGCCATTTCTTCGGGAATCATTACAATAACAAAAGAATTTTTTATTGGATTAGTAAGGTCATCTTTAGCATTTATTATTGATTGATTAAGCCTTTCCAACATATCTAAAGAATTATCTTTTTTCTTCTCTTCACGAGTAAACAATTTTTTAAATGCTCCAAGCATATTTCCTAATTTTACTCGCATTTTAATGAGTTTTCCAATCCATCCCGATAACGTTTCGGGAAGACTTAAAAACCTTAAAGTGTGTCCCGTTGGAGCAGTATCAAAAATAACTAGATCAAAATCGTGCTCAGTCTCAATAAATTCTAGAATTTTTCCAAAGGCTAAAGTTTCATCAATTCCAGGGGGATTCATCGAAGATAAATCTTCTAAATCACCTAATAACGACATACCTCCCATCATATCTTCCAAACCCATTTCTTCTAAGGGATTCATATTTGTTAATCCTTGAAATTCTGCCATATTCGCTTTAGGATTAATTTCTAAAGCAGTTAAGTTCTCTATACCTTCAATGGGTGTAGTAATACCTGGTGATAATTCAACTCCAAGACTATCACCTAAAGAGTGAGCAGGATCTGTACTTATTATCAAAGTATTTCTTCCATGTTCTGCAGCCCATATAGCTGAACTCGCTGCACAACTTGTTTTTCCAACTCCTCCCTTCCCTCCAAACATTACTATTTTTAAGTTTAGTAATATATCCTTTAATTCCATTTCAAATTCTGGACTCTTTTCAATTTTTATGATCACTTTAATTATCTTTCCTATTAATAATCAAGCTTGTATCGGAGGATTGCAGCTATTCCTCCAAATGTGTTATATAACATTTCTCCTTCTTCAGTTTCAGTAGATAATATATCAACATTAGTACCTGTTGATTCCGCGATTTCCCCAAGTTCTTCTATTATTGAGACACTCTCTATAATATTAAATGAATTTGAGTTGCATTTTGGACAAGCCTCATTTTGAATATCAGACTTAATCAAATCATAGTTTTTCTCTTTTATAGTCCGAGACTCATTATATTCACAGTTTGAACATTCTATTTTTAGTTTATATATATCTAATTTTTCTGAAAGAATAAGATTATCAACTGCACCATAATTTAATGCTCTTTGAATATCTTCTAATCCATACGTTGCTAAACCCGAATCAGTGGAGATTTCTTTCATAAAACGTTGCATTATTTGTTTCTCCCTTATATATTTTACATTTTCTATCTGTTCTTTTATTTTATCTATTAGCGCTCGAATTCCTTCCACTCCACCATAACCTAGATCAACAACATCTATTATCTTCTCACGTAATCTGTAATCTAAACTCTCGTCATTTACAAACTTCTCCTTGGATTGTCCTGGACCACCGATGAATATTCCTTGTAAATCTTCCATCGATAAGAATAGTTCATTCACGGTATCAGAGATTCTACGGTAAAACATTTTTTCTCCTTCTTCAATCAACCTTTCATACCGTCTTTGAGATTGTCCTCCTGCTCTATGTTTACCATGAATTCCTGACGTAAATTCTCTAACTATTTCAACTTTATTACCTTTAATATATCCCACAGCTGATTCTTTTCTCCCAATAACTAATAAACCATAAGTTTCTCTAGGTGTAAGCATTTCTTCTAATGGCCATAGTAGAAATTCACTGGCACAATGGTATCTAAAGGTGACAACTCTATCAGGAGGATGAACAATATACAATTCATTTTTCTCTGTTCCTGCTGTATTACCTTGAGGAATTGCTCCTGAAAACATAACCAAACCATTTTCAGGGACTTCTTTAATATTTTTTAGTTGCCCTAAAAGACTTGATATACTATCAAGTACGTTTTTTCGTGTTAGTTTTGATTTAATATTCTGGCTTTCGCTAATTTCATTTTTTAGATGATTTGTAACATCTGAAATTTTTCTATCATGAGGAATATATACGGATATTAATTCTGTATGAAAGCCCTTCTTACTCCTAAGATCTTCTAATAATTTCCTTGTTTTATAGATTCTTAAATCACTAGACTTCTTTTTCGCTGCAGAACTCATATAAATCTACCACTTTCTATAAATTTTACAAAAAATTAATAGTTTTTCTTTATATGAATCTATATAAAGAACAATATTAATGGATTTAGCATCTTATGACTTCGAACAAAAATCAAGAAAATTCGGTCCCTAAATCTCACCCCCGCTATGAAAGTCTAAAATATCGTCATAAAATAATTGAAGGTATGAAAAATTTAGTTGTTACTGAGGCAGGGTTAATTGCCCATGGAAGAGGAGAATGTTTTGACTATATTTTAGGCGAAAAAACCACTAAAACTGCCAAAAAAGCTATTGAGGCAGCTGTAGCATTATTATTGTTAGCTGATAACCCAATCATTAGTGTAAATGGCAATGTGGCCGCATTAATTCCAAATGAACTCGTGAATTTATCGCACATTTTAATGGCTCCCCTTGAAATTAATTTATTTTATCAGAAAAAAGGTAGAATAGAAGCTATAAAAAATGTATTGCAGAAAGCTGGAGCTACAGAAATATATGGAACTGACTCAAATAAAATGATTGAACTTGAAGGTCTTGAAAGTAATAGAAGGAAAGTAGAGTTAATAGCAGATGCCGATGTAGTTATGATCCCTCTAGAAGATGGAGATAGAACTGAAGCTTTAAAAAAGTTAAATAAAAAAGTTATTGCTATAGATTTAAATCCCTTAAGTAGGACCGCATTATGGGCAGATATCACTATTGTTGATAATATCGTAAGAGTCATTCCGGAAATGATAAAAATTGCGAAAAAGTTCATGCAAATTGACAAAAACCAATTGAAGGACATTGTTAATAACTTCGATAATAAAATTAATATTCGAAAAACTTTAGATCAAATTCTTGATTATATTGAACGACAGAAAAAAACTGCATTTGATATCATAAAATTTTGATACCCTTTGAGACTTCCCATTCATAAAAACTTTTAAGCTTTTAATATTATATTCCATATATTAACAAGGCTATTCTTTATTTTAAATTTCATTAACTTCGATAACAATGACTACAAATAAGGAAACCAAGACAGATATCTTCGATACTTCTAATATTGAGCCAGATTTCTTTATTAGAAGATGTGTTTTGGAAGACTTAGATGATGTTATTGATATCAATGAACAAGAATTACCAGAAGATTATCCATATTTCTTCTATAAAAGTATACTTGATAATTTTCCAGATTGTTTCTTAGTAGCCCAAAATAAACATGGAAAAATAGTAGCTTACATAATGTGGAGAGTCGAAAAAAGTCCCTCTATTAATAGCTTAAAATATATTAATAAGGGACATCTAGTTTCAATCGCTGTCTCTGAAGGCTATAGAAGAAAAGGAATCGGAAATGCATTATTATTACATAGCATGAAAGCTATAAAAAAATACAAAATTCAAGAATACGTTCTAGAAGTCCGAGTCTCGAACTATACAGCAATTAGATTATATGAAAAATTCAATTATAAAGTTGAAAGTATTAAAAAAAACTATTATCGAGACGGGGAAAATGCGTATTTTATGACTTTAAATGCGAAACTTTTCTAAGCTTCTGATTTTTCCAAACTCTTTATTAAATAGGTTAAAAACTCATTATAAGGTACTTCAAATCCTAAATCTTGAGCATCTTTTAAGATTTTACCATTTAAGAAATCAATCTCGGTCGGATTATTATTTAAAATATCTTGTAGCATTGAATTCTTGTTGTTTGCCGTTTTCGTAAGCACATCATATGCTATTGATACATAATCCTTGCTGGGAAGTATAATTTTCTTTAACTCCGCAACCTTTATTGCTTCATTAATTAATTTTCCAATGCAATATTCTAACCCTTTTACTTCTAATAACTCTCCATTAGTTAAGCGAGTCAAAGCAGCAATGGCATTAATCCCAATGTTAACCAATGCTTTTTCCCAACTTTCCATAATCATATCATCTACTAAAATAGTCTCAAAACCTGCTGAATTTAATACATTTTTTAACAATTGTAAGTATGATTTAACACGCTCCAGTTCTTCTGCCTCTATATCGGTTTCCTTAAGATATGGAAATCCGATTTTGGTAATACCTTCCCCTGTATGATGAACTTGGCCAGGTTTATCCAATAACGCACCATTCGTTGTCACGGCTCTAATTATTTTTGTTCTATCAGAATATTGGATAACTACGTCTTCGTTACCAATTCCATTCTGTAAAATCACTATATATCTACTAATATTAACGATTTTTTGATATTGGATTAACGCGGCTTTCATATCATATGCCTTAATGGTAAGAAAAAGAAAATCAAATTTAAAATCCAAATCTTTTTCTAATTTCTCCTCAATCTGCTTTTCATTTTCGAATGCCTTGATATTTTTGACTATTTTAACTTCTTGATTTCGGTATAATTTTAATCCTTTCTTATTGATCATAGTAGCATGGTCCTTTCTGCAAAAGAAAATTACTTCCATTAAATAAATATCAGATTTTATATTTGCTATATACCCCCCAAATAAACTTCCTATAGAACCCGCTCCAATAAAACCAATTCTTAAAAATTTTTTGCTCAAAAGTAAATATTTCCTATAATATTTATTTTAAAAATTTTCCTAAATCCGTCTGCCCTTTTGAATACTCTCCTGTCTTCTTTTTGATCTCCAAAACACTTACATCTTCTGGTGATTTCTTTGGCTTTATCCCTAATTCTTTCATTAACATGAGAGAATTTTTAGCAGCATATCCTGAAAAATGATTGTTAAAATAAATTCCAATTTTATCCACTTTCGAAATTGCTTCTTTAATTGGATACGCCCATTTTTTTATCTCCTCTTCATTAAAACAATAATCGAACCAAATTTTCTTACCAAAACCATGAAATCTCACATAGGCAAATGAAGGATTCGTAATATCCATCCTCGGTGGTAATAGTGGTTCAATAACCGCACAATATGTCAATGACTTATGTTCTAAAAAATTAAAAACCTCATCAACCATCCATGATTTATCTCTAAACTCAACAACTAAAAAGTAATCATCACTTTCATTATTTCTAGGCCAATGTTCAATAAATTCCTTTAAATTACCAAAGTGTTCTTCTCTTTTGAAAAAAGGCGGTAGCTGAATCAGAAATGCTAGTAGTTTTTTCGAATTAATCAAGGGATCCATTGCTTTCAAAAAATAATCTAAATCGTCTAGACAATATTTTGTGTCTAACTTATGCTCATGAGTAATTGTTTGGGGAAGCTTTACCGAAAATAAAAAATTACTTGGTGTTTTATTAACCCAGCTTTCCACAACCCACTGGGATGGAATATTATAAAACGTCATATTTATCTCATTTGTATAAAAAATCTCTGAATAATACAACAAGTAATCCTCTTTCCGTAAATTGCTTGGATAAAAAGGACCAACCCATTCATCATAACCCCACCCCGATGTACCCACTAATATTTTTTTATCTGTCATTGACGACTTTCTATATTATACTTTCTGCTGTCCCTTCGAATTCTCACAGGTCTATTATTAATAATTTAAGGTATTCGTAATTAAACTATAAAAGTTACTATATTTTCTAATTTGTACTTCCATTTCCCATACCTTTTTTTTTAAAATCACTACTTATTAACCATTTAACTAATATTCTCTAAACCCTCCGTTTTGCCTTTTAAAGTTTATCAAACTTGACCATAAAATTTTTAATCAAGGATTTATTCTAATATTTCGTCGATGGTAGTTATTCCATTGATAATTATCGGTGAGAAAATATCTCATCCATCATGGATGACATACACCCTTAATTGGTAAGGCCTCGTGGAAGTACATCTCATAAGGCGATACATGCGAGAAATTGATGACACAGACACGAACATCTAAAAAATGCATCAGTACGGCACATGAATTACCCTATGAATGAGATGATACGGGAAACGATACGCTACGCCAAGCATGAAAATCATGCTCATAGGAACATACTCCCTAATTAATATATGTCTTCTTATTATCGTCTCAAATCGTCATGAGTTATATTGAGTATTCTTAATAAAAAACTCAATTGACTTATTGTCTCCGAATACGCATACCCTTATACAAGTAATCTGAATCTTTCCTCAATTAGACGCCAATACGCCTCCGCTATTTGGTGGATATCTTGGCTTGGGCACCGATGAAGAGCGTGACAAGCTGCGATAAGCTCGGGTTAGTCGCAAGAAGACGCTGACCCCGAGATGCTCGAATAGGACATCCGCTTGCGGCCCAATAATCCGCAAGATTCCCGGCAGGGAAGGGGAACCCTGGGAAGTAAAACATTTTAGTACCAGGAGGAAAAGAAAACAATAGTGATTCCGTGAGTAACGGCGAGCGAAAGCGGATCAGATCAAACCGAATCCCTAGGGAAACCTAGTGGAAATGTGGTGTGTGGGCCTTGTACGACCTCACTAGAGAAGATGAATACCTCTGGAATGCTGAGCCATAGAGCGTGACAGCCGCGTAATCGTAATCTAGAAGGTTGCTGCGAGAGTCCCCGAGTAATGCGGGATGGTTTTCTCGTATGAAAATGCCAGATACACGCTGGTAAATCTAAATATGTCCCAAGACCGATAGCGTAATAGTAGCGTGAGCGAAAGATGAAAAGTAACCCGGAAGGGCTGTGAAAAGTGCTTGAAACCAAATAGCTTAGTAAGGATGCAGCCTGAAAGGACAGATTCTGCATGAATGAGTTCTGGTGACAGAACATCAGAATACAGAGGACTAGGGTCGCATCATCAGTCTGGAATCATTGGCCAGGGAGTTTATAGTAGTGGCAAGCTTAAGCGCCTCACGGCGCGTAGGCATAGGGAAACCAATATTCTTGCAACCTAATTATCACATTAGGAAGGTCTATTCGTCTAAGTTTGGTTCTGCCATTCTGAACACGTTTAGATAAACCTTCTAAGGAATTAGGCCAGAAGAATGGTCTAAAAGGGCCAAAAGTCTCTGCTATAATACCCGAAGCCGGTCGATCTATTCCTGGTCAAGATGAAGTCGTTCGAAAGGACGATGGAGGTCTGCACCAGTGCTGACGTGCAATTCGCTTGGATGAACTGGGAATAGGAGCAAAAGGCTAATCTAGATCGGTGATAGCTGGTTCTCCCCGAAGTTGGTATCAGCCAAGTCTCAGACGAGGCAGCCAGTGGCGTAGAGCACTAATTGCATGGTATGGGGAAGAAATTCCTCGCCACGCTCTTAAACTCCGAAACTGCTGGCACCGCAGACTCTGGGAAACGGGTTGGTGGGCGTAAAGTCCATCGCCGAGAAGGGAACAACCTAGACTTGGGTTAAGGTCCCAAAGTGCAGGTTAAGTGTTAAACTAAAGGGCGTTATATTTCTAAAACAGCAAAAGGATAGGTATAGAAGTAGCCATTCCCTAACGAGTGTGTAACAACTCATTTGCCGAGAAATATAGCCCCGAAAATGGACGGGGCTCAAATCTGCCACCGAGACCCAAGAGCACGGGCGGAAGAACCCCGTGATCTGGTAGGGGAGCGTCCGGATGGAGCAGAAGCAGGTGTGTGAGCTCCTGTGGATCCTACCGGAGTGAAAATCCTGGTAATAGTAAAAGCATAGATGGGTTAGAATCCCATCCGCCGAAAGGGCAAGGGTTTCTTTGCAATGCGTCGTCAGCGAAGAGTTAGTCGATCCTAAGCGCACCCTTAACTGGCATGCGCGAAAGGGAAACAGGTTTATATTCCTGTACCACGGCACTACAAATAGCGGTAACGCACGACTGTATGCCAACGGTTCAGGGTAGGTGGAATAGGGCCGTCGAATATCTCCCTATTTAAATGCATAAGGCTGGTAAATAGTGTAACACTTAGACCCAGCTTAAACCATGAATAGCCATCCAATTGTGGAAGGTTCCGCCGAACCCAGGATCTATTAAAAACGCAACAGTAAGAAATGCCGTGATCGTACCCAGAACCAACACAGGTGCCCCTAGGTGAGTAGCCTAAGGCGTATTCGTGTAAAGGAGGCTAGGGAAATCGACAAAATAGAGCCGTAACTTTGGGATAAGGCTTGCTTGCGGATTTCTACACGCAGCTTCGGCAGTGTGCAGGGGCCCACAAGTTGCAATAACTAGGGGGGGACGACTGTTTAATAAAAACATAGGTCACTGAAAGAGTGAAAACTTATGTACAGTGGCTGAAACCTGGCCAGTGGCAGTCTGATAAATCCGGGTTACAACCCGAGTAAGTCCTGCTAAACGCCGGGAGTAAC
>JBHLPW010000047.1:0-41564 GCA_048939015.1 Promethearchaeota archaeon
TAATATGTGTTTTTTAAAATCAGTAAAGCCAAATAAGTACTGATTTTTTAATTTTTATATTTTAATAATAGAACCTGTCTATACACAAAATAATGAACCTAAAAAATACTTAAAAAACAGTTATACCAAAAGTAAATCCTAACAATTCTATAATAAAAAATCAATCAAAGCTTACTTTTTAGGATATAAAAAATAAGTTTATGACTCTTACCAACTCTTTTGGATTTTAATCCTTTTTCTTTTTCAAATTTTTTCAATCTGGTCATTGCAACTTTATAAGTGTTGTTGATTAGTGTTGCGTATTCTGGTATTGTTATTTCATTATTATTGTTAATAAGGTATTTTCTTAAATGACCAAATGGAGTTAATTCCATTGATTTGTTTATTTGTATAAATTTCTCTATATCTTCTTTTATGAGTTCAAGATCAAAGTGATTACTATATATATCAATATCATATTCTCTACATGGATGGTTTTTAATTTTACGATGTGGATTGTTAGGATCAGTAGAAAGTTCATCAATTATCTCATTACTTAGTCTATTTGAAAAAAATGCTATTTGTCGTGTAATTAGATACTTCTTACTCAGATATTTCTGGAGTATTTCTATATGTTTTAACGTATATTTATTAAAATCAGAATCTCGTAAATTAATTAATATATTTGCGATTTCCTTACATCTGTCCAAAAATTTTTGATTCATTTCAGGAGTATCTGCTAACTCATATCGCTCTGGATTTTGTTTTGTAATAGAATCATCCCCATACCAATAACCTTGGTCATTTTTTATTCTTTTAGGTGTTCCAGTTTCTTCAAAATATGTATCATATTCTATTTCTATTTTTAAATAATATTCATCATCATAGTTTAGTGGAGAATCATCTTTCATGTGCAATTCCTCATAAAAACTCATTGGTTTTATGTTTGTATATCCCTTTCTTCTCCTATTAAGCTTGGTTAATCTTTCTTCAATATTTTTCTTTTCTTTATCCTCTTTCAGCCAAATTTCAAATTGATTTTTTCTGTATTCATTTTTAACTTTTAATTTTTCTAATTCTTCTTGAAATTTTACTTTAAATTGAGTTTTTTCAAACCTCGATAATTCATTTTGCCTATGCACATACTCATTAATTTCTTTATACTTATCTTCTTTACAAAATTCATCATATTTAATTTTAGTAAAATTCTCTAACATCTCCATACATTCAAACATATTTAAAAAAAAGTTGCGAATGTCTTCATCTGTTAGAAAACTCAATTCACTTAATTCTTTGAACATTTTGAATCACTCCCGAAAACTCTTTTAAACCTCTAATTAAAATTTTGATCCTATAAACCATCGAACCAAATAGAAAGTTCCTATTTTTAACCCAATATAAACAGCGATTAATGTCAGTAATGTATTCTCATTAAATATTGCATACTGTAAAATACCGACGAGACCAAGTGAATAGATGATTGAGGTTATTAATGCGGTTAATATAAAAACCAATCCCAACTTGTTTATTCCTTTATTATATTCACTCCATTTCTTAGATGTTCTTTTTACTCTTTTATTACGATCTTTTACTTTAATAAATCCATTAATTGCAATTAATGCTATAATTCTTCCACCAATACTACTCAAAATCAAAATAGGAAATACCTTAAGTAATACTAACTCAGAAAACTCTCTACTAAAAATCTCTGAAAGCAATACTTTATTACCAGAATAAATCTTGAGAGATGTTGTCGCAAAAAAGAATATGAAAATAGATATTAGATTGTGTATACAAAAGTACCAGAACTGATCACCTGAAGCACGTTCGGATTTTCTATTTTCCCTCATAGTTGATTCATCTTACTGATTTTTCCACTTCTTATATTATATTAACGTAGGATAATAAAAATCACTAATGCAACAGCAACCATAACCAAAATAGCTACTCCGATTGCAAATTTTGTGTCTGATGACAATCTAATCCTAAATTTTCGATATGCTCTATATCTACCATTTGAAGCTATCTCAGAAGTTCTATTAGTGGCACTTCGAATCTTTATATATAGCACAACACCGACTATGGCGATAATTATTGCTAAAATCCAAAATGCTATAACAGTAGCAGTATCATTTATTATAGGTTTAGGTATATCTGGAACTTCTGCTTCAAAAAAACCAAAATCTACTGTTTTTGTCTCAGGTAAATCTTCCCAATCCGATAAATATTCACCTGTTTCTACAGATTTTAATCTATATTCTACATCCTCTTTTGGTAAATACTGTTCAATTGTATTCTGAGCTGAAACGGTTAAATAATCTATTTTATCCTTATATTTTAATAAGACCTGAACTGATTCATTTCTATAATTGTTAATAAATTCCCATGCATCAATCTGACTCGTTAATAATGATGTATTTAATCCAACATTAGTCCAATTAAGCAATTCACTAAACATCGTCATCTTATATAATTCAGTAAGGAAATCATTTTGTTGTAAGACAATTGAAAGATTTCCTGAAATTGTATTATTTATTAAGCTTAAAGAAGTGCCTAAATCTAATACAGCATTATAGATACTATTATTGATTAAATATACTGATGAATATACCTGTGAAACTAAATCACATATTGTATTATTTACTAATACCAAATTGTTCAAAATAGCAATTCTGGAATCATTTATATTAGTATTTGTAAGGGTGATTGAGTTATTTAACAAAATATAGTTATTTGTAATATTACTTCCAATCTCATCTATTGTTGTATCTAAATCGAATAATGCAGTATCAATTGAAATGTTCATTAATAATAGATTTGTTTCAAGCTGAGAAATCATTGTAGAAATCGTTCCATTTATCAAATATACATCATTACTTACTCCTATAACCAAATTCGAAATACTTTGATTTATTGAAATAAGATTATTCTCGATATAGACAAAAGAGGTATTCATAATATTATTGATATTAATAAATGAGGTGTTTGTAAACATATACAATGTAGAGATGTTATTTGCGATGTTTTCTATATCTACATCTAAATTTAATAATAAATCTCCTAATGTAGAATTTACATTCGATAAATCTATATTAATATTTATTATGCTATTGTTAATTGCTGAATTCTGGTTTGTTAAATCTATTTGAACATTAGTAATCTGATTTCCTATTGTAGCATTTACATTGGCTATATTGTAAATTACCTGAGATAATACATTATCTGAGTTAATAAGGAGAATATCATCACCACTTAAAGTATATGAATAATAGCTATAACTTCCCCCTTCATTATCAGTCAAATTGATTTTGTAGTATCCTGCAAACAGATTGAACTTGATAATTTCATTAGGAGCAATCCATTCACTCCAACTATAAGGAGATTCATAGTAGTTTGGATCTCTGGTTATATTAATATGATTAAATAGCTCTTGTTGGTTCATTATTTTTAAACTATATTCAGTTAGAATAATAGGAACATAATTATCTTCAGCTTGGACTATAAAAGAGTAATTTTTAATGCTAATATCAAATAAATCTTTAATCTCTACTGATATATTTTCACCTACATCTCTATAAAATACATTACTATAAATTAAATTGCCATCTACATAGGTTTTATAGTTATTAAAGAAAAGATATTCTCCCTTTTGATTAGTATAAGTTAAAAAACACAATTTGGAACTATTTATCACTAAGATTTGATGACTTGAAAAAACAAATTCGATTGACTCCTCTTTTCCATCTTTAGTATAATTAAATTTGTACGTTCCAGTGGTTAATGAAAATTTGATGATTTCTTCTGAAAAGATATTACCTGATTTAATAATTTCAGTGTCTATGTTATTTAACTCATAATATACTGGATTATGATACTCATTTTTTATTTTTAACTTATAGACATTTAGTGTGATATCTATGAAAGTTTCCTCATATGTTTCATAGGTTTTTACTAATGCATTAAAAGAGTCATAAATCTTTAATTGTATTGAAGTGTCTATATCAACATATAAGATATTACTTGACAATCGTTTATTTGAATAAGTAAAATTCTCTAATGTGTAATTCACATAGGTAATGTAATCATTAAAATCTAAATGTTCGTTATTAGCATCAAAATAATTCACATAGACAATATTATCATCAATACGTTTATATATTAGTGTTTGTAATGTTGCTGAGGTTTCTAATTGTTTAATTTCTTTTAAAATATCATTTTCATAGATTTCTATGGTATAATTATTAGGATAGGAAAGAGTTAATTCTCTTCTTTCATATGGAGCTAAATAATAAGAATCTATTTCTGTATATGGTCTTGAAATTTTTATAGAATCAATTACCAAATTCTTAGTATCATCAAACGTTCCAGTAAACTCTAATTGGTCAATAGTCATATTAGAATTAATTGTAAACATTTGAGTTCTTGTTTCAAAATTTCCATTCCCTTGACTTGAAAGGATATACGATTTCTGTTGTACACCATTATTTCGTAAATTAAAATCTATTCGGTTTGGTGATGATGTATTAAAAATTATTTCTACTTTATCATTAATATGTAAATCTAAGTTAAGATCGTCTGGATTTCTTAATGTTAATGTTTCAGTAGTATCTGTTTGACTATATAATACTCCAGACCCTTGATATATTTTAGAGAGATAATAATAAAGTCGTGGTCTAAAATTTGGATTATAATATTCAGTATACAAGAAATCTACTTCAACAGGATCAACAGTATCTGAAATTAAATTATAATAAAAAATATTAGGATCTCCAGCATCCCATTCATACCAAGTAGCTCCAGATGATATATAAGTTTGAGAGAGATATGTTATTTCCGATGGTTGATTATTCCATGTTATCGTATCTTGATCAAAATCACTTGTAGTATATAGTTTAACATAACCAGTATCTGGAACAGTGGTAATAGCATAAAGTTTCAATATGGTATTAGAAGTATAATTATCAAGAAGATATGGAAGCTCTTCTTTAATAAAAGTCTCCCATTCATTATGCCAAACATGATTACCACCAGCACCATATTCAGTATCTGGATCAGATGCTCTTACAGGTGCATCATCAGTAGGATTAACATAGAAGTCCATTACAAGATTAGAAACATCTATTAATTTCCAACGATTTGAAATATTATTAAATGGCTGAAAATAAAGAGTGTTATATCCAGCAGATTCATCTATAAAATCCCATTTAGTAGTAATTCCTGATTCTGATATTAGTTCTACATTAGGATCTGCTGAAAGATGTAATCCTGTTAAATCACGAGTAAAATAAGAATATTTTGGAGTAGAATTAATAAAAAATAAAGAAGGTAAACAAAAAAACACCAAAATCAATAGTATTTGAAATTTTTTATCTTTCATTTTTTAAACCACACTAATTATTGTATAATAATTTTCCATTAATACCCAAATTCCAACAATATTTATGAAGATTATTCCAATCAAGAACAGTTCTTGAATACAATTGTAATTTATCTTGAAATAGATTAAAGAATTAAACATGAAAAGAGAGATAATAAGCCCAATAAATAAAATTATTAATAATATTGGATTCTGAATTATTTGAGTAGCGAATGGATTTAATTCTTGAAAATTATTTTTGCTTATCCAATAAAAAGTAGTTATAACATCTGTTATTTTTAAGAAAATATAGCTTATTACAAAGAAATTATTAATTAAAAACACGAGTTTTTCATTTTTCATCTACTTCACTCCTTTACATTTAGTTCTTTCCTTAAAATCTCATCTACAACATTCTCTATTGTATTACCTTCATCTACAGCTCTCTTCTTTAGTATTCCATGTACTTCTTCATCCAGATGAACTGATTTCTTATTATACGGAGATGATCTTTCTTTAGATGACATTTTTTGAAAATTTTATAATTTTATAATTTTATAAAATAAATTTCTATGAGTACATATAAATATATGTCTTTAAAATAAGCTCTACTAAACCAATTTCTCACTTCTATGAAACTTTATAAATATAAATAGTCTAATGATAAGTATATTAATAAATTCTTAATATTAGTAATTTAGTTCTACAATCATACAATTTCAATAATTAAATTTTTCAAAAAATAGATATAATATAAAAAAACTATTTTCTTCTTCTTAATATTGTTTCAATTTCCTTTCTTCGTTGTCTTCCTTTTATAATTGGAACACCAACATAAATGAATAAAACAATTCCACCTACAACTATCAATATTACAATTATCCATGTTATTATATCAAAATCACCAAATAAACCTCCTGCCTCAGTTGTATGGGTTTCGCCACCTCCAAATCCATCAACAGTAGTTAGCCATAATAATAGATCGTAATATTCAGCTGGAAAACTAAGATCATAATCCTCAATATCATCAGAACCAACATCTATTTTGTATGAACAGAAAACATCAAAAACCACCTTGATCTTCGTTTGAATATACCGATTTGTACAATGTAATGCTACTGGTTTTGTATAAGACTGATCGTTTTGAGTATTACTATGCTCTTTTATACCTATATGTAAAAACGCATCCCAATAATCTATTGAACGATAAAAAATGTATCTGAAAGATAATGTCCCATAGTATTCCATGACAAGTGGACTTAATGAACCAATATGATAAATGAACTTACAGTCTTTCATTGATGTTTGCTTCACTTCTGGATTCCAAATAGGATCTCCATTTTTAGTAGTTGGATTCATAGAACTTCCTGCAGTTTGTGGTAATATACCACCATCCCAACTGTTTTGTGGAGTAGTAGGAATATTTAACTGTATATTTGGATTATAATATGCATCAAAAGTTCTGGTTTTGCTTCTAATATTATTCATTATTGATGAAGTGGGATTTTGCATACTACTATATTCTTCTTCATAGTCTCGTGGTGTTATTCCAACAACAGTAGGAACAGAATTGTCTAATTTACCATATACATTATCTACAACTGCAACTGAAGAAACAGCGATATAATCAAAATTCTTAGTAAGAGAATCTCCAGAAACAGTATTAAAATTAGGAAGTAAATTCTGTGCAATATCAAAAGACATAACTAAATCACCACCAAAATCACTGTGGAGAGAGTTCCACTGTTTTATATTCCCGAAATCATAATGATTCCATGTGACATATTCTTCCCAGCCATGCATTACATCTCCCATAAGTCCAAGATGTTGATATTTTGCTACCAGATACTCCTCTTTTACTTGTTCTAACTTATTATTTTCAGCACAATCTACAACATCCAATGTAGTATACATATTAACTTTGCTTGTCATAGCAACCTTATATCTTATATAAGCATTATCTCCATCTGTATAAATGTCTAATAATTCTATATCATCAGGATAAATATTCCAAGAAGCTTGAGACTCGAACTGGAGTTTTTGATTAATTGCCTGTCCTGATAAACTTACTGAACTTCCATCGAATGTTTCAAATTTAAAATTCTTTATTAAATCATTCGAAACAATATATGTATCTCCTTCAGCAAATGGACTGAATCCTGTAATCGATATACCAGCTATAAGTATTAAAGAAACGACAAAAATTGAAATGAATAGAACTTTTTTGGATTTAGATTTTTTCGATTTCACTATGAGTTCTCCTCTCTTTTAAGTATTATTTTTACTATTTACTTTTCCTTTAAATTATTATAATATTATAAAAGAGATTTCTATAAAAACATTTAAATATTTGTACTTATGATATATAAAATAGAACCCATTAATCCACTTTCTTATTTTTGTGAAACTTTATAAGCATAATTAGTCTAAGAATAATTAAATTAATATAATTTTAAAAATAATTATTCAGCTTTCTATTTACCAAATTTTAGTACTGAATTTCATTGAAAATAGGTTCTTTTTTTAAAAAGGTGAATATTATATCATTTTTTTAAAAAAACGAGCTAAAACAGGCTAAAAACAGGTATAAATGGATGTAATAAAAATAGAGCTAATACGTTTTTATAATAAAAGAATATAAAATAGGAGTAGAAAGCTGGAAACTATTATAAAATATCTTTTTGAAAAAAGATATAAAATAAAAAAATAAAATATGATTTTAATAATTATATTTTATATGTTTTTTTAAAGCGGAATTTTCTAAGTCAAAATATTTAAAGAATAAAAATTTTTTTCTGAAAAATATATCTCATCATATATAATACACAAATTTATGTTGCGAGCTTATTGACTACATGGTTATTTAATTTCTTTTTTGATTTATGGTATTATTTTTCAAAAAAGTTAAAAAATGATTAAACTTTATAAAATAGGAGTAGAAAGCTTATAAGGAGTTTTTTGAAAAAAGATATAAAATATAATGGGATATATTCTTTATTATATTTTATATGTTTTTTTAAATAACCCGTAGGATTAAGATGGAGTAAAAAAGAATAAATCTATTTGCTTTATAGATAATATATAGATTTAGGCTTTCCTCCTTTCTTAGATGGAATGATTGTTTTAATCTTTAAATTTTTATTTCTAACATAGTTATCTAATTTCTTTTTCGCGATGTAATAAGATATATTATATAACTCCATACAGTCATCTATGGTAATCTGATGATGTTCGGTTAAAAAATCTTTAAGTCTTTTATCGAGTTCTTTTGTTATACCTCGTTTTTTATCACCGATTTCCTTAAAATAAGATTGTAATTCTCTATGATTCCTAAATGTAATAACCTTTACATTTTCAACATTATTATAACCAAGATCCAATCCAGATAATTCTAAACAGAATTTATCATTAATACCACGCATCATACGTCCCATTGCTTGACTCATTTCTGTTTGAGCTTTTTCTTCCCGATATTCATCTGGATTTATACTAAAAAAAGTAGATTCACGATTGATATGACCACTTGGAATATCAGGAGTTCCAAAAAGTATTGTAGAATTAAAGTTTTCATATTCATTAGTACCAGCTAATGGATATCTTACACATGTTAGGTTATCATTAGTTTTTTTTATGTATTTCCATAAACGAGTATTAGGTTGTTCATCACTCGGTTTAGTTCGTACTTTCATATCTCTTGATACAAATAAATGTTGTCCAATTTCTGGAAAAGCATATATATATGCTTCCATATCTTCTTTTAATCTTTTCAGTGTTGAATATCGTTGTATTGATGCTTTTGGATAATATGCAAATTTCCTGTTAAAGCCACCCTTTCGTTTGTGTGGATATTCCAGTTTATATATTGTAAGATTATTCGAAACCATATTTTTCTTGTAAATCTGTAATCGATCACCAAATATCTTTTGTAATTTTAATATACTGGCAGTAGCATCATTTATAATAAGTTTAATGATTTTTTCAGTATCTAACATCTCAACTATACTGTGAAAATCATAATATAACATTCCTATACGATATTGAGGTGTATTATCATCAGGATTTTTGTTTTTAAATTTAACTCTTAAGATGACTTTTTCCAGCCAGTTATCTATATTTGTAGGATCTGTTTTTTTCATATAAAAATAGTTTCTAATAAATGAAAGGATGTGATAAAAATAAAATCGTTTAAATGGGAAACTATTTGGTCTTATATTTTTATTTTCTAATTGTCTATTTCTCTTTTCATTTTTTTCCAGTATCTTCCATGCTTGTGTGTTTAGGATATTAATACTCTCACCATCAACATCAAAACAATCTTCCATGCAATCTAATATATCTTTAATCTTCTTGTAATCAAGCTCATTAATAATTCCTTCTTTTAACAGGTTTAAAAATTCTAAAAGCATTTCAAAATCAGCTAAATAGAATATAGTTTTTGAGGTCTTTTTCAACTCCAAATCCATTATAACTTTTTCTAAAAATGTAATGTTCTTGTTAAGAGTAGAAAGATAAATTTTATTATTTGTTTTAATAGCATTCTCGAAATCTTCATCTATGACTAAAACCATCCTGTCTAATCTTGTTAGCCAAATCGGAATGAATTTGTTTATTTGATGAGATACAGTTAAACATAAACTTACATAGGATGGTGGAAATAATTCACGTATTTTACAAAAGTAAGGACACATATTATCTCGATGTTCACATTTACGACATAAATAATCAATGGATAATCCTATTTTTTCCGCACACTCTACTAATGGATCAATTCTACGCAAACAAGTACGTCCTTTACCTTCAAAAATAAGATAATTTAATGGAACTTGTGCAAACTTCTCTATTTGACGTTCAAATTCTTTTACTCCTTGTTCATATTGTTGTCCAAGCAATACTATTGCTGTTCGTTCTTTTTCCACCATGAAATCAATTGTATAACGTATGATATTTAATATCCATTGTATAATATTCGCTGTTTTCCCTGCTCCAGTAGATAATTTCACGAGATTTATTATTTTATCATTTAAGAAAATGTCTTTATAGATGAAATTCACTTCCATCCATTGTTTTTTCAGTCTTTCAGGTACATCAAGAGATTTTTGTTCATTTAAAATTTTTTTATGGATTTTATTTATTAAATCATCATTGTAGTGATATGCAACACCATCATACAATTCTTCATGTTTCTTTTTATTATTTTTTAAATTTTCAAAAAAAGTTGGTTCAGTCATTTTTAACTCCCTTGTTATTAATAATACCGATGTCGGTTATTTATAAACTTTTGTCCTATTCACTGAAATATAAACCTCGTTTAATAAAATAAATTAATTTATAAAATCGGCTAATAAAGTTAGTGTGAGACTAATTATACATATAAACTTTTTTTATTATCTACTCAGTTTCGAGTAGATACTAACTGATTGTGATCTTAGAATATTATTCTCGTATATGATCTACCCAGTTTTGAGTAGATATTAAAAATTTACTAAAAAACCAAAACATTTAAATTCAACCTATAACTATTATGCTTGGTGGTTTTTTCACTTCATTGTTTTCTCTTAGATGTGTATTTTCTCCCTTGTTAGTACATGTCTGAGAAAAACAATGAACTTCTTTAATAAGAATTACTAAAATAAAGTATTTTTAAAATAAATTACTTAATTTACTTCATTTTTGAATATCCATTTTAATTTACACTCATAAGAGCAAAAATAATGAGCTATACTAATTTTCTAAACTTATAAACCTCGTTTATATAAACCTCGTTTATAATCCTAAAAATCGGTTTAAAATCTTTAATCCTGAATTATATATATATTTTCAAAAATAAAAAAATCGTTCCTAAAAAAGCCTGAAAATAGAGGTTTATGAAAAATTTAAAAAAATTATTTTATTTTTAGGTAATTTTCAAATATTAAAACCATTAAAAATATGGTGCATTTCTTTATAATAGATTTTTTTAATAGATAAAATATAAAAAATAAACCTATATTTTTAATAAATTAAATTGGTTTAAAACCTTAGATTTCATCTTTTTTGATACCATGGTATTCTAATCGTGCTTCTGCTTCGGTTATTTCTCCTTTCTTTATTCTTTTTTCTAAATCATCCCGATAATAAAGATCGTCAAATAAAGATTTCATTTCTTCTCTCATATTATTCATTTCCTCTTTGTACAAGTCTTTCATAGCTTCTAACTCATCTTTAAGTTCTTTATTTTCTTCTTTTAGTCTTTGGATATCTTCTTTTTCTTCTAACCTATCAATCACTATTCTTTCCTTATTAACAACATGACCACATTTATAACAAAAAGCATTTTGTTGGTTGTTTTCAGTTTTACAGACTTCACAAATAATCTTTTTAAAGGTTTTAGCTTTTGTTTTTTTTGGTTTTTGTCCATTCTGCTCTAACAAAATGTTCCTTATATCAGTATCATCTATATGAAAATAAATGGATGCCATTTGAGATTCTTTTGTCCATCCTGCAAATTTTCTTAATTGTGGTTCATTTAGTTTGGTTAATGCAAGCTCAGTCAAGCGACTGTGTCTAAATAAATGAGGATGCAAATCCTTATTCCAATCAGGATATCTTTTTTTTAATTTTTCAGTTAGTCTGCTGTAATATGTTGTGATCCATTGGGGATGATAATCAAATATCTTATCTTCTGGTTTAAAATCATTCTGATTAAAATATTCTCTTAGATATGGCACAGATTCAATTAAAGTAATGTTTCTCGATACTGTCTTTGATTTTCCAATATAGATATCAAGAAATTCTTCATCTTTTTCAGGAAATTTCACATCTCTAAATAATATATTAACTAACTCATCTCTTCGCAGTGCTCCCTCATAATTCACCATAATCATGGCTCTTTTTTTCATACCAACATTTTTAAGAATTAAATCTAATTCTTTTCTGGAAATCAAATCAGTTTTATTTAATTCCTTGCTTTTCATACTATAAGTTGGAAATATTTCAATTAAGTCCTTTCTCTCAAAATAATCAAAATACTTCTTTAATTCAGATAAATAGGTGTTTTTAGTTCTATTGGATAATTTTTTAAATTTCTCGTTATTTATGAGATCTTTAATATCATCTTTAGTTAAGTTTTTTGGAACAAATTTACCTGTTAAATCATAGAATCTACTGAGAGCATTTAAATTGGTTTGTTGTGAATGATATGATAACTGTTCTAATTTAAATGTAAAATAATCATCAAAAACAGGGTTTAAAAGAATTAATTCATTCTTTTTATCATTTACATATGAACCTTTATTAGCTTGAGTCATAATTAAATAATGAAAATTTTAACATTTAAATTTAACTATAAACTCTTTTCATTATTTATATTATAACTATAAATACAAATTTATAATTTTATTTATCAAACGAAATTACGTTATTCTACTTAAAACAAAGAAATTGATCATAAATAAATTGTTTTAAATTACCATTGTTTAGTAAAAATGCGAAATTTCCAAAAGTTAAATTATAATTAAATTTACAATTTGTGTTATTAGAAGTAAAATGCTTGATCTTCTATTGAAAATCTGAAAAAATTGTGGTTTCTAAGTTAGTCTATGAGCTTCTTCACAGATATCAGCATTTTCAAACCATTTATTGAGTTTACCTAATTCTTGCTGAGGAAATTCATATGAATATTCCCGATTAGGATAAATTCCATTTATAACTTCATCCTTATAATCATTTAAAGCATGACGAATGGATTCACCTAAATTACTAAAATATTTAAGAAATTTTGGTTTAAAATCAGTGAATATTCCCAACATATCATGTATAACTAAAATTTGACCGTCACAATAAGGTCCAGCACCAATTCCTATAGTAGGGATTTCAACACTATTTGTGATTAATTTAGCTAATTGCCAAGGTATACTTTCTAAAACAATCGAAAAAACTCCTGCTTCTTCTAGATTTTTTGCATCAAGTATTAATTTCTTTGCAGCTTCTACAGTTTTGCCTTGGACTAAAAAACCTCCAAACTCATAAATTGCTTGTGGAGTTAAGCCAATATGACCCATAACTTGAATATCTGCATTAATCATTGCTTTAATTGTGGAGCAAATTTCAGTACCTCCTTCAACTTTAACAGCTTCTGCACCCCCTTCTTGGATAAATCTCCCTGCATTTTTAACGGCTTCCACTTTATCAACTTTATATGAAAGAAAGGGCATATCCCCTATGATTAATGCATTTGACACACCTCGACTCACTGCTTTTGTATGATGAATCATTTCATCCATAGTAACTGAAAGTGTGTTAGTATAACCAAGCATAACCATCGAAAGTGAATCTCCTACTAAGATCAAATCAATCCCACTTTCGTCAACTATTTTTGCAAAGGAATAATCATAGGAGGTGATGGTAACTATTTTTTCGCCTTTTTTTTTCTTTTCGATGATATTATTTATAGTGACTTTTTGTAATGACATATGTTCAAATAACTAATCCGTTTTCAAAAATTTTATGGTAGATTGATTGTTATTTTGTGAAAATCTTTCAAATTATTTCTTCTCTATTATGTTTTTTTTAGATTTTGATAAATTAAAGCTCTCAAAAAATATGTTTGAAATATAACTTTGATTTAAATTCAATTTAATCAAACTTTTTTGATAAGACTTTTTAACAAAAGCTTCATATATTATTCCTACTAACTAATTAAAAGAGATTGAGACATATGGTAGAACCAAAAGATATAGATTTCTATTCATTGGGTTTTAACTTTATTGAAACAAAAACAATGTTTATAGCTACTCATAAAGATGGTAAATGGGATAGTGGTCAATTAGTGCCATTTGGAAATTTTGAAATATCACCAGCATCTTGTGTCTTAAATTATGGTCAAGGCATCTTTGAAGGAATGAAAGCATTAAGAACAAAAAATGGAGAAATAACATTATTTCGTCCTGAAGAAAATGCGAAGAGATTTAATTTTAGCGCTAAGAGAATGCTGATGCCAGAATATGAGACTGATAGATTTATTGATGCTGTGAAAAAAGTAGTAAAAGAAAATGAAGAATACATTCCTCCATATGATAGTGGAGGAGCTTTATATATTCGCCCAATTTTATTTGGTTATGGACCGATCCTAGGTGTACACTCAGCAAAAGAATTTAAGTTTATGGTTTTTACAGTACCTGTCGGTCCTTACTTTCCAGAAGGTTTTCAAGGAATCAAATTAGAAATCTCAAAACAATATACTAGAGCAGCTCCAGGTGGGACAGGGTCAGCAAAAACAATATGTAACTATGCTGGAACAATGCTACCAGCAAAAGAAGCCAAAGCAAGAGGGTTTGCTCAAATCATATATTTGGATGCCGTTCATATGGAATATATCGAAGAAGTTGGTGCAGCTAATTTTTTCGCGATGATTAATGGTAAATTAGCAACTCCAAGAAAGAGCGGAACAATATTAGAAGGTATTACAAGAGAATCCATTTTGGAACTTACTTCAAAACAATTAGGGATAGAAGTTGAGGAAAGAGATATTTCATACAAAGAATTATTTGATTCTTCATGTACTGAAGCATTTTGCAGTGGAACTGCTGCCGTAATAACACCGATTGCATCAGTAAATTTAGAAGGGAAAGAGAGGATCTTCAATGATGGAGCTCCAGGAGAAATAACTAAAAAAGTATATGAATTATTAACAGGTATACAAAGGTTAGATCTTGAAGATCTGTATGGATGGATGATGAAATTTTGACTTTTTTTTTAAATTCTTTCTATGAGAGATAAAAATGCTTGCTTAACATTTTCTCCAGTTTTAGAGGATATTTTTAAATATCCAATAATATTATTGTATCTTTTTATTATATCTATTATACTATCATCAAAAGCTTTACACTCATAAACATCAATAGTGTCAGATTTGTTTCCTAGTATGAAAATAGGTATATTACCATTTTCATTTAATTTTTTTATCCATTCTTCAACACCTGAAAGAGTATTAAAACGAGATAAGTCAAATAATACAAATGCAGCAATAGAACCATCAACAAAGTCATCTAAAATTTTTTTGAATTGAATTTGCCCCGCAAAATCCCACATTACAAAATTATATTCTTGACCATTTATTAAAAGATTTTTTGAGAAAAAGTCGATACCTTTAGTTAACTCATTATTAACGTTGAAGTTATCATGAATTAATCGATTGAGAAATGAAGTTTTCCCTACACCACCATCTCCAGAAACAATGACTTTTACTGTTTTTCTCATAATAATATAGATTGTTTTGGTTTTAATTTAAAAAAGTACAATAAAATATGATTTCCGTAATAGTATAACATAAAAAAAATTTTCTATGGTTGGTTTTTTCCTTACTTAAATGTAAAGAGGAATATTTTGGATCGTTTAAAAGAGAAAAAAAAAGAATATTCCAGGGAGTATACTCTGTTTATCATATTCTGAGAAGTTGTGAACTTCCAGTACATATAAGTTCTCCCTTTTCATTCCACACTTTTGCCTTACAAAAGAAAATATTTTTCCCACTCTTAAGACATTTAGCTTTTGCTATCAAACGTCCCTCTGTCACTGATTTTAGAAATTCAACTTGTAAATCTATTGTCGTGATATACCCATCGGGTAGAATTAAAGACAATGCAGCACATCCACATGTAGAATCGACAAGAGAAGCTAACACCCCCCCATGGATCATTCCGTTCTGAGTAAGTTCCTCTCTTATTTCAATCTCGAATATAGCTTTTCCATCCGCAATTTCTTGTAGTTCAAAACCTAATGTTGAGTAATACGGGATTTTTTCATAGAGAAATTTTATTAAATTGTTCATAGTAAATAACACTCCACTTTAGAATTTAATAATTTTTATTATATGTAAAAAAGTTGGATTTCGACAGACAAAAAAATAAAACCTAAGAAACCCAATTAAGTATTGTGCTAAAATTTAGAATAAATAACCTGCTCGATCTCAGATTTGAAGATGGAAAGACTAATATTTATGTAAAGAATCAATTATTTAACCATTGTAAGTACATCCTTTTGAATAATGATTTATTTAGAGATACTAATTTAGCTGATATCAATTCGATAGATGATGCTGTAGAAACTTTAAGCGACTCTCTTGAATATTTAGGAGAAAATCCGTACAATATCAATCCTAAAACTATTTTTTGGGCTCATTGTTCAAATCTTCAAACATGGTATGAAAATAATTATAATACAAATCTGATCCATAGGAATCTAGCATTTCCTTTGCTTAAGAGCCTTAGTATAGCTGGAGACTTGAAAGCAAAAAGAGTATTCAAAGAGGAGATTGCTAAAAGATTTGAGACCAATAATCTGAATGTGATTCAATACTTACTATATAATAACTATTTAGATTGTTTAAATAGTACGGAATTAGAAGTTGTATTAGAACACCTTATTAGTAATGTGACTAGCACTATTATTAGAAAACTTGAAAAATTATTAAAAAATTTGTTTGCTAACTATAGAGAAATAAAAGATCTTATCGACATTCTTCTCTTTATTGATTTGAATTATAATCAATATTTAGTTAAACACATTCTTGAACAAATCAATTTAAAAAAAGATTTTCATTTTACCAAATTGTTGTTATTACATCTGAATTATAAAGAATTTAATGACTATAAAATTCCTTATGGTAAATTTTTAAATTACTTTGAAGATATCCTTAATTGGATTTATGAAAAATATCCTGAGGTCGATAGTTTTATTAAAATTATCGATTCAGGGTTTATTAGTGGAGTTTTTTCTTTAGATGAGAAACGAGCCTATGGTTATGTCTCATATCCTTGAATAATTTGATATATAAGGAATAATTCAAATCTTTATGCATTAAGCTTATTTTCCTAGATAATAATAACTATAAGCATTCTCGAATCCTAATTTTGTGTATAGGTTCATTGCTTCGATATTTTCAATTTCTACTTGCAGCCAGATTTTTTTTGCCCCATTTGGAATTGCCCATTCGTTTATAATTTTGAAGAACATTGATACTGCAATCTTTTTTCGTCTAAAATCGGGATTTACTAATAGATCCGCTATATACAAGAATCCATGAGGATCAAGTATTCCCATAAGTGTTCCCACAATTTTTTGATTGTATTGAGCTATAATAAATCGTTTTTGTGGAAAAATTATTCGATTCACTAAGGCATCTAGAATTTTTTGTGAGTTTTGATCTCTTTTCGAATATGTTCCTAAAAAATCCGCTATTTCTCTCCTTCGCTCAGAAATGATTAGATATGTAAATTCTTCATTTATGAACTCATTTCTCAAGTCTTGAGGAGAAGCAATTAGTGTATGAGTAATACATCCAAGTTGTTGATATCCATCTTCTAAAAGTTTATCAGCTAAATTGGATGGTTCAAAATACTCAGATATAGTAAAGATTGTAGGTAATTCATATGCGTGGTATGCTTTTTCAGTGAGGGCGATATCTTTATCCAGTTCCTTTAAATCACCAGTATAATGTAAAGGAAATACAGAATTGGCGCGAGAGGTTACTCCCTCAGTAAAACGCAAGATCCAACCATTTATAAAGTAATAATGGTTTGCTGGCCATGAATTCATCAATAATTCTTGCAGAAATTTAATATCTTCTTTCTCAAACATTTCTATATAACTCACTTTTTTTAGATTTTAACTTAATTTTCTTTCTTTTCCGCAGTTTTGACTGTACTTTGGTCCTGATATGCTATTATCTTTAAGTTAAAACCACTTATTTTGAAAGTATCTTAATTATTAAAAAAAATTTAATTATATTTACCGATTTTGTATTTTAAAATAGTCCAATACTTTTTTGATATAGAATTGTGATAAGGAACATAATCTTTGATTTAGGCAATGTCATATTTAATTTTAAACCAGGAGACTTTTTACATAAATTTACTACAGATGATGATTATATTAGGTATTTTATCTCAAATGTGATAAGAAGCAAAATATGGTTAGAATTAGATCGTGGAACGATATCTATAAAAAAAGCTGAGGAAGAATTTATTAGTAAATTTCCAGAAGATCGCGAATTCATTGAAACGTTTTTTATATATTGGATGGAGATGCTCACTCCGATCCAAGAAAATGTTGAAATTCTATATGATTTGAAATCTAATGGCTATAATATATATATCCTTTCTAATTTTATTATCGAGGCATATGAGTTTGTAAAAAATAAATATGAATTTCTTTCTCTATTTGATGGTAAAATCATTTCAGGACAAGTGAAATTGATTAAACCTGAACTTGAAATTTACCGAAAACTAGTCAATAAATATGGTTTAATACCAGAAGAGTGTATTTTTATTGATGATGTGCGTAGCTTTTTATCTCGAGCGAAAAAACTGAATATGAAAACTATCTTATTTCTCCAAAACACGAATTTACGAAAAGAATTAAGAAATTTGAAAGTGAAAATATGATATTGAGATTAAATAGTCTAGCGATACTTCTCAAACCAATCTATGGCAAAATCCACCATTTCTCGCTGCGATAATAATCTAGCTTTTGCTAATCCAATTTTACCGGGAATATATTTAATTTTTGATTCATAGTCTTTTCCTATTTGCTCAAAATCATCAATATTAAGATTAAGTTCTTTCCATTCCACCCATTTTCTTTTTTGATTTATTAAAACAGCTGAGCCATTTAGTTTATAATGTTTGCCAGGATAATGACTTCGATATTCAGCAAGATGAAGAGAACTATTATTTTCATGGGAAACTCCTACCAATAATATCTTTCCATTCAGTTGATAAATACGAGCTAAAGGAGATGTTTCACCTAAATCAGCTTCTAATTCGTGGTTTTTAGTTATATATTCAGCATGTTTTCCCCATGCGGCAAAAGAGGATACAGGATGGTTACTGCGTATTACGTCGGGCCATTTTCTAAATGTATCTACTATAATCCCCATTCCTCGTGTAGGAGTAATGCTAGGATGATAAGGAGGCATTTCATTTCGAATGGTATCCCACCACTTTTCAGGTACAGGAGGATTTTCCCAATTGGATGGATCTGTATTATCGCCAGAGAATGTAGGCATTATTAATGTTCCTTCTGATGTAATAAGTTGCATTACAGCTTTTATTACTGAAACTGGACCTCCAACAATCCATCCTATGGCACTTAATGAGCTATGCATTATTATAACTTGTCCCGATCTGATACCAAGTGCTTCAAAATCGTTTTTTAATGAACTTAATGTATTAGGATATTTGGTTGCGTTGATAACATCCTTCTCAGTTTTTTTTATATTCTCGGCACCCATAATAGGAAGAAATATTAAGAATTTAAAAAAATCTTTGTAAAGATCACCGTTTGTATTTCGACAAAAATACTAAATTCATACTCTGTTTTTCTTTAAAAATATACAAATAATGATAGAAGTATGGTTGATAATCATAGTTATAGTTTTTTTGGTCAGAAAGTAGGATTGATTATTCAAAGTTCTTCTAAAAATGAGCCACATATATTTTTTAGACTCATTAAAAGCAAAAATGATGGATCTTGGGAAAAACCTAGCGTTGGAGAAGGCAAAGTTATAAAATTTTCATTAGAAGAAATAGTTTGGATTATACGAGTTTTAGATAAAGAAACAAATTCATGGTCGAGTTATCATACATTCAAAGATTCAAAAACTCAAATTTCATTTAAGTGGGAAAATGGAGAATACAATAAGTTATGGATTCACATTGGAAAATATTCTAAAGTATTAGAATATGCTCAAATTAAAATATTAGAATTACTTATGAAACATTTATTAAAAGAAAAGATAGAATTTGCTACTACTCCGAATATTTCGAAAAAAAGCAATTCAGAATTTATATCAAACACGATAGTGCAAGAGGAAATAATAACTACTCGAGAAAATGTATATAATAATAAAAAGTACAGTGAAAACAAAAACAATTCGAGTAAGGTACAAAGTGTTAATGGAATTATCAAGGGTGAAACTAATAAAGCTTTACTTATTCAATTCGATAATGGAACTGAAATCTGGATCCCTAAATCCAGAATTCACTCAAGCTTTGATAAAAACAAAAATGAGAATCAGGAATTTATGATCGATGATTGGATTTTAGAAAAAAATAAAGTAGTTTCATAATACCCTAGAATTATGCTTAACTCTGAGGAAGAAGGTAATGAGAATTATAGAATCATAATTTATCATGGACATATTCACATTATTTCGGAAAATGATGAAAATCAAAATTCTGAGAATCGAATTAATATCAATATATCTAAATTATAATCATTTTTATCAATAGAAGCGTTTTCATCTCTTTAAAATAATACTATTATAATCAACGTAAATCAATTAAAACATAGACTATTTTTCTCAATATAATAACATGAAATATTATTAAAAATGATTACATCATTTAAGAAAAGGGGATATTGAGTTTGCAAAACTCCATAGATATTATTATAGTTGGTGCTGGACCGGTTGGTATTTATCTAGGCTGGCAATTAGCAAAAAAAGGACATTCAGTTATAATTATTGAAAAAGACTCAAAAGAAAAAACAGGTTCAAAAATGGATCAGTTTCACTTAGAGACCATGGTTTTTAATAAGTATGGTATTGATCCACCTTTAGAGGGAACAGATGAGTTTATTACTAGTTTTAAGTGGACTTCCTATTATGGTCCCTATGGCAAATATCAAAAAGTAATGGAATATCCGGTGACTGCCATGAGGTTTCAATATTTCATACGAAGGTTAATTAAACTAGCTGAAGGAGATGGAGTTCAATTCATATTTTCAGCTTTTTATAAAGAGCCGATAATTAAGGAAAATACCGTAATTGGAGTCAAATTTGAAAATAATAATAAGGTTCATGAACTTCTAGGAAAACTTGTTGTAGATTCTACAGGTTCTTCAGCAATAGTACGAAGTTCTTTACCTCAAGATTTTGGCGTAGAAACCTTCAAAATTGAAGATGATGAAAAAATGTATGTAATTCAGAGAGTTATAGAATGGGAGAATCCAGATGAGCCACATCCCGGGACAGGTAAATATGAAGAATCAATTTCATATATATATTATAAAACATGGGTTGCTCCTCATTTTCTACCTAATGCAAATATTTTTGGTGGAGGTCAACCGGGAGGATATGAAAATCAAGAAAAAGCTACCGAAATCTTCCTACAGGAAGTTCCTTTTCCTCCCTATAAAGTTTTAGAAGTACATAAAGCCACTACAGCTTACCGTAGAATGCCATTTTCTCTTGTTGGTAATGGTTTCTTTTGCATAGGTGATAGTGCGTGTATGTCAAAATCTTTTAGTGGTGAAGCAATCGAATCCTCATGGAATGTGAGTCTTATAGCAACTGATGTGATTCACGAAACTCTAGAGAATAATTTAGAGTTAAATAGGGAAAATTTATGGCCTATTAATGTACAGTTTTTTAGAAATCGAGGAGCTAAGCTTGCTGCTTTATTAGCTCAGATTCCGGGAGCTGCAAATACGACTAAAAAAGATGTTATTTATCTCTTTAAGAAAAATTTTATATTTAGTGGACGAGATTTCACTTCAATGTGGGAAAGTCTTGAATTAGAAATTAGTTTCAGAAGAATGTTAAAAATAATTGGCTTATTTCTTTGGGGTCTTATTTCTCGTCAATTTTCTAAAAAAGCATTAGGAACGATGTTAAAATATATGAAAATTTCTGGAAAAATTAGAGCACATTATGAAGATTTTCCTGAGGATACAAATGATTTTGACGACTGGGCAAAGAAAGCAAATGAATTATGGAGTCCCGTTGAAAAAATGAAGTTTACTCTTGCAAAGTAGATAATTTCAATTATAATCGCTATAGCAATATTTTTGATGAGGAGTTATACAATTCGCACAAAATGTCTCTCCACATAAAACACATACAATTTCTTCATTGCTATAAATATCTAAACTCTTCATACACCGATTACAACGTCGGTATCTCACAGCAAAAGAATCTCTGGCTTTTTGGAACTTTCGCTTTTTTATTTTATACATTAAATCTGACATTATTAATGTATCTGTAAAAAACAATTTAAAGTCAAATAAAAAGATCTAATATCATTAATTTATGTTAATTCACAATAAATTTTGCATTAACAATGATATTTTACTTTAATTGCTCAACTAGATCAAGAAATCCTGCATATGGAATAGCAGTCCAACTTTCTGCAAATATAGCTCCTGCTGATCGAGACAGTAGTGAAACTTTTGCTGCCTCCTTTTCATCTTTTACTTCAAATATATCAATAAAATCATACCGACCTAAAATGGCGTAATGCGCGATCCATTTGATATCCGGAACTTTTTCTCTAACCAAATTTAGCCAATTTTCTCCTTGTTCTTTTCTCTTTTCTACCAAATCAGGATTTTGAAGTTTAGTCGCTAATATATATATTGGCATGAAAATAAGTATTATTCTTGAAAATTTAAATCTTATTTTAGTAAATAAATTTTAAACCTTGATTTTTAATTTATAGAAATTAATAAAGTTCTACTCTCCTGCTTTTTTCATCATAGATCTCGTTATTGATTCAAATATTTTCTCAACATTTTGACCTGTTTTTGATGAGCACTCAAAATATCCATCTAAATTATGTAATTGTGCTAAATCAATAGCTTGTTCCATATCTATTGTTCTCAAATTCTCGAGATCTATTTTACCTCCAACAATAATAATTGGAACAGATAAAATACCCATTTTATCTTTAAAAAATGATAGCCAAGTATCAATATTTTCTAAACTGTTCTCTCTAGTTATATCATACATAAAAATTCCGCCATGTGCTCCTTTAACAAAACTAGGAAAAAGAATTTGATATCTTTCTTCTCCAGCAAAATCCCATATCTGAAGTACCACATTCTTTCCATCAACTTCAAGTGATTTTTTGGTGATATCTGTACCTATTGTCATTTTCAAGTCTTCTTTAAAGGTCTTTGTGACAAATCTTCGAGTTAAAGAAGTTTTTCCAACACTTTGATCACCGAATACACATAATTTATATTTTAATTGTTCTGAGATAATATACACCCTATACTAGATTTATCAGGAAAATTACGTATAATTAAATACAGTTTTATTCTATAAAAAGATTTTTTATTAGAGATATTTCTTTATCTTTGTTCGTGAAAATTCTCTAGTTATTCTGGAAATAAAGGTTGTAACTCATTTTTTATGGCGATATCAATTATCTTTTTCTGTTGATCATCGCTAAGTTTCTTAAATTTTTCGGCAGCATCTAATACTAAATCCCAGAGTTTCACATCACATGGTAAAGAATATGTTGTGACACCTTCTTGAGATAATGTAAACCAAACTGCTTGTTCGACAAATTCTCGATCATCAAAGGGTTCATACCAAGTACTATATATAGGTTCTTTTATCCATCGACCCTTAGAAATCGCTTTAATAGCAGTAACTCCTATATTTTTTTCTTGTGCAATTTGAAGAATATTCCTGTAATCATTTTCTGGAGAAGGATTTACTAAAGCTGCAACATAAACTGGTAATAAAATTGTATCTATTTCGTCTGAACTTTCCAGTGCTTTTTGTAGTAGCCTTACATCATTATGAACCGTAATACCTATGTATTTTATTAACCCCGTCTCTTTTGCTTCTTTAAATGTTTCCATTGCACCATTAGGGCCTAATATTTGATTTAATTCATCTATGGATGAAACAGCATGGAATTGATATAAATCAAAATATTTCGTACCAAGCCTTTCAAGGGATCGATTTAATTGTCTCCATGCCCCTCTCTTTGTTCTTTTTAATGTTTTTACCGCAAGAAAAAATTTATTTCTATACTTTTGAATCCAGGGATTAAGCCTAATTTCTGCATTCCCATATGTTGGAGCGACATCAATCATGTTAATACCGTGATCTAATGCAAGCTGAATAGCTTTATCAGCTTCATTTTGTTGAACGTAACCAAGACCACATCCTCCCATTGCTATTATAGTAACCCTAACTCCGGTTTTTCCAAAAACTCGAGTTTCCATATCTCACCTCTACAGTCAAAAATATCATTCTAAAAAAGAGAATAATTTAAAATATCAATATACAGAGGAAAATATTAATTATTTTTTTCAGCTCGCGCTAACTCTGCCTTTTTATCCATTATAGCCATATAAGTCTCTTTAGTACTCCTTGGAGGGATAATTTCCTCTTCCTTCTTATGAAGTTGAATAGCTTCAGATGTACAAGTTGGAACACACACACCACATCCTATGCATCTTCCCTTATCAACGTGAGCTATGTTATCTTCGACATGGATAGCATCCATATTGCATCGATCTTCACAAATTCCACATGCTACACATAAGTCTTCATCAACAGTAGCATAAAAGTTAGTTGCAAAGAATTGAGCTGGTTCTGACAATTTGTTTTGGTTTACAAGTATTCCACAACAGCATCCACAACATGTACATATGCTCATTGGTCTGATGGAATTACCAGGCTGTAGAACTAATCCGTCTTCTTCCGCTTTTCTCAGAATTTTAAGTGCCTCTTCTTTAGAAATTTGTCTACCTAATCCTTTTTTGATATATGTTTCTGCAAATGTGCGAAAAGCAAAACATGACTCCCTAAGATCTGTTTTTTTACAAGGATCTCCGACAAGATCTTTTGCTTGCCGGCAAATACATTCTTGAATTGATATTGGTTCTCCGATATTTTCAATCATCGTTCTTAACTCATCATATGTTGATATATTTTGCTCATATGGAATGCTTTCTTCTATAGGAATTGTACGCACTTGGGGAATTCCTGTTCTATTAAACTCATGAACAAAGGCTTCTTCAAAGTATTGCATAAAATCATTATATAGATCTTCTGTAAGACGATTTAATTGAAACTCATAAAAGCCAATTACTAATGGAGCATTTGCATAATACTTAATTACCTCATCTCCTTCTGTAGTTGAACCGAAATGTATAAGCCCTTCTTCCTCCATTTTATCTAATTCTTGTTCTAATTCTTCAATGGTTACTCCAGTTTTTTCGACCTTTCGATAAATTTTTTTCAAAACTATAGGTTGGAACCCTAAATTCAATGCTAATTCTGCCTGTCTCGGAGTAAATAGATGCTTTAAAAGTCGCAGCTCAACACCCGATTCCGTTGCGGGGAATCCAATTGGTAATTTATCTAAATGTTTCTGTAACTCTCGATAGATATCTAAATCATCATCATTCATACTAAGTTATTATATTCAAATCTTTTTGAAATTAATTATTATATCAGATAATCCTTATATTTTCAGTTTACACTTTGTTTTTACCTTATAAATTTACTCTTTTCTTACAATATTAATAGAAGGATTGTGATTATTTCCTCAGTATAAGGATACATAGTAATTTTTTTCTTTAAATAGACATAACAGGATTTCAAGGTAAAGCACTTTAAAATAATTAGAATAATGAATTGTCAAGAGATTGTGTGTATTGAGAAGATTGTAGATCTACAAGCCACTTATTCAGTTCTAAACTTAAGCCTGTCTAATCTTATAGAAGAGATTCTTGGAGATTTAAAGGATAGATTCATTCCTATCTTAGAAATTCAGGTACTTTTGCACTCATTAAAATCTGTACCATTTACAGATGAGCTGAAGGGAAAGTTAATATTAAGTAAATTAACAAGTTGTATGAAGAACCTATTGAATCTTACAAAATCAAAGTGGACATCTACTATAATCATGCATTATATTCTAAAACTACAGAAGTTAATATTAAGAGATTACGATATAAATGGATCTCTCGTTATATACAATGACAATGATATTAGATGGGATATAGATGTTTCTTTCTTACTCAATAAAGGAGAAATCGAAAATTATAATTTAAATAATAAGAATGAAGTAAAAACTTGAAATATTTTCAAACCTTTTTATTTAAATTTATTAATTAAGAGTTTAGTTACCAATAAGATTATTTTATTAGAAAACCCTTCAATAGTGCAACTGTCCCAATATCAATTACCAGTAAAGCAATAATTTCAATTATAATTGAGCTCAGAAAGCCTCCAATTACATTGATGAACATCCCAACAATGGCGAAAATTATTCCAATGAAAAACCACTGTACTCTCTTTTTAGTTTCACCTTCAATTTTTCTGGTCATCATAGCATACTTATATACGACATAAATCGATAATAAAGTTCTGACCACATTTATGAAAACAAACCATTCTATAGGAGTATTAGTATCAACTATTCCTTGTGCATATCTAGTCATATTTAATTCTGGTGTCCAAATAAAGTATCCAATATTCATTATGATGAATAATGCCATCATTGATCCGAAGTATTTTAAACTCATTGCAACTTTTTTGAATTTTTCTAAGACAAAGACTGTCATCATTAATGAAATAAAGATAAAATTGAAAAAGATATGAGCGGTTATCATTAATGGGATAATTATTTGTGAATTATTCAAAATTAAATGATAAAGTGTGTATATTAGAAATCCAAGAGAAGAGGAAATGAAAAATATAGTAAACCATATGTTTAACAGTTCTTTCGGATTTAGACGTATCACATGAAATCCAACCGCAAAAGCAATTATGACTGTTATAACTGCCATAATTATTTTAAATAAGTTAATAGGATCCATACTATATTCTTTTGATACCCATTTATAAAAATTTTTTTGAAACTTTAATTAAGATATATTAAAAAAATTACCTATAAAAATACTTAATCTACCGGTAAATTCTTAATTTTTACAAATAAAAACTAATATTACTCTTTTAAAACTCAAAACTTATATATAATATTAAGTTCTATTCAGATTCGTTATAAAATAAAATATAGTTTCTTTGGTTGAGTATTAATGAAATCTAAACTTAAAACTATCATCCTGCTTTTTTTTGGAGTTGTCTTCGCATTCTCATTTAGTATTATTATTAATCTCAATTTTTATGAATGGAATTATGATATCAATTTGGACGACACTCAAGAAAAAGATAACCAAAGAACTTCAAAAGTATCAGAAAGAATCGAGATTTTTGATAATTCAAACTGGATAGATGCTAAATCTGAAGGAGTTTGTACAGGTTCAGGTACCTCTTCTGATCCATATGTCATTGAAGAGCTTGAAATAGATGGCGAAGGCTCGAACTGTATCTTGATATCAGGTACCGATATGTACTTTAGGATTGAAAATTGTACATTATTTAATTCGGTAATTAAAGCGGGAATTTATTTAAGTAATGTAGAGAACGGCCAAATTACTAATAATGATTGTTCGTCTGATCGTTGGGGAATATTACTTGAAGAGTGTAATGATATTAAAGTTGTTGGTAACACTGCACACAACAATGTGGGGGATGGAATACTTTTGAGACGCAGTTTTAATATCAATGTATCTGATAATATCGCAAACAATAATGATAATATTGGAATAAATTTAGAAGATCACTGTCATAATAATGTTATTACTGGAAATATTGTAGACTACAGTGGAGATACTGGAATATGTTTAACACAACACTGTTATAATAATGATATTATAGGAAACACCGCAGGATATAGCGGTGATACAGGTATACGTATAGATCTTAGTAGCAATAACATTGTTTCAGAAAATACAGTTAATAACAACGAACATGGGATAAATTCATGGATAATGGTTAATAACAAATTCACAGACAATAATATTATAGATAATAATGTTGGCATTAATATTGGTGAAAAATCTAAATGCAATGATTTTTCAAATAATATATTTAGTGATAATAATCAGGATATTGTTGGTACCCAAGAATTTTGTTTGGATGATATTTTAATCCCTCTCATTATTGGAATAATTATCGGGATCGCTGGATTTGTAATACTCATAGGTTTTCTCATTAGAAGAAGGAGATCTTCCAAATCAAAGATAAAAATAGAAGAATTACCTGTAGAGGAACAAGTCACAGTGAAAGAAATTAAGGTGTCTATAGAAGAAATACCCGTAGAAGAGGAAATCATTGAACGAGAGTTAATAAGTTCTCCTGAAATTGCGCCAGTCGAAGAAAAAGTTTTAAAAGAAGAAATTGAGATCCCTTTAGAGGAAATACCCGTTGAGGAGGAAATCATTGAACGAGAGTTAATAAGTTCTCCTGAAATTGTACCAGTCGAAGAAAAAGGTTTAGAAGAAGAAATTGAGACTCTTCCAGAGGAAATACCTATTGAGGAGGAAACCAATGAACAACAGGTAGTTAGTCCTCCCGAAATGGTACAAGTAGAAGAAACAGTTAAAGAAGTAGAAATAGAGGATGGTTCGAAAGAAGAAACAGTAATAGAAGAAGTAAAAGAAGATGTAGCAAGACATGTTGAAGAAGTGACAATAGAAGAAACAGTTATCAAAGAAGAAAGTGAGACACCTCCAAAAAAAGCACCAATAGTAGAGGAAGTCAAAGAAGAAATAGTAAGTACTTCCGAAGAAATGCCTATAATGGAAGAACCTATTGAAGAAGAAATGGTCTTCAAAGCTCCTGAAGTTTTAAATGAAATCATCCCTATTAGAACAATTAAAGGGCATACGCTGGGTGTGACCTCATTGGCGGTCTCTCCTGATGGTGAATATATTGTAAGTAGTTCGAAAGACAAGACAATTAAAATCTGGGAATTAACTACAGGTAGACTTCTGAGAACTCTCTTAGGACATGAAAAATACATCACTTCGGTTGCTGTTTCTTCCGATGGAAATTATGTTATCAGTGGTTCCAACGATAAAACGGCGAAAATCTGGGAACTTTCCTCAGGAAAACTAATTCAAACTCTTAAAGGACATATATTTTATGTTTTATCTGTGGCAGTTTCTCCGAATGGTCAATTTGTCGTAAGCAGTTCATTTGATAAAGATATTAAAATATGGAACTTAGAAACGGGAGATCTAATAAACACACTCAAAGGGCACAGAAAAGAAGTAAGTTCAGTGGCTATCTCACCAGATAATGAATATATTGTTAGTGGGTCAAGTGATAAGACTATAAAAATTTGGAATCTTTCTTCAGGTGAGCTCATAAGAACAATAGAAGGCATTAAAAAATTTATTAATTCAGTCGCTTTTACTCCTGATGGAAAGTGTATTATCAGTGGATCCAATGAAAAAACCATTAAAATCTGGCAAATGAATACTGGAAAACTCATAACAACACTTAAAGGCCATAATATGTATGTTTCGTCAATATCAGTTTCTCCTGACAGCAATTATGTAGTAAGTGGTTCATATGATAAAAACGTTAAAGTGTGGTACTTAGCGACTGGAGAACTTATAAGTACACTTGAGGGGCATGAAAAAGAAGTAGTGACAGTAGCAATTTCTCCTGATAGTAAATATATTATTAGTGGATCAAGTGATACGACAATTAAAATTTGGGAATGTGTTAAGGAAAGTTCATAAGTGAAGATAAAATACTAGTCATTTAATTTTAAACAACCTTTTTCATCTAATATTCCTATTTAAAGTTGGATTTCAAATGATTGAATATACTATTTCTGAACTCCGGAAGTCAATAGAATCAGGGAAACTTACAGCAAAATACCTAGTTCAAAATTATTTAAAAAGAATTAGGAAAGTTGATAAAGCTGGACCAAAAATAAATTCTATAATTGAATTAAATCCCGATGCATTACAAATTGCAGAAAAACTTGATGAGGAAATAAAAAATAATTATATACGTGGCCCATTACATGGTATTCCTATTTTGGTTAAAGATAATATCTCTACAGCAGATAAAATGATGACTTCTGCTGGATCTTTAGCTCTTGAAGGCTATAAAGCCTCTCGAGATGCCTTTATTGTTAGTAAGTTAAGAGAAGCTGGAGCTATAATCTTAGGCAAAACAAACCTAAGTGAATGGGCTAATTTTAGATCCACTCGTTCTACGAGTGGTTGGAGTAGTCGTGGAGGTCAAACATTAAATCCTTATGTACTTGATCGCAATCCATGCGGTTCTAGTTCTGGTTCAGCAGTAGCAGTAGCCGCAAACCTATGTGCAGGAGCAATTGGAACTGAAACCGACGGTTCGATAATTTGCCCTTCACAGATAAATTCAATAGTTGGAATAAAGCCCTCAATTGGGTTGGTTAGTCGAACCGGAATTATACCAATTTCACATAACCAAGATACTGCTGGTCCAATGGCAAGAACCGTTGAGGATGCTGCTGTTATATTAAGTGTTATAGTTGGAATTGATACTGAAGATCCAAGTACCATTAAGGATATTGAAATTCCATCTGATTATACTGAATTTCTAGATATTAATGGATTGGTTGAAGCTAGAATTGGTATTGCTCGAAATTTTTTTGGTAGAAATGAGTACGTAGATCAACTAATGGAAAAAGCTATCAAGAAAATGAAAGAGTTGGGGGCTACAATCATAGATCCGACAAATATCACTATAGTAAATGATCTAAATGAGCCAGAATATGAAGTTCTCCTTTATGATTTTAAACATGATATGAATGAATTTCTAAGGAGTAATGTCCCAGATGATTTTCCTCAAACATTAAACGAGTTAATCCAGTATAATAATCAATTTAAAGATAAAATTATGCCTTATTTTGGGCAAGAGATATTCAAAATGTCAGAAGAAAAAGGACCTCTCTCAAGCGAAGAATATAAAGCTGCTTTAGAAAAATGTCAAAGACTTTCTCGTGATGAAGGTGTAGATAAAATTATCCAAGAAAATCAACTTGATGCTATTATTGCTCCAAGTGGTGGTCCTGCATGGATTATTGATTATGTTAATGGAGATCATTCTACAGGAGGAAGCTCTTCCCCTTCTGCTGTTTCAGGGTATTCAAATATAACTGTTCCAGCGGGTTATGTCTTTGGTCTTCCAATTGGTATTTCATTTATTGGTGGATTATTTCAAGAACCTATTCTTCTCAAATTGGCGTATGCCTTTGAGCAAGCAACTAAAGTAAGACAACCACCAAAATTTCTGAAAACCATTAACATCTAATTATAAAAATTCTAAATTGAGTAATTATGGAAGATTCACTGAAGGAATGGTTAGAAAAAAATAAGATTCAATATATACTACATACACATCCAGCGGTTTTTACTGTTCCTGAAGCTAAAATTCATTGTGGACACATCCCTGGAACTCACTGTAAAAATTTAGTTCTTAAGAATAAGAAATCTGGCCAATTATATTTAGTAACAATTCCTCATGAAAAACGATTGGATTTAAATCAATTTCGTAAAATTATTGGTGCTCCAAAGATTCGTTTTGCGGGACCGGAAGAACTTTCGGAGACATTAGGCATTACTCCCGGTGCAGTTTCTCCAATCGGATTAGTTAATGACACTAGCGATCAAGTGATATTCATAATAGACGAAACTGTGTGGAATGCGAAAGAAATATGCTGTCATCCTAACGTAAATATAGAAACCTTGCAGATTCCTGGAGAAGAATTTCGAAAATTAATTAAATGTACTGGAACAACAATGGAAATTAAAAGACTTCCTTATTCATAATCCATTCACTTTCATAAATTTTATAAAAAAAATAAGAAAATTTTTATTTTTAAACATCCTGTAGTTCATTCTCGTCATTATCACTCTAAAGCTGTTCGAGCTTTTTCTAAGTTATCAACTCCAAGAACGATTCTATTATTTTCAGCTAAATAAATTAAGTCAATATTAACTCCTGCATTACCAATTTTTCTAGCCAGCTTTCCCCCTGTACCAGGTTTTCCTACCACGGTACCGATATCTATAACGAGTACATCACGTATAGCCCGTACTTCAAAACCTGCATCTTCGAGGACCCATTGAGTTGTAGTCTCATCTTCCACTAAAATATGAACGACACCTTCACCTTTTTGAGGAAAGGCACATAGTCCTTCCATATTAATACCACTTTTCCCTAAAGTTTCACCCATGTCAGCTAGAGCTCCTGGTTTATTTTTTAAAATAACAGTTAAATCTTTCATTATTGTATTTCCCTTATATTTTAATTGATTTTGTTTAGAAATTTGATTTTTAAAATATTTTCTCGAGATTTCTTTCCAATGTTTTATTATGTCTTTTCCCTATTTAAGCTTTCTTTTTCAATTTATCTTAAGGTTTTAAGAAATTAACTAAAAATCCTTTCTAATTAAAATTTATAAAAAAGAAAAATGATAAGAGATTAATTCGCTTCGGAATAGAGATATGCAATAACTCCAATTATTATTCCAATAACAACTAAAACCTGCCAAAAACTTATCAATAGTATAATACTTCCTAAGAAGAGGCTTAAAATAGCGAGTCCAGGTCTAGAGTCCTTCTCATAATAAAAGCCTCCTAAAGCGCAACCTATTGCTATAAAACCAAGTGGAGCTGCTGATAGATTGCTCCAGATGGAGAATGACATTAATCCTTGTACATCACAGTATATTATCACTATCGTTCCTAGGATATCAAAAATTAATGCGATGAGACCATAAGTTGGAACTTTATAGTGTACATTAGGTTTAGATCTTCTGCTTATTGAAACTAATTCTCCAATAAATAGTATTGTAATGAAAATTACATTTATTGCTATTAATAGTCCAATTCTATTTGCCGATAATAATATTCCAATACCTATCAATATTCCAACTATAGAGGCAAATCCTCCAACAAATTTAGGATACTCCGACACAAATTCTTTAAATGAATTTGAAGTTTCTAATTGTTCAGATTCTACCACCTTTTCTAGGGTGAGTTCCTCAGCGTTCATTTCCATTACATCCACATTCTTTACTTCTTCATAATATTCTTTCATAAAATCACCTTTAAGTGTCTAAAAATAATTACGTTATAATTATATTTTTAGTTTTATAACCAGAATTTTAATTGGACTTTCGGATAATTATTGGATTATCTTATACTCCAGCTTAATTTTTATAAAGACAAATTTTATTTTTGTAATTCAAGTTTTATAATTATTGTATGGTGATTATATGTCCAAAATTGCTGTTATATCTACTATAGATCGCGTTTATGGTGTGAATAAATCTTTAGAGTTATTAGCTATTAATCCTGTTAAAGATAAGCATGTGATTTTCAAACCTAATTTCAATACTGCTGATCCTCCTCCTGCTTCAAGTTCAATAGAGACTATTAGGCAGCTCATTATAAAGTTGAAAGATATGGGTGCTAAATCAATTACAGTTGCTGAACGTAGTGGTCCTGCAAATACATCTAAAACTTTTAAGAAAAAGGGATTATATGAATTAGCAGAGGAATTAGAATTTAAGATTGTTGATTTAACTCAAATACCAAGGGACGAATATGTACTTAAAAATTCGGAAGGTTTTCATTGGAAGGAAGGATTTCTGTTTGCTAAAATCTATGATGATGCCGAATGTATTGTGGAAACATGTTGTTTGAAAACTCATATGTATGGAGGTCATTTTACTTTATCGCTAAAGAATGCAGTAGGAATGGTATCTAAGAGTAATATGGGAGAATTGCATTCTTCTAGACATCAGAGGAAAATGATTGCTGAAATAAATTCTGTATATAAACCTGATTTAATTATCATGGATGGTGTCATTAGTTTTGTAGACCGTGGACCAATGGAGGGTACCCGAAAGGAAGCAAATGTCTTTGTTGCTGGTAATGATAAGGTTGCTCTTGATGCGGTTGGTGTAGCAATACTACGTTTTTTGGGGACTACTCCAGAAGTGTCAAAAGGATCGATTTTTGAACAAGAACAAATTAAAAGAGCAGTAGAACTAGGTTTAGGAATAGCATCACCAGATGATATTGAATTTTTAACTGATTCTGAAGAATCTGAAAAACTAGTAGAAAAAATAAAAGAAGAATTAGCTAATTAATTTCTTAGGTCCTCCGAAAAGTCACTATAATCACATCAGTAAGCCAAACTTTCTCAAAATCCAATCATCAATAATTATGTCTTGTAAGAGACTATTTTCTCTTGAGAATTCAGATTGAATCGTTGATTTAGGAACGCAAATCACTTTTCCATCGGGTAACCTGATGAATATTGTTTTTTTATTATCTTTTATATAATAACATTTTACTACACTTACAGGTTCATATGAATCCTGATCCTTAATTATAAAATTGGATGTCATTAATTTCCTGAAACTTGTCTAGTATTTAAATTAAAATAGTGTGCGAAATTAGTCATATTAGGGTGTTCTTTATATAGTCTATTTATAGTCCAAGAATCCAATTATTATTCTGGATATGAAACTAATAATATAATATTAGTTTATTTTTATTTAATAAAAACAAAATAAAATATAACAAGTAGAGAGAAAAATGGTGGTTAAATTGGTTGATTTAGAACAGCAAGTTTTAGAATTTGAAGAACAAAAGTACGAATCGGATGCAAAAGCAAAAATAAAGAGCAAGAAAACCTCTATTGGTAAATATTATGCTTTTTTTTTGCGTTATGAACCAATTAAGTGTTTATTAATAATTGGGGCAATATTAGGTGGTATAGTATCCATTTATTTTACTATAGGAGGAGGACTTTCACCAGTATGGATTCCCTTGAGTATAATGTTTATTGGACCAATAGGGTTAGTAGTTTTTATCCTAATTCTTCCATTTCTCGTTATCATCCTTTATGTTACTATTAGAATAGTAGGAGCTATATTGGAAGTTGTTAGTTAAAGAAAGTAATACCTTCCTCTTCTTTTTCTATTTTTTTATTTATAAAAACAAAAATTTTGACTTTATTATTTAAAAAATGATTTTGGAAGTTAAATTAGGCTTTATACTTATTGTATAATTCATTAATAATGCGATGGAACGCTTTTTCAACATTTTGACCAGTCTTGGCAGATGTTCGGAAATAATCAATATAAATTCCTTTATCTATGAATTTTGAGATCTTATTATCATTTAAATTGTTTTCATCAACTAAATCAACTTTATTTCCGAAAAGAATTACAGGTATATCCCCACAAAATTTCTTAATTTCTTTATTCCATTTTTCAATATGTTTTAGGCTCTTTCTCCCAAAATCATTTTCCTCAAGAGAAAACACAACAATTGACGCAAGACTAGACTTATAAAATGCAGGTCGCAGAAAGTTAAATTCATCTTGCCCTGCAATATCCCAAAAAAATAATTCACACTGATCATCTTTTATCTCTTCGATATACTCAGAAAATTGAGCTCCTATAGTCTGAATATAATCTTCTTGAAAATTTCCTTGAGTAAATTTACTTATTAAGGAAGTTTTACCTACAAAACCATCACCAATAACAGTAATTTTGAATTTGTATTTACTCATTAAATCACTTTTTAAATAGAAAAGTCACCTAGATATAAATATCAACTGTATTTTAATATAAACTTTTCATTGTAGAGGTTATTAATTAATAGCAAATATTTATTTTGTTAAAAAGAGGAATAATTATGGTAGCAATTAGAGAAAGTAGGATGGAAGTATTATTTGGATTTTTTGGTGCCTTATTTGTTTTAATAGGTCTTCTAACGACAGCATTTCTTACACCTGGCTTTACTCCCTTAATTTATACTATAAGTTCATTGGGGGAAGGAAATGCAAGATCATTGTTCAGTATCAGTTTCGTAGTTGCTGGTTGTTTATTAATCCCATTCTACATTTACTTGAAAAAAGAGTTAGTCGCTATTGAAGAACATATTAGAAAACTCGCTACGGGGATTGCTATTTTTTCTAATATGTGTATTGCTCTTGTTGGAATAATTCCAAATGAAACTTTTGATCCTGTAGCTTTTTACACATTTCATGGTGTTGTCGCAGCAGTGAGTTTTATTGGTACTTCAATCTATATAGTTTTGTATAGTATTTTAATGTACAAAGGTCCGCAGTCCTTAATGTATAAAGGACCCTCTTTTAAACGATATTTAGCATATCTTGGTTTTATAGTAGGATTTATGTTAGTGATATTTCTTGTAACGTTTAAACCATTAATTGAATGGATTTTAGCTTTTCTCACAGTTTCTTGGATAATAATTACAGCATTTCAGTGTATTTCATTTAAATTTTCGAAAATTCCTGGAGTGTACTATAAACGGTCTCAATATCCTAAAGCATTAAAATTATTTGAAGATGCAGTTCAGATATTGGATAATCTAAAAATGGGAGATGAGTCGATAACAGAAACTCTTAGAGAAAATATTGAATTCATTAAAGATGAAATGGAGAAAAAACCAGGTTTATAGGTTGAAACACAATTTTTTGTGAATATTCTGCATCTTATTACATTTTCTTAGTTGTAATTACAGAAATGTAAAATTAATATTATATACAACAAAAACATACTATTTTATCACCGTTCTAGTTACTTAAACAGAGTGTAAATAAATATGCAAACCCAACAAACCCCATATGATGCAAAAATATGGTTGAAATCATATGATAAACATGTTAAGCCAACTTTAGAATATCCTAAAGAAGGATTAGGGAAACTATTTGATGCTGCAATGGCTAAATTTCCTGATCGAATTGGTTGTTATTTTATGGAAAATGAAATGACTTTTAGAGAATTGAGAGAAAAAATACATCGATTCGCAACCTTCTTACAGCAAAACGGTTTAGGAAAAGGGGAGCGTGTGGCTATTAATTTGCCAAATTGTCCTCAATATTTAATTGCTCATTTTGGAACTTTATTAGCAGGTGGTGTAGCTTCAGGGTGTTCACCACTAATGAGTGCCTCAGAAATCGCTTACCAGATAAATGACAGTGAAGCGAAGTTTTTTGTGACATTAGATGCTTTTTATGAAAAGGTCTTATATCAGGTTCTTGGAAAGATGCCAGGATTGAATACTATTATTACTACAAATATATCAGAATATATGGATCTTTCTAAAATCCTTGTTTTTCTTGGAAAATTATTAGGAAAAATTCCAAAGGGAAAAGTTAAGCCTTTTCCTGACAAAAATGTTATGGACTTTATGCAAGTCATGGATACGGAAATAAATTTAACAGAAGTAAATATAAATGTTGATAATGATTTAGCTTTACTTCAATATACTGGTGGTACAACAGGCCTCCCTAAAGGTACTGAGCTCACTCATTCTAATATAATATCAAATATAATCCAAGTTATGACTTGGCTTGATAAACAAGAAACAAATGAAGGAGATGTAAATTTATCTGCATTTCCTTTATTTCATTTAGCAGGGCTAGCTATGAGTATGATAACATTATATACTTCTACGGGTCAAATCTTAATAGCAAATCCGAGAGATACAAATCATATTATAAAGGAGATAAAAGAGAATAATCCAAAGATCATAGTGAATGTACCAACATTATACTTAGCTATTAAAAATAATCCTAAAGTAAAGGATATTACTAAATCTACATTAGAAAATATTGATATTTACGTTTCTGGTGCGGCTCCTTTTCCCGCCGAAGCGATAAATGATTTTGAACAATCAATGGACGCACTGAATAAGGTATTAGAAGTATATGGTATGACAGAAACCTCGCCAATACTTACAATGAACCCTTATTATGGTAAGAAAAAGATTGGTACTGTTGGCATTCCCGTACCAGATACTGAAATACGACTTGTTGATGTGGAAACTGGAGAACAAGTAGAGCTTGGTAAACCTGGAGAAGTTATATGTAGAGGACCTCAAGTTACAAGAGGATATTATAATAAACCTGAAGCTAATTCAAAGACAATAATCGATGGGTGGTTCCATACAGGGGATGTAGGTGTCATGGATGAGGATGGATTTATAACAATTGTAGATAGAACTAAGGACATGTTAATTGTAAGTGGTTTTAAAGTATATAGTGTTCATGTAGAAGATATCCTAACAAAACATCCGGATATAGAAATGGTCGCGATTATTGGTCTTAAAGACTCTGATCGCCCTGGAAGCGAAATTGTAAAGGCTATTGTGCAACTAAAGGAAGGAATTCAACCATCAGAAAATATTAAAGAAAAATTAAAAAAATACGCAACTGAACATCTTTCAAAATATGAAAATCCAAAAATTTGGGAATTTAGAGAAAGTTTACCGTTAACTACTGTTGGAAAAGTATTAAAGCGAGCACTAAGAGAAGACTAACCTTTTTTTTTTCTTTTTTTTATGATTTAATTTATCACTACAATTCTAAGATATTGGATATTAACTTATTATATGTAGAGATAATTGAAGGATTGGTATCATGTAACGAGTGAAAATAATTATTTTACGAGCATATCTTTTAGATCATGAATCAATTTATTATAGAATTGATCCTCCACCATTTCATGTTTTAAAATTCCCTGCACTCTTCGAATTCGCATCTTTAAACCAGGGCTTAGTTCAGTATCCCTTAAGTATATTGCTAAATATGGTTTCTTCTCATTCATGGCAAGGTGAATTTCATCTTGAGTGTTATCTGACTCCATTACATAGGGAGATATAAATGATAGAAATAAACTGCTTTGCAATAATTTTTCTGCTATAGTATTACACCAATCAGTACTTAAGGGAATTCCTTCGTCATACCAGATTTTAAATCCTTTATGATTTAATTTTTGAAGAATAGGATATACCTCTCCTTTATCTTTATGAGTATAACTTACAAAAATAAACGGTTGCTCCCCCATGTATGCTGAAAATGGCGGTTCTATCGAAAATTCTGCGGATGATTCTTTTAGATTACTTTTTAGATAATTTTCTAACTCTTTTTCATCTTTAGGAAAACTTGGATCATTGAGAGCAGAAAATCTTTTTAACAATTTATTAACAAGTTTAGGATTGTTCACAATATTGGAAATAACATTATAATTATCTAATAGTAATTTTGGTGGTTTTCCCGTCCCAGAACTTCTTGAAATTTTTGTTGCTAATTCGGCTACCTTATTTGTTACCCAAGACTCAACATCAGTTTCTTTATTAGAAAAATCTTTTGTCGTTTTCCCAGCATATTTTCCTCCCCAATCCAAAGTGACTAGCTCATCATTAATATATATTTTATAATCACCCTCTAACATTATAGCTGGATCCTCTTTAAACAAACTCTGAGTAGCTACTAGGTCTAATCTCTTTTGGATTGAGTCAAAAAATTCTCGTTCAACCTTAAATGGTAAATTATCTGAACTAATTATTTTTTTTCCTATTAACATCAGATATATTGCCATTTGGTGAAGACATAATCCTTCAGTTTTCCCAATAATACAACTACATTCTCTTTCAACAGAGTTGTTAATTATCTGAAGAGAAGCTTTTTGAGAGCCATATTTACTTGAAAACCATACGTTATATCCCTTCCCACCCGCTATAATAACAGCATTCTGTATTTTTTCTACCTTATGTTCCCCACTAATTAGTGAAAGTCCATTTAATAATAAAGTCTCAATGAAATCCTCTTTAAAATCAATAAATAACTTATTTTTTTCACTAGGATTCAAGGAAGTGTCAATAAAGGTAACTAATTCATCCTTCTTCAGTGTTGAATACCCTTTTAATTTCTTTTCTTTTTCGACGGTTTGATTATAACTGGTTATTATTTCTTTGATTTTTTGGATAGTAGTTGATTTCAAGAATGTCTTAAATGTGAATGGTTCTAATCCCTTTTGTAGAGACTTTTTTTTTCCCATATTATTACAAATTTACTCTCTATAAAAAAATCTTCTTTTGAATATAATTGAAAAAAGAATGCTATCGATTCATAATGAATAAAAAGAAAAGGTACTTTCACTAATGTTATAATAAAAAAAAATTTTGATAAAAATGTAAAAATTTAAATTTGTAGATATCAATTTGTGGTGTGCTAATCATACAAGATTTTATTAAATAATAGAGAGTGAAAAATCGTGTATATTTTATTAACTGTATGGTTCCCCGCAAGTAAATCCCTTGAGGTTGGAAAAAAAGCGATTGAAGTTAACGAAAAGTTTCCAGATGATGAGTCCATAATGAAAACCATTCTACCTGGGGGTTTGATGAGAACCAAAGACGGAATAAAAGGAATTTCTGTATTTGAAGTTGTGGAAGGGAAATTTGAGCAAGCTTATAATCAGGCTACTGATATTTTAGCTGCATATGCAGAAGTTGAAGGATTAAACTGTAGAATAGACACTATGGCAACAGCTACAGAAGCTATGGAATCAATTGGACTCGCAATACCTGCATAATTCTAAAAAATTTCTTTTTTTTTCTAATAATTCTAGTAAAAAGTAAAATTTATTGGTTTTAAGAGTATTCTTAATCCCGTATCGTCTCAATTCGATAATAATCTTTAAATATTAATTTATTTGCCTTTTATTTAAAAATACAAAATATTACTGCCAGGTTAAAAAATGAGTGAAAAATATTCCCCAGGTGTAATGGTATGTGTCGTCGGTTTATTAATCTTTATCGGTGGCTTGATAGTTATATGGTCATTGCATAACCCCCTTGTTGGATTATTTCTACTGATTTTTATTATAATCTGTGCAATAATAATACTAATCAAAAAAGTCCCAGAATATAAAAAAAGAATGAAATTTCTAAAACAAAAGCAAAGCTAGTTTCTCAAAAATATGTTTTTTGATAATCAATAGTGCTATTCCCTTAACATTTACCCCGATGTGTGACAGAAAACTAAGAAGCGCTATTGATTATCGACATAATAATGAAAATTAGAGTATTTAATTAGACTAAGGGTACGAATTTTGTCGATACAATTATATGAATTTTGTCCTTACACTTAAACAAATTTTAAATCTTTAATAGGTTAATATCTCCTTATGGCAGTGAAAAAAGTAGTTGCATTAGATGAAGAAATATTAGAGAAGCTTCAGGAAGTAATTGAGAAAGAAAATGCAAAAAAACCAAAAGGTGAAAAGCTAACTATTCGTATGCTTCCTGAAGAGATTTCATTATACCAGCATTATGTAGATTCGAGTGAGTATAAAAACATTTCAGATTTGGTACGACAAGCTGTGCGTGAGAAAATAAAAAAGATAATTATTCCCCATAATCCCATAGAACAGCGATTCTTGGGAACGTGGGGGATCCATCGAAAAATAGGAAAGGCAATTGAGAAACATGTATTTGATGTCGAAAATGAGATTGAAAAAATAGCAGAAGATATTGATGTAAGCACCATTGATAAGGAACTTTTAATTGATTTTATACAAAAACAGCAAGTTAGTAGTGCTATTGCCATCTCATTACTTAGAAAGAAGATTTCTAATGATTAGAGCTTATTTATCAAAATATAATTATTGAAAATATTATCTTTCTCCCAGTCCCTTTTCTTTTTAATATTTAAGAATGATTATTAGACTAAAATAGTGGATATTACTATCCAAAATTA
>JBHLPW010000109.1:0-9149 GCA_048939015.1 Promethearchaeota archaeon
ACTTTTTGCATTTATGTTCCTTATACAACCCCCAATCAATTACGAGTCACTAAGAAATGTTCCACTATTATTTTTCTTTCTAGATGTTCCAATTTTCATTATGATATTTTTCGGTTTTTATAATATTTCTAATTTTGAGAAAAAAGCAATACCCGATAGAATATGTTTTGTACCAGTAATGCTTTCAAACATCTTGCCCTTCCTTGTTTTGTTTATGGTGTGGATCTAAACCAATTGATTGCCATTTTGAATACTCGAATTTTACCAAAGAAAGGAAAATATTTTGAAATCTTGTAAGTCCAAAAATGGATATTTATTCATTGAAATACTTATTAAAACTCGATATTTAGGCTGAATTATAGTAAAAAATATAAACTCAACAACATTTACAAATAACATCTAATAAAAATAATTTTATTTGATAATTAAAAATTAAAAATTTTATTCAAAATAAATTAAAGAAATTGATGATAATGGCCGATAAAGAACATTTAAATTTAGTAATTATTGGACACATTGATCACGGTAAATCTACAATGATGGGAGCTATGCTTATTGAAACAGGCGCAGTCACTGATAGAGAAGCTCGTGAATTAGAAAAACTCGCGAAAGAATATGATAGAGATTCATGGTCTTATGCTTTTGTCTTTGACCGATTAAAGGAAGAAAGACAAAGAGGTATTACAATTGACTTGGCATTCAGAAAATTTGAGACTAAAACAAAATACTTCACTATCATTGATGCACCTGGCCATGCTGATTTCGTAAAAAACATGATTACTGGCGCTTCACAGGCTGATGCTGCTATTTTAGTAGTTTCTGGAAAGAAAGGTGAAATGGAAGTTGGGATTGCCGCTAATGGACAGACTCGTGAGCATGCATATCTAGCACAAACATTAGGAATAAAACAACTTGTTGTTGCTGTCAATAAAGCAGACGTTTATGATTATTCTGAAGACCGATTCAATGAATGTAAGGATTCTGTTGGAGATCTTCTTAAAAGCATTGGCTTTAGAAATGTAAAATACATCCCCACTAGTGGAATGCAAATGGTAAACCTATCAAAGAAAAGTGATAAAATGCCGTGGTATGATGGACCAACTCTTATAGACGCAATTGATGATTTTACCCTTCCTGAAAAACCAACTGGTAAACCTCTAAGACTCCCTATCCAAGATTCATATAAAATTAAGGGAACTGGAGTAGTACCTGTTGGTAGAGTAGAAACTGGAATTTTAAAGAAGGGAGATAAAATAATTATTATGCCTACTGGATTCCAAGGAGAAGTTCGAAGTATTGAAATGCATCATGAAGAAATTCCACAAGCAATTCCTGGTGACAATGTAGGTTTTAGTATTAGGGGTATTACCATGGCAGATGCAAGTCGAGGAGATTGTTTAGGGCATCCTAGTGATCCTCCAACTGTGATTACTCCAAATGGAAAATGGACAGGACAGATTATCGTAATTTGGCATCCTACTGCTGTCGCTCAAGGTTATACACCAGTAATTCACGCACATACAGCACAAGTAGCTGCAAGATTCACTAGCTTAGTAAAGAAACTGGATCAGAAGACTGGAGCCGTTCTAGAGGATTCACCTAAGTTTCTAAAGAAAAATGAATCTGCTATTGTTGAGTTATCTCCTATTAAGAAGATGTGTCTTGAAAAGTATGAGACTATTCCAGAAATGGGTCGTTTTGCGGTTCGAGACATGGGTCGTACAGTAGCAGTTGGTATTGTCAAAGAAATTGATACTGGCGCTTAAAAAGTCTACATTTGATTTTTTTTATTAAATTTTAACTTATTATTTGTTTTTTTGGAATTCTATTTCTTGAAAGATTCATTTCTTTTGGCTCAGATTTTTATTTTCTTAATATTCTATTAGATTATTCCCATGATACACGAATATTATTTTCTTTTTTGAAGCTAAATTTGCCTTTTCTACTTAAAAAGGTTGTATTTAGAAAAGGTTGATTTATAGTTCTTTCGACTAAAACAAAAATTTGTTTATTAGGGTTGAGTAGTGTTGGAAAATCGTCACTTTTAGGCTTACTTCAAGGTCGGGAGATATTAAAAGAAACAAATCCAACAGTGGGATTAGAAATAGAGGACTCTGTGCTTAATGGGAAAAAAGTTAATATTTGGGATTTTGGAGGACAGGAACGGTTTCGATTCATGTGGCAAGATTTTCTTAGAGGAACAGGCCTAACAGTTTTGGTATGTGATTCTACAGAAGAAAATATTAAAAAAACTAAAGATATTTATGATAAATTTTCACGATATATGAAAACTAAAATAATTGCTATAGCCAATAAACAAGATCTTCCAAATGCTTTAAGTGCCAAGAAGGTTCAAAAGAAATTAGGAATTAGAACTTATGGAATGTCAGCAATAAGATTGGACTTACGAGATAGAATGCGCGAAATTTTAGAATATGAAATTGAAGAAGAGTAACACAACTTTTATAAAATTAGAAAATCTTTCCGATAAGGTGTGCGATTCTCACTGATTCCGGCAATTTGGAATCAATACAAATTTTCTTTAAAAGAGATTTAACTTCATTAACTTTAATACCTTTACAATGGAAATATATCTTTGATGTACCTCCTGCGGTATTTATTTCAGTTTCATATAGATTTCCGGCTTTAATAATAATCCTCAATTTACTTTTATATGTATTTGGAAATTTACTTATAAGCGCTTTTGTTACAGAATCGATGTCTACTTCTCTTTCTGTTATAGAAATAATCGGTTTTTGAATTTCTGAATATAATTTCGATAAATTTACCAGATTGAACCCACCAAATGTTATAGAATGAGTAAGAATATATTGAACTTGTTTTTCATTTTGTTTTACCATTTTTAATAATTTTTCAGTAGCATCATCTCCATCTATTATGATCTTGTCCCGGATTACCCCAACCATTCGTGTTCCTTGACAGATAACTCCAATTAATTGAGTATACCTCTTCTGAGAGTGTAATTCAAAAGTAGCATCATCAAATCCGATTGATATAGGATTATCTTTCATCTTTTTATTTTTCTGGTAAAAAATTTTTAATATAATTTAGAAGGTTGGTAAAGGCAATTGTTGAATTTTTAATTTCTTCAGATCTATTGTATAGATCACCAGAAAGATTCTGTGCTAAAAAATCAATCATTTCCTTGAGTGTCATCTTATTGCTTAACCACACATAAGCTACTATTGCTTCAACGGTATCAGCTAGATCATGGGCATTTGCTCTTGTTTTGGCAAATTTTTTCATATCAGCATTTTTTAAAGCTATTTCTAGGACATTTTTACTTACTTTTTTTCCTGTTCTAATGGTTTTATTGTTAATATTGTTTTTGGTTAAAAAAATGGATTTTGCGACAGAATAAGCTAAATTTACAATTGCATCCCCGATTTTAGCCAAACCTTTATCAGTACCAATAATCTTTTGTGAATTTCTCAGATCTAAATCTCTTATTAAAAACTCGTAATTCATTAAGATAAGTTGAATTAAGGCTTCTTATAAAGTTTTATAAAATAGAACAGGAATTATTAGATTAGTTTTTCAAACACTTTCCGTACAGAGATTACTTCTTCCCTTAACAATTCAATCCCTTTATGTAAGATATCTTTAATTTTGTAACCTTTTTCAAGACGAATGAATATAGTAGCAGGTTCTAATTTAGTATATTTATATGCTGCTAGATTAACTCCCTCTAGAGTTAGTAAGTGTTTTACTAGAATATTACAGAATCCATGCGATTGCCCTTCAATAAATAGTTCATAATCATTCTCTCCAACGCCCCTTTTTATTTCGAGATTGAGATATTTATAATCAGGAAATCTTGCTTCTTCTTCAAGCTCAAATTCCATATCCTCTTCATCCATAGATTCTTCTAGAGATGTTGGTGATTTAATTTCTTCTTTTTCTTTTATTTTAGGGTAAACACTTTCAATCTCAGCATCTTCCAATAATTCACCTACGAAATCATCAAGTTCTTCTTCATCATTTTCAGTTGGTTTAGCAGCTTTTTTTTTGGCCATAATTTTTACTCCTAATACTACGGATTTAATAACCTTAATAAAGAAAATACAAAATATAATAAATTTTTTATGGTTTTATCAAAAAAACGAGGCTCTTACAAATATTTATTTGCTAAATCTTTCAATCTCTCAGTTGCTAAGTTTTGAAGATCTTTTGAGCCAAAAAGTGTAACTTTTATATTTTTTCCTTCAACAGAGACATTCAGATTAAGATAATTCACCTTTTTTTGGATATTCTCTAGAAATGCTACTGCATTCTCCAATGATCCACTATTATTATAGAAATGAATTACTTTTTTTCGACTCATTTTGTATAGATATAGATTTAAAATCTTAGATTATTAGTTACATTTCCATAATCAATAGCAATTTTTCTGGTCTCAACATTGCCACATCGTTCACATTTTAATTTATTATAACCATCTTTAGACAGAGGATTCCCACAGATTACACAATCAGCATATATAACTCCAAGATGTTTACCAGTAGTACTTAGTTTGTATTCGTTAAATTCCTGTTCTACAACACGAGCACGAACAATATCCGTTATTTGAAAGGCATCATGTATTTTTTCAACATACTTATCTGAAATTTGAGATACATGAATATTTCCAAAATAATTTGAATTAAAATGAATTTTTTTATTAATAGTATAGAAACTAACACCAACTGAATACAAACGTAAGAAGAGTATAACTCCAATGACTATATCCCCGATCTTTACTACCTTTCGATCTTTTTCTTGATGAGTACTTATTTCAATTTTTTTTGCTTTATTATCTATTGTAATCAAGCCTGTTTTAGTTGCGTATATCTTTCCTTCTTTTGTGTAGGTGGATTGTTTATCAGGAAGGAATTCTTCTACCACTCCAAGATAATCACCAGTTATAATAATGTCTCCATCTTTTGGCGATTTTTTACTCAAAAATATCAACAATAGTTTTTTAATTTCTCAAACTCTTTCTAGCTTAATTATATATTATTAAAAAAGATAAATAAATTTAATGGATTAATTTTAAAAGAGTTATCATTTTTTCGGATGAAAATTAATAAAAAAGAACTAATCTCTATTATTCAAGATACAGAGACATTCGTTAAACCTGATATAACGTTAGAACAGTACTCAATCGATGCAGTTTGTGCCGTTGATATAATCTATTATGCGGGCTTTGAACATAATGATATCAAAAATGCATTTATTATTGATTTAGGTGCGGGAACAGGAAGGTTATCAATTTTAAGTGCTTATTTCAACGCTAGTTATGTATTAAGCGTTGATATTGATATAAATGCTCTCAATATCTTAAAAAAAAACATCCTAAATCTTGATTTAGATCAGATAATTTTTCCCATCTGTGCTAGTATTGATAATTTCGAAATTTCAAAGAAGAAACTCCCGAATATTTTAAAAGTAACTACATTAATGAATCCACCATTTGGTGTACAGACTAAGTTTGCAGATAGATCTTTTTTAGAACGCGCATTTAATTTTTCTGATATTGTATATTCCATTCATTTAGCAAATGAGAAGGTTCAAAATTTTATTGTAAGTTATATAAAAAAATTTAATTGGAAAATTGATAATATTCTACCCTTTAATATGGTTTTAGAGAAAAGCTTTCCATTTCATACTCAAAGAACAAGAAATATCAATGTAGATGTATATAGATTTGTTAAAAAAAGATAAAAATAAATAAGGAATTAGGATTAGATAAAATTCTTCCATGAGTCCAATTGCTGTGGATATTTTGCATTCTCTCCTAAAATTTCTTCAATTCTGAGTAATTGATTGAACTTACAAGTACGATCTGATCTACATGTAGCACCAGTCTTCAGCTGGCCTGTACATAACCCAACAGCTAAATCTGCTATAAAAGTATCTTCTGTTTCACCAGAACGATGTGAAACCATGACATTGAATCCATTATCAAAAGATAATTTAGCTGCATTTATCGCTTCAGTTAAAGATCCGATTTGATTTACTTTTAATAATAACGCATTACCTGATTTTTCTTTTATAGCTTTTTCAAGGATTTTAATATTTGTTACTGTTATATCATCATCAACAATTTGAATTGATTTATCGACCTTAGCGGTTAAATTCGAGAAATTCCTAAAATCTTTTTCATCAAAAGGATCTTCAATAGATTTGAAAGGATATTCATGGATGAGATCCATATAGTATTCTAATAATTCTTCTTCAGAGAGTTTTTTACCGTCAATATTATAAGATCCTTCCTCATAAAATTCACTTGCAGCAGCATCCATTCCCAATACAAAATCCGTGCCCACAAGAAAACCTGCAGTTTCAATTGCTTCAATAATTATATCTACTGCATCAGATGTTAGTGTTAAATTAGGAGCAAATCCCCCCTCATCTCCCACATTTATAGCAGAAGGACCATACTTCTTCCCTAGTAATTTCTTCAATGTTTGATAAACTTCAGCTACATTTTGTATCGCTTGAGAAAAAGAGTCAGCTCCTACGGGTAAAACCATAAATTCTTGGATTGATAAATTGTTACCCGCATGTTCACCACCATTGATAATGTTACAGCAAGGAAGAGGAAGTAAATATTCATCTCTTGATTTATGATATGCCAAATTATAGAGATGCTCAAATAAAGGGATTTCTGATAATTTAGATGCGAGTCTTGCCACTGCTAATGAAACTGATAATATTGCATTAGCACCAAGGTTACTTTTGTTTTCCGTCCCATCAATAGAAATCATTTCGTTATCTATTTTACTTTGCTCACGAACATCAAAACCTAATAATTTTTTTCCTAAAATCTCATTTACATTATTTACTGCTTTTAATACATGCTTCCCCATGAAATCTTTTCCCCCATCTCTTAGTTCTAGAGCCTCTAAAACTCCTGTAGATGCTCCAGAAGGAACAGCCGCTCTAGAATACTCCTTTCCTGCATATACATCAGATTCAACAGTAGGATTTCCTCTTGAATCTAAAATCCATCTAGATTTTATTTTTGTGATTTTAAAATCTGTCATACAAATCTTAATGTTTTTTATTAGATATGAATAATAATAAAGAATAATGCAAATTTAATTCTTAATATAATAATAAAAAATTTCAAGTACTTCTGAAAAGTATGTCTTTTGAGCATAGACCTTGGGTAGAAAAATATCGACCAAGAGTATTAGATGACATCGTAAATCAAAAAGGAATTATAAAACGATTAAAACAATTTGTAAAAGATAAATCTATGCCACATCTCATCTTTGCTGGTCCTGCAGGAACAGGAAAAACAACCTCCGCATTAGCAATGGTAAGAGAACTATATGGACGAAAAATGGCCGTTAATCGAACATATTTAGAATTAAATGCTAGTGATGCTCGAGGTATTGATGTTATACGAACATATATTAAAGATTTTGCAAAGGCTCGCCCCCCTATTGATGTTTCATATAAAATACTAATTTTGGATGAAGCAGATAATATGACCGCTCCTGCTCAACAAGCTTTAAGGCGAACAATGGAAAAATATACCAAAAACTGCCGAATGATACTGATCTGCAATTATTCTAATAAAATAATACCTCCAATACAATCTAGATGTGTAGTATTTAGATTTGCATCATTAAATGGTGATAATATAAAAAAAAGAGTAAAATTTGTAGCAGAACAAGAAGATATTACATTGACTCCAGGAGGCTTAAATGCAATAGTCGATGTTTCTCGAGGCGATTGTAGGCGAGCTATTAATTATCTGCAATCTTGTGGTACAATATCTAAAAAGATTGATCAAGATATTGTTTTTCGTGTAGCTGGGGAGGTTCCTCCTGATAAAATTAAAAAAGTTTTACAGATTGCATTAGAAGGACAACTACAATTGTCTATCCAACTTTTAAATGATTTAATTAGAGAATATGGTCTTTCAGGACAAAATTTTATCAAAAATTTACATCGAGAGATATATGAAATAAACACTTCCGAAGAAATTAAAATAGAATTATCAAAATTGTTAGCTGAATTTGAGTATAGATTAAGTCAAGGAGGGACTGAGGAAATTCAGCTGCAAGCACTTTTAGCAAAAATTGTTCTTCTAAGTGATTAAGGAACTTTTTCCTTCTTTATCAGTAAAAACAACACATCATTTACAATATTATTTTACCGCTTGTTATTTATACTAGTTATTGTTTTGCAAAATATCAAAAAATTGTGATTTAAAATTATTATCTAATTCTTGTTGAAAAAAATAATTATCCATTCTTTTCTTCGAAAGAGGATCTATGATAAATTTAACTTTATCACCATAATTAATATCCCAGAGTATGACTCCTTTAGGTTCTGCAGGTTGATAAGAATAATAATCTGTATTATCCAAGAGCTTTAAAAAATCGTTAAATTGAATCTCCCCGATTCCCAAATCAATAATCTTTTTAACCATACGTCTTACTTGTTGTCTTAAAAACGCTTTACTCTTAAAATCAAATACTAAAAAATCTTTTATCATTGATATTTTTGCATATTCTATATTTCTATGCGTGTTTTCTTCCTTTTTTCCTCTTTTTGAGAAATTGATAAAATCATGATAACCTATTAATTCATTACAAGCTTTTTCCATTAAATCGAGACTAATAGGAAATTGTTTTTGAAGGATTTTAATTGGTGTAGCTACAATATATTTATAATGACGTAAAATAGCATTAAATCTTGAGGAAAAATCAATAGGAACTTTTGAATATGCCCAAATTCCTATATCTTCAGGAAGAGAGGAATTAATTTCCATAAGGATTGGTTTTTTTTCTGAGATAAAAGAAAAACAAGCGCCTCTAGCAGATACAAATCTATCTGTTCGACTTGCAAACTCAAAACCAGAATTTTTAAAATTCTTTATGTATCCCTTCTCAGTTAGTGCGTTTATAATACATTCTTCAATCGTAAAATACCCAATTTGTCTCTGGGAACCATAATACTTGACAGAACCTATATAATATATTTTAAAGATATACCTATTTGTTTCCATTTAGATAGTAAAATTTATCGCTCAAAATTATTATTTTCAGTATTTATAAAAATTATAAAAAAATCCTTTAAGGTTAACTTCAATCAAGAATTTTTAATTCTTACTATATGTCAAATTAAAG
>JBHLPW010000048.1:0-38946 GCA_048939015.1 Promethearchaeota archaeon
AATATATATTCCAACTAAAAGATTTCCTGCTATCAGTGTAACTGGAATTGAATGCGCTTTAGAGTGTGAACACTGTAGTAAGAAATACTTGAAAGGAATGAAAGATCTAGTAGATAATAAAGATTTAGAACAATTTTTAATTGAGCTTTATAAAAATAATGGGGTAGGAGCGTTAATTTCGGGAGGTAGTAATCATGATGGTTCAGTACCAATTTTGAATTTTTTAGATACCATTCAAAAAGTTAAGAGAAACACAAATCTAATTATAAACACTCACACTGGTTTGTTAAATAAAGAGACCGCAGAAAAACTCGCTGATGCTAATGTTGATATCGTATCTTTCGATGTTAATATGGATGATGAAGTAGTTAGAAATATATATCATTTGGATATTGAATTAAATGAATATAAAAGAGCAATCGATTTATTAATAAAATATAAATTAAATATTGTACCTCATATTTGTGTTGGATTGTATTATGGTATACTCAATAAGGAACTAGACTCTATTAAATTTATCAAAGAAACTCTAAAAAATCCATCTTTGATTGTTGTTATTGCGTTAATTCCTCCAAAAAATTCTAAGTTAAAATTTAATATGCCCAAACCAAAAGATATTGCTAAAATTATTGCTTTATTAAGATTTATTTTTCCTAAAACTGAAATTTCTTTAGGTTGTATGAGACCTCGTGGACGTATAAAAACTGAGGTTGAAAGATATGCTATCAAAGCAGGAATAACGCGTATCGAAATTCCATCAAGAGACACATTAAAATGGTTAAAAAAATACAATCAAGAAGTCCAATTTAAGTTTTTTTCTGCCTGTTGTGCAATTCCTAAAAAATTTGAAAATTTAGCAGAAAGCAACCAAAGAGATATAAAAAGGTATATTAAAATCTAAAATTGAATTATCATGAATCACAAACAAGAAATTAAAATTATAGGATTGAAAGAGATTCCATTAATCAAAAGAGGAGATAATCTCTCAAAAATTATAATAAACGCTTTGGATAAAAATAAAATTACTTTGGAAAATGGAGATATAATAGTAATTGCTCAATCTATAATCTCTAAAAGTAATGGAAGGATCAGAAACTTAAATAAGATCAACCCCAGTGAAAGAGCCATTGAAGTATGTAATTCAGTTGCTCCAAAAGCTAAGATTTTGGGATTGCCAAAAAAAGATCCTAAATTAGTTCAAGCTATTCTAGATGAATCCAAAGAACTCATCATGAGTGAGCACGTATTAATAACTGAAACTAAACACGGATTTATTTGTGCTGATGCAGGAATAGATAAATCCAATATTGGTGGTAAAGATATTATTTCCTTACTACCCGAAAATCCAGATAAAGATGCTGAGAAAATTAGAATTGCACTAGAAAATATGTCTAATAAAGAAATTGCAGTAATAATTTCTGATTCATTTGGAAGAGCTTTTAGAGTAGGTGCGATTGGAACGGCGATAGGTGTTTCGGGGATAAATCCAATTTTAGATATGAGAGGAAAAAAAGATTTGTATGGATATGAACTCCAAACAACAATCGTTGGTCAGGTTGATAGTTTAGCAGCAGCAGCACAGTTAGTCATGGGAGAATCAAATGAAGGGATTCCAATCGTGTTAATAAGAGGGTATAATTTCAAAATTAATGAGAAGGCTACAATAAAAGCTATTCTACGAGATAAACAAATTGATTTATTTCGAAAGAAGAATAATAAGGAATTTCTAGAAATTCTTAAAAAGAGAAGAAGCTACAAATTTAACTTTGCTAATAAGCATGTTGAAAAGAAAATTATTGAAGAATGTATAGAACTAGCGTGTTGGGCTCCCAGTGCTCATAATGGTCAATTTTGGAGATATATAATTTTAGGAAAAGGAATATTACGTGAAAAGTTAATAGATAAAATGAATGAGAAATTAATAGATGATTTACTGAAAGACGGAATTGAACTAAAAACTATTAAGGAAAAAGTATGTAAAACTAGAAATAAATTTATAGATGCTCCGTTTCTAATTTTATTGTGCTTAGATGATAGAGATTTGGAAAAATATAAAGATACTGAAAGAACTCAAAATGAGTTTTTTTTGGGTATACAGAGTATTAGCAGTTCAGCAACATATTTACTCCTTGCTTTTGAAATGAAAGAATTAGCAGCATGCTGGTATTGTGCTCCGCTTTTTGCAGGAGAAGTCATAAAAAATGCATTGAAACTTCCAACCTCTTATATTCCAATGGCATTTTTTACCGTAGGATATCCAAAAAAAAGAATAAAAGCTCCAAAACGTAGAACTTTGAAAGAGATAATATATGAACCAAATGTTATTTTTTAAATCATGAAAAAAAATTATTACGTTGTATTAGCCGGAGGTATTGGTGCAGCAAAATTTATTAGAGGATTAATAGAAGTAGTTAACCCTGAATTACTTAAGATTATTATAAATACTGGTGATGATATTGAATTGTTTGGCTTAAAAATTTGCCCTGACTTGGATATCATAACTTATACATTAGCAAATTTGATAGATAGAGAGAAAGGATGGGGATTTTCAAATGAAACTTTTAATTGTTTACAAAATTTAAAGAAATTTTATGATATAGGATGGTTTAATCTTGGGGATAAAGATTTAGCTACACATATTTATCGTACAGATTTATTTAATCAAGGTTTTGATAAAGCAGAGATAACTAATTTGATATGCAAAGATCTGGGTATAAAAGCTCAACTTTTACCTATGTGTAATGAACCTGTTGAAACATATATTACAACATCAGCGGGAAAAATGCATTTTGAAGAGTTTTTTATAAAATACCAATGTAAACCGGAGATTTTAAAAATAGAATTTAATGGAATTGAAAAAGCTGAACCCGTTGAGGGGATACTGCAATATATAGAAGAAGCTAAAAACATCATCATCTGTCCTTCAAATCCAATTGTATCAATTGGAACAATTTTACGAGTAAAAGGAATTAAAAAAGCTCTCTCCTTAGTTAAGGAAAAAGTAATTGCTATAAGTCCAATAATAGAAGGTGCCCCAGTTAAAGGTCCTGCTGATAAAATGATGAAAAGTTTGGGTTTAGAGGTTTCATGTGTGGGTGTTGCAAAATTTTATCAGGATTTTCTAGGACATTTTATTATAGATAATAGAGACTCTAAGTTACAACCATTTATTGAAGAATTAGGAATTAAATCGTATTTATATGATACAATTATGGTAAATTTAAGAAAAAAAATTGAATTAGCTCAATTTGTGATAAATTTAGGTAGATAAAAATAATAGTGATTTAAGTAGATTCTGTGGCCACTTCTTTAGCTTCTTCCTCTATTGGGGTTTCAAATTCTTCTTTTTTAACATAATCTCCTACAGATGCTAAAATTTCTTTTATACGTCCTTCTTGCTGTAATCTGATGATTAAATTTCTATGTTTGATAAACGAAATTAATTTACCAATTACTGGAAAAAGTAGCATTATTGGTCCTAGTATGATTATAATAACTTCAGGAGAATATATTGCAACACTTTCAGTAATTGCTGGAGGTAAATGTAAAATTGAACCCAAAAACCAATGGGGGTGTATTATAATGAAACTTATAATTAAAAGTAAACCTAACCGATATGTAAAGTTAAATAAAGTTGACGTTAACAAATTTCGAGATCTAGGGGCGGATGAACTGGCAGTTAGTGTATCTCTGGCTTCAGAATCTTCTCGAAAGAGTCGATTTACATATCTTCCTAATCTTCTTGTTTTTGAAGCTGCAGTGACCAATTTCTTTTCCTCCTCCTCTAATTTTTTCTTCTCTATCATCTCTTTTACATATGAAAATCTTTTGCCTGTCTTAGCGAAAAATTTTCCGATAGCTATTCCTTCTTTTTGTTCTGATTCCAGTTCTTGGATTCTTTCTTTAGCCTCTTGTTTAATTTTATCAATATTAGCAGTAATAAAATATGACTCTCTTGAGAGTATATCCAACTGGGCTTCGAGTCTTTCGCTTCTTTCTAATGATGGTTTTGTGACAGTGTCAGTATAATTAATTTGGAATGCCATTTCTAAATAAATGTAAGATATAATAGCAAAAGATATAACAGGACTAGCCATAAATGCAAAGAAGTCATCAAGAGGTATTTGATCTAAACTTGGGTCGATAGGGTTAACCATTTCGTCTAAATATGTAATATGGATATTTATTAAGCCCATCATATTTCTTAATCCTTCCACCATGAGAGGAATAATAATCATAAGAACTATTGCTCCAGCTGCAACAAGTGAATGCTTTGGATCATTTGAGAAAAAAGCTCTAATTGCATAAATAACAGATACAACAATAAGAACTTGAAAAATAAACAAATAGAGATCATTAAATAATACTTCTGTTTCACCCATTATTAAGGGAAGAATGTGTCCCAATTCTAGATCTTGTAACTGGAATGTAGGATTACCTAAAAGGTTTCGAATATGCTCCAGATCAAAAGAGAACCATGAAGTTAAGTATCTTTTAAAAAATCCTTCAATAAATCCAAACATAAAATCAAGATCATAAGCACCAAGTAAGATCGCACACGCAAATGCTATTAACATGCCCCCACCAAAAATTATATAAGAGAAAATATTTCGAATAGCCCCAAAAAATGCTAATATAACGAGTTCATTATCTGCGGTTGTAATAACTTCATTAAAATGAAAAATTGAAATAAGAAAAATAAAGAATAACCAAAAAAATATTGCTAAATTGATAATTTTCAAAACTAACAAATAAATACGAGTCATTTTTTAATACGCCTTTCCTTTTTTCTTAGCTTCCATATAATTACTTAATACTTGATTCATCATATCATCAGGTCCACACGTTATTATATTTATTCCCAAGTTTCGAAGTCCGTGCCTTATAGACAAGATGTGCTCCATCATTTCTTCACTTATAGCTTCTGCCAATGCTTTATCTGTTGATGATAAATCTATTTCATGAATTTCAAACCATGGGCTAAAAGGATTTATTACTATGATACTATGATTAAATGGAACTAACTTTTTTATAGCTTGGGAAATATCCTTAGGATTTGCTTCTAGATCCGAAATGAGGAAAATTAAACTCCTTTTTTGAAAACGTTTCGTAAAGTGGTCCATAGCCTCAATAAATTTGCACTTTCCTTGTGGTTTTATTCTTGCCACAAAATCTAATACTTGGTAGAAATGTTCTTCTCCACTATCTGGCTTTAGGAAATTAAAATTCTTTTTATCTGAAAAAGTAAACACACCCACATTATCCCTTCTAGTTAATGCGACTTTTGTTAAAAGCATACAAGACCTTATGGCATACTCAAATTTAGTATTTTCAATTGCTCCACCTGCCATTGTATCTGAAGAATCTACAATAATCATTACAGTTACATCTCTCTCACTTTCATACTCTTTAACGATTAATGTTTGAGCTCGTGCACTAGCCTTCCAATCTATTAATCTAAATTGATCTCCAAATACGTATTTTCTCATACCATAAAATTCTGAACCAAGACCTTTTTGTTTTGATCTTTGCAACCCATAATTTAATTGCAATGATCTTTTTGAACCTAAAATTTCAATCCTTTTAATGTCTTCATATGGTGGATAAATAAGAATATCTGTAACGCTGTCTGGTACAATTCTTTCAACTGAATTAAAACCCAATCTATCTTTTACAATCACAGATAAAGGTCCAAGTGCATACTCGCCTCTGACTCTTGGTTCAAGAACATAAGAAAATTTAATCGTACTCTTCGGTCCAATTCTGGTAGATATAAAATTTTCACCTAAAATTAATCTGAATAACTGTGGATTGTAATTATCTCTAATTTCAATAAAATCAAAGCTACTACGTCCTATATTTTCAATTACTACTTTAATATGGACAAAATCATCTTTGAATACTTTCTCTTTCTCCAATTCTCTATGTACTCTTAATTCCTCAACATTCATTTTATAGTAGAAAATAGGTAGACTAATGATCGTACTGAATAACAACAATACAGCAAAAAAGATTAAGAAATAATTTACAAATGCAAATCCCGCGGTTAGAAAGAATACCGCGAATAAAATTAAAGTTCTACCTTTACCTCCTAAAATATAACTCCACCACTTTTTTTCCTTATTTTTTTTAAATATATTAAACCATAAAAAAAGAAGATTATTAGGGTTAAATAGGTACGGGAATTTCTTCAATGATTGACTTAAGAACACTCTGTGTATCAAGACCTTCTAATTCGGCTTCTGGCTTTAAAAGAATTCTATGATTTAATGCGGGGACAACTAATGCTCTTACATCATCAGGAGTAACATATGATCGTCCTAGTATTGCAGCACGTGCTTTAGAACATTTCATTAATGTTAAAGAAGCACGAGGTCCGCATCCAAGAGCAATTTGTGGATGATTTCTAGTTTTAAGTATAATATCACGAATGTATTTTAAAATTCTGTCATCAATATACACTAGATTCATAATTTTTTGCGCAGCTAGAATTTCTTCTCCGGTAGTTATGGCATCTACTGAAGGTGATTCACCTGAGATCTGTCTTCGCATAATTTCAACTTCTTCATCTTGTTCTGGATAATCTAACCACAGTTTGAATAAAAACCTGTCAACTTGTGCTTCAGGTAAGGGATATGTTCCCTCCATTTCTACTGGATTTTCAGTTGCTACGACTATAAATGGTTTTTCTAATACCAATGTTTGACCTTCAATGGTTATCTGACGTTCCGCCATTGCTTCTAGTAAGGCTGCTTGTGTTTTAGGAGCACTTCTATTAATCTCATCAGCGAGAACCATATTCGCAAATAGTGGTCCTTTTTGAAGCACAAACGCCCCCTCATTTTGGTCAAATATCTTAGTACCAGTAATATCCGCGGGGAGTAGATCAGGAGTAAATTGAACTCTACGAAATGATATTCCCAGTGTTTTTGCAAAAGTTTTTGCCATAACTGTTTTACCTAATCCTGGTACTCCTTCTAGGAGTACATGTCCATTAACAAGTAAAGCTATGAAGAGTTGCTGTAAAATTTCTCCATAACCAACAATAACACGGCTAACTTCACTTAAAACTTCTTGAGCAATCTCCCTAATAGGTGCAACATCTATTTCTTCATGGTCATAATATTTTGCTTTATCTGGAGCTTCCATATATTTATAACCTCTTTATTTTTTATTTTATTTTCTAATAGTTTTATTATAAATTTGGATTTTGGATAAGATTAAATATTATTAACTGCCCAACTCATCTCGAAAAATAATTCTTCGAAGTCTTGGTCAGTTTTAACTTTATATTTTCCTTCTTTAATTGACAAAATTCTATCCATAAATTTACTCAATCTTTTTGTTTTTAATTTTGTTGTTGCTGGATTTTTTGAAATAACTAAATTTATTACATTATCAGTGGTAATTTTGGCACCTCCTAATTGACTATTCAATTTACGTTCTAGGCGTCTATAAAGTAGTTTTAAAGCATCTCCATATTTCATTTTATCTCTATATTCCTCAATCTTTTGAGCGAAAAAGGAGGACGTTCGAAACCGAGCCATTTCTTCTTTTTTTTCTTCCTCTTCAGCAATTTTTTCTTCTTCCTTTTTCTTATCCTTTTTAGGAAGATATCTCCTTAATGAATAATACGCCAAGAGCGGATAAATCCAAGCAGTAATAGGATTTGTTGATAAATGTACAATGTATTGCATTATATATCCAAATATTCCTGCTGATGTAAGATCTCTTGAATATTCAGGTCTAAGATGTGCTTCATCAAAAACTACAATCCATTCATCTTTACTCCTTCCTTCGTTGGCATAAGTGAGCCACTCAATAATGTTCAAACCAAATTGTAGGTTATCATAACCAGATTCAACAATTAATTCATTATTAAATAGACTAGCATCAGCAGATACAAATATGCGTTGCCTACCCATATCATTTGCTAAAAATACACTTTGAGAGTATCCACCAAGTGGTAAACTTGTTGGAAAAGGAAGAGGAAGACTTCCTGCAAGTATACTCATAAATCCTAAATCAAGATCATCATTGGGAGAATCATATCTATGATTAAAAGGTTCTTTATCAATGAAACCGTATTCAGTTGTAGTTCCAATAGAAGTCCAACCGAAGGCCTCAATAAAGGGCCCTCCCACTGCACATGAAGCACGTGATAAAATTACTTCATTTACACCAGATGTTGTTGGATGAGCAGCAAAATTTTTGATAACAGGAAATTCTGGAGTTGTATCATATGATGCATTGTCTCTTAATATTCCATCCGGAAAAATAGTTAGAGGAACATTTATTGTTGGTTCAAACACACTCGCTATTAATATTTCCCATAATAATGTGCTTGTAGATCCATGATCATGACATATTAATAGAGAGTTAGTGCCTTGAAAAAAATCAATAAAATATGGGACTTCAAAAATAGGATCATAAAATTGATTTGGTCCCATTAAAACAAGTAATATTGAAGTCTTTTCTTTATTATTAATTGTTTGATTTATTAACCTGTCAGTAGCACTCAAACTTGATTGGACAGTCATCACATCATATCCATCTGATTCAATTTCACTTTTAAAGGTTCCAGCACCGTTCCAGGAATCAATATTATATACTGAATTATTTTGATTGTTTTCACCCTGATCAATTATAGGGGAAAATAAAGGTATGAAAACAAATATAAATATTATTATAAAAAGAGCTTGCTTATATATTGATCCAGATTTGATTTTCTTTCGCGATTGACTTTCACGCATCTTTTGTGTTGTAGCATTTCTAATAAATACAATAAAAGTAATGCCACTAAATATTGACCCTAAATAACATAGGAGAGGAATATAAGTCACAAAAAAAGGCAAGTCTACTGGATGTTCTTCTTTAAAAAGGCCAATAAAATTAGTAATAATAATTCCAAAAATAATTAGATATATTGTTAAGAATGTAAAAATTATTCCTTTTGAAATATTTATACTCTTTTGTGTTGCTTTTCCAGGTTTCACCATTGTACTTTCATATCATTAATTATTGGAATTTATTAGACAATAATGTAAATCGAACCTAGAGTTCAAATGCAAAAGATTTTCCTGTGATCTCATTGTATAAATTCGTGAACAAATCAATTGTGTAGTTTAATTCCTTATTCGTTGGTTCTACTCCACCATAGATAATATCTTCTATTTTTTTTATAAATGGGTACACCGATTCTGGTTTCAAACTCTTTTCTAATTGATTGACACATGCAATAGCATATTCACGAATTGTCTCATGTGCAAGCCTAGGTTTTTTAAACTTTATATTGATAAGATCGTCATATACAAGATAAATGTAAGCAATTGCTTCTTTAGGTCTATTTGTTTCAACTAATATTTTTACATTATCAAATCTTTGTTTAATATTAATCTCTGGTTCTGGTTGTTTCTTTTTCTTTTTTGCCATTATTTTTTACCATTTTATATATTTTTTGAAATATCTATTATATAATTTTTTTTGATTTTATATTTCTTTTTACTTTTTTTTAATTTTACTCTTAATTTTTTTATTTTTGATGAGTTTTAAAAATTTAATACAAAATTATAGCCTGTTAATTGAAAATAAATAGGTGAAAACAATCCACAAGTATTATAGAAATCTTTTTCACTTATATTAAAGGGTCTTGCATATATTATCTCCTCAACCTTTTGAATAAAAGGATAAATCGATGCGGGAGTTAGTTTTAATTCTTTTACAGAAATTATTGCAAAATCTCTAATTGTCTCATTATAATTTCTTGTCCGATTAAATTTTGCATTGATTAAATCCATATAGATTGCATTAAATAAATATGATATTGATTCCTCAATTCTTCCTGAATCTTTAAGAATTTTAAGATTTATGATTTTAGATTCAAGTGGTAAATGAACAACACGAGACTCTTTTTCCTGTTTCTTATAATATCTATAGCCAAATACTGCTAGTACTGCAATAATGACGCCTAAGATTGGAAAAAATATTATGGAAAATACTAAAAATGGAGGCCATCGAAATTGTTCTGTGGTTGATGTAGGAGCAGATTCAATTACTATCCATTTTAAAGAGGAATTAATTTCTCTTCCCAAAACATTATGAATTAATCGCGCTTGAATTGATGCTGTTCCATTTGGTGGATTGATTTGAAAAGTATGGGAGAAAGTACCATCAGAAGCTGTTGTCGTTGTACCTTTTGAAGATCCATTATACAAAATTTCTATTTCCCTATCATTAATTCTAAGAGAGGGAACCGTTAAAGAAAATAATGTTCCAGTTAATTCATAATTATCTCCCACAGTAGCTAAATAATTAATGTTTAAATCCCATGCTACATCTGAGAATACTTTAATGTTAGTTATACTAACTTCTGAATAATTAACATAAGGAGCGTTTGAGTAATTAAATTTAAGAGTCAAATAACTTACAACAGTAATTGGAATTTGCAAGCTTGTAAGAAGAGCTCCTGAAGAATCAGTGAGAAAAGAACCTTGAGAAATAATTATAGAACCAGCTAACCAATAATAGTTAACACTTACAGAACCTATTCCATTTCCATTATCGTAATATAAGAATCCATTAAAATTGAAATCCTCTTCGGTTAATTTAGGGATTGAAACATCATCATGAGAAGCTATATTAAAGTAAGATGTAGCGTTAACTTCAATAGTATAGAAGTCTAAATATTCGATTTCGCTCCCTGGTCCTCCAGGTTCTGAATCGGTCACTATAACATCTATTTTATGGCTTGAATAAATATCAAGCAGAGGATCAATAGTATAGAAAATATTGAATCTTCCCAAGGAATCAGTTATATCTGTATATCCCATGTCAGTAATATCATTAACTTGAATAGCCACATTAACACCTGATTTATTACTTCCATCAATTTTATTATAAAGATGTCCTTTTATAGAAATGATGGAGTTACGATAGAATCTCTTATTGTGAACTTCACTTGGGTTTGTAAGCTCCAGAGTTGCCCAAAACCAAGACATTTTTGGATTATTTTTTGAATTTGGGTAAGTTTCTTTAAAATTAAGACGAGAAATTGAAGCAAAATTAATAAATAAGAGTAAAGATATAACTAGAATTCCAAATATTTTCATCTTATTGTTAAGATGTTTAGGAATCTTGTACTTTTTCATTTTTCTTTACTTCACTCTTTTTAATTTTTATGGTACTCTAAATACTTCTTGTTCAATTATTAATATATATAGTCCATCAGGAATACCAAAATTACTGGGATCTTCAGGGTAGAAGTTTACCCATACTTCGGTATTATCTGGCCAATCTCCAACAATAAATGTTAGATTGAAAAACCCAGTACCATCAGTAAAGCCTAATTGAGTAGCTAATATTGTACCAGCTCCATCTGTAATGGTTACATTAATTTCCATTCCTACCATTGCTGTTCCGTTATCCCAATAAAGATATCCATATACATAACAATCATCCCCATAATACCAATCATCTTTAACGACATTGGTTTCATAATTTCCTGTAATATAATTGCCTGCTAGTACATCAATTGATATTAGTGTTAGTGCAGTACTATTTTTTTCCATATAATTTGTTAAATATATACCTGGAGCATTTATATCTCCATCAAAATCAATTCTTATATAATAATCACCTTGAGGACAACTCATATCAATCGAGTTATCAAATTGGTAGTAACCTAGAGCATCAGTTATGATTGAAGTAGATCCACTTAGGTATGATATAGAAACATCAGTTAAAGTGTCATCCAACAATCGAATATTAACAACTAAACCTCTTAGTAATTCGCCATTCTCTCGAAGAGTACCATCAACAATAAAACTATCAACGTTTCTAATTAGAGTAGCTTGATTAATACTTGCAAAGATACTAGCAGTTTTATTAATAATAACATAAGTACTATTTACTGCTGGAGATCCTGACCACTGAACTTCTATTCGATGAAGACCACCATGCCATCCAAGTGTAGAAACTGAAATTGAGGCAAAACTGTTAATTACAGATTGAGGAGTACCTAATGTTAAACCAGTATAAATATCGGTGAATGTAACTGTACCAGAATTAACTATACTGCTGTACTGATAGACATATACAGAGAAATTTATATTTTCGATTCCAGTATATGTCTCAGGGGGATTTCCATTCGAATAAAATGATTGAGTTGGATTTCCGTCAATAAAGAAATATATATCAACATCTAGGGGATCAATAACTTTTAAATCATAAAATCCTGGTGTACTATCAGTAAAGTTTGCTATAGTCCACAAATCAAAATATTGGGGATAATTTGGGTTGGTATAAATAAATACTCCATTATAATCAACTTGAAGGGTATAATTTCTGGTTGGTGTTGAATCTGAAACTGAATAAGTGAGATCTATTTCTCCCGATGCTCCTAGCTGTAAAGAGCCGGAAACCAAATTTAAATAGAATGATACTGGCGTAATTCCATCATACAAAAGAACACTTATCTCTCCATATTTAACGGGATTTCCATTAAGAGAATCGTTCAGATATCCATGGATTATGAAGTCTGTACCTACACTCCCACTTCGGTTAACAGATCTAGGCTCAGGACATATATCCAGAGTAACATTAATAGGGGCATCTAATATAAAATATGAGTAATTGTATCGATTATTCCATGTGGCATAGATTAAATGTGGACCTGCTGTGGTAGTAAATCCTGTAGAATAAGAAACTTGTGCTGTTCCATTAATCGTTTGATCAGAGCCAATTAAAAGATTATCTTGAGTTACATCATAAAAATGAACCCACTCATCATCACCAATAGGAACACCCCCATATTGTATAAACGCTGTGAGATTCAAATCATCATAACGATCAATAACCGGGTTAAAAGGATCATCGGATGAAAATCCATCTATCCAGAAGCTAAATCTTAATGTAGCTGGGATATTTATTTGCAATTCATAGCTGAAAACTGTTGAAGTATTAATAAATGGTAAATTGAATGAATAAGAATAAGGATAGGATGATAAATCGATTGTTCCATTAAAATCTAATCTTAAAGTGTAGTTTCCGGGAGGAGTAGTTGAGAAAACTCCAAATGTTAAGTCAAAATTACCAGTTGAATCCGTTTGATAGGGATAAATTTCACTTGGAACTAAATATGATGAAAAGTCTACTCCACTTTTTAATAATTTCAGAGTGATTTCTGAGAAACTTATAGGTAAAGTTGGAGTAATACTATCTACTATCTCTCCTACAATATTAAATTGGGTAGCACCTCCGCCAGTACGGTTTATAACCCTGGGTGTTGGTCCAGAAATAATATTTATAGTAGGAGCTTCATTTAATACAAAATATGAATAATTTGGTTGTAATCCAACCATTGCATATAATAAATTAGGTCCAGCTCTGCAGTAATCATCGACTGTATAAAGAATAGAGGCTATTCCATTAGAATTTGAAATATCAGATCCAATCCAAACATTACCTCTTGAATAATCATAAAAATTTACAATTTTATTAGGTATAGGTCCTGTTCCTAAAGATAATACTTGAGCTGTGAGATTCAAATCATGATATCGAGACACCGTAGGACTAGTAGGATTATTTGATGAGAATCCATCAATATAGAACCATACGTCTAAAGCTTTTGTAATATTAAAATCAATTCTGTTACTGGAATTAGTAAATGGAAAATAATAAGCTCCAAATCCAATGGATAAGATGAAATAATCATAGGATCCTAAAGGGGTATCAATCCACCATGTTCCATTAAGATCAGCTCGTACTTCATAATTTCCAGCTGAAGCATAAATAAGATTTAAAAAGTCATCGAAATCACCATTAGTAGATGTGTTTATAGAGGAGGGGGAGAAGGCGTTAAACACTTCATTACTTGTACCTTTTTGGAATAAACGTATATTTATCTCAGGACCCTCAACTCTTCCACTAATCGGTCCTAGTAGTGGATCATATACAAAACCAACTATGTTTGTGACATCTGGAAGAGTATCAGAAATATTAATTGCTCCTGGATTGACGTTAGTTAGTGCGATTGAAATATCTCCCAAAATTGTTGTCAGATTATAACCTGCTGTAAATAAATCATATCTTGCTTCAATTAAGTGAGGGCCAACTATTTGAGAGCTGTCAACATTAAATGAAACTGATGCTCTACCTGCGAAATCAGTGACACTTTGACCAATCTCTTGCCCAGTAGTCGTATCTGTAAATGTGAGTGTTAAACCTTCAACAGGGTCAGAGCTTGAATTTATTGTAGCATTTATAATTGCAACATCTGGTCTAATATAAGATAGTTGATCGAGAGTAACAGTAATATTGTAATTACCTCCTATTACTGGATTCCCACCGCCTCCATAAGCGTCGAAAACATTAAATTGGACCCATTTTCCATTTCCAGAGACATCAGTGGGAACATAAATTTCTGCCCAACTAAATAAATTTTCATATTTTATTGCAAACGCATTTTTTCCTTCATCAACATCATAAAACTCTTCAATTGTATAACTTTGAAAGCCATCAACAAATCTGCTTGCTATTCCAAATGCACGAGAAAAAGCACAAAAAGCGGAAGCAAAATCGGACCAAATTCCTTGCCCAGTCTCACAAAACCATTCTACTATATCTGTTCCTTCGGGAGCGGGATTATAATCATCAGCAGTCATTGGAAATGAGAATTGACTTTGAAGATAGTTCCTAATTTTGCTAGCAGCAAAGAAAGCGTTATCACTGGGATTTATTATTCCATCTAACACATTATAATGAGTAGTAAAATCATCGTTGTTTGTCTTGTATAGTTCTATTGAAGGTGGTAATTGCAGATATTTATCTTTTATATACGCTGGTGTCCAAACAGCTTCAACGGCACTTGAATTTAACTCCTCAGCGGAAGGTAAATGATTATATAATCCAAACATATCAAATGTCATGTTAACATCATCCGCTGCATTAAAAGATAGATCTAACGTAGTACAATTATACTCACCTTTATAGAATTTAGGTGATGCTAAATCTAAGTTTGGAGCATAAATACTTCCATCAATTACAAAGGGAATAGGAAAGAGAGTAGGTATAGTCATTGTATTAGAACCCATATTTGGTGATAGTGGCATTTTAATTGTCAAGAGTTCAGGATCAGGAGAATATTGTGAAAGATATTCACCATAAGAGTAAAAATTATAGAGATCACTACCTGCATTAGACGTCCATCCATCACCAGTATATTCATCAAAACATTCCATCTTCCATAGAACATTTGTCATATTACTAAAGTCAAGATAATCATACACCCTAAATACCTCAATTTCACCAGCTTGTGTAAATAATAGATCACGGAGAGCATCAGAAAAATCATTTAAATCTAAATCATCAATATCTCCATCAAACATATCTGATAACATATCAAGTAAAGATTGGGGATCATCCACTTGATCTAACAAATCCTGCCAAAAATCTTCGTCAAACGGAAAAGGTGGTTTTATTAATAATGCATCTTCAGTTGGATGATCCTTAAGTTCTTCACTTGGGAATGGTCTTTGAGAGCCAAAGAGAACGCTAAAAAAAACAGTGGAGAAGGCAAAGATACTAATAAGGATAATTACTACTAGTATTGTTCCAATAATTCTTTTTTTATTGATGCCGCCTCCTAGTATTTCCTCTCTCAATTCAGACATATTAAATTAAAATATAACTTTTTTTTTCCTACAAGGAGTTAAGAATATTAATTATAATTATTATATATATAATTTTCCACATATCATCTTAAACTATTAAGTTTTTTAAAAATAATTTTGTGAAGTACTTTAATGTATTTCACAAACAAAAATGTATTATAATTAGCTGATTTTAGATATGAATATATCAGGCTGTTTATAATCTGAATTAAAAGTCTCCATAATGATATAAAAGAAAAATGTAAAGATACTAAAATTCAAAACCGCATTTAGTACAGACCAGTTTTTTAGCATATATTGGTTTTGGAATGTAGCTAATTATTCGTGTTTTATCTTCAACTTCTTTTACAGCAAAACCACTCGCACCGCAATTGGGGCAAAGTCTTCTTCCAGAAGCTGATTGAACTGATGGACTGGGAGTAGATGTTGTCGTAGGAGTTAAAGATGGACCAGTACTATAGCTAGTTGTTTGATTTGTAATGCCTTGTGCTAAACTAGAGGGCATAACTGCTTTAGGCTCTTTCAATTCTTGGATTCGTTTTTCTTTGTATACAACCTCTTCCTGTAATTTAGTTATTTGTGCCTGCAAAGGTCCAATTTGTTGTTGTAGCATTGAATTATGTTGTTGTAGCTCTTGAACCTGTTGCTGTAATCCAGGAATATGAGCTTGTAGTTGAGCATTTTCATCAGTCAATTGCTTTACTTGTTGTTGATATGCTTCATTTGAACTCTGAAGAGATTGTAACTGATTTGTTATTCTATTCACTTGACTTTCCTTTTCTCTAATAAAAGCATTTAATTGTGAATTCTGGCTGCTAAGTTCATTAATTTGCGATTGTAATTGATTCAAAGTTGAATCTTTTTGTTGAAGTTGCATTCTAACTGAATCAAATTCCTCTTGTGAGGGACCTATCGAAATTGAAGGTGCTGGTTCTATTCTAGGAGGGGCTACAGTTTCCATGGTTGGTGGTGGAGTTCGTTCAAGTGAAGGTGGAGAAGGTATTTGGAGAGTAGGAGGGGCAGGAGGTGTCGTAAGAGGTGGAGCAGTACTAGGTGGTGTAGCTGTAGGAGGAGGCATTGATGGAGGAGGTGTTAATGGGGTTACTGAAGGAGGTGGCATTGAAGGTGCTGAAAATGGTTTTTTTTCCCTTTCTTTATCATTATCATTTCTCTCATATTCGTCCGACATAATAATCTCTTTATCGTTTTTAATTATATTAAATTTTTTTATATAAAAACAAGTACAATTATAATAATAGCATAAATGTAAATATAAAAGTGTTTTGTAAGTTACTTCTTAAAAGCATTCCCAGTATGGTTTTAGTTTTTCTTTCAGTGCAGGAATTAATTTGTTATTAAAATAATCTAGTAATTCTGGTCTAGAAAATCTTGGTTCTTCTAATATTAAATTATCATCTTCATCATTAAGAACTCTTAGGCAATTATAAACTGCTCGAGCTTGTTTATCTAATTCATACCCTCCTTCTAATGTTATTAGAATTCTGTCACTAGCATATTTATGTGCAATTTCTTTTATTTTTTTTAGATAGTTTGCAGGTGCTTGATATGTCCAACCCATGTTTGTCAATTGATCTGTCCAATGAGTATCAAAACCTGCAGAAATTAAAATAAATTCAGGTTTAAACTCATCGCATATCGGTATAATTATTTGATTTAAATAAAGAGGTATTACATCATCAGCTGAACCAGCAGGCATTGGATAATTAATGATTTTTCCTACTCCATTACCTGTACCAATTTCATCATAATTTCCTGTACCTGGATAAAAGTAACCATATTGATGTGAATTAAACATTACTAATTCACCCAAATTTGATTTAGTACCTTGATAAAATACATCTTGGGTACCATTTCCATGATGACAATCCCAATCAATGATAACTATTCTTTTCACTCCTTTTTCTCTAAATAGATATTCTGCAGCAACAGCAATATTATTGAATATACAAAATCCAGCAAATTTATGGGAATTAGAATGGTGACCAGGAGGTCTTACCAATGCAAAAGCATTTTTTACATTTCTATTTAATATCTCGTCTATAGCTTGCAAATTTCCACCAACTGAAAACAATGATGCCTCATAGGTTTTTGGGGAAGCCACAGTATCCATATCAATGGCTTGAAGACGGTTCGTTTTAGCACTTAAGTCGCATATTTCTTGAATTTCTTTAATTAATCGTTCTCTATGGACATATTTGATTTGCTCTAAAGTTGCTTTTCTTGGTTTAATGATTTTGAAGTTTGGATCTTCAAGTATTTGTTGTTCTTTTAAAAAATTCATTATTGAAATTAACCGTTCATGACTCTCAACATGTTGCAGTTGAGTTCCAATATCATGTTCTAGGTAAATATCATCATAAACAATTCCTGTAGACATAGTAATTTCTCTTTCTATTTCTTTTATCAATATTTTGAATTTAATTAGTTTAATATTTACGTATAAACTTAAAAAAGTTTCTTCATAGACTTAATTAAATATGAACAAAACCATTAAATACACGCTGAAGATCATTGTAGTTGGAGAACCTGCTGTAGGGAAAACAAGTTTAGTTAAGAAATTTATTACAGGGCAATTTACTAAAGACTATCGTTCTAGTATTGGTACAAATATTTTTACCAAAAATATTAAATTAGAAAATGATATCAATATAAAGATACAGCTTTGGGATATCGCGGGACAAGAACGTTGGATAAATATGAGACCGTCTTATTATATGGGAGCAAAAGGTATTATTATTGTTGGTGATTTAACACGCATGAACACATTTTCTCAAATTGAGAAATTCTGGATTCCTGATGTAAAACAATACTGTAATCGTGCTCCAGTAATTTTACTCGCAAATAAGAATGATTTAGGATCTGAGTTGAGTGAAAAAGAAATTAACTCATTAGAAAAGAGAACAAACTTTATTTCAATTATTCATACATCAGCAAAAACAGGAGAAAATGTTGAGTCAGCATTTAAGATTATCTCGACTGAAGCATTAAAAATGTTCTATTGAAAAGGAAATTTTCTATAAACTAATTATACAAGAACTATATTATTCTATTTTATTAGTAAATTTAATTTGGTTACTTTTTGGTTCATATAGAGTCCCTTCCTTAATCAATTCATCTAACGCGTTCTCTATAAACTTTTTATCTAAGTTCTCTTCTAATTCTAAGATCTGGATAACATTAGATTTTTCAAGCGCTCTCCAACTATTTTCTTCAAAGATTTCTTTAAGTATGTCCATAATAGTCTCTAATTTATTTAGATTAGTTCTTGATTGCCCCACAAAAATTCTATCCATATCAATTTTACCAGTCGTTTCATCATAACCAGTATCTTTAAGATATCTCTTGAACAATTCTATAATAGCTTCTACATCTTCCTTAATAACTTTATTTCTTAGCGCCATTTTAGCATATGCTTCACTGAGTCTTACTAAAGCATCTAGGTTTCTAGCTAAGATTGATATAATCGCATCTTCACTATCATATTGCCCTCTTAATTCAAGGTAGAATTCTTTTATTCTATCTTTAGCCTCATCAGATAAAACAGGATTACATGTCCTTCTTGCATGTTTAATATATTTTTTTAAAAGATCTCTTGAAATTGGCGCGACAGAATTGCTTTCTTCAAGTAATTCTTCTGAAGTTATCATAGAATTTTTTAAAATAAATTCAGCCATTTGAGCATCATCCGCTTTATTAGGTTTGTCAACAACAACAAAGATCAAATCAAATCGAGATAATAGAGAAGGGGGTAATCGAATGTTTTGAGTTGGTGTTTTGTATCTATCATATCTTCCCGAGTAGGGATTAGCTGCTGCTATAATGGCTGTTTGTGCTTTTAATGTAGCGACTATCCCCGCTTTAGCTATACTTACAGTTTGTTGTTCCATAGCTTCATGAAGTGCAGATCTATCAGCAGTGTCCATTTTGTCAAATTCATCTATGGCAGCGACACCTCCATTTGCCAACACTACAACTCCAGCTTCAAGGTTCATTTGACCTGTTTCAGTATCTTTTATTACTGCTGCGGTTAAACCTACTGCAGTCGATCCTTTCCCAGAGGTATATAATCCTCGTGGCGATACTTCTATAGCACTTTTCAAGATTTCTGATTTTCCAGTTCCTGGATCCCCAACAAAGAGAACATGGATATCACCCCTCTTATATCCTCCCCCTGGTTTTTTCTTCCTTGTTCCTGCGAATAAGCTTAAAGCTGATGCTAGCTTTAGATCTTCTCTGCCATATATATCCGGAGCCAAAGATCTTGCGATTTTTTTTTGTATAAATGGTTCTTTTGATAGATCTTCAATTTTATTCTTGTCTTCTTTCGTTAAATCAATAGCATCTTCTGTTTTATCTTCAGGATCTATATAATTGGTGTCAAAGTAAGTCTTGAACAATGTAGAATTATTACTTTTAATTGATTGTGCTAATACAGATCTAAAAATTCCGGTAAACTTCACTCTATCGCCTGGTTTTACCGTATCAACAAGATCGTACGTTAAAATTCCTTGTACGGATCTGGGAATTCTCCCAGGAGGTAAATCTTCTGGAATTTCTTGAATCATAATATTCTGCCAATCAATAAATTCTGAATGTTTTGATATAAGTCTAAAATCAGTTTGAGCTTTCGCTTTACATCGTTTATTTGTACAGAATTTAGGCCATCTTATTCTTGAGGTTAGTTGAGGTATATCAATCTGAGCTCCACATAATTGACATATAAAAGAAGCTTTTTCTAATTTTGGTCTAATACTAGAACATCTAACTAATATCCCTTTCGACCATACTAGTGAACCAATATGTTTAGCTCTCAAACCTCTTAAAGGAATTAATAAAGGGCTCATTTTGTCTTTTGTAATTATTCTTACAAAATAATCTATATTGCTCATCTGTGAGCCCTGAAATTTTAACAAATTTTTAAATGCTTCCACAGCATCTTCTAGTAAGTCTTCAGGATCTTTTTTTAGCATTTCTGCAATATCAGGATCGCTAGCTAATAAGTCTTCAAATAAAACAACTAAAGTATTTTCACCTTTAGCATAGATTTCATTAATTTGGTCTTTATATTTATATACTCCAGGGGTTTCTTGAAAAGACCGATAAAAATCCTCAAAACGTTGAACTTTATTAATCGGTTGACTAGGGCTCGATAAAGGAGTTGTCATGTTAAATCTTAACAGATTTTTTTAATATACCTAATTATATTTGAAGATTTTTAATCCATTGTATTAATGAATTAGTTATTAAAGAACAAATAAGTGAAAATAAAAAAAATGGGACTGTCGCAAGAATTACTAAATTTTCTTATTTGCTTCTAAAAGGTATTTTTTATTAATTTCCTTTTAACTCTTGTAGAGTTCCACAAATAATAGGATCTTGACTCATTTCACATCGTATTTTTAATAAAGCAATTATTCTTTTCTTTGTTTTGGCAACTTCATATTTTGCGGTTCGACCCAAAATTAACGCTATTGAACGTTGGATTTCTAAAGAACCCTCTCCACTGAGATTTTGTAATAATTTATTCAAGATCTTGTCCAATCCTACTTTTTGTACTATTTGTACAATACTGTTAATACTCCTTGTTCTTACTTCTTTTGATTCGTCCTCCAGTAATACAATAATTTCATCAAATATTTTTTCAATTTGATTACTATAAATCTGGATTAAACCCGCTGAGGCTTCTCTAATTTTAGGATCACTACTTGCCAAATTATCTTTAATAATTTCAAATGGAATATGTGAATCATTAACTTCTTTAGTATTTGATAAGATATTCAAGACAGACCTGCGAACCCAATTTTGCTCATCATTTATTAAAGTAATAAGTTTCTCAAGGATTTTTTCTTTTTCTTCGATATGATTTATAATTTTACCTAAACTTGAAACTGCTGCTTCTCTAACTATCCACTCATCATCATTTAATGCTTTATTTATCAATTTATCAACGGTTGAAGACGGTTGATTATATCCTATAAAACCTAATATTTTTACACTTGTTTCACGGACAAATGAGTCTTGATCGTCAAGAAAGTTTAGAATTTCGTGAACAGGAATAATATTAGGTGATTCTTTTGCGATTTCTAATAAAGATTTAGAAAACACAATCCTAGTCGATAAATCTTGTTTTACTAAAATTTGTAAAAATTCAGATATAAAAGGTTTCATTAGAGAGGCGTCTTTTTGTGCTATTTTTGAGATAGCATTAGAAGCTGTTTTCTTAATTTGTTTACTTTTATCCTTCTCTAATAGTGTTAGGATTGGTCTTAAATTAACATATTCAATGAATTCCTCTACTAAACCATCTAATGAATTAATAGCATTTAATCGAATATCATCATTTTCATTATTTAAATAATTTAATAAAATTGGAATTATATGCTCTGGATCATTTTTACCAATTTTAATAAATGTTTGTGAAATGATTCCTTTTGTAATATATTTTGAAATATCTGGGATTTTTATTAAATTTTGAATTATTAAATCTGGTGTACTATTATAATGTTCTATTAAAATCTCCGAGATTTTTTCTTTTAGTGAGTCATTATCAAATTTTATAAACGTTAATAAAGTCTCTAAGATCTTTTGTGGATTATATTTCCACAGTTTTCCAAGTAAAGAAATAACACTAAATACTATTTTAAAATTATTTGGATCTATTTTGTTAATAATCTCCTCTATATCAAATAAATTTGGTTCCTCCTCGAAGTATTTTACTAGGACTTTTATCGCAGCTTGTCTTGTTGATTCATTTGAATCCGTTAAACCATCTAGGAAGGGAAAAAGAGGAATATTATTTTTTTTGAAATTACCAATTTTTGCCAAAACCTCATAAATAGAGGTTCGAACAGAACTAGAGGGGTCTTTAATCAGTGGTAAAATTTTAGAAATCAATTTTTTATCTATTTGTTTAATATTAAGATTTCTTAGGTTCTTAACTGCTGCTGAGCTAATTTCATTATTCACATCAAAAATTTTATCAATAATAATATCAATAGGGAGTGCAAAAGATGAAGCTGATAATATGTTAAGAATTTCAACCTGAATAAGAATATTAGGGTCGTTAATTAATTCCTTAACGTTTAAATTTAAAATTAAGTCAGGGTTATTCTCTATCAATCTACTTAATATTTTAAGTCCCAATATCTTCATTCTCCATTCTGGATCTTCAATTATATTAAAAAGTATATCCTTAGGAATTTTTTCTACAAAATTTTTATTTGAATTTAATAATATTTTTGCAATAGGAACAGACTTATCATAATTCGGCGACTTTAATGCTTCTATTATCCAAGGTAATATTAATTCTGGAACATCATTTTCCAATTGTATCAAAATTCTATTACTTACTTGTCTCACATTTGGATTATAATCACAAATACCATCCAAAATTGAATTTTTAAATTTCCAGTCATCGAGATTTATTTCATCCTTTAAAGGAATTCTTTCAAACATCAAAAATAAAGTTTCTTCTGCATGTTTTCTTATTTTAGGATTACCATGTTTAATAAAATTGAATAAGGGAATAGGATCAAATGTTTGACCACTTTCAGTAATTTTCGAGTACCTAATATTTAAACCAAATTCATTATTCCTTGATAAAATAAAATAAGATGTAAAAATAACTAGAACTATTTCTTCAATAACGGCAGCCCACGCAAACATATAAAAATTTGAGTAAATCTGGTTTGTAATTGTCCATAGATTAAAAGTATATTGCAGTTTTTCAGGATTGACAATTAAAAAATTAATTAATACATTTATTCCTATAGATGCCATCAAATAGGCTGCAAAATAAATATCAATTCCTCTATATTTTATTTTTCTTCCCCAAAAGCGTGTAAAATATCCAAGTATTCCAAATAGAAGTGTTACAAAAACAAAAACTGAAGACATTGTTGAAATTGCTATTGTTCGAGTAAAAAAGAACATCACAGTTTGAATTAAAGAGATCCAAGCCCAAACAAATACAAATATCATTAAACCGAGTATTATATAAGAACCTGGATCAGATAAGAATTGTTTCATTCCTCTTTTACTATCTTCAAAATTAAGGAAAATAGATCTCCTTAGATCTGGAATATGATAGTAAACATTTGAAATACCAGCAACATAACCTTTTGATCCATAAAAAGTTAATATCATTAAAGGATAAATAAGCATCCAAGTTATCCATATCATGATAAATGGTAATCCAATTATGGTTAGCAGAAAGGGAGGGAAAATGAATACCATTAGATAAAGAACTAAGGCAATTAATACCTTTATAATCCGATTTCCTGACAAATTTATTATCTTATTACTTAAAAATTTATGAAACGGGGTCATACCTTCATCTGATTCTTTGCTTAAAGCAATAAATAAAAAATCAATCAAGGGATAAAATGAAATATAAACTAGGCAGAAAATAAATGGTACTAATAAGACAAGAGGATGTACATTTGGAGGAGTAGTTTCTGGATCCCAAAATTCTGGTGTTCTTACAGTAAAAATGACTGCGACACTAAAAACTACCATAATTGATAAGCTAAAAATGATTCCATAGATAACGCATTGAAGTCGGTCTTTGTTTCTAAAATCTCCTTTTTTAACCAATGCTACTTGTTTATAAATTATAAAAAACCCAAGTAGAAAAAATGCAATAAAGAATATTAGAAGTATTATTTCTATTACCAAGATTTTCACGAAATTTTCAAATTATTAATAAAATAATAGTATGTTTATTTCTTTTGTATTACTTTTTACATAGTATATAAAGACTTATTAATTTTTTAAATCTGGTGCATAAGTTATTGAACGCAATTGAAGAACGCTTTGCAGATTCATTGAATAGATTCAATTTTATATTCAAAAATGAAAAAATAGTTACTGAATGTATAAGTAATTTTGAAGGTTTTTCACTATTAGGAGAATCTTTTGGTCCTTTCGAGAAGGGCAAGAAATATAAATTAAATTTATTTTCCTCGCTTCCTTTTATTGAAAAAAACATTTTAAGAGTTGCAGCTACAGATAAATGTGATAATTTCGACGTTCAACGATACGCAATAGGAGAAAGAGATGATGTTAAATTAAATAGAAGAAATAATAACTTTTTCTTAAACAAAATAAAAGAATTTAGAAGAATTTTGGAAATGGAAATTGAAAAAAATACTAGACCAAAAATAGATTTTGATAGATATAATTCATATGCTTCTAATATCATTGATAGTCGTTTATTAAAAATATTGAAGTTATCTATGACAGAATTATCTCTAGAGGATGAGAGAAGATTAACGAACTCAGAAAAAATTTTTTACATAAATCTCTATCTACTTATTAAAACATGGAGAGAGTTTTTTACATTTTAGCAGTTTTAAATTTAATCCGACTAGTACCATATTTCTTAAAATAATCCTCAATATGTATCTGCATATTTTTATCCATTTTCATTCGGGGTAACAAATCAATTGCATTACTCATTGCATAATATTGAAGATTTTGTTCTTTTATAATTTCTTCAACACTTTTTCCATCATCTCTTAATTCATTTCTATTTGTCAGTCCAATAGTTGCTATTATATTCACATCTAATCTTTTCAAATTCTTTATGGTGGTGATGAGTGAATCACCTGTTGTTGTTACATCTTCAAGAATAATAGTTTTTCCTTTAGGAATTCCAACAAAAAATTTATCTTTTGGATCACCGTGTTCTTTTTGTTTAGCTCTACCCATAGATAAAGGATAAATTCCAGAATTATAATTTATTTGTTTTCTTGCCCATTTATATTGCGTTATTATACCTAATTTTGTTGCCCCTTCTGGAACACCATAAAAGCATAGCGGATTTAATCCTAAATAATCGATAAATAATAAAATAAAATCTGTTAATTGATCAAGTAAATATACATCAGAAGAAATATTCCTCCAATTTACATACCAATATGACAATCTACCTGATTTTAATTTTAGAGGTTCTTCAAAGAATCCAATAATCTTATTATCTAAGATAAAATTATAAAAATTGTCTATTTCATTCTCCCAATTCATAAGAATTAAAAATTGTCATTCAATGTTAAATATTTCTTATTAACCTGAATTAAAGTAAAATCTTGCACTTTTTATTCCATTAACCCCTTTATTTCCCCAGAATTCAATTATTTTTTTGTGTACTGTATTAGGATGTATATTTAGTATCGAGGATATTTGTTTCTTAAGAAGTCCTTGTTTTATCAGATTTTTCAAATTACTCTTATTAATCTCTTTATAATTATGATTTTTTTCACCAGATCTAGATAAACTCATTTTAATTTTAGTTGTTTCACTTAATTTTTTGTTTAACTGAGCTCTTCTGTTATTCTCAATATGTTTTTGACTACATTTTCTTCCTGTCAATCCTTTGCTAATATTTTGAGCATGATCTTTTGTTTTAGGTTTACAAAGTCTCTTTCTTGCCTCTAAAGTCCATTTCCCATCATCTCCTCCTTCTCTAATATTGTATCCACGATCAGGATTTCGAGTATCCAATAAATTAATCCAATATTTTTCTTTTTTGATTAATTCTTTAGTATTTTGACAGTTATCAATCTCTTTAATTTGAAATTTATTTTTTCCATACTTTTTAACAGCATAATCAAAATGTTTATTAGTTTTTTGTCTTAGGTGTTCGTTTAATCTTTTTTTTAAAGATCGTTCAGTTTTTCCAATTTATAGTTTCCTATTTTCTATATTTGTAATTTTATAGATTTTCCCAATCATTAAATCTACCTTTTAATTGAGCGAAAAAGAGATAATTATCTTAGGTTGTAAAATGTGTTATTATTAAAACAATGAGAAAGAATAAAAAACTCAAGACTGTATTAGAAATTTGATTTTTAATAAGATAAATATAAAATTCTTTGCTATAACTTCTATTAATAATGTTTTTTTAGTTATAACTGATTTATTAAATTGATTCAAGAATTATTCTTTAAGTGTTAAATATTCTCGTCTATATTTCGCGTATTCTTCTCCACTAATTTTACCTTCTAGGAAAGATTTTTCTTTCTCACGCATGGTCTTCCTTCTTCTTGCTAATTCTTTCTTTCTTTCAGCACTTGCGAAATTACTTGAAATATTTTCAGCTAACTTCACAATTTGTTTATCTTTATTCTCTAGAAGTTGGGATAGATATTTTTGTATTGGTTTCGCCATTTCAATATCTTTTTTTGAAATTTCTTCAATACGAGTTAAAGCCAATATTATATTTTCATTATCATCTCCTTCTAAAACACTAACTAATCTAGGAATTGCGACTTCAGTCATAATTTCATCGAGGTATGACTCGACTTCTTTTTTTGCACTGCCATAATTATCTAATTGTTTAGATCTTATATATTCAATGAAAATTAAAGGTAATTCAATTGGCCATTCTATCATATCCTCCTTATCGATCAATTGAACAACACCACCATCGCTTTTTTTAAAAACTCTTATATCCAATCACCTGTTGTGAGTTTTTCTGGCAAGTATCTATCGGTTAAAAATTTAAATCCATGCGAAGCAAATGCTTGTATTTCCGCCTTTATTTTTAATTTAAGTGCTAACTTGAGATCTTCTTCCCAGGCTTTATTTTTTTTTACAAAATCTTCATTCAACAAATCTTTTGTACGTTTTTCATCTTGTTTATTCATTTTTATTCTGACTTCTTGTGGAATTTTATATTTATCTAAATCTCTAGTTAAAACTCCAAGAAGATTTATATCTGGTGTAGCGAGAAAAGGTGATTCATAGCTTAACCTCTTAGAACCTCTTAAATATACTGAATGAATATAATGACCATAAGGATCACTATCGACTAAACTAAATACTGGAAGATTTAATTCTTTGCTTAATCTCTTCAAAAACATTCTTACTGCAACATTTCCAACCCCTTGAGCCGTTAATAAGATGCAAGGATATTTTCTCCAAAATCTGGCTTCTGCCAAGCGCATCATAGCAGCATCCTTCTCTATAACAAGAATAAATTCAGCATCAGACTCAATTATTTCAATATTATCAAGCATTGGGGATATTGTCCATCCTCCACTCCCTAAACCTTCCAAATCAATGATATCGTTTCTATCACGAATTCTTAATCTTCCTACACAGGTACCTTTTGGAGCAGCTACAATATGTGTAGAGTTTCTTGTAGTATATAACATTGTAGCAACATCTTCAATACTTTTATCACTATTTTTTTGTTCTTGGAATAAATTAACATCTGTATAAAATACTTCCCTTTTCGTAGCATGGATATCTTCATTAAGAAGTTCATAGACAACTTCTAATACCCTCATTAGTCTAGTGATATCAGCAACACTAGTAAGTGAGTGAAATTGCTTTTCCATTATTTGCTTACCAAGTAATAGTAAATCATTTTCTTCATCCCAGATGATGTTTGTACTTGATCTAGAAGGCAATTCAATGTAGGGCCTTCCTGTAGCATAAATTTTTTCAAGAACTTTATCAACTAATTTATATAATCGATCAAGCATTCTCTTTCTACTAAGATCATCTATTTTTACGGTGTCTGGTGGAAGTCCAATTTCTTTTACCTCTTTTCCTCTTTCTAAATATTCTAAATATAACTCTTTTGCTGCTTTTAAATCATAAACTTCTGTATTTTGCTTTTTAGCCATTTTTTTTTACCTCATTTCAATTTCCAGTGTTTTCTACCCATTTTAATATCAACGAGTACTTCTCCCTTCCGTTCTAATTCTTTCAATTTCAATTGAAGGTATCGTGCATCCATCATATCTTTAATTTTTAATTTGAAAATTAGATGTTTTATACTTTGCCAGTCTTTTGATAAAACTGAGACAATTTTATCAGTGGTTATAACTGGTAATGTTGTTTGAGTAGATTTTGGTATTGGTGTTGGTATTTTTGTAGATATTGGGGCACGTTCTTTTTTAACAGAAGTTTCTATTGGTTTGGATTCTTTTGGGATGATTTCCGAGATGATAGGTTTAATAATTTCTGCTTTCTCAATGTCTCGTTCAGTTATAAATGATTGTAATATTTTTTCAATAATATCGTTTTTCCTTTCTTTTGATAGTATTACAATATTATTTTCTTCGCAATAATCTTTAAGTTCTTTCACTGTCCAGTTAAGCAAGGTTTTTTTAGAAATAACTTCTTTTTTTACTTTCAGTTTTTCAGAAGGAATTTCTTCTTTAATAACTATCTTTTCTTCAGTAACTTCAATTTCCTCTGGTATTTCTTTTGAAATTTTTACCTCTTTGACTTCAGCTTTCTCGGGTCTTAAATCTTGTGCAAAAACTTTAGGAGGTTTTTTACCAATTGCTCCTTTCATTAATTCTTCAAGTTCTTTAATATCCAATCTTGCTTTAAATTTACTTTCTCCTTGATAAGCGATATTATACACACTTTTGATAAAAGTGGGGATATATTTCTCTATTAGACTTGCTCTTTTCTCACTTTTATGAATTTTTGCTCTTCTATTAATATATACTCGTAATCTTCTTCCTATGGCTTCAAGACAATATTTTATTTCTTTTATTAACTCCTCATCATCTGCAAGGGCATTTTTTGATTGCGACTTAAACATTAAATGTACAAAAGGTCCAGAAACATTAACTAATAATTTTATTGGGCCTCTTGGTAAGCCATTATCATATGTTTCGAGATTATAATTCTTCCAATTTACTGATTGAACTGCTTTTGATATTGCACAATCTGCATTATCTCTTAATTTAGGAGTTCTATTAACAAATCTCGATAATACATCTCTTGATCGTTTAGGCGTTTCTATGTTTCTGGAATATGCCATTACGGCTTCAACTACATATGCTAATCCTTTTCCACTTGTAGGGGCTCTCGTTTCAGCTGCAACAAAATCATCATCCTTTGTAAAGGTTTCAAGAAAATAATCAAAAACTTCACGATAACTTTCAACAGAATCGATATCTGAATAAGTAATAAAACCATCTATTGTTGATTTTAATTGTTGAAAATCTTGAGAATCGTCTATAATTTCAATATTTCCTAATATTTCAGAATTTAAGTTTATAAGCTCTTCTGAATTCATATCACTATCAGTAATTTCAATTCTACCTATGGTTTCGGTTGGTGAGTCAAAGTCATCAATATTATCAGAAATTTTTAAACCAATTTCTTTAATTAAAGTATTTTCTAAAATCGATTCTCCCACTGGTATTGCTGTATCTGTTGGAGGAGCCATATATTTCATTGACTTAAAAGCTAAAAATAGAGAATTAAATTGCTCTCTTGTTAGATCAACAGGTTTTGCTTTAGACAATTCGACTTCATTAACTAAACTTTCAAGATCTGCTCTATTTTTAGACTTTTTAAGCTCAATCAATCCTTCCTTAGTATCTTTAAACAAGTTATTTAAATTTGTTTTTATTCTATCCTTTTCTTTCCTGATATCGTCAATATTATTTAAGAATTTTTTGATTTCTGTTTCAATAGCCTTAATTTCTTTTTTTGTTTCAGTTTTATCAATTCTATTGTTTAATTTCGCTATTTCTTTGTTTACCTTTTCAAAATCTTTAACACATTTATTGTAATTTGAAATAAAATCCCAATATCTTTCCTTCAAGATTTCAGATTCAACTTGATAAATTATTATTTTCTCTCGAGGTTTTGTAGAACGCCCATATACTCTCATTTCGTAACGCATGAAATAGATTTGATCAGGTTTTTTCTTAACAATGTTTACAAAACCATCTTTTAATATTAATAAATTTAGTTTGTCTTGTAGATCTCTTTCAGCAATATCTACAATTTCTTTAGCTATTTTTGAACTCATCCTAACAAAATTTTCTTGCAAAAAAGCTGAAATGGTTTTATTTTCTGATTTTGTAATTAAATCTTGTAGATCACCTATGTTAACGGATGAAGGGTGAGGTTTAGCATATTTTGGTTCTGGTGGGAAAGAAGTAGCTAGTCTTCGGTAGATTTTTTCTTTTCCCTCAGGATCAATGTAAATAATTGTAACATGGGGATTCATAAATGCTGTTTCTTGGATGTACTTTTCAACATATCCTTTGACATATTTCACATTTAAATAATTGAGTTTAATATAAGTACCATGTAAAAAGGGACTATCAATTTCTGTTGGATGGATCAAATATTTTTTTTCATTTTTAGAAGTGGTGAAAAATTCTGAGCACATAGCATATACCTGGTCACTTGATTTTGAAACTGTAACCACTGGTTTACCAGTGGTGTTTTGAGCATCACTAAAAGCACTTGGTGCTCCGAATCCTTGACTTCCTCTAGTCTGTTTTAATTCCATAGATTTTGATGAAGCAAGATATCGTCCAAATTTTCTTAAATCGATTTTTGACATTCCTGTACCATTATCGAAAATTTCAAATATATAACTCATTATATTTTTCTGACTAATTTCCGAAGTTAATAATGAAGGTGCTTCATATTCTCTAAGACGAACAATTACTATTGGTTCTAGATCAATAATATATTCAACAGGTTTAATTATCTCTTGCATGTCATCAATAATCCTTTTGACTTCCTCCTCTACTTCTAATTCTTCTTTATCGATTATCTCTCCAGATTCTTCTTCTCTAACTTCGATTTCTTGTTTAGTAGAGGAATCAGATTCAGTGGATTCAATACCAAATTCTTGCATTAGAGTTTGTTTTGCTTCATTATCTAAATGTTGAGATCTTTTTTCTTCCTTTGCTGCCTCAACGATCGAGAATTTTTCTAGAAATAATTCTTGATCGAGAGAGAACGCAATTTTTGAATCTGGTTTTGCTAATTCTTTCCATTGAAAACTTTCAATTGCATCCAATGCATTATCTATAAATTCTGCACAATATTGAACATGTTTCCAATAACCAAACTCAAAACCAACTAACTGAGTTCTCTTTCGCATATATTCTGCGATCGTGCCTTGTTTAATTTTTTCTTCTTCTTTGGATGTAATTTTAAACGCACTCAAAAAGTAATTTCTTTATCAATTTTAATTAAAACATATTATAAATATATATACATTTATTACTAATTTAATTAAGAAATCAATATGATTTTAGACATTAATTCTTAATTCTAAGTATTCAATTTCTTGTCAAACTTTAATTCTTTCTTCACTTCTTACAGTAAATAATTTAATATTTAAATATTTTCATTAGATAATAAATTATAATATAGGTTGATGATTTTCCAAAGAAAATTCTTAATATCAACTCTATAGAAAAAATTTAAGAGTTTCTTGTTTGATACGATTGTAAAACAACATCAATTATTTTAGATGCTATATATCGTTTAGTGTTTCTCTCTACATGAGTAATATGTTTTTTTTTGTCTATAATAAAAACTTCATTATATTTACTGCTAAAACCTATATCTTGCCTTCCTATATCATTTGCTACAATTAAATCGACCTCAGATTTAATGAGTCTATTATATGCACGTTCAATTAACTCACTTTTAGAAACATTGGTTTCTGCTTTAAATGCGACAATAAATAGACTATAATCTTTTTTTCTGGCTACATTAATTATTTTTGGAGTTAATTTCATATTTACTTGTAATTCTTCTACATTATCAGATGAAATTTTTCCCTCAATACATTCAATTGGTTTATAATCACTTACTGCTGCTGCTGAAATAAAAATATCATAATTATTTAGTGAGATTTCATCTTTAACAGCTTCTATAAAATCATCGGTTGAAATAACACGTTTAATTTTTAAATAATTTGGAAGTTTTGCCATGCACTCACCAGCAATTAGAGTTACATTTGCACCTCTAGCAGAAGATTCTTTGGCTAACTCAACCCCCATCCTTCCTGAGGATTTATTAGAAACGAATCTAACTGAATCTATAGCCTCTCTAGTCGGACCCGCAGTAATAAGAACTTTCATTTGGTCTAGATCTTTTTTAGTGACTAATAGATCTATAACCCTATCAATTATATCATCAATTCTCGCGATTTTTGCTTTCCCTTCGGAAATTCTTGGACCTAAAATCTCCACTCCGCAATCCCGTAATTTCATTTCATTTTTTTCTAAGATAGGATGCCTATACATACTTTCATGCATTGCCGGGACAATTACGATTGGTAAGGAAGATCCAAATGCAGTTGATGCTACTGTTGTAACTGGAGTATCATCAATTCCATTTGCTATCTTTGAAATTGTATTTGCGGTGGCGGGACATATTAAGATCAAATCAGCTTTTCCTACACTTCTAGGTCTATCCCCCGCGAGATAAACATGTTCAACTGCTCCAGTTAATTTTGTAATAACCTTATTTCCTGTTGCCCATTCCATTAAAGCAGGGTTAATCAATTCCGTAGCAGCCTTTGACATGACACATATTACTTCAGCTCCCAATCTCATAAGTTCACGGGCTACAATAGGAGATGAAATTACTGCTACTGAACCTGTTAAGCACATACATACTGTTTTTCCTCTAAGAATTGTTCCTTTACTTTCAGAAATATCTTTTGAGGGGTGTTGAAAATTATTTCTTGACATATTATTATAATTTTTTACTAATTTTCAATTAAATGCAATCAATTAAGATAATCGCACCATTATTTTTTTATTTATGCAAAATTTTGTTAAAAAAATTATTTTTCCTTCTAATATAATTTAAAAATTTCAGATTCTATTTGAACCGCTATTGTTCATTGCCATCTTTTAGATAAATTCCTATGTAGATAAAACTTCCACTCGATCTTGCGACCCAATACACATACTCGGACTCGCCTAATTTTTTGCTCGCATCATCAAGATTAGATGATTCCGTAGTACCAAAAATTAGTATTCTCATCGCATTTATTGCTTTTAGACTAAGCTGAGTGGTGAAGCTCCCAATCACTCCTAGATCAATCATGGACTGTATTCTTTTATGCACGGCATTAACTGATAAATTTACTTTTTCTGCCATTTCACGATACCGGATTCGTGAATTCTGAAGCAAAAGAAGGGATAGAATCGCATCTTTTTTGTCCATATTCATCTCCATTTTTTATTCATTATTCAATTTAAAGGGATCTTTTTTCCTGTGAACATTTGGATAAATTTTCCAAAATTCTTGATTTATTTTAGTTTTTATCCGCTAAAAATGAGCCCAAGGTAACTTTGGAAAGAAATGCCGTTGAGAAGTATCAGGGCATTCTCCCATTTTTAACTACAACTGACTCTGCCCAGTTACATATGCTTTTGAGGATTAGTGGCTCAATTTCTCTGTTCATTTTACTTATGTAGCTTAATTGACTAGACTGATAAGGCTCAAACTTTAACAGGTGATCAATGTTCGGGAATAACAACAGTCTTATGTTGCTATTTCCTGAATTCTCCAATGCATCTCTAAGAGTTAACGCGTTGTTAAAAGGTACTTGAAAATCTTTTTCGCCTTGTACAATCAATATAGGACATTTCACTTTCTTAATTGTCTCCAGAGGATCATGTGCAAAATGCTCACGAAACCATTTAGTATAAACCTTATGCCCTTCAATTTCTACATATTCATCACCACGCTTAACCTTCTCAATCAGCTTTTTAACTATTTCTACTGGATCAGGGGTATGCATTACCCTCAATTTCTCTTTTTGTTCTTGTGATAGCCTGCTGAGCATTTCTTTGGTGAATTTTGCTTGTTGTATCATAATATTGTCAAGCTTCTGGCTTGTTCCAGCACAAATAACAAGTGCAGCAATAGTAGGATCCTCTACACACAAAACAGGACCAATGATTCCACCTTCACTATGCCCTAATATAATAATTTTTAAAGGATCTACCTCTGTTCTAGTACGTAAAAATCGGATTGCTGCATGAGCGTCTGATATGAAATCTTTGAAACCGGCTGTTTTGTAATCTCCTTCGCTTTTACCGATTCCTCTCTTGTCATACCGCAATGTAGCGAAGCCCACTTTTACAAAATAATCAGACATTTGATTAAACACATTAAGTTTGTATTGACTCACATCTAAGTTGAAAACTTTCAATGTTTTTACAAGCTTTTCTTTATCATTCGAAGACATAAGGATTAAATCTGGATTCTCATCTCTATCGTTCGGACCTGATCCATGTACGAACACGAAAGCTGGGAGTTTTTCTGCATATTTATCGGGAATAGTCAAGGTTCCTGCTAAGTTGATATTCTCATTAGCGATACTAACTTCAAATTCCATCTCTATTTCAACCCAAATCTATTAAATGATTTGCAATGATGGTTTTATAGCATCATTGATCTTTTTCGCCATAGCTTCCTTATCATCCACTTCAAAAACGATCTTCTTAAAATGTTCATGATCCAAAGAGACAGTAATACATTTATCAGGGTCATGCATCTCAAAGAACATCATACCTTCAGAAGTCAGAAATCTTCCATCCTTAATAATTGTTGGAAGACGAGTACCAATTAACCTCATCTGGAATTTTGGGTCCAGAGTAACATGTTCTGTTGATACAGAGGTTATATGTTTAAGAGGAACTCTTATTTTCCTTTTAATACTAAGTATGGTATCAATTCCGTGTAATTCAAAAATAAGATCTGATTTATCAGTTTTAACAGTTCCTACCATTTTTCTTATTCTCCTTAATTATTTTTAAATTAAACTGACAATTAAATATTTAAACCAATGTGTAAAAAATTATAAAATATGGTAGAAAAATTAGTTTAAATATGGTGAAAAATCTAACTTTAGAACAATGGAATAGGTTTTAGGATATGGTTTATGTTATATTTATTGTGTCGGAACTGTATTAAGTGCAGATCCTCTAATGATTAAATGAATTTCTAAATTTGTTTAAAAATATATGAGAAATGTCTTGAATTATTACTTGAATTAATATTTCATTATACAACCGTACTAATGTATTAAACATTTTAACCCATACTATTTTCCACTCTTTTGTAAAGCACTGAATTTCAATAGGGGGTAATTTTTCTCCTTTTGTTAGTTTTTTAAATACATCTTCGAGTAAAGAACGTTGATTGGATGGGAAATTGATAAATTCTAGAAACTTTTTATTAATTAGCTCATCTTTATTATACTCGAATAATTTTTCAGTTAAGTAGTTACATTCTATTATTCTTCCCTCAAAATTGAGTAATAGAATTGAATATGGCGATGTTTTGAATATATGACGAAACTTCTGTTCTGCATCTTTTAGAATAATTTTTTGTTGTAGAAATTTTTCTTCCAAATCCTTATGGAAATCTTCTGTCTTTAAAATCCGATATGGAATGTTAAATCTTTTTAATAATTCTTCCACAACACTGAGTTTTGCTAAATTATTTGAAGTAAGTTCAAATACGGGAGTTGGCTCAGGAATTTTGATAATAGTGAAAAGGATTGCTAATCTATTATTATAATAAAAATTTATGGAAAAAACTTCGATCCATTTTGGTTTACCTGATTTTAATAAAATTCGACATTTATACCTTGTTGTGTTGTAGTTTTTCTCCTTTAGCTTAGTCTCAATTTTTTTTCTTACTATAGATAAATCATCGGGGTGGATAATTTTCCTCCAGAAATCTTTTTCTTGAATTTCATTAAGAGAATATCCGAATTGTTTTGAGATTGTGGTATTTGCATATATGATTCTGCCATCTTGAAGAACTCCGATTCCTAGTAAAGAATTATCAATAAAATCTTTCTCGGAAAAAATATTTTTGCATATCTCGTGATAACTTATGGTCATTTTCTAATACAGTACTCAAATTATTTTTTAAATTAAGGTTTGCTGAAATATGAAAATTTCTTTAATTTTTTTTTGATAAATCCATCATTATATCTACTTAATTTTTTTTCTCTTTTTTACTTGTTAGATTAAAAGAAAATACATAATCCATTTTTTTCTTTTTTAAAGATATTGGTTTTATTAATTTAATTAATAAAAATAGGGAGTTTATCATTTAAGATAACTCCCTATTTTTGGAAGGGATTCAATGGATTTGCGTTTTTTTTATTAACATAAATAATATTTTCTGTTGTTTTATTTTTAAATGAATTAATTTTTAAGATCCTTAAGAATATCATAGAAAATTGAAGAGTTTATTAATTTCCTACTTTGAGTCGATATATTATCAAATAAATCTTCCACTCGTTTAAAAGTACCATTCTTTTGATACATTTTTGCCTCTTCCATTAAAAGAAATTTACTGATAAAAGGATTCAATAATACTAATATTTCTCTAAGAGAATCTATAATATTTGCTATAATTTTGAGTTTATACTTAATAATCAATTCATAATCAACAATTTCTTTCTTATTATTGTCTTTCCTCATAATCTATCACTCCTCAGGTTTATATTAACTTTATTTAGGGTTATTCACTCTTTTTAAAAAAAAAATATGGAATTTATCCACCTTTATTAGTATTTTATATATCGTTTTAGTAGTTGGCTTGAATCTATTCGTTCGTATTTCACTAGTGTTTATTTATTTTTGATATTTTTTAAAATGGTTAATGACTTTTTTAGCGCTTTTTTCTTCTTAGACTTTGTTATTTCCTTCTCTTCACTTGTTTCCTCTGAAATTTTCCCATTTCCTCCAGATTCGGTTAATTCTGTCTTTAGTTCTTCAGCTAAGTTTCCTAATTTACTTGCAGTAGAAGTGATTTCTTCCATCGAAGCCGTTTGTTGTTCAGAAGATGCACTAATTCCTTCTAAGGCTTGAGAATTCTCTTCTCCAGCAGCAGTCGTACTTTCAATATCTTCTGTAATATCTCCAATTAATTTCACAGAAGATTTAATTCGATTCATAATCTCTTTTATTTCTGAAGCGGTTTCGTCAACTGCGCTTTTTGATTCTTCTGCAAGTTTTCGAACTTCATCGGCAACTACCGCAAACCCTCGTCCATACTCACCAGCCCTTCCCGCTTCTATGCTTGCATTGAGTGCTAGCAAATTCGTTTGATCCGAAATGCCTGTTATTAGATCCATGATTCTATTAATGTCATCAGTTGATTTCATCATTTCATGGGAAAGTTTATTAATCTCAGCTGCCCTTTTACTAATATCTACTAATGAATTGACTTGAGCCTGAGTATTAGCTGAAACTTCTTGTGTTGAAGAAGAAATCTCTTCGGATGCCGCATTCACTTCACTTGCACTTGCTGCTAATTCAGTTGCCATATTTGATACATTCACACTTGCCATAGATCCTGCTTTTAAAACTTTTTCCATATTTTTTGTTACTTTTACAATCCCTTTCACGGTAGGAACCGCAACTGCTATACCTATTCCGATGGAAACACAAATAACCACTATAATGATTATATTTGCTGTTAATGCCGTTGTTTGAGCTGCTAACACATTTACTTCAGTATTACTGTCCATAGCGGAGTTTAAATCACCTAATTCGGCGACTAAATCTTCGTAATTTAATTCAATTTGTGATTGATTTCCCTCCAAAAAGTCTTTATCGTCAAATAATGCATCACTTCCTGCAATAGCAGCAACAAAATCGTCATGGTTTATTTGTATTTCGTTTAACATCGTTAAAATCGAAGTATTGGTAGCATAATATGTTGCAATATTTTGTGAAGAGTTATCAAAAGCATCTTTTGCAGCTTTAAATTCATTTCTCGTCTGATTGTCTGGATCAACCAAATATTCCATCATATAATACATTTGTTCGTATACACAAGATTTCATAACTGTAGCATTTCTCTTCATTCCTTCATTTTCCACTGCGTTTAAAAGATTTACTAAGTCTTGATCAAGTTCTTCATGCAATATATAAACAAGATCTATATCTGTTTGAATATTATCCTCTAGTGCAAGGCATCCATTTACTTCGTTAAGAATCAAATCTACAATTAAATTATGATCAGACTCAATTTCATCAATTTCCTGCCTATATTCGGGAGTTATACTTAACATTTCTTTAACAGTATTGTCGAAACTGTTAACATGTTCTGCTATATCGGTTCTTGCTTCAGGATCAGAGCCTTCTATGTATTGATACATTTCTCGTATGATATTATCACATTCATATGCTAATTTTTCTATATCTTCCATCGCAATTATGTCTATAGAAGATATATGTGTAATATCTTCATTTAAAGCCATCGTTTGAGTATAACTAACAATTCCTAGTGCTGTAGTTAATGTCATTAAAATGACAAAACCTGTTGTCATTCGTCTACCTATATTCATGTTTACACCTTTTTTAATACATTATTTATATGATTTATATGTGTTTTTTTTAATTCTGATCTTTTTTCTATTATATTCATTTCTCATAATCACCTTGTTTAAAACTCTATTGTAATCTAAATTCTATAT
>JBHLPW010000049.1:0-38181 GCA_048939015.1 Promethearchaeota archaeon
TATTTCCTCTTCTTGTATATTTACGGATATCATTTTATCTGCAATGATTAATGTGGGCACTGAAGTAATACGATATTCTTGAGTGAATTGACGATTTTCTTCAAGATCAATTGATATTTTTTCTATTCGCAGTTTTTTACCGAATAGGGAAATATTGATTTTTTTTAACATTTCTTCAACTGGTTTGCAAGGAGCGCAGTGATTTGACGAGAAAAATAAAATTTTTGGATATCCTTGATCGATATCATCATACATTTTCTATTCTTCTTTATATTTGTTGTATAACTCTTTTATTATTGCCTGAAATGCTTCGAATACTCCTTGCCCTGTCTTTGCAGACGTTTTATAATAGCCAAGAAAGTTCCTTTCCTCAACTAGATTTTTCACATTTTCATCATCTAGATGTTCTTCGTCAATTAAATCAGTCTTATTGCCAAACAAAACAATAGGGAGGTCTCCAGTGTATTTTTTGATATCCTCATGCCAATCCACTATATTATTATAACTATCCTCATCAGTATGAGAGAATACGATAATTGCAGCCTTGCTTCCCTTATAAAATGTGGGGCGCATGAAATTAAACTCATCTTGTCCCGCAATATCCCAAAAAAACAATTTACAATTATCTCCATCAATTTCTTCATCATATTTCGAAAATTGGGCACCCAACGTTTTAATATAATCTTTTTGAAAGCTACCCTGAGTATATTTTTTAATTAAGGAAGTCTTCCCCACTGCTCCATTTCCGATTACAGTTATTTTGAATACAAATCCTTTAGCAACATCACTTTTTCCCATTTTAATCACTTGTTCAATAAAATTTGTTTAATTCTGTCATTAATGCAATATTCATCAAAAGTATACAATAATATTTTTTTATTTAATTTTATTTGTTATTATTTAATAATAATAACTGGTTTTAAATGTTTACATTGAGATTTGAAGTTCAAGATATAAATAATATGGATTTTTGTAAGAGATGTGATATGAATGTGTTTCCTACGCGACCAAAATTTAATATTAAAATATTTGGAATTTTTGCAATAACTATGCTAATTATTTTTACCACAATTTCCATTGTATCTTTTTCTATTTTGTCAGAAGTATTTCTTTTTATCTATATTATGTGGGGCTTTCTAGTAATCAATCCCTATCTCATTTATTATGGTATACAGAAAAAGGATTACTGTCCAAATTGTTATAATAAAACTTCTGAAAAAAATCTAGAGTATCTTCCATTTGGAAATAAAAAATCGGAAAAATTTAAGACTCTTGCTCCAACTAAAAAATCTTTGACAAAATGGCACTGCCCTCATTGTGGTAATACTTTAAATAAAGGAGTATTATTTTGTGGATCATGTGGAAAGAAATTTGAAATAATTGGATAATTAAAATCATGAATATACTAGAAAGAATAGAAAAATTAATTATTACTTTTTCACAGAAAAATCTGAAGATTTCTGTTGCTGAAAGCTGTACTGGTGGATATGTATCACATATGTTTACTAACATTTCTGGTGCATCAAATATTTTTGAGAGAGGAATTGTTTGTTATAGCAATAAAGCCAAAATTGAACTACTTAATGTAAACCCAATAATACTTGAGAAATTTGGGGCTGTATCCGAGAATGTTGTTAAACAATTAGCATATAATCTCAGAGTGCTTTCAAATGTGGATATTGGAATTGGTATTAGTGGTATTGCCGGTCCAACTGGTGGAACGCCAGAAAAACCTGTAGGTCTTGTATATATAGGGATATCTACTGAAAAAGAGACATTTACTCACAAATTTAATTTCAAAACAGACCGTATAACTTTTAAAAAAAAGGTATTAGAAAAAATTATAGAAATTTTAGAAAAATTATCTCTGAAAGAGCTTACTAAATAATAATGATTATTCTCCAATTAATTTTCCATTCTCCATTATCTCTTTCTTAGAACCATCCCTATATTCTACTGTCATATTAACTTTTGGTTCTGTAACAAAATCCCAATGCATATGGGATGCTGAAGTTCCTCCAAATGATTTATTTGAGCCAAAAGCAACATGGACACTTCCATTAATTTTTTCATCTGTAAGTATATATCCAATTGCTTTAGTTATTACAGGATTGCATCCTATACCTAATTCTCCGACGTTATATGTCCTAATTTCTGGTACATTATTTTTTTTATCAATTTTCTCTGCTTGTTTAAAAGCATCAATAATAAGATCTAACCCTTCATCAGCAGATACTTTATCTATCAATAATTTACCATCTTTAAAGCTAAGTTCGATATTTTTTAAGATTTTATTTGAATATCTCTCAATGGTTAATGGGCAAAAAATCATACCTTCTCCTAATTTTTCATTGGGAGGAAAAAATACCTCACCAGCGGGTAAATTTCCTCCTTTATCTCCGGCAGCAATTTGTTCATCAGAAAGAAAACCATTATCAAGGCGCATAGGACGATTTTCTACAGAAACCCAAAAATCAGTTCCAAAATCATCTGTCACATACACATTTTTGGCATTTTCGAAAAAAACTCCTAAATTTTTTGTAATATTTATCATCTCTTCTAAAGGTATACTCATTCCGTGAACAATGAATTTTTCGTATAAATCATAGTCAACATTATAAAAATCTGCAGCTTTCTTGGAAGGCCAAGCGGCATAACACCATTTTTTTCCTGGTTCATATTCTTTTTTGAGAGCATACAATATATCTCGTAATGGAGCAAGAGCTTTCTGATAAGCTTTTAGTTTTTCTTCTGGAGCTTTATTTCGAACCATAGGATCTTCGGGGTATTCTATTACTATGTATGCATCGATTTTTTTAATCATTTCCAGTAAAGGCAATGGTGAATTCTCTAATATTTTCGCTTTAATTTGATCATCTTGCCATAGCATTTCTTCATAATAATCACTAGTAGCGCTGATATGGGGAATTCCTCCATTTCTAAGAACACATAATCCAATTTCCTCAAGGAGTTCTTGGCTAAATGTATTACCTTTAATATAGATGAATTCGCCCTCTTTTTTCATGTTTATACTTTTAGTAATATTCTCTGCACATAATCTAATTTGTTCTTTAGTAATCATATTTTATACAAGTTTTAGATAAATAATATTTTTTATTGAATTTTTACAATTAATTCAATCTGTATCTTAATCAAAGAATTTATTAAAATAAACTATATAATTAAAATATTAGATAGATAACAAATATTTTTGATAATACTTTTCAACTAAGTTAGTAATTTACAAGTATTTAAAAATGGTAGTTCGAGAAGCAGGCTTGTTATTTAGAGGATTTACTTTAGTAAAAAAGAGTTATCATAAAAGTACAAAAGGTAAAATTGATACTGATTTAAGAAGTGGGTTACTAACAGCTATTTTAAATTTTGCGCAATCAACTTTTTCTAAAGATCTTGTGGAGTACTTTGAAGGAAAGAAATATATTATAGCATTTATTGAGGATGAAATTACAGGAGAAGATAGTTTTGAACCAGAACTTATAATTTCTTATGCGATTTTAGATAAAGAAAAGAGAATTGAAAAATATGTAAGGAAAGTTATACAACCATTATTGAAGCAAGTATCTAAAGAATTTAAGACATTGAACAGCGGAAAGAATCTATCTGAAGTATCTCAATTTAAATCCTTTAAAGAAAAACTAGATCAGATATTTGGTACAGATACGCAAACAGTCGATCAAAAGTTAAAAGGTGTATTTTAGGTTTTTTTTTTACTATTAGTTTTTTTTAAATACCATAAAATAATAGGTAGTGCAATTGTAGCATCAGAAATAATAGTTGAATATTTAGCTATCTCATTTATTTTTCCCCATGAAATTGCTTCTCTTAAAGTAGCACCACTTAATCCTCCCTGCTCAGGTCTATCCATTGTTATTTGAATTGCGTAGGTAGCAGAATTCGGACTGAACTGTAATGATTGCATTATAAAATTCTTTGGAACACCTCCTCCAACAATACATATACCTGCTATCTTGGCATCCCAAGCTAAGTTTACCATTTCAAGCATATCTGTAAAATGGTTCAAATTTAGTTTTTGATGATGAAAACCTAATTGCAACGCTAATCCAGAATCAGTAAATGCAGGGCAGAATATAGGAATTTGTTTATCAGCACATATTCTAAGAATTGAATTAGAGTCTTCTGGTAATTGATTTCCAAGGAATCTTAAAAAAGAACTAACAGACATTTGGTTGTCAGGGATCACTAATTTTGAAACAAATTCTTCAATACCTTCATATACTTTGTTGGGCATGAATACATCATAGATTCTGTTAATTTGCTCTTTATGTAGATAAATATCATCTATTTCTTTCGATTCAAAAACTCCTTGTAAATGACTATAACCTAAAGCTTCTGCGAGATCATGAGTTATGTTTGCACCTGTAGTGACTAAAACATCAATATATCCTTCCATAATAAAATCATGAATAACCTTTTGCATTCCCACTGGAACAAGTGCTCCTGCTAATCCAAAAAAATTGATGCAATCTGGATTATTAATCATCTCATTATAGATCTCACATGCTTGAGCTAATCTTTTTGCATTAAAGCCTGTTTCTCGTAATGAGGTAATCAAATCAATAATATCTGTATCATCTTTTATTTCAAATTGGTGTATTTTTTTCAATTTTTCTCTAAAATCTTTAGTTGGCATAATAATCATTATTTACTAGTTTTGAGTAATGAAAGAAATAAATTCAATTATCAATTTTGCTGCTAAATTACATGTAATCTTATTTTCTAAATCTAGATTTGGAGCTACCTCAACAAGATCGAATCCAATTATTTTGAATTTCTCAGCTAAAATTTTCAGAATCATCCATAATTCGCGATAAGAAAATCCACCGGGCATAGCAAATCCAGTACCAGGGGCAATAGAAGGATCTAAAGCATCAATATCTATGGAGACATACAAATACTTAATACCTGATCTATTATAAAAATTAATAATCTTTTCAATATACTTATTAAGTCCTTCAGATAATTGGTAAGCCTTAAGATATTCAAGTTTTTCTTGCTTTACTAGCTCTAACTCAGGAATATCAATATCTCTTACCCCTGCAATAAATAAATTCTTATTATTAATATAATCTAAATCATATAACCTATGAGTTACTGTTGCATGTGAATACACACCTTTATCCCATTCTTGATAAAAGTCTAAGTGTGCATCAAATATAAGGACTCCGAACTCATTCTTCTCTCTAAAGTGATCTCCAACGGCCTTTATTACAGGGAAGGAACAAAAATGGTCTCCCCCAATCATTATAGGTATAAGTTTTTCATTCTTATTGTATAAGTTCTTAATAAAGTTCTTGATAGAATTAAGATTTTTTTCAACATTCTGTTTTTCTATAGCAACATCTCCCACATCAGCGATTTTAAACCCATTTATTAAATCACCCAATTCAGTTGTCCAACCTATGTCATTTGTTACATTTCTAATCCTTTGAGGAGCGATTGATGAATTTGGTAAATCAATAGAAGTTAAATAATCCCAAGGTATTCCAAAGATTACAAATTGAGTATCCTCTTTGATTATATCATTAAAATCGAAAAAATTCACTTCAAATTCACTACATTTTTTCTAATGTTTCAATTCCTAATATATTTAAACCGGTTTTAATAACTATTTGAACACAATATATCAATAATAATCGTGCTTTTTCTAAATCTTTATTTTCTGAAATAACTTGACAAGAAGCATAAAATGAATTAAATATTTGACATAAACTTAGTAAGTATTGTGGGATAAGATGGATACTATATGTCTTTTCAGAAGAATCAATGATTTCAGGGAAATAAACTAATTGTTTTATCAAATATCTCTCCTTTTCATGATTAAATACATTCCAATTGATATCTGTGCTGATTTTTAGTTCAGATTTTGAAATAATTGATGCAATTCTAGCATAACAATACTGAATATAAGGTCCTGTTTCACCTTCAAAAGAGATACTCTCATCTGGCTTAAAAATAAAGCCTTTAACTGGATTATATTTTAAAATATAAAATTTTATAGCAGCTAAACCTATCTTTTCAGCTCTAATTCTTTTTTCGTTTTCAGTTAAATCTGGATATCTTTTATTAACTTCATCTAATGCTAAATTCTCAACTTCCTTAATAACATCATCTCCATCGACAACCGTTCCTTCTCTACTCTTCATTTTTCCACTTGGTAGACTAATCATACCATAGGAAAGATGATAATTATCTTCTTTAAATCCTAACATATCTAGGATGGCAAATAACCATTTAAAATGTTGAATCTGGGGATCCCCAACTACATAAATAGATCTGTCATAATTGAAATCTGCTTTCTTTTTATAAGCGAGATAGACATCTTGAGTAATATAAATTGAGGTTCCATCACTTCGGATTAGATACTTATCAGGTAAATTATACTTATCTGGAAATCTTACAAAAATAGCCCCATCATCAGCTTTTTCGAATATACCTTTGTTCAATGCATCTAATATAATTTCTTTTCCTTTTAGATATAAATCAGACTCAAAATACTCTTTATCATGTGAGATTCCAAGCTTTTCATATGTAATTTTATGACCTTCTAACGCCCAATTATTCATTTTTTTCCACAAATTTAGTGTATCCCTATCACCTTTTTCCCATAATCTTAATAATTCATAAGCCTCTTGCTCAAGCGATGGATTTTGCTCTACCATTTTATTATATTTTACGTAAAAATCTCCCACATAATGATCGCTTTTTTTATCTGGTTCCATATTATTTCCCCATTCTTTATATGCAAGCATACTCTTACATATGTGAATACCACGATCATTATACAAATTTACTTGAAAGACTTTATTCCCTTTATATTCAAGTAAATTAGAAAGGGAGTTACCAAGTAAAATATTTCTAACATGCCCAAAATGGAGTGGTTTATTTGTATTAGGTGAAGGATATTCAACTATTATTCTCAGCTTTCTTGGTTTTTCTAAAATTGTTCTTATCCTTCCATAATCAGATTTTAATTCAAAAATATTTTCTAGAATGGATTTTGGCTTAATAATAAAATTTAAGTATGGGCCTACTACATCGATTTTATTTATAAACTCAGGGATTTTAATTTTATCTTTCAATTCCTGAGCGATTAAATTTGGTTTTTTTTTAAATACTTTTGAAAGTCTAAAACAAGGAAAGGCATAAGTATATTCAAATTCTGCAGGAGGTATTTCTATTAATTCTTCAATCTCTTCTAATTTAAGATCTAGAATATATTCCTTCAGAATATCAGCTAATGCCCTTTTATCTATAACATTCATTTTCAAAATCGGAAAAAGTTCTAACTCATTAATTTATATGTTGAATGTAACTTTTATCTGTTTTGATAAATATATCTAAAATAGCTCATAAAATTTATGTATATGAATTAAGGTTTTTTTAAATTATGCCATTTAAAGAAAAGGGAAAAACGTCCTTCCCAGATTGGCCAATCTATGATAAATCTGAAATAAGCGCTTTATCAGACGTAATTAAATCCCGTAATTGGTGGGGAGGTTTTCCTGGAGATCAACAAGGTGAAAATCTTTGGAAATTCCAAGAAGAATTTGCCAAGTTTCAAGAGGCTAAACATTGTATAGCTGTTTGTAATGGAACAGTTGCTATTGAATCAGCATTAATGGCTTTAAATATTGGCCTGGGAGATGAAGTTATTGTCTCCGATTACACTTTTTTTGCTTCCGCTTCCGCTGTAATTGCAACGAACGCAGTACCTATTTTTTGTGATATCAACCCTAATACCTTGGTAATGGACACCAATAAAATTGAATCATTAATTACAGAAAGAACTAAAGCAATTATTCCAGTACATTTGGGAGGAAATCCTGTCGAATTAGATAGAATATTAGAAATAGCTAATAAACACAATTTATATATTATTGAAGATTGTGCTCATGCTCACGGCTCACGTTATAAAGGAAAAAGAGTAGGTAATTGGGGTGATGCAGGAACCTTTAGCTTTCAAGCTTCAAAAGTGTTAACAAGTGGAGAAGGCGGTGCGATAGTTTGTAATTCTGATGAACTTGCAGAAAAAATATATTCATATATTGATTGTGGAAGGAAAAAGAATAGATATTTTTACGCTCACTTTTCTTACGGTACAAATTACAGATTGGGTGAGTTTCAGGGTGCCATACTTCGCAAACAGCTAGAAAAATTTCCAGAACAGCACAAATTAAGAAATAAAAACGCCAAATATTTAGGAATTAAATTAAATGAAATTGAAGGTATTCAGGTAATGAAACAAACACCTGGAACCGAGGAATGTGGCTACTATATATACCCAATTGTTTTTGATCCTTCACATTTCAAAGAAATGACTAAAAAAGAGATTAAAACGAAGTTGAATAAGGAAAATATTCCAACTGATGATTGTTATCCACCTCTACATAGATTAGAATGTTTTAAGAATATTATACTAAAAAAAGGAATTGATTATAGCAAAGCAAATTGGGGTGGAGAGAAAAGTAATGATAATAATTTTCCAGTGGTTTCAGATATCTATTCAAGGAGCGTGGAATTTCCGCATGAAATTCTCTTAACATCAAAAAATAAATTAGATGGGATAGTTCACCATATTAGATCGTTAAAGTAAGATTAAATAATATTAATTTTATAATATTTTTATAAAAAAGTTAAAAATTTTTAAGAAAGTTTTCAAATTTATTTCTTAAGGCTTAAAATTTGAATTTTGGGAAAACAATGACAGAAAAAAAAGATAATTTTATGTTAAAATGGAATGATGACACTGGTCAATTTGTACCAATCGAATCTGATGCTGACATGAACGACGGAATTTTCATAGAGCTTGTTAACGAAGAAAAATGGCGATATTTTTATATAACAGGTGCTTCATTAATTACTCGTCGTACAGCGTTAAGAGCAGCTAATGGAATATCAAAAACAGGTTATGTTCATCCTAAAACGAATTTACGTTATGGCGTGGAATGTGAGCTTGTTGAAGAAATATCTCCTTATGAAGATATGCCAGATAACCTTAGGAAATCTCAACGTTCCTGGTATAAAGGAGAATACAAACAGTATTAAATACATTGATTTTGTTTTCTTTCCACTTCTTTTTTTTTGAAAGCAAAATTGTAATAATATTAATTAATAAATTACTTCTTCAATCTTTTTAGTTTTAGAACTCTTGTACATTGCATCAACTATACGAAGTATTTTTTGGCCAAATTTACCGTCTGTCAATGGCTTTCTATTTTGAATTATACAATTAATAAAGTGACTTATTTCTTGTGGATAACCAAAAGACCATGATTCTTCAGGAACAGGGAATGTCCATCCTTTAGTTGTTGATGCTTTTTCCACAGCATATCCAAAACCTTTTTCACTATATACACTAATTAAATTGCTAAATGTTGGTGCGGCTTTAAGATGTCCTTCAATTCCAAATAATTCAAATCTCACATCATATCCGCCTGGAGCTGTCCATGATTCTTCTACTACAACTTGAGCATCATTCTCAAAATAAAGTATACCAACTGCATTATCTTCAACTTCACAGGCACCAAATTTCTCTCTTTTAGGAATTATAGTCTTGGTTTGACAAAAAACTTCAGAAACATCACAATTCAAATACCAGACTAAACACGCAATATCATGTATACCTAAATCTATTAATGCACCTCCACCAGCTTTAGATTCTTTATAAAACCATTCAGAATGAGGTCCAGAATGCTGTTCTTTACCTCTTCCCATATAAATCCTTCCAAGAGCACCCTCATCGATAATTTCTTTAACTTTGCTAAATGAGGGAGCATACATATTATTTTCACAATAAAATATCTTTCTGTTTGATGACTTTTCAGCTTCCAACATTTCTTCTCCCTCAATACTATTTCTCGCTAATGGTTTTTCAATAAGGACATGAGTTCCAGAATTTAACACTTCAATTGTAACTCTTTTATGCAAATAATTTGGGAGACACACAGAAATTGCATCACATTCTAACTTCAATAGATCCTTATAATCTCCAAATAGTTCACCAGAAAGGTTAAACTTTTTCTTAAAGATTTTTGCTTTTTCTATAGAATTACCAGCGATTCCAACTATTTCTACATTCGGAAGTAGGCTATAAGCATAACTATGATCCTTTGCACTAAAACCAGTACCAATAATACCAATCTTAATTGATTCCATTTTAAACATTACTTTATTATTTTAATAGTATTGAATTTCTAATAATTCAATGTGATGTTTAAGTTTTGTTCCAGAATTCTAATGGTGATAATAATTCCTTTATTCTTGAAAATGGACATGCCATTATACAATTTCCACAATCACTTGAATTTTCAACCCAAAATTCAAAGCATTTTTCAACATCAACATAATATTTCTTTACCCCAGGATTATTCGAGATCGTGGCAGGAATAAAAGAGGGATTCTCATCTTTTGTAATTGCATCAGTTTCGCAAGCATCAGCGCATTTTGAACAAGTTTTACAATAATCGCTAATCTTTTCAATAAAACCTAGATTTGGATTATCAGATATCATTGGTAAATCAGTAAAAACTTTACATATACGCACTCTTGGTCCAAATTCGGGAGTAAGTAATAGACCATTTCTACCTAACGCACCAAGGCCAGCATCAATTGCTAATGGTATACTAAGGGCTGTATCATTTCCACATTGAATGGCTCTATATCCCAAATTTCTAATAAATTCACCTAGACAGGATATAATAAATGCCATTCTAGAATATGCAATCGCTGAGGCAGCAGCAGCAGGTTGAGCTGGAGCCGTTGAAATTGCAGTTTCATCCATTTCTACACCCATTACTATCACTTTATCAATTCCTTCTGGTATTTCAATAGGTAGATCATATAACGAATCTACAGATTTTCCTTCACGAATATCTTTTTTCGATTCAGCTTCACTCATATCACTGGGTCTCTTAAATCCAGTTTTATAAATCCATTTTTTATTTACGTCAGCGATACCTACTAATGATGCTCCGTAGAATTTTGCTGCTTTTTTTATAATTTTAGTGAAAATTTCTACATTTTCAATTTTATGTTTTGATTTCATCCAATCAACTCCATAACCAATATCCATCAACTCTTCTCTTTCCCATGTGAATGCATAAGGAAACCGTTCGTATACCGTCCACCCAGCTGCAACTAAAGCAAAATCTACCCTTGAATATCCTTCTTTTTTTGATTCGATGTGCTTCTCTAAATTGGTATCTATCATCTTTTGATAAGTTGGTAACGCTTTATCCCACAATCTTCGAAAAAGCATATTATTTTTTTGTTTAAACCGCGTATAATTTGTCTCATCAATTTCATAAGGATAATTTTTTTCCTTCGCCATTTATTTTTAACCTCTTTATTTAAAAAATAAACGTCAATAAATAAAATAAATTAAAATATAAAATTAGTAAATTATTTTAATTTTTAAGATTCTTTATTAATGTTCTTCTATTCTCCAGACGCCATATATTAATATGCTTAAGTCAATTAGCAAAACAATCCTCATGATTTTCTGTCCTATTACCATTATTGTACGACTAATTGTTATTCCAATCAAACCTACTAATAATGCTATGAAGAATATAACGAAAAGTATAGTAAAAATAAATCCAAAATTCCTAGAAAATTTGTTGCTTATGAATAATGTAGCAGAATAGAAAATACCCATAAGAAATATAGATGGATATCCTATATAAACAAAGATCCAATGGGGACCATTAAGAATATCAGCAGGAGTAAAAAGAATTCCAATTATTGCTATTGATGAGATTGTACCAAACCAAGAACCGATTTTGCTAGTTTTTACTGGTAAATCTTCTCCTTCAAATTTATTTTTAAATACTAAATAAAACAAAATCATTGTAATAGCATTTATCCCATAAGCAAATGAAAAGAATATCATGGAAATAGGATTCGGATCACCATTCCAGGCCGTGACTCTGCCTAAATCACTAAAAGTGTTACCCCAAAATGAATATCCAACTATCGATGTGTTGTCTTTTATACCACCAGGATATGCAAACATTGCTATGGTGATAAATATTATATATGAAATGATCCCCATAAACGCAAGAAGATAGACTTTTTTATTCGATAATTTTATATTCATATTTCTATACCAATTTCTTTTAATCTTTCAATATATTTTTATTAATAGTATTTGGTCTTTAATACTATTTAATAGTTTAATTTTTAATTATCAATTAAAGAAGATGCGATAATGAGTGAAAAGAAATCTCTTATTAATCAAATCGGTATGGGCGTGGATCAACATGGGCATAATGATGATTGCACTAATGCAGCTATAAAAGCGATCAAAAATGCGATTTCAAAAAATTGTTTAAGTGGTTTGAGTGAGATTTGTGGGCTTAAAGAACCAAAAGATCTATCAAGAATGTATGTCCACGTGAAAATTGGAGCTCCATTTCCAGAAAACATCAATAAAAATAAAGTGTTGAAAGCAATACCTTTTGGAGAAAAGTCTATAGAAGTAGTACATGGAGGTTTAATAGCAAAAGGTATTATGATAAAAGAATTAGGAGATACTTCCAATAAGATTATAATTTGCAATGCTGCTGTAACAGTTTCTGTAAAATCTTAAATATTTTAATCTCTGAGGACAAATATTAAAGTAGACTACAAAAATTTTATTTAGAAAAAAGAACTTATTCTTAATTAAAAAAATTAGAGAGGTTAAACCAATAATGTTATCCTTTAACGGCTGGATTGATGGAATTTCTTTTGTTGTATTATTAACTTTTGGTTTAATCATAGGAATATTTTTCATTTATGAATCACAGAAATCCGGAGCAAAATTACTTACATTTCTCGGACTAGCAAATATTTTTTTTGTTTTAATATATTTAGGAAATGTGTTTGACTTTTTCACGGTATTAATATCTGGGAGAAATTTAGGGGACGAATTTCTATCAGTTGCTAGAATTGGTTATGTAATGAGTAGTTTACCTTTAATATTTTTAGGATCCATTGGTATAAATCAAATGATATCTAATCGAAAAATAGGGATAATTCTATTCTTTTTCTTAATAGTGATGATAGTCGCCCAAATTTATCTCGTAATTTTTAGTATAGAAGATATGTTAACTTTTATATATCCTGAGAATCCTGGTGAAGAGCTTATTCAAGACAATATTAATCCTACTTCACCTGGAATGCTAATTCTAACGGTTGACAATGTAATTCTATTAATTTTTTTAGGATTTGGATTTTTATATAAAGGATTTAAATCAGAATCTATAATAAAAAAGAAATCTTATATCATATCTTTAGGGTTTTTTATACTTTTTTCCTCGTTCTTTATAGAAGCTATATTTTCTTTTGCGTTTCTGAGAATACTTATTGTAGTTGGTTTTATTATACTTTATTATGGACTAAGGGAAGAACCTGAAGAAAAAATCGAGATAAAGAAAACTACGAAGGTAGAAGGTGATTTATTTCGAATTGCACATTTTGACAGGGATCAGATTACTGAAAAAGAGGTTTCAATCTCAAAAGAAAAAAAAATATGTATTGTATGTAAGGGAAACGCAATAGGGTTCAATATTTATATCTGTCCTGAATGTGAAACAGTCTATTGTCAAAAATGCGCTAATACACTAATCTCTATGGAAAATGCTTGTTGGGTTTGCGAAAAGCCAATAGATCAAACTAAACCAAGTAAACCATTTCAAAAAAGAGAGGATCTTGTTATTCAAAAAGAAGATTTTGGAAAAGAAAAAAAGTAGATTAACTATTCAGTAAATTTTAAATTTTCTAATCCAATTTCTTCCTCCGCATAGCTCTTTAGAGCTTTCCATTGGTCATCTGATGTCCCAAAATATTTAAATACTGCAATTCCTAAACCGAAGTCAAAACTTCTCATTTGTTTAAGCATTTCCTTAACATTGCACTCGACGGAATTTGTAACAGTTAAAGCTGGAGCATTAAACTCCTTAGCTCTTTTTTTCATGTTTCTAACAAAATACCAGTAGAATAAATCAGCAACTTTACCCCAATACCATCCATCATCTCTAGTACCCATTAAATAAGGGTATTCCATGGGTGAAACAATATCTAGAATTGAAGATAATTTAGTCCAATCTTGTCCTAACCTCTTTCTTGAGAATAGTTTTTTAGGTCCTGGAAGACAAAACCAGCCAGTAATGCATGTGTTATCAATTGATTTTATAGTGTCATGCAGTTTTTCAGCGTAATTTGCGATAGTATTTGCTTTAAAATCATACCATTCTTTACTTTTTAATAATTTTGGTTTTTTACCGTAGTTATCTCTAAATTTTTGTATACAACGACTGCAAGTGCACAATTCTGTAAAAGCTCCATCATATCTAATGTAATCAGCAAAGAAAGCTTTTATAGGATAGTTTTTTATTACTTCCTCAGCAAGTTCTAATAAGTAACTTACATGCTCACTATTAGGGCACATGAAGCTAGTTAAAGGAATATAGCCTTTCCCTCGAGTATCTCGAGATTTGCCCTCTTTTTCATCAATTTCATCAGTTAAAAAGGGTATTTTTTTCTGATAATCTTTAAAAGAAATCCCTTCAGGCAAGTCAATTCTCATTTCGCCTTCAAAATGTGTCGAAATTTCCCCCTCTTGGTATTTAATCCCATGTTTTTCTCCACTTTTTCCATGAACACTTACTCTTTCGGGGTGTAAATATCCTTGGTAAGCATCATTCATACTAGTAAATGAAACGTTAATCTTGATATCTTTTTCCTTTCCAAAATCACAAAATTCACCCAATATATCTCTATCTGTTGGATTCCATCCTACTTTTGTATCCCAGGTACATGCTCCATCTGTATCTTTAATTACAATTCCCAGAGTATTAAAATGTGCTTCCTCCAGTTTATTCATGATTTCAAGGATATTCAAGTCCTTTTCAGCGAACTCATAATCTAACTTCCTGAATCCTTTCGGACCTCTTATAGGCATTAATCCCATTGCATAAATTTTATTGACCCCAAAATGCTTAAAAAAAGCATCAATTTTATGTTGTTCAATTCTAAAATACTTTGACCAATCTAATTTTCTTACCATGATAGTTGTAAATTATTTAAACAAGAATAAAAGTATTAAACATGATTCGCTACATTAATTTCGTTGACAAATCTATAAAGTATAATGACATAAAATTTTAAACTAATAGTACAATCTTTTTTATATATCATATTATTTTCATTAATTACAAAAAGATATTTATTAAAGAAATCTTAATAGTGATTAAATCAAAAAAACAAGAAATCTCTTTAAATAAAACAAAAATATACCAAGGCCATTTTCAACTATAAATTTTTCAATAAATTGAGGTTATTTAGCTAATGTATGATGCAACATATAAAATAGTGATTTTCGGAGATGCCGGTTGTGGTAAAACTACATTAACCCAAAGATTTTTAACTAATTTGTTCAAATCTGATTCTAAAATGACTATCGGCGTAGATTTTGAAGTTAAAAGCTTAGAAATTAATGGGAAAAAAATTAAGCTTCAAATCTGGGATTTTGGAGGGGAAGAACGATTTAGATTTCTATTACCAACATATGTTCGTGGTGCTAATGGTGCTTTATTTATGTATGATGTAACAAATTATAGTTCACTAGCTCATATTGATGATTGGTTATTAGTGATAAGAAAAGAACTTAGAGCAGAAGATCAATTTCCCATAATAGTAGTGGGAGGAAAGGCGGATCTAGTTGAAGATCGTGAAGTTACAGGAGATGAAGGTATAAATATTGCTAGATCAAGGAATGTAGATGGCTTTATTGAATGTAGTTCGAAGACAGGGGAGAATGTAGAAGAAACATTTGAAGCATTATCGCGACTAATGATGCAAAGGTCTAATTTGCTTTAAAAATTTATATTTACTAAGTTATAAATCAAAAAAGTAATAGATATTTTTATTAAATCCTTAAGCAATCACTCAATATTGTCTTCTTCTTCTAACACTAATTGCTGTTTCAATCGTAAATCTTTTCTCCTAAGAGATACCATGATTTGAAATTCTAAATCTTTTTTATACATATCAGCGAATTTAACTATTTCCTTAGCAATTTTTTTTTCACTCTCATCTCCATCGATATGTATTCCATGAAACATTGGTATCTCAGCATACTTTTCAAGCAGTTCTTTAGATAATTCTTCAGGTAAAACATCGGATCTATCTTTTATTGCTATGCTAATTAACTCTTCCAATCTATTATAGATTTCTCTCTTACTAAATTGACAAAGTACGCATTTTGAACTTCTTATTAGAAAGATATTTAATAATATTAACCCTATAATAAATTTAGAATTTCTAACTAAAATCTCTTTATCTCCACTGCCAAATTCACTTATGTATCGGTCTACATGATCCTCCATAGTAAAGTATAAATTCGAGATAATAGAAGCTCTCCCGAAATATGCTGGAACTATACAAAAGATTCTTGTAAACCAAAAAGGTTTAATCCCTACTGGAGGATCTTCATAAAATATATAATAGATTATTCTCCCATCTCTCTTTTTATAGAGGGTAAATTCTTTTTTTAACATATTTAAATATGTTGAAATAGTGGATCGAGCAATTTCTTTAAAATATCTTTTGTAATCTTTTTCAACTTCGCCTGTTGTAATTTTCTTTTTTCCTTCCAAATAAAATTTCAAGATGATACCTAGGATCCTATTCTCATGAAGACGTCCTGTTTTTATCTGTTGTTCTTCTGATTCATCTTCTCTAATTTGATATATATATGCTATTTCTGGCGCAAAATCTTGAATTGCTTTATCTATTAAACCAAGTTCAGAATCTGTGATTTCAGCGCCTATTTTTGCGCTCTCTGTTAATATTTTATCAATTTCAGATTTTTCAGACAATTAAAATACTCTTTTATTAATTAAATCTACTTTGATTTATATTAAAAAATATCTAGTATTATTATTAAAAAATCATTATTATCTTAATAAAAATTTGCATTCTACTAAACTAGAAAATCTAGATATATTTAACTTTCTATCAAAAATAATAATGTTTTGAATTATCTTGAAAAGTTATTTTTCTCATTTATGAGTATAATTAGCCTTATATTTTCCCGTATTTCTCTTTCCATACTGGATCTGTTTCTTGTAGAACTCTTCTCTGGACTTTTCCGATAAGGTCCTTCGGTAACTCACCAATAATCGCTACGTTATGAGGCACTTTGTAATGTGCCATATTATCTTTTGCCCATTCCTTAATCTTTTGAGGTGAACAGTCACAATCTTCTCTAATTGCAACCCAAGCTTTTATTTTTTCTCCATATTCATCATCAGGAATACCAGCAACTGCTGCTTCTGTGATATCTGGATGCTTGATCAATAATTCTTCAACTTCTTTAGGAAATACAGAATATCCTTTACATTTTATAAGTTGTTTCTTTCTATCTCTAATTTCTATGGTTCCATCATTATTCATGAACCCAATATCTCCAGTCAAAAGCCATTTCTTTCCCTCAAATTCAAAGAAGGATTCCCTTGTCTCTTCTGGCTTCTCAAGATATTCTAACATTACTTGAGGACCCGATATGCAAATTTCACCCGTATGTTCAATACCAAAATTAGAATCTTCTAGATTTCCTAAACATATCGGTCCTTTATTAGGATCATCAATGGGCCAAATCCCCCATTCTGTACCTGTAAAAGGCAGTCCAATAGTTCCAACAGGGCTCTCTCCAAATAAGTTGCCTGCACTAACAGCTGGTCCCGCCTCTGATAGACCATATCCTTCTACAATCCTACCACCTGTGTTATTAACAAAAGCATCTCGAACTTCTTTATGTAATGGACCTGCGCTTGAAATGCATAAGAGTAACTTTCCCATAACCTTAGGAAATCTTCTTTTAAAATTTTTAAGTTCTGCGAGTCTCTTAAACAATATTTCAGTACCAGCATAAATCAATCCTTCTTTACAGGGTAAAAGTTCAATTTGTTGACACAATTCAGCTTGACTGGGAGGTGTTGGAAAAAGCATTATCCAACCTCCTATTGCCAAAGTTGTATTCATAACTGCTGTGTGAGCAAAACTGTGAAATAAAGGAAGTATTCCAATATTTCCGATACCAGGTTTTTCACCACCTAACCATAATTTACATTGCTTAGCGTTTGAAACTACATTAAAATGGGTTAATACTGCTGCTTTTGGTAAACCTGTTATTCCACCCGTCATTATATATGTAGCAGGATCTTTTTTAACATTAATATCTATTTTTGGAACATCTGCTTTTGTTTTCAAAAGTTCACTATATTTTAATGCCCCCGGAAAATCAACTTTACCAGTTGGTATTTTTTTTACAAATTTTCCTATAGCTTTTTTCACTCCTGCTATTTCTGATAAATCTGAAAGATTTGTATAAACCAAAATTTTGATAGTTGAATCATTAATGATTGGTTTTATTGAAGATTCATATAACGCATCCAATACAATTAGCATTTTTGGCTTGATAATTTCTAATTGGTGGAGAATTTCTACTGCTTGATAAGTAGGATTAATTCCACAAGCAATTGCACCGATTCTTGTAATTGCATAATATGAAACAATATACATAGGACAATTGTACATATGCAATGCCACTACATCACCCTTTTTGATTCCTAAATTGGTTAAACTAGTGGCAATTGATTTTACGTAATTTTGAAAATGTTTATAGGTAATCCAAGTATCTAAAAACCAAATAAAATTTTCATTTCCATATTTTTCAACTTGTTTATCCAATACCTCATTAATTGTTTTCTCTTCAAAATTACTATTAAATGGCACGCCTTCTGGCCACCATTTCTTAAACCATCGCTTATCCTCATTAACATAATACAGCTTTTGAATTTTTAAAGTCATTTTTTCTTCACAATGTATGAAATAAAAATTAATCCTTATGTCACTTAGATTCAAAAAAATTTAAAACTTTGCAAGAATTTGGATAAGATTTTAATCTAACTCAAAAATCATAGTATACAGTAATAAAATTCGTTAAAATTGAAAAAAAAATAAAAAAATATTGAGATTTAAAATCTTTGGTCTTTTCTTCTTTTAATTAAGATAGTAGCTACTCCGACTAATCCTACTCCAGCAATTAACACAATTAATGCCCAGAACCCTTCACTTTCAAAAACCATGTACACACTAAATGTAGGATCATGCCATATACCAGTACCGTCCTCAAATTGAGGATAACAGACAGCGTATACCATTACACTTAATTCAGTTTGTACTCTTATGCTTGAAGCAAAAGTACTTACCTCTTGGCCTCCTTGAATGGTAAAAGTATCATGTCTTTCATGTTCCATCTCCCAGATGAAAAGTGGAATAATACTTGTGCTCGCACTTGTATTTGTCCTCACAGACTCAGTTCCATACTCATAACCGGGTCCTGCAATATCAACAAATTCTAACTCGTCTCGAGCAGTACGACCGATATAATTGCCAACCGTAAGTTTATGCTCAGTACTCTTATAATTTTCTTGTTCCAGTATTGTTTGAGGATCTTCAGGAATTTGTCCTTCAGTTGCTATATTAAGTTCAAAGTGTAAAACCGTAGACACATATATGATAGCTAGATCTAAACCAGCTATATCTGAATTAGCATTAGGACTTTCTGGATCATTCCAAGGAGCAAAAAATTGATTAAGCTTAACTAAGCCGAGAGCAGCACCCAATTGTGCATCAGCCTTTGGTTCAAATGTGAATCCAAAATGAATATAATCAAGATTTTCTTGAGGTGCACCTAAATAAGAATGCAAATCAACACCTAACGGAACTGCAGAGATATTTACATCATTAATATCAATTCCCCATGAAATACTTCTATTACTGGGATTTATTTTTGGTTTAACAAATCTAAAACCACCTACTGTTCCTAATATTAATCGATGTGTTAGTTCTGTACCATGAGGTACATAAGCAGTGGTATTACCACCTAAATCGACTGGTGTATAAACAGCTGAGATGGTTTCGCTAGCATCTGTATCATTATACAAGAATGCTCCTGCCAAGTGATGTGTAAATAAGAAGAAATCAATATTACATCCTTGAAAAGCATTGGCAATAAGAAGTTCTGGACTACCCATCCCACCACCGCTACCTGTAGCAGCATTTAGAATTTCATTAACATCAATATGGAGTTCGAAATTTTTGATCCATAACTGAATTAGATCAAATGAAAATTGAGTCCAGATAGTTTCTGCAACATTTCCATGAGTTGGAGTTAAAAGCCATTCCATATAATTGTCTTTTCTTGTATGAGCAGTAGTATTCCAAGTATCTAATAACATAGTTCCGTTAACTATTTCAGTAGCAATCTGTTTATCATCCTGAGGATTTACTGTAGTACCAGTAAAATACCATGTTTTAGAGATATTGAACCCAGGTCCTGGTATAATAGTTAACTTCTGCCAAGTAATAGGATTCATTACAAATAATTCATCTCCCGTGAAAATATCATTGATATGAATTAAAAACCAAGTAAGCAACGAGATCCCATTCTTAATTAGGTCTTGAGGTATTCCTTCCCCTGCAGATTGGTAAGTCCTAATTTGGTTGAAAAAGTTGAATAACTTATTAATAGCTGTGATAAACGATCTATCATTATCCCATATAATTAAAGTTACTGCTGCCCCCACTTCTACTTCATAGTCGAATTCTCCATTTTTTTCAACAAGACAATAAGCATATCCGCTGTCGTTTAAAGACATTCCTGTGATGCCTGGTACTTCAAGTAGATAATCAATAGGAGCAAGATAAACGTCTCTTTGATCAAATTCATCCTCAAAATTATATGTGCCTTTCTCTCTATTTGTCCGATTTGCACTTAAGACAAACGTATTACCTAACATCTCATATTTACTAAGATTTAACCCTTGCAGAAAAATTGTTTGAAATATCGAACCTAAAATTTGACCACCATAACCTAAGTGATTACTAAAAATCCCTCCAAAACCTCCCATAAATCCTTGAAAAATGCCTACATCAATCTGGTTAACATCGAGTACATCATTAATTTCATTCTCTTGTCCCATAGCAGCTATCGGCATTGTAAATACTGAAGAAAAAATAATAGTAATAACCATTATCGATTTTGTGTTTAAATTCTTCATTATTCTCATACTATTTTTTAATTGTTAAAATAAAAGTTCTATTAAGGTAACAATCAAATTCTGACTTTTTAATAATTTTTGTTCTATTATAATAGAATCATACAAATTATCAATTTTAACATGAATCTCATAGATTTCCATAGGACAAAATCAAAAAATATATCATTTCTTCATACTTATGAAGATTATTTTAAATCAACTTAACTTGATATTTAATAACCACAAAAATCATCTTGCCTTTAAAAAAATAGTTAATAATTTGTGTTATAAAGATTTAAAATTTTTTGAATTTGTGGATTAATATATCATTCAGCGACCATAAATGTGTAAAAAAACACCACAATGTATAACACAGCTGAAATAACTAAACTCCACATTTTTAGAAATTCAGCTATATCAGAGGTTGAGAAAATTACATTTGAACCTATAAATACCGCTGCTATTATATATCCAAATAAATGACTTTTAAAACTTTTTACTTTTGTCTTTCCTTGAAAGAAGTTAATTACTGATGTAATTATTATAAATACTAATCCTAATATATAAAATAAGTGAATCACTTCATAATCACTAAAATCCAAGAACATGAAAAATCCAAATAGAAAGAGTTCCAGAATTTTTACATTCCAGAATTTTTGTTTGTCTGAAGGTTCCACAAATAACTGTTCATATTCACTAACCCCTGAAGTATAAAAAAGTAAAATAAATGAACCAATAGCTAACGCCGTAAACAATGAATATGAAATTGTATAAAGAATTTCAAGGTTAGGTACCCATATATCTTCCCACAAAAATACTGCGAGGGTAAAAAATTCTGGCAATACTATTATTGCACAGAAAATTGGAAGAATGGAAAAAATCCCCATCATAACCCAAGTTATTACAGAAATTTTAGTATCTTCTTCCCATCTCTTTTTTCTGAAAGTTGTTAATCTCCAAGCAAAAGATGCATAACTTAATACAGCTACAACTGGTGTAACTATAGGGAAAATAAAGATAAAAAGAAGATATACAGCATTGATCCCATAAAAAAATTTCAATCTTGAGGGGACTACACTAATAATGGAGTCAAAATCATCAAGCGTATTTGCAAAACGGTTAATAAAAAGAATTAAGAAGAAAAGCCATGATATACTAAACACAGTAGGGCATAATATTTTTATTAGTACTACTTTTAGAGTTAGATCATTCGAAAACCATAAATTAAAGTTAGCTATATTGTAAATTAAAAATATGACGATAGGTACTAAAATAATTGAGACCAACACGATTAATCGACTAAGTATTATTCCTTTTACTTCTCTTGACATAATCTCATTAATTACATTGAATTTTTAATATTTATATAAAATACCATAATTTAATAATTAATATATTTTAACTGAAAATTTAGGTGTTTGAAAAAAGTATAGAAATAAGTAATTAATAAATTTTATACGTGTTAATTTTTATTTTCTTGCACCACAATTTGTACAAAACATATCATCACTCGTAAGTTTAGCCCCACAATTACTGCAGATATTTGAACTAGGAGGACTTATTGGCTTCTCTTCTAAAACCTCTCTGGGGAACATTTCAGAAGTTTCTGCAGTTTCTTTTTTTACTTTTACTTTCTTTTTCTTTTTCTCTTTAGCGACTCCTGTTCCTTTATATTTCAAACTTCCTATAAAAGCCCCAAACACTGCCCCTACTAAACATCCTTCGAAGACGGCTGTTAGTACAGCTACAAGATATGGTAAATCTGTTAATCCTTGCATTATTCCATCTAATATTGCAGGGCCTATACCTAATGGTATAAGAACAGCTAGTATGATATAAACCACTGATAAAATAATTGCATAACCTATTCCTATCGCAAGACTAGTATGTAAACCTCCACGTGGAGAGTGAGCAAAAAGTCCACTTGTTATGACACAACATAGAATCCAAGGAACTGTAACCGCGATAAGTAATGCAACATCATCAGGGCGATAATAAAGACACCAATGTATTGGAAATAAAAAAATAAGTAAAGCACCAATTAGCATACCTGCAACAATTGATATAAATAATCCTAATCCACCAAGACCAAGATAACTCATTAAATCTTCTATTGCATTATCAACATTCGCAATTAAACCACCTGTTACCCCCTCTGTGAGATTGAGAAATCTAAATGAAACATAAGCCATAGGAATAAGACAACACATCCCGGCACATCCTGATTTTATTACACGCCACCATCCCATAAATATCCCCCTTCCATTAGTGATTGAATGTTTTTAATTTCCTTATTACTATTCAAAACTACTTTCCATATTTATATTTTTGGCATGTAATTTTTTCAAAATATTTTCTATTAGAATCACTAATTAGTGCTATAGTTATTATTACTAAAAATGTTAAATAAATTCTATTTAGTTTTTTAAAGAAGATTTTAAAGAAAAGAGAAAAAATAAATTTAATTCTATTGAATTTTAGTTATTCGGCCATTATCCATTAGTATGGTTTTATCTCCATACTTCGATAAATCTCTATGAGTTACCACTAAGATTGTAGTTTCCATCTCTTTATTTATTTTCTTTAGCAATTCCATGACTTGTTTTTCTGATTCTGGATCTAGATTACCAGTAGGTTCATCAGCTAGAATAACTCGTGGTCTGTGAATTATAGCTCGAGCAATACCACATCTTTGTTTTTCTCCACCAGACATTTGAACAGGAAAATGATCTTTACGATCTAATAAATCAACATCTCTTAAGGCGGCAATTGCTCTATTTTCAATTTCTTTTTGACGTAATACTGTTGGCCATAAAACAGATTCTACATTTTCTATTGCAGTTAAGGTGTTGACAAGATTAAAATCTTGAAATACAAAACCTATTTTCTGTCTTCTGAGTCTACTCAATCTATCTTCAGTTGAACGTGCGATGTTCTCTCCATCAAATATGATTCTACCAGAATCAGGTAAGTCCAATCCTGAAAGCACATTGAGGAGTGTAGATTTTCCACAACCTGTTGGACCTTGAATCATAGCAAACTCTCCGGATCTAATTTTTAGATTCACATCTGCTAATGCTCTAATAATAGCACCTGCTCTTCTATATTCTTTATTCACATCTACAGCTTCAATCATTATATCTTTTTCGGATGACATTTTTCTTTAACCTCCTTACTCCCCCACTTTTTTCAGTGCTATTATTGGCCGAACCTTAAGAACCTTTCTATATGCTAAAATAAAAGCAATTATTTGAACACCTATAAAAATTGCACTGGTAAGAACAACAGGAAGCAAATCAACTATAGTCGTAAGAGTAAAAGATAAAGGAGTTTGATTTAAGTATGCAACAATAGCAGCATAATGAAATAAAACCTCAATTACAATAAAAAAACCTACTAACGTTGTGAAAAAGATCATACCTGAAACAAATGATAGAATATTTCTATTTGTATATCCAATACATTTAAAAGTCGCCCAAACACGTCTTTTTCTAGAGACCAAAATCCAAGCGTAGAGTAAAGAGAGAAATAAAGATGTTCCAAAAAAGATAAAAACAAAATACCACACCATTTCTCCAAAACTACCCTCTAGACCTAAGTCTATGAAAAATGACGTCAAAAATATAAGCGTTGTATATATTAATGTAAATACTATAAATACTTTTTTTTCACGTAAAGATAAAAGAATAGCCTTTCTCCACATTCTAAAAGCCAATTAATTTCACCGTACTTTTTTCAATTTATTATTAAATTATATTTAAATTTATGATTGATTTTATTTATGTTATTATAACAATATAATAATAAATATTTGGTGGAAAATGTCCGAGATTGAAGCAATTATTGATGAATTACTAGAGGTTGAACAAAATATCTATGGAATAGGAATAATAGGGAAAAATGGTAATTTAATCACTCAGACAGAAAATTGGGATTTAACTAGTGATCTCGAACTAATTAATGAATTGCTTAATCAGAAACTGGAATTAGGAGAAAAAGGGATCAGTAGTATCACTATTCAAGGTATAAAATATATGATCGTTGAAAATACAGAAGAAAGAAAAATTGGTACTAATATCATGCATAAAGGGCATATTATTATATGTCCTGTTCCAATAGGAGGTACTGGAGCATTAATATGTTATATAAATCCTCAAGCCGGTCCAAGAGATGCTCTCTTCGCAGCTCAAGAGTATGCCTTAAAACTAAAAGATTTTGTTTAAATTTTTTTATCTTTTTTATTTTAATGAACTCCAATAATTATTTAGAAGTTTTTTTAGACTCGTATTAATTTTCCCTATTTCACTTTCTTTTGAATAATCTGAAAAATCTAAATATTCAATAAATGGGCGTTCATACTTCTCTTTTAATAAAGCTTTAATTACTGAGTGTACACAAATAGGGAGTCCTATTAAGCTGTATCCCCCTTCAAGTATAAAAACTAATTTACCTTCACATATCTCCTCAGCAATTTTTAATATTTTTTCAGTGAATTTATAATATGAAATAGATGTGAGTAAGCAGTTCCCTATTGGATCAGCATAATACATATCAAAACCAGCTGCAATTAATATTATGTCGGGTTTAAATTCTCTTAAAACAAGGTCTAATATTTCAATAGCCTTCATAAAATCATTATCAGTAGAGTTAAATGGTATTGGAAAGTTAATATTTCTTCCAAGACCTTCTCCTGAACCTATTTCATCGATAAACCCTACATCTCCTTCTACAAAATCATATTCATGAACAGAAAAATATAATACACTTGGATCTTCATAAAAATACTGGACAAGACCATCTCCGAAATGAGCATCAATGTCAACTATTGCTATTTTTTTAGTGTATTGTAATTCTTCACGCAAGAAGATAATTGAATTTGCGATATTATTAAATATACAAAGCCCTGAGGATTTTTCTCGTAAAGCATGATGTCCCGGGGGTCTTAGAAAGGCAAATGATTGATTTACTTCCTGATTTATAACAACGTTAATTGATGTTATAGCCGCTTCTACTGCCTTCTTTGCGAGTTCAAAAGTATCTTCAGTAATAAAGACTTCATCCTCTAATAAGCCGGTTCCTCTACTTGAGAGATTCTTAATTAAATTAATATGATATTTAGTATGTGCTAATTGAATAATATCTTCCTCTACTTTAATTGGCTTTATCTTAATAATGTTCTCATTTTTAAAAATATCTTTCTTTTCTAAATAATTTAAGATGACTTTGATTCTTAGGGGCGTCTCATATGAAAGAAACGTCGGATATGGATATGGAGGTATATTTTTAGTAGCAAAATCTTCATCTACTATTATTCCAATTTTATTTCTATCTATCATCATAAAGACAAAAATTGTCAAAAATACCTAAATTATTATTATAACAATTACATACATTTATTTTAAATAAATTCTAATTTTATCACTAAAATAAAAACTGTTTATTATGGATGTAATAGTAATCTTTCTCACAATTTTATTAAACGCATTACCAATACTAATTTTAATAATACCTCTATTCTTTATTTGGAAAAAAACTATAGGCAAATTATATTTTAGAATATTTTTAGGAATTGTTGTTTTCTATTTCATTTACTGGATTGTACCAATTATTTTTCAAATCATGGATGATCCTAAAGAATTAACAGGAGGAAATACAATAATAGCTATACAATTCATAGGAGCCCGAATTGGGACATTACTGACTTTATTTGCCACTTATCCATTAGTTACCTTACCATTCATATTTTTTGTAGCACCCTTTATTTCTCTTCTAATTGTTTGGAATCGTATAAGAACAGAAGAAGGTTCTATTAAAGAGAATTTAAAACAAATTACCTATCATTTAGAAAAAAGCCCATTTCAAATGATTCGAGATGAAATCGTTAAAAAAGACTTTACGAGAGAAAAAGAAATTCTCAAATTAATGATTGTATTATTACCGATTTCTCTCTATATAGTACAAGTAATATTAACGGTTTCTGGATTAGAAAATGAAAGCCTAACGACAGGAAATACGGCAATAGGATGGTTTCTCGAGATTTTATTCGTCTATCTTGCTATTTTAATATTAAGTATTGAGCTGGTTTTTAGTTCCAAGATTGCTTTAAAGGGTAGATATATTGGTGAAGAGATAAGAAGACAGACTTTTAAAAGTCTTTATACTGTTGGAGCGCCCATTTCTATTTTATCAATTTTACTCTTTCTTGCTCAGTATTTCGATTCTATCCTCATTATTATATTCTTTTTTGCTTATTTTATAATGGCCTCAATCATATTTGTTTTATTTCTTAGAGTTTTTGAACCTATATCTATCCTTATATTTGTGAAACTAATTGATTGGTGGAAGACTAAAAAACAAAAAATGAGAAATATAGATACCAGTAATATCTTACTAATTATCTTCTACGGATTAGTCGCAATTGGACTTTTCTTTGTTATATATTTAGCAATTTCCAGTTTTATCTACTATCCATATTTAAGTGATCCAGCTCTCTTAACACAGGCAAACTTTACAGAACCTAATCCGGCTTTGATAAATTCGATAAAATTTGAATTATTAATTTCACTAGGATTTTTACAGATACTTGTGCCAATAATCATAGTAGGACTTTTCCTTTCTAAAAGTCTAAAATATGCTAAAAGTAAGTTTATAGGATATATTGTTTTTCTGCCAATTATTATCATCATATCCATCTTTCTGTATGCAGGACAAGAATATTGGTTAACGGGGCAAATAAGCTACATAATGATGTCTGACTCATATTTTATTACTTTCAGGACTGCTAGTTTAGACGCTAATTTATCGGCAATATTACATGGATTAGCTCTTCCTTATCTATACACTAGATATATTTTTAACATAATTTTATGGAGCATCTTAATTTTCTATTTTGGTAAATCATTTAAAAGTAAAATATTAGTGAAAGATGAATTCCATCAAGAGAAGATTATTTTCAGTACAATTAGTGAATATCTTAAATACGATGAGTATGACAAAAGTGAAATTCAATACTTAATCACAAAAAGTGAAGAAATTCTTAGAGAAAACATTGATAAAGAACGTGAAGAGGTAAAATTAATTGTAAATAAACTGGAAGAGGATAGATTTCTTAAGGAATTAAAACCTTTAGAAGAAAATGAAAAGAAACGGTTTTATTTTACCTTAAGGTATCTTTTTAATAATAATTTTATTAATATTTGGAAACCGGAACTAAGCTATACTTTTGAACCAGCAGAAAAGCAAGGACTTTACATTATATATGATGATGGAAGAGGTGTCTATAATTATGCTTTTCAAGAAAGTGTGGATCAAGATCCCGGACTCGTTTCGGGAATGTTCTCCGCAATTACTTCTTTTGTTAAGGAAATGACGAAATCTACTGAAGCGTTGAAAAAAATAGACCATGGTGATATTACTATTCTCTTAGAATATGGAGAACGTATATTTGGTGCTTTATTTATAAAGGGTCCTCAGTCTGCTGAAGTAAGGGCCCCTCTAAAAGAATTTGTTAATTGGTTTGAAGAAAAATATAAGGATACGTTAAAAAATTGGACTGGAGCACTTCATTCTTTCAAGATGGATGAAAATCATAAGAAGATTGAAGAGATGTTTAAAGAGGAATAAATATAAAATTTATATTTTACTTTTTTTCTTTTTTTTTTACCAGCATAAATCTTTTTATAACTAATTATCGAAGAATTATTTATGGATCCTATTAATATAATTAAAATAATTACAGCGGCTTTAACGGTAGTTATCTCATTTGTAGTAGGATTTCATGTAATTAGATTAGATCCAAAAAAGTTATTAAATAGATGGTTTACATTATTCTTCATCTCCTCCTCTCTTGGATTTTTGTTCTACACAATTTACCATTTAATATTGAACAATTCGCAAATAGTTATTTTATTAATGATAATAGGTCAGATTTTTTTCAATTTGATCTTTTTTTCCTTAATGATGACGGTATTTATATTAGAAAAATATGAAAAAGTCGCCATGAGTGCTAAATATCTCGGAACAATGATAGCATTATTTATTATAATGAGTGTAGGATATTTTATATGGATTCCAACATTGAATATGACTAGATATGCTCAAGGCATCATTGATACTGAAACTCCACTTCCTTGGTTTGTTATGATTATTTCTATTAGAGCTATTTTACTTATTTATGTTGTATATAGATACGGACTAATGTCTAGTAAATTAGAGGGAGAGATTAAAAAAAGAGTACAATGGTTTTTTATAGGAATCGTTTTCATTATTATTGCACTTCTTATCGATTTGATTGGAGGTGCATCAGGCTTTATTTTAATTGAAGCGCTTGCCTTAATTGCGGTTGACGTTGCAACATTAACAATTTTTAAAGGTTTTTTAGTAAGATAGATTAGGAACGTGTTTATAAACTAATTAAACAACGACTAAATTCCAAAGACTGATTTAATACGATCTCCTACTTTAAATCTTAAATCCCCCAATATTTCATTAATTCGAGTTTCAGATTTTTTAAAATATCTAGGATCTTTTGAAAAAATGTCATTAGGAGGAAATCTTTCAAGAAAATAAGAGACAATTTCCTTCAAATGTTGTTTTACAAAATCAGGATCTGTTTCTTTTTCAATAATGGCATAAGATAATAGAGGTTCAGGTTTTTTATTTTTTTCATCCGGTGATTGAATCATTTTGAAGTAACAAACAATTTCAAAGCCCGAAAATGAAATAACATTTATTTTATCACCATATACCTCAGTAATATAACTTTTCAATCCAGTTAAAAATTTAGCTCTTATATTAGGATCTAAAATATTATCTGAGGATGAATAATACCTAATCTCAAGTAAACTTTTCATTCCAATGTTAATCCCAACTTCTAAAACTGCCATTTATACAAAGGAAAGTTATTTAAAAGCTCAAAGACTTTTTTATTATTTTTTTTATACCTCCATTTAATATATTTTTAATTGTTATTTTTAGTTGTTATTTTTAATTTTTGCAGGTAAATATTCTAAAAAATATTAAATAGCACTTATGTTCATTTTATATACAAAATCATATCTTGTTCACATAAAATAACATGAATAAAAAATCAAAAATTAAATTATACAGCTTATTTCTGGGAACAATTTTCGCCGCTTCAATTCTTTTTCTTAATAATTTCAATTTCATTTCAACATATCTAAAAGATATTTCCATAAACAATGATAACGTAATTAAAAATAATGATTATCTTAAAATTTCAAAAATTTCAGCTCCAATAAACATCGATGCTAATGATCCAAACTCTAATTGGAATATTGCTAAAAGTGCAGGGATTTGCACTGGTAATGGTACAGTTTCTGATCCATATGTGATAGAGGATCTAATTATAGATGGTGCAAGTACTTCAAATTGTATTTTGATTGAAAATTCCAAGGTATACTTTAGGATCGAAAATTGTACTGTGTTTAATTCTGGATCTTATTCTACTCATGCTGGTATTAAATTAGTAAGGGTTGGTAATGCAACACTATTGAATAATAATATTAGCAATAATAATGCTAATGGGATTTATTTAGATCATAGTGACTATAATTTGATTTCAAGCAACATTCTAAATAATAATGATGATCATGGAATTTATTTATATTGGAGTGTTGAAAACGATATTTTAAGCAATGATGCAAGTTATAATCATCGCGATGGAATTTTTCTCGAACATAGCCATTTAAGTCAATTTTCGGGTAACACTGTAAACTATAATCATGGTAACGGGATTAATTCTCCAATGTATCTTGATAGTAATTTTAACATATTAACTACTAATACAGTGAATAATAATTGGGGTACTGGAATAGAATTAAGTACTTCATCTTATTGCACGGTATCAGTAAATGAAGTAATTAATAACGGTAATTATGGGATTAATATGAATGGTTATGATAATTTAATTTCTGGTAATAACGTTAATAATAATTACTACGGAATACGATTAGATAGGTGTTACAATAGTGAAGTCTCCAAAAATACTGTGAATTATAACACGAATACTGGGATCATGATTTTCGAAGGATCTAATAATCGAGTTTCAGAAAATGATGTTATCAATAATGATGAATATGGGATTTCAATAAGTGGAGATGATCATAGTATTACAGGAAATATCATTAATTTTAATGAAGTTGGGATTCTTGTAATGGATTGTTTTGATATTGAAATTATGGGTAATGGTATAAGATATAGTGATTTATATGGGATTCATGTAACAAACAGCTTTGCTATTACAATCACAATAAACTCATTTATTGACAATTCTGTTGCGGTGTATATATATAAATCAGATGCGGACCTTTCAAATAATGTTTTTAATGGCAATGATGTTGATGTGCGAGAAATTGCTGAACCATCATTTCCTTACGCTGCGGTAATAACAGGAACTCTTATTGTAATCGGATTGTTAATAGGCAGTTTGTTTATAGTTAGAAGAAAAAAATTCAAAGCTAGAACCAAAATTTCTTCAAGTGATAAACTTAAGGAAAAGTTCCAAGTAACGGAAATACCTAAAGTAGAAAGAGCTCTAGAGGATGATAGTAAATTAGATTTAGCAATACAAGAAATAAAAGAAGAAATACCTGTTCAAGATGAATTAAAAGTTGAGTTAAGTACTGAACAGTTAAGATCTAAATATAAATATGAGATTGATAAAATAAGAGAAAAAGTATATAATAAAAATTATTTTATCAGCTTACTCGGTATAGATCAAATCCTTATCCAATTTGAGAAATTCAATCTTAAAGAAAGACAGGAATCTCAGGATGCTTATTTAGAGTTAATTTTTAAGTATGCTACTCGGTTTTGTGAAATAGACAATGAAGTCCTAATTAGTGAGATCCATATCGAAAAAGCTGTTAAAGAATTGTATAGAAAAGACTTGATGAGGACGTTTAGTGTGAGTGAGCTTGAGGAACAACCAGCAAAAGTAGAAATTTTACACGAAGAGGAAGAAGTAGAGCAAAATGAAGTCGCAAAAGATGAGTTGGGACAAATATTGAGTATCGAACAGGTAAGAGATAGATATGATAAATATAATAGAGAAATTGAGAAAATCAGAGATAAATTTCAGAGTCAAAATGTATTTGTTAACTTAAAAGGTGTTAATGAAGTCATTAATTCAATTGAAAAATTAAACCTAAAAAAGAGAGAAGAAATTCTTGATGATTATTTAGAAAAACTACTAAATTATGCAATTATCTTTTGTAAAAATGGTAATGAGAATTTAGTGAATGAGAGTCATATCCAAATGGCATTTCAAGAGATATATAGAACAGAATTGGACTTAATAAAAAAAATCCAATTAAGTGAAGAAATTAGCGCAATCAGGCCAGAAGCACAACCCAGTGAATTGCAGGTGGAAATTATGGAAGAAGAGAAAATAAGTGTTTCAGAAGTTTTACCATTAGAAGAAGACGTCATAGAAGAAAAGGAAATTGGAGTAAGCGCTCCCGTGGATCAAATAGAAGAATTGCCTATAGAGGAACAAACACCAATAGTAGAAGAAGTGATAAAAATCGAACATGAGGAACCACCAGAAGAAATATTACCCCCTGAACCTCAAATAACTTACTGTCCTTTCTGTGGGTTTGTTTTTGATGAAACACCAAACTTTTGTCCACAATGTGGGATGATATTTAAGAAAAAATAAGTTATAATATTATTTTAATTAATTTGGGCGAAAAGTTTTTATAAAAACTAATCATAATTGTATAATTAGACTTTTTTGTAAAGTCAACTAAAATACGATTCCAATTAAATTGAAAGTCTGAAAAATAAAATAAGGTGATATTTGTGGTAATAGTTATGACTACTGTATGGATTCCCCATGCAAAAGCCTCACAGGCAGGAAAATTGTTCTTGGAAGCCCTGAAAAAATTCCCAGATGATAGATCCCTCGCGAAAAGCCTCTTGAATAATGCAGTCACTGCAACCAAAGAAGGATATAAAGTTTACATCGCGGATGAAATTAAAGAAGGAAAACTCAAAGAATATTTAGCTCAAGCGAATAAACAACTAATATTTTTCGCTGAAAATATGGAAGGATACAAATATGAGATCGAAGTTTTATCCTCACTTGTCGAAGCTATGGCAATTTTAGGGCTTAAAGTTCCTGATTAAAATGTCTATTTAATGTTTTTAAAAACTCACTAACTTTTTTTTTTAATTGCTTACATTATATCTAAATCCTCTTAAAAGTTTACTATGAATATATTAGCATTGTGTTTATTATAGCAACAAAAACCAAGGTCGATAAGCATAATCCTGCAATCATAATTACCAAAAGAATTCTTCTTCCAATTATCATATGTCGACTATTAAATTTTTGAGAACTTTATATTTATTTTTTGAAAAAAACAATATTCTACTTATTTAAATCTATTTAATAGTGAGCTTTTAAATATTATTTATTTTCTTATCATTTTGTATGTTAAAAAATAAAAAAAAAATACTAATTTTAGGTCTTGCAAATAGTGGTAAAACCTCTATAGCTCTCTCTATGCAAGATGTCACAGATTTAATATCTTTTACGTCCCTTCCACCCACAAGGGGAATTGAGATTTCGGAGTTTGAAAATGAAGACACCAAATATTATATATGGGATTTTGGAGGACAAGAGAAATATAGAGAACAATATAAGAAAAACCTAAATAAATATATCTCTGAAACAAGTGAGATAATTTATGTTATCGACATCCAAGATGATAATGTATTTTTTATATCAGTCGTTTTCTTAAGAGAAATCCTAAATATTTTAAAGGAAGCTGGTCTGTATTTTGAAATATCCATATTTTTTCATAAATTTGACGACAATTTCAAACCAGATGAAGAAAAAGTTAGGAACTTATTGAAAATTATTAAAGAAGAAATTCCTGAAGGGTTTACCTATAAAATTTTTCATACCAAAATAAAAGCCCTTTTTGAAAAAAAAATTTCATCATATCATGTATAATTCCTTTTTGATTTTTTAGGAAACTATTTAATTCAACATAGCTGGATACGAATTAGCTAAAAATATTACTAAAAACTAAAAGAAAAATAGAAAGAAAAAATAAATTAAAAAATTTTTAGCATATTATTTCGAAGATCCTTTCTCTCGCAAAGGGTTTATAGAATGGAATTGGCTGAGTAAATTTTATTTGAGATTCCATGTTAATCATCCAAAAATGTTAATAATTATTATGTAATTATAAGTAATGCAATTTATGCATTTTTGGCGAAGAAAATGAAGAAATTTAATAGAAGAAAGACAATTGTTTTAATCACTTTCGGAATTCTTTTCGCTTTCTCAATTATTATTACCATAAATCTTAGTTTTATTATGGGTAATAGCAGCAAAAGTTCGAACCATAGCGACAACAAAAAATTAAGAATGTCGAAAATATCGGGAAAAATTCATATTGATAATAATTGGACTGCTGCCAAGAGTGTGGGAATAACTACGGGGAATGGAACATTTTCTGAACCTTATGTCATAGAAGATTTGGTAATAGATGCCGGAGGTTCGGAAACTGGCATCCTGATTGAAAATTCAGATGTGTACTTTAGGATTGAAAATTGTACAATCTACAATTCGGGAAATAAATCTCTGCATGTTACAGGATTTGGAATCCGATTATCATATGTTAGTAATTCCCAATTAATTAATAATAATTGCTCATCTAATTACATCGGAATACATATAGGAAATTGTGATAATATTACCATTTCCGGGAACATCGTAAATGATAATTATCAAGGAATATGGTTTTGTGATGACTGTGATTACAACACTATTTCTGGAAATACTGTAAATAACAACGAGGAGAGAGGAATGCATTTACATTTAAACGATTACAACTCTATTACGGGAAACAAATTTAATCACAATGGTGAATGTGGATTGTATTTAGGGATAAGCCGTTATAACAACATTATGGGAAACAATTTAGATAGTAATGCTATAGGGATATGTTTACTCCTTAATAGTGATTACAACATAATTTCGGGAAACAATGCAAGCTACAATGAAGTCTATGGGATATGGTTACATTTTAGTAATTACAATACAATTTCGGGAAATAAATTAATTGGGAATAATAATAAATGTTGGAAGGAAGAATCTTGTGAAGGTAATCTTTTTGAAAATAACGAATGTAGTGGTGGGAACACTTCACTAATTACTCTATTCATTTTGATATTTTCCACAATCGTTCTGTTTAGCATTATTTCGGTTGTCGTAATCCTTATAAGTAAAAAACTTATGGTTCATAAGCAATTATCAACTTATAGTTTAATTAATGATGTAGCTAAATATCGCTAAAAAGTTAAAAGAAAAATAGAAAGAAAAAATAAAGTTAAAAAAATAATTCAATTCATTACTTTCAATGTATTAAGTGATAATAATCGTTATCAAACTGATCATTACAGCAATAATACTAATTATTACTGCTATTACACCTCCAATTCTTTCATTTTTGATGGTATGGAATTTCAACCGTTTTTCTGGAGCTATACCTTTTACATTTGGCAAAAAATTACGACAAACTTCATTTTTCACTTTATTTTTAAAAATACATAAGTTTCGAACTTGTAAAGCAATCCTTCTATCTTCAATTTTACTGAGATCGATCGTTTTATTAAATGCACACAAATTGCATCCCCATTTTTTCTTTAAACTTTTTAAAGATGATTGAGGCATTAGATTACCTTCTAAATTAAGTCGCTTAAGTTTATTTATTTCATAAACTGAATTTGGGATAGATTCTAAGTTATTATCTTCAAGATTTAATATTTTGAGTGATTTAAGTTTGGATATCGATTCTGGCAATCTTCTAAGTTTATTCTTATCGAGATTAAGTTTTTTCAAATTAGTGAGATCACCAATAGTTTCTGGTAAAATTGAAAGATTTGTGTCTCTAATACTAAGCTCGATCAAATTATCAAGATTTCCAATTGAATTAGGTAAAGTACTAATTTTATTATTTTCAATGTAAATTCTTTTTAATTTATTAAGATGCCAAATAGATTCGGGCAATTCAGTGAGTTTACTATTAAAAATGCCAAGATATTTTAAGTTGATAAGGTTTCCAATTGAGTCAGGTAGTTTTAAAAGTGGGCTATTTTCAATATAAAGCCTTATTAAATTGGGACGTTCCTCTAAAAATTCAGGTATTTTTGAAATATTACTTGCTCTAATATATAAAATCTCTAATTTCGGAAGTTTTCCAAGATCCTTGGGCAATTCTGTGATTTCCTTAGCATTAATATCAAGATATCTTAAATTTTTGAGGTTAGGAATCGTATCGGGCAAAGAAAACAGATTATTACTCTCAATAACAAGTTTTTGTAATGTATTAAGATTTCCAATAGTTTCTGGTAGTTCCTTGAGATCATGTTCTACAATATGTAATTCTCGTAATTTTGGAAGGTCACCAAGAGATTCTGGTAATGTAGTAAGCTGATTGTTTATAAGATTTAGTCTATACAAAATAGAAAGCTTATCAATAGATTCAGGTAATTCTACGAGATTACTGTTTGAAATATACAGTCTTTCTAATTTCTTAAGATCCACGATTGACGGGGGTAATTGTTTGAGACGATATTTTCGGATGTCTAGAAATACAATTGATCCTTCCCCCACAATAAAATGTGGGTATACTTTCGATGATTTTTGAAGATCTCTTAGAGTTATTACTTCTATTTCTCTTAAATTGGGGTATAAAACTGTCATTTTAACACCACTTTGTAGATTTCCATTATATTAATATCTATTATTTGTACTTCATATAAATTATATTGATTTCATGTTTATCCATAAAAAAAAAGATTAAGATTTATTTTTTAGTCATAAAGTAATAACCGATGACAAATTCAATTCCTATAAGGAGATATTCAGTTAAATAGACTGTTGGTATAAAAACTGCTATACCACATAGATATGCTATAAAATTTATTGAAATACACGCTACAATATCTTTTGGAAGAATCATTAATAGATTTGAATTTCTAAAAGTTTCTAATAAATTCTCGATCTCTTGTTTCAAGTTTTTTTGGTATTTACTTACACCCTCAAGTGCATCCTTAGCTTTATCAATATAATTATTAATTTTATTTCTTACCTCATTTATTCCTTTTTTTACATTTGTAAAAGCATCAGATAACGGAGTTTCCATATATTTTACTAAAATCTCTTGTAGATTTAAACCAAAAGCTATTGCGACAGCAGCTAGAAATGCGGCAAAAGAGATTGTTATTGCATTAAATGGATCCCCACTAGATTCTATATAATAAATCGAAAAAATTCCAATAGAAACTAGTAGTATCATCAATCCTATTTGTTCTATTATAGTTTTACCTTTAACAGTAAAATTATCTACAAATTTATAAAATGCTTTTAAATTCTTTTTTAAAGTCTTGATATTCTCGTTCTCTTCGTACTTTTCTTTAATTTTATCTATTAAATTCTGAGCATTCTTTTCATCCTCGTTAATGTCTTCTTTTAATTTTTCAATCCTAGTTGTCCATTTTGTAAGTTCTTGATCTATCTCTTCACACAATATTTCAAGTTTCGCTTCAATATTATCAATGGTTGTACTTACTCTTGGAATTCTATCAATTGTCCCATATTTTTCTGGTATTTCTGCAACAAATTGTTTTGGCAATACTTCTTCAGGTTTGATTTCATAATAGAGTAAAATTATATTAAGTGCGATAAGGAAATGCAATGGTACATCCATATTAAAAAAAACATAAGATATAACCATTAATATCATGCAAAGAATAAGAAAACCTCTTACACTTCCACTAGGTAAAGTTAATGTGTGTTTAGGTTCTTTCAATTTTTTTAAATCTGTTGTATTGGGATAAACCCAACGTCTCGCTGCGTACGCTCCCATTATGGCTGCTAAAGTAAAAGATACTAAAGCAATCCAGCTACGTTCATTTATTATAACAAGATTATTCATATTGCCAATAACTAAAGTAATAGCCCATGCAGTAATGGATGTGATATAGCAAGCTAAGTAATAGATTCTAATTT